>NZ_BAABHC010000011.1:0-175964 GCF_039541895.1 Pontibacter saemangeumensis
ACAGAGGAGCGCCCTCCCCGGAAACGGGGCAGGGCGCTCCCGCGTTTACAACCCACCCACCAAAGGGCAGACCGGCGCAGTGAAATGGGGGGTGTCAGCTAGGCCTTACAGGATATCATAGATACATCTTTTCATATATAGATATGGCATTCCCTTCTTGTTTAAGAAGATGAAGCCAGATTTATATATGGAAGCGGCTTTAGGCGATGTAACATTAAGCCCTATCGGCCAGTCCAGGTGTCTTGCACTTCATCTGTCTGCGGTTCCCCTGTCTGCAGGGGAGGCTATCTTACAGCGGAAGTTTATGAACCGGAAGCAGCAACCGGATATCTTAATAAGCACTCATAAAAAAAGCCTTGGCTATATATGCCAGGGCTTTTTTTATGAGTTTAGCTAAATGTGAAATCAAGCTTTTCGTCCGGCGATTGCAGTGTACAGATCATCAGGTTGCAGATAGCGCTTAGCCAACTCCCTTAACTCTGCAGAAGTGGCCGTTCTTATGGTTGTGACGAAGTCGTTGTAGTGATTCTGGGGAAGGTCATAGAGCACAATCTTTTTATAGCGGTCGCATTGCTCAAAAATCGTATTAATATCGTTCAGGAACTTGCCCAGCATATAGTTCTTAACTGTTTTCAACTCCTCCTCCGGCACTTCCTCCTGCTGTAACTGGTTTATCTCTTTCACGATCTCCTCGATGGTCTTGTCTGTTACAGCAAAGTTCACGTCGGTACCTATATAAAACATACTGTCCTGCTCCTTAGAAGACACCACGGAATAGATGCCATATGTATAGCCTTTGTCTTCCCGGATGTTGCGCATCAGCCTGGAGCCGAAGTAGCCGCCGAAAATCTCATTCAGGACTAACAGCTGGAGGTAATCTTTGTCCTTTATATGCGGAAACCTTCGCCCCATCCTGATTGAGGACTGCAGGCTATCTTCCATCAACACCAGGTTCGTTTTTGCAGCGGCGTGCACCGCCGTCTCTTTCTGGGCCGTAGTATGGGAGGCTTTAGATGGCTGCAGGGTAAGCTGCTGTATCTCATGCTCTAGGTAGCGTTGCATTGGTGCATCAATAGCACCACAGGCAAATACTTCCATCTCCTGCGTCAGGAACCTGTTCCTGTAAAACTGCTGCAGGTCTTCTTTCGTCAGGGCTTCTAAGGCGTCGTCATCAAACCCGAAGATGTAAGGGTGCTCCTCCCCAAAAAGCTGCTTAGTGAAGCTGTGCGTGGCAAGGTAACTGTTCTTCTGCCGCTGTACCTTTACATTCTGAATGGTGCGTTGCTTTAAGAGTTTATACTCTTCCTCAGGGAACACGGGGTTCTGCAGCACGTCCAGCACGAGCGGGAGTAAATCCGGTACATACTTGGAGAGGCAGTAAAGCGTGAATTCAGTGCGGTCGTAACCGTGGTTGTTCTCAAAGGAGGCCCCGTAAAAAGCCGTTTTATCGGCTATCTGCTTCGCGGTATGGTTCAAGGTGCCTTCTAAAAGCATTTTAACCGCGAGGTCTGATTCCCCTGTTTTCTCTTCGAACCACTTGCCCGCCTTAAAAACAAAATCCAGCCTGATGACAGGCTGGGTTTCGCTCTTGATGACATGCATTCTTGCTCCGTTGCTCAGGTTTGTAACTTCTGCTACCTGGAGTGTGATGGCATCTATTTCGTATGTTTCTGGTGCTTTTGTTCTATCAAGCATTCTTTGTTGTTTAATTAACTATTCAAGGTTAAGCGCGAGTGTAAAGCGCCAGGTGTCTGCAAGCGGGTTGCTCTGGTCGCCGGGGATAAGGTAGGCGGCATCCAACCCGAACTTCTGGTAACGCAGGCCCAAACCGGCAGAGAAATACTTCCTGCCGCCCTTCTCAGGGTGCTCGTAAAAATAACCGGCGCGTGCTGCAAACAGCTTGTTATACCAGTACTCCACCCCAGCAGAAAGGTTTACTTCTTTCAACTCTTCGCTTCCGCCGCCTTCTGCATCGCCAAAGGACGAAAAAATGCCGCTTACCACGCTTTGGTCAGTGTCTGCGCCCGGTGAAGGCACCAGTAGCTTGTTGGCGTCTACAACCAGTGTAAGAGAATTATAAGCGTCTAAATTATAGGTCAGGGCGGTTCCTACTTTCAGGTTAGTGGGCAGGAAACTTTTATCCTCATTCTCAGAATAGGCTATTTTACCGCCAATGTTAGAGACGTTAGCCGCCAAGCCAAGGTTCAGGTTCTGGTTGATGTCTTTGTTATAATATACGCCCACATCTACGGCCGCTGTGTTGCCCGGCTGCGACTCAATGTTGCTTCCGCTCACATTCACATCGCCGGCAAGGTTAGAGTGGATGAAGCGGGCGGCTACCCCCACACTAAAGTTCTCGCTGAGCGCCTGGCCGTAGGCCACCGACACCGCATACTCTTTCGGATTGTAGTTTTGCAGCGGCGCCTGGTTGGCATCGATAAACTGGATCTCGCCCAGGTCAAAATACATCAGGGAGGCAGAAATAGCGGAGGTTTCGCTTAGTTTCTTGTAGCCTGACAGGTAGTTCAGCGACATATCGTCCACGATGTTGCCCAGCCATTTGGCATACGAGAAGGCGATACTCATGTCATTTTCTACGAAGCCAAGCTTGGCGGCGTTCCAGTAGGCAGCGTTTGCATCCGGCGACAAAGCCACTCCGGCGTCTCCGAGGGCTGCAGAACGGGTGTCGGGCGCTACAGTCAGGATTGGTACCGCCGTCGTCACGGCACTCACTTCCTGACCAGTTGAAGTTTGTGCAAAAGCAGCAGGGGCTGAAAATAAGGCGAAAGCGAATGCAGTAGCCTTTAGAATCTGACGTTTATTGTACATATATAGGGTTGATAGCTGTATCAAATATAGAAATTAAGAATAACTATGTTAATTTAAAATTACAAGTTTCTCGAATTTAGAGGCTTTTGAACCGTCCTGCTGCGACCGTACATTTATCCTATACACATAAACGCCACGCGCAAGCGTATCATTGTATTCGTCTCTGCCATTCCAGTACAAATCTGCCACATGGGCCGTGCTGGCATAGGAAGTGGTTTGCAGTGTTTTCACTAGTTTACCAGATATGGTGTAGATCTGCACCTGTATGTCGAGGTTTTCACCAACTCTGTTATGGTCAAAATGGAAGATGGTATTCGTGGAAAAAGGATTTGGATGATTCAACACATGCTCTAACGCAAGATTAGCATCAATAGATACAAAAAACTCTATATATTCTTCTGAAGAGTTATTGTGCGTATCCCATGCCTTCAGGCGCACCGAATGCGGCCCAGCCTCCAGGTCTTTCAGCGTGTATTTTACCTGTCCTTTCTGGTAGTTGTTCTGCGCTGCGGTATAATAATCATTCAGCACAATCACGTTTTCGCTGTTCCCGTCCAGCACGGCGGTAATCTCGTGGCCGATGCCCATGCCCGCTGTGTTGATGCCGTTGTCGTCGAAAAGGTTGGCGAGCAGAACGGTTGTTCTGCCGGTGCTGCCTCCGTGCACAAACGACTCATCGTCCATATATAAATTCACCGTGGGCGGAACATCGTCTGCCGGCACGTTGGCGGCGGTGCCGCCAATAATGATGGAGTGGTCTGCACCCATCGCATCCGTGGCGCTGTTGCTGGCATATAGTGCGATCTTGCCTGTGCCGTAGTCGTAGGCGATGTCCTTGGGCACCACAAACGTAGTCTCGAACTGCCCTTGCTGCACGGACGCCTTGCCGTCGTATATGATATTCTCCCGCACCTTTACCGGTACTTTCTGGGAGCTTTCGTCGCCGAGGGTGTAGCGGGTGGCCAGCTTTTCGAATACCGTCAGGTGCAGGTCGCCGCTGAAACCGGAGGCCACGCTGCCGGTGCTTGTGGTCACTTGTCCTTTCAGCGTCACTTTGCTCAGCGCGCTAATCGTGTCTGCCGAGGCTTCGCTGCCGTTTATATGCGTGATCTGCGCCTGCAGGGCCGGGTAAGCCAGTTGCAGCGAAGGGTCGCTGAGGAGCGAAAAGTTACGGTTGTTCACGCCGGTAGAGCCCCCGATGGTATCAGAAATGCTGTTGTTCTTGGTCTGAAGCACCAGGTCGCCGAGGCGCGGCATGCGGTTGTTCAGCGGCGTAAAAGCGCTTTTGAAGAAGTTGCGGTTCAGCACGCGGTTGTCGGTGGAGTAAACGGGGCGGGTGGTGGTTACAAGGCCCACGGCCCCGCCGCCCTCGAGCAACAAGGCTGTTTCTGCCCCTGATACCCGGGCCGGGTCGTCGTAGCGGCCAAACTCGCAGGTGGCTGTCAGGAAGAAGGTCAGCTTGTCTTTGTTGGTCCAGCTGTTGACCTGGGGCAGGGTCAGGATCTGCTCCGCCGCCAGGCTTATTTCGTTTCCGTGCCCGGTGTAGTTCATGATGAGGGAACCCTGCTCCACGGCTTTGTCGATGGCGTCAGCGGCGCCCGGTGCCCGCTGGCCATTCGACACCGCCTGTTGCTGGTACAGGTCTATATATACTTTGTTGGGCGTATAGGCCGGGAAATTGCTCTCCACGTAGCGGGCCAGGTACTCGGCGTCGTCCTGGTGCTCGTTGCGGTCTCCGTCGTCGGCTATAAAAGTTACCTTGCTGCGCCAGTTGCCGAAGTGGGCGGGGCTGTCGTAAGCGATGATCTTGTCAACCACGGTCGCAGCCTCCGCCGCCGACTTCACCGGCAGCCGGCCAATGCCGATGTCCAGCAGGTGGTCCCCGAAGGCGTTCTCCGCCCACTCGCCCTCCTCCTCATCCAGGAAACCGAAGTAATCCTCGGAAGAGTAGCTGGTAATGGGGTGCAGCGATTCCCGCGACTCATATATGGGCACAAAGTTGGTGTTATTCCGGATGCGGTATTTGTAGTCGTAGGAGGCGTCGCCGAAGAGCAGGAGGTAAATGATGGCATCGCCCTGCTTGCCGCTGCGGCTGTGCACCATCCGCATAAAGTCGCGGATGGCCGTTACGTCCTGTGCCCCGGACGAGAACTCGTTGTAGATCTGCTGCGGTGTGAACACCTGCACCTGCATGTTGCCGTGTTGCGCCCGGTGGGCCGCCAGCCGGTTTGCCTCCTGCAGAAACGCCGGGTGCGCCACCACCACAAAGTCGAGGGAACCGTCGGCGTTCACGCTGTGCAGGTTTTGGTTTGTCACCTTGCCTACCGCCACCGGTTTCGTGCTGATGCTGTTTCCTTCAAACACCACGAACTCGCGGAGTATATGGGTAGCGGCGCTGAAAGAGCCGTTGCTAAGCTGCTGTGCCTCGGGGCGCTGCGGGTTCGTCACATCCCACACGATGACCCCGGCCGGTGCCCCGGCTATATTGAACATGCTCACCGGCGAAGCCTGACTCGCCACTGAACGGAAACTGGTTTGCTCGCCATATAGCTTGAGCTGGCGCTCATATATAAGTTCGAGGTAATTGAGGTAGCCGAGGGAGGTGGAACTGCCGCCGGTGCCAAAGGCCAGGCTTACTTTATATATAGCTGAGCTGCCCAGCGCCTGTTGGTGGATGGTATAGGTCTTAGAGCTGTTGGTGCCCTCGGGGTGATAATTGTAAGTGCCGCGCGAGGGGATGCTTTGCGAGCCGAGTTCCCGGTCGTTCAGCTTTACCGTGAAGGAGCAGGCGGCGGGGGAGTTGGCCATCAGGGCCGCCGTCAGCTGCACTTCGGAATCCGGCACCACATCCGACACGGCAAAGGAAACATCGCGGGAGGCGTTGAAGCTGCTGAACTCCTCGCCATACCACTCCCGGCCCGAGTACACCATATTCTTCAGGTCCTGCTCATGGAACAGGTGCTCCTCATAGGTGCTGACGGTTTGCGTAGCGCCCGGAGTTGGGCTGCGGGTGCCAACGCGCGCGCCGGCCGCATAATTTACCCGCAGAAAGTAATAGGCGGTGTCGGAGTAGAGGTTGTAGGAGTGTTGAAATTTACTTTGTGCCGAATCATATGCCCAGGTGTGCGGCCCCTGCGCGTAAAACAGGATATAATCCCCCGCATCAAACCTGCCGTCCGCCTCGCCGGCCACATATATAGCGTTCTCCTGCAAGTCGTCGGGGCGGGGGGCGCTGTTGGGCTGGGGCAACATGCCGCCGCCGTTACCATATACCTGTATTTTTTTCGGGTCGATGCTCTGGGCATTCAGGCCCAGCGCCTGCAGCACGCCTCTGTCTATTTTATATATACCCGTTGTGGTGACAGCCAGCTTATACCACTCTCCGCTACTGAGCACCGAATTAGCGGCAAAGCTGCTCGTGCTGGCAGTGCGGGCAAGCGTGGTGTTGGTGCCGCTGGCGGAGTAGGTGTACCGGAAGCGCACCAGCTTCTCCAGTTGGTTGCTGGCAGGGTTGCGCCGGATGGGGAGAAAGGAGACTAAGGTGACTGGCTGCCTGTTCTGTTTGGAAGGGTTTATATATACCTGCGGCTCGGCGGGGAACACATAATCCCCGAACAGCTTCTGCTCCTCCGGGGTAAAGGCCTGGTACTGCGTGTCTTTCAGTTGGAAACCGGAGGCCTGCACGCCGGGTAGCCGCAGGCGGTAATACGGAAGGCCTTCCACGGCATCAACGGAGGCGCCTGTGAAGGTGGGGATTTTGCCGGCGGGGCTGCGGGTGGGGAGTACAGTGGCCTGTGCCTGCCATTGCAGGGTGACGGTGGTGGCCTGTGCATGCGCCTGCGTTGTCAGTAAGCACAGCAGAAAAAGCGCGCAAACATAAACCAGTCGGGAAGGCCACATCATCATCACTCCTGTATATCCTGTACAAAGGCTGCCTGCCGCACCTATATAGAGCGGCAGGCAGCCTTCTTGATCAACAAATATACGGCTAATTTATTGTATGCCAGCAGGTGTTACGCCTGCTGCAGCTCATACGTGAACGACTCCATGATGAGGTTAGCCAGGAGCTTGTTGCAGGCTTTGTCCACTTTCTCGCGGGCAATCTCCTCTGTCTCGGCCTCCAGTTGCAGGGTGATGTGCTTACCGATGCGCACATCGTTTACCTGGTCCAGGCCCAGGTGCTCCAGGCCCAGCAGCACGGCTTTGCCTTGTGGGTCTAACAGCTCGGGGCGGGGCATTATATCTATTTCAGCGACAAATTTCATGATGAGTGGGATGTTTTTTTGATGATAGACAAAAGTACGTACAACACGATAATCAGTGGTATCGCTGCGAATTTAAGAAGAGCCACCAAGATAACCGACAAACCGAGGAAAATAAACCGCACCGAGTTGTCCTGCCACGTCAGGTTGGAGAACTTCAGCGCAAACAGCGGCAGCTCGGCCACCAGCAAAAACGAGAGCAGCACCGTGAGCACCAGCAGCACCAGCGGGTTCAGGATAATCTCGTAATGGATAAGGTCGCCATACTCCAGGATAAGCGGCAGCGAAGCCACAAAGAGGGTGCAGGCCGGCGTCGGCAGCCCGATAAACGAGGTGGTCTGGCGGGTGTCGATGTTAAACTTGGCTAGCCGCAGTGCGGAGAAGACGGTGATCAGGAAACCGAAGAAAGCCACTATGTCGGCGGGGATGCCCAGCACTGTCGCATCGGCCCGCTGCAGCAGCATGAACATCACGGTTCCCGGCACCACCCCAAACGACACCATATCCGCCAGCGAGTCCAGTTGCTTTCCGATCTCAGAATAGGCCTTCATCACGCGCGCCACCATCCCATCCAGGAAGTCGAACACGGCGGCTATGCCCACCAGGTAAGCGGTGTACACCAGCTGGTCTTCGAAGGCAAAGTACAGGGCCAGGCAGCCCGCGAACAGGTTGAGGCAGGTGATGGCGTTGGGGATGTGCTTCTTCATATGCAAGGGGCGACGCGTGCTAACGCAGGAATGGGTTGTGTCTTTTTTCGTACCCGATGGTGGTTTCAGGGCCGTGGCCCGGGTAAACGGTCACGTCGTCGGGGAGGGCGAACATTTTTTCTTTGATACTGGTGATCAGCGTGTCGAAATCGCCGCCGGGGAGGTCGGTGCGGCCAATGCTGCCCTGAAACAGCACATCGCCCCCGATACAGATCTTCTCCGAGCCGTTGTAAAACACGACATGCCCTGGCGCGTGGCCTGGCGTAAACAGCACCTGCAGCTCCGTATTCCCGAACTTTACCGTGTCGCCCTCTTCCAGAAAGTTTGCCGGCAGCGTTTCGGCGTACTGCTGGAAGCCATAGGAAGGGGCGTAGGCCGTAACGGCGCGCAGCGTCTGCTCGTCAGCGCGGTGTATCTCCAGTCCCACGTGGTAAGTGTCGGCCACAAACTTGTTGCCCAGCACATGGTCTATATGGCAGTGGGTGTTTAGCAGCCGCACCACCTTCAGGCCATTTTCCTGTATATACTGCCGCAACTCCTCGCGCTCCTCTTTCTCATAGCAGCCCGGGTCAATCACCACGCACTCGTTGGTGTCGTTGTGCAGCAGGTAGGTGTTTTCCTGGAAGGGGTTAAACGTAAGGCAGGTCACTTTCATCGGTTTCAGGTTGAGTAGCAAGTACAAAATCGGCTTGTAAGTTACTAATTTCACCTGTACATCTCGTAACTTGCCCTGATGAAATACGATTATATAGTGGTAGGGCACGGCCTGGCCGGTGCCATACTAAGCTATACCTTACGCAAGCGCGGCTATCAGGTGCTGGTGGTCGACGAGCCGCGGCCAAGCAGCGCCTCGCGGGTGGCGGCCGGCCTGCTGAACCCCATTGCCGGGAAGCGCTTCGCCAAATCGTGGATGGCCGACGCGTTTATACCGGCCGCCGATGCATTTTATGCTGAACTGGAGGCGCATTTCGGGCAGGAGCTTTTCGTTCACAAACCCATCTATAAGATTTTCTCCACCATAGAAGAACAGAATACCTGGATGGCCAATAGCGCCAGCGGAGGATGGAATGATTTCATACTGGCCACCCATACAACAAGCACCCATCAGCCCACCATAGACGATCCGTACGGCGGCATCATGATCGGCAGGGGCGGCAGCCTGCTGGTGGAGGATATGCTGCGCCTGCTGACTGCGGAACTGCTGGCGCAGGGGCTGCTGCTGCCGGAGCGTTTCCAGATGGACCAGCTGCAGCTTACCGCGCAGGGGGTGAAATACAAGGAGCAGGAGGCGGGCCACCTCGTGTTCTGTGAGGGATTCCAGGTGGTGCAGAACCCGTACTTTAAGTGGCTGCCGGTAAAGCCAACCAAGGGGGAGGTGCTGGAGGTGCAGACCGAGAATTTTAACCCGGAATGCATCTATAACAAAGCTGTTTACGTTGTTCCGGTAGGGGCAGGCAGGTTCCTGGTCGGGGCCACCTACGACTGGCGGCAACCTGACGAGCAGCCAAGCGCGGAGGGGCGGCAGGAGCTGGCGGCCCGCTTCAGCCAGATCACCTCTCAACACTTTCGCATTATCAAGCATCGGGCTGGCATCCGGCCAGCCGTCCGCGACCGGAAACCGCTGGTAGGGGTGCACCCCAAGTACCCGCAACTGAGCGTTTTCAACGGCATGGGCTCCAAGGCGGTGCAGATGGCCCCCTACCTGGCGCAGCAGTTCGCCGATGCCCTGGGCGGCGGGGCGGAAGTGATGCCTGACATACGAATTTCACGGTATTTATCGTTATATTACGACTATATAAAACAACAAAACACTCAACTTTAAGCGCATGCGTTTTCCTATAAGGTTACTGTTACTGTTTGTGCTTTGCTCCCTGATGGGTACCGCCTTGCATGCGCAGCCAAACCGTGATACGTTCGGCAAAAGCCGGATCCAATACAAGAACTTCGATTGGAAGCTCTACAGCACGCAGAACTTTAATGTCTACTTTTACCAGGGCGGTGAGGCGGCGGCCAAAAACGCTGCGGAGTATGCCGAAAAAGAGTTGCGCCGCATCACCAGCCTGATCGGGTACTACCCGTACTCCAAGATCACCCTGATGCTGTACACCTCGCCCACCGACCTGCTGCAGAGCAACATCGGCCTGAACAACGACCAGTACCAGACCGGCGGCGAGACGCTCTTTATGAAGAGCAAGATCGAGATGGCGTACCAGGGCACCCAGACAGAGTTCAAGCGTGACCTGAGCTATGAGCTGACGCAGCTCCTGATGAACGACATGATGTATGGCGGCAGCCTGAAAGAGGCGCTGCAAAGCAGCTACCTGCTCCGGCTGCCCCTGTGGTTTATCGGTGGCGTGGCGGCCTACACGGCGGAGGGGTGGAGTGTGCGCATGGACAACTACATGCGCGATATGCTGCTAAAGCAGCAGCAGGACAGGCAGCGCCCGGAGAAGCTTTTCGCCCTTAACCCGGAGCTTACCGGCCAATCAGTGTGGAACTATATAGCAGAACGCTACGGCTACACGGCCATCCAGAATATCCTGAACCTGACCCGCATTACCCGCGATGTGGAGATCGGGATCACCAGCAGTTTGAACATCCCCTACAAGCGCTTCCTGCAGGACTGGTACAACTATTATGTGCAGATAAACACCAGTGCCGACAGTCCGTTGATCCAGCTCCCAGACAACGGCAAGCTGTTCAAAAAGAACAAGGAAGGCCATCACTACGGGGAGCCGGTGCTGAACCCGAACGGCACGCTGCTGGCCTATGTGAAGAACGACAACGGCATCTATAAAATATTTGTGAAAGACGTGCGCCGCAAGCGGGACCGCGTGGTGTGGCGCGCCGGGTACAAGAGCGTAGACCAGAAAGTGGACTTTAAGATGCCCGTATTGGCCTGGCGCTCTAACACCCAGTTGGGTTTTATAGAGTCGCGGCGGGGAGAGATGATGCTGCGCCAGGTAGACGCCCGCGATGGCTACTCGTTTGTACCCTTCCTAGAGAACCTGACCACAGCGGGAGTGGTGCTGGAGCCGTTTTCGCAGGTGAACAGCATGAGCTACTCCGAGGATGGCAATAGCATGGTGGTGAGCGCGGTGCGCAACGGCCAGACGGACCTGTTCCTGCTTCGCGCCACCGGCCGCCTGCAGCAGCAGCTTACCAACGACATCTACGATGACATAGACCCTGTTTTCCTGAGGAACAACCAGGGTATCGTCTTCAGCTCTAACCGGCTTGCCGACAGCACGGGCAATGCCGCGGCAGCCACCTTCAGCAGCGTGGTCAACAACTACGACATTTTCCTGCTGGAGCAGCAACAGGGCCCTGATGCCCGCACCCGACAACTGACGACCTCCATTGCCAGCGAACTGATGCCGAGGGCAACACAGGACGGCAACTTCGTGTATCTGGGCGAGCAAAGCGGCGTGCGCAGCCTCTACAGCTATAACCTCAGCACCGGAGCCAGCATGCCTGTCACCAGCTTTGTGCAGGGCATCGAAGCGTATGACTATGTGCCGTCCGCCAATGTGCTGGCTTTGGTTGCGAAAGACGAATCGCGCAGTTTCGTGTACCTGCTGCCGCAGTTTACGCCAACCACCCTTCCGGAGCTGCCGCGTACCTCGCGCCAGATTATCCTGGAGACCCGCGCGCGAACCGCGAACAGCGCCGCCAACACCCGCAAGCTGGTGGAGGAGGATGATACCGTAACAAGGCGCGCGAGCCCCCGCCGCAAGAACGGCGAGGTAAATATCAATGACTATGAGTTCGGGAACGATTCGGTTGCCACCGCTGACCCCGAGCCCGAGGCCAAACCACAGGCGCCTATTCGCCGCGCCTCTACCGCCAGGCCTTTTCAGATGGTGGGGCCGCTGGACTACGACCTGCGCTTCAGTGTGCAGGAGATCGTAACGTCAGTGCACGCGGACCCCTTGCTGGGTTTCGGTATTGTGGCTGGCGTGAACATGAGCGACCTGTTCGAGAATCATCATATAAAGGGCACCGCCTTCCTGCGCACCGACCTGGGGGCGAGTAACTTCTGGGCGCAGTACATGAACCTGAAGAACCGCCTGGATGTGGGGGTGGAGTTCGAGCGGGAGACGCTGGAGGGAAGCCTGCTGAACGTGCCGGGGTCACGGGTGCGCTTCGCCAAAAACGAGCTGAGCCCGACGGTGGTTTTCCCGCTGAGCCACAGCACCAGCATCCACGCCATCCCCAAGTTCGTAAGTACGCGCTTTACCTATATGAATGACTTTTACGTGCCCGACAGCGTAGAGAACTTCTGGGGAGGGAACGTGGAACTGGTCTATGACAACAGCGTGAAGACCGGCATCAACATGCTGGAGGGAACCCGCTTGAAAGTGGGGGCCCTTTCGCTGAAAGGTTTTAACGGAGCGGCAAGCAACTTCAACAAACTGTATGTTGATTTCAGGCATTATCAGAAAATACACCGCGAGATCGTGTTGGCCACCCGCATCAGCTATGGGGCCTTCTTCGGCAACTCCGATAAAAAGTTTCTGATTGGCGGGATGGACAACTGGCTGCTGGCCGACCAGGACGAAAGCACCGAGCTGAACGACGTGGAGATCACCTCGCCCGCGGACCTGTTTTACCTGGAGTACGTGACACCGTTGCGCGGCTTTAACTACAACGTGCGCAGTGGCAGCCGGCACCTGCTCGCCAACGCCGAGCTGCGCATCCCGATTGTGCAGTACCTCTACAACGGGCCCATTGCCTCAGGCTTCTTCCGTAACCTGCAGCTGTCAGCCTTTGCGGATGCCGGCTCTGCTTATGACGGGGCCAACCCGTTCACCGGGAAAAACTCTATCAACACCCGCGTCATTGGCGGCGTTATCAGCCCGACGGAGCGCGACAACTTTGAAATCACCGTTATCAACTACCGTAACCCGTTCCTGATCGGCTACGGCGTGGGCGCACGCACTACCTTGTTGGGGGTATATGGGAAGTTGGATGTGGCATGGGGCGAAGCGGAAGAGAGTCGTACGGGGCCAAAGTTTTACGTGACCCTGGGCTACGACTTCTAAGCTGAGCTGTATGAGCCGGAAAGCAAGGCGCTTTGGATTGGGAACCGTACTGCTGTTGGGGCTGCTGGCCGCTTGGATACATATTGCCGACAAAAACTACGTGTACAGAGCCGCCTTCTATAACCTGGCAGATATAGACGATAATGAAATATTCGAGCAGCGGCAGATAACAGCACCGCAAGTGACGCAGCCATGGCCAAAGGCCGCTGCTTATAATGAGCTTAGCTTCCCCAGAGAGTTAGAGCACCTGCATGAAGAACTGTCGTCGGTGGCGTTCCTGGTGGTGAAAGATGATTCGCTGCTGCACGAGCAGTATTGGGGCGGTTATTCCGATGCCTCTCTGAGCAACTCCTTTTCCATGGCCAAAAGCATCGTGAGCATACTGGTTGGTGTCGCCATCAAAGAGGGCAAGATCAAAAGCGTGGAGCAGCCGGTGGGGGATTTCCTGCCAGGGTTCAGCGAAGGGGCTAAGGCAAAGATCCGGATCATTGACCTGCTGCGGATGAGCTCCGGCCTGAACTGGGACGAGTCCTATATAAATCCCTTTTCCATGACCACCGAAAGCTATTATGGCTCTGACCTGAAAAAGGTGATCGACAGGCTGGAGGCGGTGGAAGAACCAGGGCAGCAGTGGACATATAAAAGCGGCGATACGCAGGTGCTGGCCTTCGTGCTGCAGGCGGCCACCGGCAAAAGCCTGAGCCAGCTGGTAGAAGAAAAGCTGTGGAAACCCATGGGGGCGGCGCGCAACGCGGAGTGGAGTGTGGACAAACCCGACGGAATGGAGAAAGCCTACTGCTGCTTCTTCTCCAATGCCCGCGACCTGGCACGCCTCGGTAAATTATACCTGCACAACGGGGTTTGGAACGGAGACACGCTTGTGCCGCCCGCTTATGTAAAAGCCTCGCTCACACCCACCGGCCTTCCCAAGGCCGATGATGGCAGCAAGGTCGATTTTTACGGCTACCAGTGGTGGCTGATGCCCGGCTACAAAGGCCAGGACATTTTCTACGCCCGCGGCATTCTGGGGCAGTACATCATTGTGATCCCGGAGAAGCAGCTGGTGATCGTGCGGCTGGGAAAAGAGCGAAGCGAACTTGTAGCCAATCACCCCTCTGATCTACGGGTGATCGTGGATGCGGTGAACAAGGTGGTGAAGTAGGTGAGGGCAAAACCCTTTCTAAATGCCACGTGGAAATGACCACTTTCGCCTGAGGGAATCACTTCATATATAACCCGAGTTGCGATTTACCTACCTTATTAACATGCCCCACCCCTAACCTCTCCGAGGTGGGGAATGAACTACTTTTGCGGAAAATTCCTCTGCCGGGAGGGGTAGCTTGTTCGTCATAAAAAGATAACCGGTTATATACCGCACATAGGTTATGTACTAAATAGCGACAATGCCTGCTATATACTGCAGGCACCGTCGCTGGTTAAATCAGGATTGGTGTTTCGGAACCGGCCTAGTCGCCCATCACCACATAATTCGGGTCTTCCAGGATATTGACGTCAATCACTTTGTCGGCGTTGCGGAGCAGCACGATGCAATCCGGGCTCAAGTGCTTCAGGTGCAGTTTCTTGCCTGCCTTGTGGTAACGTTCCGTCAGTTTGTTCAGAGCCTCGATGCCCGACATATCGGCCACCCTGCTTTCCCTGAAGTCGATGATCACTTCTTCGGGGTCATGGAGTACGTCGAACTTCTCGGTGAAAGCGGCCACAGAGCCGAAGAACAGCGGCCCGTACATCTCATAATGCTTTACGCCATTCACGTCCGTATACTTTCGGGCCCGGATGCGCTTGGCGCTCTCCCAGGCAAACACCAACGCGGCGATAATCACACCGATCAGCACGGCCAAGGCCAGGTTGTGCAGCCAGACCGTGATAACGGCTACCAGGATGCCCACAAACACATCGTGCTTCGGCATTTTGTTGATGATCCTGAAACTGATCCATTCAAACGTGCCGAAAGCCACCATGATCATGACGCCTACCAGGGCGGCCATTGGCACCCGTTCGATGACGGGCGCCCCGATCAGGATAATCACCAGAATGGTGAGCGCCGCCACAATACCCGCCAACCGGGCCCTGGCGCCGGCCGACAGGTTAACGAGTGTCTGCGCGATCATGGCGCAGCCGCCCATCCCGAAGAAAAAGCCGTTGAGGAGGTTTGCGCCGCCCTGGGCCACGCATTCGCGGTTGCTGCTACCGCGCGTACCGGTTATCTCATCCACCAGGTTCAGGGTCAGCAGGCTCTCCGTCAGGCCCACGCCCGTCATGATCAGGGCATAGGGGAAAATCACCTGCAGCATATCGAGGGTGAGCGGCACCTGCGGGATATGGAAAGGCGGGAGGCCGCCGCTGACGGAGGCAATGTCTTTCACCATTTTGGTGTCGATGCCAAAGCCGAGCACAAGGCCGAAGACTACCAAAATAGCAACCAGGGAAGGAGGCACGGCCTTCGTGACTTTGGGCAGCAGGATAATGATGGCGATGGTCAGGGCCACTAAGCCGGCCATGATATGTAACGGGCTGCCTGATAGCCAGACAAGTTCGCCGTTCACCACCGTTTTAAACTGCACGATCTGCGACATGAAAATGATCACCGCCAGGCCATTCACAAAACCAAACATCACCGGCTGCGGCACCAGGCGGATGAACTTGCCGAGCTTGAACAGCCCGACCAGGATCTGCAGCACCCCCGCCAAGGCTACCGCTGCAAACACATACTCCACGCCATGCGACTGCATGAGCGCGATCAGCACCACGGCGGTGGCACCCGCGCCACCCGACACCATGCCCGGCCTTCCGCCGAATATGGCCGTAACCAGGCCCATGATAAAAGCGGCATATAAGCCTACCAGCGGCGGGAAACCGGCTAAGATGGCAAAGGAAAGGGACTCCGGGATCATGGTCATGGCCACCGTGAGCCCGGCCAGGATCTCAATTTTATAATCTACTTTGTTACTGAAGTCGAATAAGCGTAAATAAGGCTTCATCCTTGGTAATTAATTACAAAAAATAGGGAAAACGGTACCGGCAGCAACTAGCGGTTGCTGAAAATGGAGGTACATCAAAAAGGGGCATCGTCAGGGCCGGTATAGGAGGGCGCTGAAGAAACAGGAAGAATTTGATCAGTCGGAACTCACGGCGGAGTCAGGGAAAGGAATGGCGTTGCTTTTCTCATAGAGGGTGCAAAGGTAAGGCTTTCGTGCCTAAGATGGAAGCGCATCTTGTAATTATATGACAGGCAAGCACTTGCAAAAGCCATATATATAAGATGCCCCGCGTGCTACGAAGACAGGCGGGGCATCTTATATATAGGACCGTAGCCGGAGCTACGCGTTCACGAGGTTCAGGATCGATTCAAAAATGAGGCGCCCGTCGGTGTTGCCCAATTCAGGGTCTACGGCGCGCTCCGGGTGCGGCATCATGCCGAACACGTTCTTGTTGGCGTTGCTCACGCCGGCAATGTTCAGCAGGCTGCCGTTTATATTATAGATCTCATGCGTATCGGCCACATTGCTGCTGTACTTAAACATGATCTGGTCGTTGTCGTGCAGTTGCTTCAGCGTTTCCTTGTCGGCATGGTAGCGGCCTTCGCCGTGTGCCACCGGTATTTTATAGGCCTTGTTTACGTCCAGCAGCTGCGTCGGCAGCAGGTTGGTGGTCACAGGCTTTATATAGACGTTGTCGCAGATAAACTTCTGGTTCACGTTTCGCAGCAGTGCGCCCGGCAGCAGCCCGGCCTCCGTCAGGATCTGGAAACCATTGCAGATGCCCATCACGTAGCCACCGCGGTTTGCGTGCTGCGTTACCTCCTGCATGATGGGGGAGAAGCGTGAAATTGCACCCGAACGCAGGTAGTCGCCATACGAGAAGCCACCTGGCAAGAGTATAAAATCACAGCCTTGCAAATCGTGGTCTTTGTGCCACAGCTTTACAACTTCCTGCTGTATGCCAATGCGGATGGCATCTACAAGGTCTTGGTCGCAGTTGGACCCCGGGAAAACGACTACACCAAATTTCATGGCACAAAGTTAAGGAATTTCTGTGAGGCAACATACCCGGAAACAGCTTTCGTGCGGCGGGGCAAGCAAAATTGGATAAATTTAGTTACTTTGCCATTGTATCATACGATGATGAGCTTATGTTGCAGTCTATGACAGGCTTTGGTAGTGCACGCCTTGATGCCGACCAATATTCGATCTCCGTTGAAATCCGCTCGCTCAACTCCAAGAGTATGGACCTGAGCGTGCGGCTCCCCAAATTTTTATCGGACCGGGAATACGACATCCGCAACATGGTGCAGCGGGCACTGGTGCGCGGCAAGGTAGGGGTGAACATCGAGTTCTCGAAGAACAAGGCGCAGAAGGCGAAGAACACCATCAACAAAGAACTGCTGCAGGCCTACTACAACGAACTGGATGCAGTGGCCGACACGCTGGGCGCAGGAAAAGAAGAACTGTTCCGGCTGGCGCTGCACATGCCGGAGGTGCTGCAGCAGGAGCAGGAAGAGGAAGTGACGGACGCCGACTGGGACAAGGTGCAGCCCCTGCTGGAGGAGGCGATCCAGAACCTCAACACGTTCCGCTCGGATGAGGGCAAGGCGCTGACGGCCGAGATCATGGGCTATATAGACCGGATCAGGATTCTGCTGGCCGAGACAGACAAGCACGACCCGGTTCGGATGGAGAACATCCGGGGCCGCATCCGGGGGCATATAAAGGAGATATCCGTGTCGGAGCATTTCGACAAGAACCGCTTTGAGCAGGAAATGGTGTACTACATAGAGAAGCTGGACATTGCCGAGGAGAAAGTGCGCCTCGTGAACCACCTGCACTACTTCACCGAAACCGTTTACCTGCCCGAGCCCACGGGCAAAAAACTCGGCTTTATCTCGCAGGAGATCGGCCGCGAGATCAACACCATCGGCTCCAAGGCCAACGACGCGACCATCCAGCACCATGTGGTGGAGATGAAAGAGGAACTGGAGAAGATCAAGGAGCAGATCAACAATATACTGTAAGCCTGACACCCGCGGGAGAGGTTTTAACTGGCCCGTGTGATGGAAAGCTATATATAAAAGCGCCTGCTGCTATAAAAAGTGGCAGGCGCTTTTTTGTTTTTCGCAAGACCTGGCTGCGTGCGCGGTTCCTGCGAGCGTCTGAAGCAGGATGCAAAATCTCTAAATCCCTATCTCCCGGCCATCCTGAAATCCTGATTCAGGCAACCTGGCTACTCCTGCAGCGCCCCGGCAAAATCCACGATCAGCTGAAACACGTCCTCAAACTCGGTGAGGGGCAGTTGGGAGGCGTGGTCGTTGGGGTTGTGGTAGGCGGCGGTGCCGCCCAGGGTGTAGAAGAAAAAAGCCGGGACGCCTTTTTCGGAGAAAGGGTAATGGTCGGAGTTGGCGGCTTTGCCCCGGCTTCTGAGCTGCGGCAGGTACTGGTGCTGCTGGTTCAGCTGCTGCAGCTGTTCGTATTCCGGCGCATGTACTTTTCCGTTCACCACCATCATGCCTTCGGAGCCAGTGCCCAGCAGGTCGAGGTTGATGAGGAAGCGGATCTGGGAGAGCGGGAAAGGCGGGTGCTCCGTGTAATAAAAAGAGCCGAGCAACCCGGCTTCCTCGGCGGCGAAGGCCATAAAGGCGATGCTGTAAGCTGGCCTGTGCTCCGGCTGGCTGTAGTAAGCGGCCAGTTCCAGCAGCATGGCGGTGCCGCTGGCGTTGTCGTTCGCTCCCGGATAATACACAGCCTTGCCCTGGCCGCCCAGGTGGTCGTAATGCGCCGTGAAAACGAGGAACGAATCCGGCTGGGCACTGCCTGCTATATATGCGATCACGTTATTTGCTTCGTGCTGCGGTTTCAGTTGGGCTTTCACCTCAAACCTTAGTTTTTTGGCGCCCAACGGCCAAGCCTGTTCCAGCACCTCCAGCACCGGCAGCGGTGCCTGCTCCCGCGCCACCGAGGTCAGCAGCGCCTTCGGCTGCAGCACCACGTGCAGCTTTGCCTGCTGTAGTTTCTGCTGGTAGGGTGCTGGCAACTGGCTGATTCGCTTCTGATCCTGCTGGTTATATATAACGGCTTTGTTCCGGAAGCTTTGGGAGAAGAACGTGCTGGCGGCCACAGCATCTCTGAAAACAGCGGTATCCAACGAAATTATGACGGCTTTGCCCTTGCCGGAGGCGGAGGCTGCGTTGGCTACAAAATCTTTGCCCGGCTGCAGCGCCTTTCCCGCCACCTGCAACCGGGGTGTTCCCGTGATGGTGTTTACCGGGAAAGTGAAAGATTGGGTATAACTATCGCCCAGCGGCTGCAGCCCCAGTTGCCGGAACCTGCTTTGTATATAGCTTGACGCTTTGGCATCGCCGTTATATAGATAGCCGCGTCCGTGCATGGCGGCGGAGGTGAGGGTGTCGATGGTGTGGCGCACGCGGGGCATGTCCTGCGCCGTGCCTGACGTTGCTGCCATATATACCAGCAGGAGCAGGAAGTGGAATCGCTTCATTCCTTAAATATAAAACTTATACATCATACATAACCAGCTTGCAATGCCATGGGGTTTATATATGATCCGCTGTAGAAGCCGGGGAAACTGGGGAAAAGAAAAGGAAGCTACGGCGCGTCTGCCGGGAAAGTTACCAGACGTATATCCACTTGAACAGTACAATGCCCAGGAGGCAGCCGATGGTGTTGGCCAGCACATCGATGATGTCGCCCTGTCGGCCCGGGATGAAGTAGTGCTGCATCAGTTCGATAGAGATGCCGAACATGGTGCTGAGGAAAAGGGAGTAGCGGATGGTGTAGTGCCGGAGCCGCGGGAAGGTGAACTGCTTTGCCAGGCCCACGATCATCAGGAACGTGAGCACGCTGAACAGAAAGGCGTGGGCGAAGGAGTCGAAGGAGAACAGCTCCCAAACCGAAACAGCGGGCATGGAGGAAGAGGGCAGCAGCGTTGTCAGCAAAATCACTGCTGCCCACATCATGGTAAACAGGTTGTAGCGGAGTATCAAACCTATTTATATATGGCTACTGCCCGATCACCTCACGGTAGCCTTCTGCCGTCAATAAGCCCTCGATCTGGCTGGCGTCGCCGATCGACATCCGGATGATCCAACCGTCGCCGTAAGGGTCGGAGTTCACGAGTTCCGGGCTGTTCTCCAGCTTCTGGTTCACTTCCAGCACCGTGCCGCTCAGTGGGCTGAACAGGTCAGAGACTGTTTTCACCGCCTCTACCGTGCCAAAAACGTCTTCCTGGCTGACCTGCTTGTTGACAGTGTCGATGTCTACGTAAACGATGTCACCCAATTCACTCTGTGCAAAATCTGTGATGCCTACTACGGCTACATCGCCTTCAACGCGTACCCACTCGTGGTCTTTGGTATACTTTAGGTTCTCAGGTAAGTTCATGAGTTTTGATTAATATAGAATTCTGCCAAAATTACGTTCTTTTTGGCAATGCTAAAATTTTATTGCAGACTAACTCTCAGCTGAACGCCGCCCTCGGTCACACTGTTACGGAACGAGGTGGAAATTTTCGGGTCAGACACCGTGCGCAGCACATAAAACTGCAGGTTCACGCGCTGGCTCAGCACATAGTCCACGGTGGGGCGCAGCTGCAACTGGCGCGTGCCGTTGGTGATCTGGTTCTGAATCCGCTCCACGTTCTGGTCGTCGGTGGAGATGGCCCGCTGCACCGTCTGGTTGTCGCGCACCGAAAGGTCGAGGCGCATGGTCAGCTCATTCTCCAGCACTTTGCGCTCCCCGCCAATCTTAAACGGAATCCGGAAGTTGTTGGTGGTGTAGCCAAACCCGATCACATAGTCCTTCACATTCGTTTCCGTCACCTGCGCGTTCGTCAGGTTCAGCGACAGGTTGCGCTCAATCTTGTACTCGATGCGGCCGGTCAGGTTGTTTTTCGTACGGAAGTTAACCCCCAGCAGCGGCGCCAGGCGCTCGACCACCGTCAGCTGGTTCACGATGTAATACGACTCCAGGCGCCCCACGTCGTTTAGCTGCGTCGGGAAACCCTCCGGCTCCTGGTCATATATGAGCGAGGTGGTGAAGCTGGTGATGTTGTAGCTGGAGTTGTAGGCGTGCGAGAGGTTGATCTGGCTGAACCACTTCTGGAAGATCGGCAGGCGCTCCAGGCCATTGTAGTCGATGCGCCAGTTCGGGATCGGCAGGCGCTTGAACGGGCTCTCCTCGGCCTCGGCCTCATACCCGTTGATGTCGCGGCCCTGGTACGCGTACAGGAACGACTTCATGAGCACCTCCTGCGAGTTGAGGGTATAGCCGGAGTCGCCGGCGAACTCGTTGGCCGCGGTGAGCTTGTCGTGCACGTTGTGGCGGTAGCGCACAAAGTTGTTGAAGGCTTCCGAAGTGCCGTCCTCCGTTGATTCAAACAAGGTGCCCAATGCTAAAAACGAGGTGCTGAAGGAGCCGGAGGTAAACGGGTTCTGGCGCTGGTTCATCTCGCTGATGTCCCCGAAGTCATCAAACTCCTTGCGGTAGAAGATCTCATCGATCACCGATTTGGTGCGGCGCGCGTCCAGCTGTACGTTGAAGTTGCGGAACGGCTCCAGGTTGGCCCGCGCCGTGAACGTCTGGGTGTTCAGGGCGCTGAACGGCGTGTTGAGGTACTGGCTGCTGTCGGTGTACCAGCCGTTGGTGTAGGCGCGGTTGTAAAGCTCGTCCAGGTCGTACTGCCTGCCCAGGATAAACGGCAGCCCCGGCGCCTCGAAGTCATCGTCGAAGCCGAAGAAGGAGGTGGTCGGCAGGTAGCCCGGCATCATCGACCCGCGGTTCTCGAGGTAGGCCACGTTCAGCGAGCGCGTCATCATCAGCAGCCTCGCCAGCGACTTCAGCGCCTTCAGGTCTGCCTTTGGCTTGGTGGCGGCGGCTGTCGAGTCGGCCGGTACCGGCGAGGCGACAGGCCGCCCTGCCGGTGCCGGGGAGTTTACTTCCTTCAGGAACTTCACCTTGTTGTACAGTTTCACCATGTCGATCTTGCCGTTCACGCTGAGCTCGGTACTGTTCTCGGCCGTGTTTCCTAACTGGAAGTCCGCCGCCTGGTTCAGGGCCGTAGAGCCCGCCGTCCATATATAGGTGGCGGCATAGCGCGTCTCGGCGTCCAGGAAGTCGGTGAGCGGGAACTTGTCGAAGGGCAGTTTGTAGTTCAGGGCCACCAGCTGGTTGAAGTTGGTGTTACGGCCCCCGCGCATCAGGTTATCCCAGATGACCTTGTTCTTGTACTGCAGGGAGTCCACCTCGTTGTTGATGCGGGCGTAAGGCTCGTCCACCACGGCGCGGTTGGTGGCTGTGTAGTCCAGCGACAGGCTCTTGGTCAGGTCCCAGCGCATGTCGTAGATGCGGTTAAAGTAAAAGTACTTCTGGAAAGTCGGCGTAAGCCCCCTGGTTGTCACAAAGCCCGTTTCCTGGTCCGGGCGCTGCAGGTACACCTCGTTGTAAAAACGGTTCAGGTCCGCGCGCACCGCAAAGCGGCTCGGCACCAGCGAGAAGTTGAACTCCTTGAGCAGGCGGAAGTAGGGCGAACTGAGCCCCTGCACGTTGGCGAAGGGCGTATAGTTCTTGGGCGTGTTGTTGTAGGTATAGGCCACGCCGCCCGTGTAGGTCTTGCTGAAGTCGCGGTCGGTCTCCACGTTGGTGAACAGGCGCTCGGCGTAGGAATAGGAAAAGGAGAAGTTCTCGACGTCGTACAGGCGCACCCGCGCCTCCGGGTCCACCCGGTCTTTGCGCACGTTCAGCAGGCTGATGCTTCGGCGGGTCTCGCGGGTGGTCACCTCTTTCCGGTAAGCCCTCCGCTGCTCGTCTGAGTCAAACTTGGTGAGCGACTGCTCCAGCGGCACGTCCTGGTCCAGCGGGTCGAACTGTGGTTCGCTGTACAGGGTGCCGTACTGCAGGGTAAGCGGCACTTTTATGCCCCATTTCTGCGGCAGGAACTTATCCATCATCACGTTGGCGCTCATGTCGAACAGGGCGGTATTCTCACGGGCACGCTGCGCGATCTTCTGCTGCAGGCCGCCGAAGCCGATCGTGGTATAGGCCCCGGTGGCGGTAATGTTGGCAAAGTCGGCCAGCTTGGTGTTAAGGCGCGCATTGCCCGCCCACCCCGTCTGGTTGCGGAAATCGGTCACGCGCAGCTCATCCGCCCATATACACACCGAGTGCGGACGGTTGTCGTCGTTGGCCTGGCGCGGGTTTCGCACACCGATCATGATGCCCTCCACCTCGCTGAAGTCCGGGTTACCCACCACGCGGATCAGCTTGCCGTCAGGCAGCGTCACCTCATACGGCACATAGATAAAGGAGTGATCGGGGTCGCTGTTGCGCTGCACCTTCGCATCCACCAGGTCCTGCAGCGCGATCTCTATCTGGTTTTGTTCCGGCCATATCTCGGCCACCGCGTCGCTGCCCGAAGGGGTCAGCTTAAGAGGCACCACGTATTCGTAATAGTTCTGGGTAAAGTCGGTTCCTATCCGGATAAAGGCCTGCACATCGTCGTCCCCGGTAGCGGAAGGGTCGCTTGTCTCGGCGTGCAGGAACATCTTCAGCTGCTTGTATATGAGCATGTCGAGGGAGATGTTCTTGTACACCGCCTTCGAGAAGGAGTCCTTCAGGTCTTCCACGCACAGCTGCAGCGACTGCTCGTTCTGGCGGCGGTCGTTCACCGAGGCGTAGTCGCGGAGGCGGTCGATGCCCGGCGGAACCTTGTAGGGCGTGTTGTTGATGCCTTCCACCAACTGCCCGTTCTCCTCTATGTTCACCGTGGACACGGTAAAGCTGCGGGC
This sequence comes from Pontibacter saemangeumensis, assembly GCF_039541895.1. NCBI lineage: Bacteria > Pseudomonadati > Bacteroidota > Cytophagia > Cytophagales > Hymenobacteraceae > Pontibacter > Pontibacter saemangeumensis. The sequence goes on from NZ_BAABHC010000011.1 coordinate 23,657, forward strand.
GTCGTCAGTACAGGTCAGGCACGGGGTGCCTTCGGAGATCGGCTGCTCAAACTTGCGCCACTGGTTGGCGATGAACTGAAACTGCACGAAGCGCAGTACCACCGGGTCGGCAAACTGCGTCAGGTACATGCGCATAAACCGGATGGACTTAAAGCCGCTGATGCCCCCCACCGTGTTGGTGGGCTGGCGCACCGGTACCCGGAACTGGTACCAGGTGGCTTTGGTGTTATCATCCTGCACTGCATCCACGATATAGTTCTGGCCTACCTCCATCTGCTCGGGGCGCAGGTTTATCTTATACTCGTAGTACTGCTCCAGGTCGTTTATCACGTTGTCGCGGTTCAGGTCCTCCTTGTCCGGGAAGGCGTAGTTCGCGAAGCGGCTGTCCTCCGGGGAGTTGTTCTCCATGCCGTTGTAGTTCTTGTATCGCGCCAGGATGCCTGCGTCCTGCTGGTCGTAGAGCGGGTCCAGGTGGTGCAGGAAATTATCAGCGGAAGGGTCGCGGAGCACCGACTGCGGCGCTGTGCCCGGTATGCGGCTCAGGAAGCTGTTCTGAAAGTAAGTGGCTTCGTTTGCGTCACCCAGGCCGTCCAGACCGATGTCCTGGTTCTGGCGGGCGCCCGGCACGGCAGAGAAGGCGTCCGTCAGGAACTGTTGCTGCGTCACACGGCCCCAGATGGTCTCCTCCAGGTCCTGCAGGTCGGTGGCATTGGTTGGCAGCCCATTCTCAAACGCGTACTCGTTGTCTTTGAGGATATCCTCCGACACGCTGCCCAGGTTCAGGACCAGTTCCCCGCCGCCGTTGTTCGTCACTTCGTTGCCCTGCGCGTCCTGCCGGCCGTTCGGCCCTGTGATGAAAGGGTCCAGGAGCCAGAACTCCACATACTCGATGTTGGCGTTGTCAAAATCCGTGTCGAAAGAGATTTCCCGGCTGATACCGGCCCAGTTGTCGCGCGGGTCACCGGCCAGCAGGCCCTGCGAGGTGAGGTTCGGGTTGTAATTGTACTGGCCCCTTTCGTTGGGGTAGTAGGCCACGTCGAAGGTATACTCGAAGGTGTTGGAGGTTTCCGCGTCGCGGCCGGGAAACACCTCCGTGCGCCGCACGGGGCGCACGTACTGGTTCTTCAGGTCATCATCCGAAATATTGTCCGGCTTCAGGTTGTCGCTGTTGCGGTAGAAGATCTGGTCGATGGTATACCAGGCTATTTTGGCGCGGTTGTAGGAGTATTCTATCCCGGGTCCGGGCACCAGCGGCGCCGGCGTGGCCGCCAGGCGCCAGTTGGTGTTGTTGAAGCCGCCCAGGCTGTAAGGCGTCTCCGCCCCCTCAAAGTCATCTATATAGGAGGCGCCGTCCTCGTTGGCATTGGATTTTGTCTGCCCCGGGATCAGCTGCGCAAACTCGCCGCTGAAGGTCACCAGCGACGGCTCCTTCGTCTGGATCAGCGGAATCGCGTCCGTCATCTTCGTCAGGAAGCGCGACTCTTTCTGCAGGTTCAGGTCGAAGCCATATATGGTGTTGTTGGCGGGCTCGTCGCCGATGCTCACGCGGTTTATATAGGCCTGCTCGTTGATGGACAGCACCGTGGCGCCCAGGTTTATATCGTCGCTCAGGCGGTAGTCGAAGCGGGCGCCCAGCATCGTGCGGGGCTGTATGTTCAGCAGCTCGGCCTTCTCATAGGTCACGCGCAGGTCGTTGGCCGAGCTGATGTAGCTTGGGTTCAGGATCTTGATGCGGCCCAGGTCGTAGAACACCTGGTAATCGGTGCCCTCCACCAGGCGCGTGCCGCCCGAGTACACCGCCACGGAGCCTTCCGCAATCCGGAAGCCGGGCAGTGTGATCTCGTCGGCGGAGGAAGCCTGGAAACGGCCGTTAATATAGAACTTGGCTTTGACGCTGTTCTGCTGCGCGTCTGTCTGCGTCTGGTCGTACAGTTCCTGGAACACATATTTCTCGATCAGCTCGGGGCGGCCCTCCAGTTTCTGGGCCAGGTAGTCGCCGAACGGCTCCACCTGCGGAAAGAAAATGCGGCCCGTCTCCGGGTCGATGGTGATGCCGGACAGGAAGTCGAAATTGCCGTCGCTCGGCTTGTCGTTGTTCGTGTTCACGTTGTCCAGGTTCATCACCTCCACCAACGGGATGTTCTGGATCGGGCTTGGCTCTTTGATGCTGGTGATGTCTACGCCGGTCTCGTCGTCTTTATATATGATCTGAAGCTGGAAGTTCTCGCGGTTCAGCTGCGTGGCGTCCAGGCTGTAGACGTTCTTCATCATCAGGTCCCAGGTCGGGTACTGCAGCGAGGGGTTGGTGGCGCGCAGCAGCTTCAGGTGGATGACCTGCTCGGCGTTCAGGTTCTGGTAGTCATCCACCAGCTCGCCCACCTGATAGGTTTTGCCGTTGTAGGTATACTCAAAAGCCACCCCCAGCACCTGGTCGGGCAGCAGCACCGTGTTGAGGGATATATAGCCCAGCTGTGGGTTGAACTTGTATTCCCGCGGGTCCAGCTTGCGGGCGCGCACATGCTCGAAGTCAATGCCTTTCTGCAGGCCCAGGCTGTTGAGGTAACCGTCTACCTGCGAGTTATCGCGGGCCGTGTTGTTGCGGGCTACCTGGCTGTAGAGTGTGTTGGCGGCGTTGTCGGCGGGCGCCGTGGCGGGCCTGCCGCTCCCGAACTGGTCCCGGAATGGGTCTGCCTCGCCCAGGTCCATATAAGCTACCATGTTGCGCAGGTTCTCTGTGGAGCGGTTGCTGTTGGTCACGTACAGCTCCAGGCGCCGGATCACGATGCCTGAGTTCACCAGCGGGAGGTTCTTGAGCGACTCGTTGTAGCGGCCCCTGAAAAACTGCGAGAGGTAAAAGTGGCGGTTGTTGTCGTACTCGTCCACCCGGATGGAGAAAGGCCTGTTCTGGGCGCCGTTCTGCACCACCACTTCGTCGTTGGTGCCGCGCACGCTGGAGGCGATAGTGGTGACGCCGAGGCGGCCGAACTGCAGCTGCGTCTTGATGCCGAACAGGTTCTGGGCGCCCATGATGAGGGAGTTGTTGAGCGGCAGGCTCACGTTGCCGGCCTCCACTTTGCGCACGATCTCCTCCTCGTAGCCGGTGTAGTCCAGCTTCATGTTGTTCTCGAAGTCGAAGTTGGCGTTGTTGTCCCAGTTAAAGTTGAGGCGCATCTTCTCCCCGATCTGGCCCACCAGGTTCAGCGAGATGTTCTGCTCAAAGTCGAAGTCGCCGGTGCGCTGCTGGCTGAGCGGGATGCTCGGGTTCTGGTTTCGGTTAAAGCGCGCCCCGAACTTGAGCGACACGTTGCCGTTTGGCTGAATGTCGACGTAGTTGCCTCCGAAGATGCGGTCGAACATCGGGCTTATATATAGCTTTGGGATGAGGCGGTTGCTGCTGACCACGCTCTCGCCGTCCAGGCCGCCGGATTTGGCGCGCCAGTAGTTACGGATAGACTCGCGCTGCTGCCACTCCGAGAACTCCCGCAGCGACATAGTGGAGGGCGGCCGGTAGTTTATACCCCCGATGGTTTCCGATATCCTGTATTCCTGCAGGCTGTCGTCCAGTTCCACGTTCAGCTGGAGGTTGCTCGGCTGGCCCAGCAGCAGGGGAGAGGTGGTAGGGCGCGTGCTGAAAGGGCTTCCCCGCCTGTCGGAAGGCACGAACGTAGGCCTGCGGCTGGGGATATATTGCTGTGCTTTGGAAGTGTCTGTCTGTACTGTGTCCTGCAGCAGTAAAATGTTCTTCAGAATGGTGAATCTGATCCGGCTTGCCGCACGCAGCTCTTCCGCCTGCGACCACCAGCCCAGCATAGAAATAGTAGCAACCGTAACCCAAAGGAGGTTGTTCTTTTTGCTTTTCCAGATCAAAATAGGATATATTCTCTTATGAAGACTTCAACGCAAACTTAATCAACTCCTCTACGCTCAGGCTGCTGCCTTCCCGTTTGATGATAGAGTCAAGGGTCTTCTCGGCCACATTCTTTGCAAAGCCCAAAGTCACTAATGCAGATAACGCTTCGGCCCTGTTTGTATTGTGTGCTGTCGCAGGCGTGCCCGCCTCCGACAGCAGGACCTCTTTCCTAACCTTATCCTTCAGCTCCAGTATGATGCGCTGCGCTGTTTTCGCCCCGATTCCCTTCACGTGCTGGATGGTGCGCACGTCCTCCCGCACAATGGCCTGCTGCACCTCCTCCACCGACAGCGAAGACAGGATCATGAGCCCGGTGTTCGGCCCCACGCCCGAGATCGAGATCAACAGCAGGAACAGCTCTTTCTCAGCGATTGTGTTAAAGCCGTAGAGCGTGTGCGCATCCTCCTTTATATTCAGGTAGGTGTGCAGCTTGCAGCGCTCACCGGCCGGCAGCGAAGAGTACGTGTTCAGCGAAACTTTAATCTGGTAACCTACCCCACCCACGTCGATGATGACGTAGGTGGGGTCTTTGTACGTTAGTTTCCCGTCAATATAGGCTATCATTTATATATGCTGGTTATGATCGTTCTGCGCATCTACCACCGCAATGGAAACGATGTTCACGATTTCGCGGATGGAGCTGCCTAGCTGCAGGATGTGTACCGGCTTCCGCATGCCCATCAGCACCGGCCCGATCACTTCGGCCCCGCCAATTTCCTGCAGCACCTTGTAGGCAATGTTGCCGGAGGCCAGGTTCGGGAACACCAGTGTGTTGGCGCCTTTCTCGGCCAGCTCGCTGAAGGGGTAGTGCTCGCGCAGCAGGTTGCGGTTAAGCGCTGTGTTGGCCTGCATCTCGCCGTCTATCAGCAGGCTGGGGTAGCGCACTTTTGCCTTGCGCACGGCCTCGGCTGCCTTGTCCGGCACCTCGCCGCGCACCGACCCGAAGTTGGAGTAAGACAGCATCGCCACGCGCGGCTCCGTGTCGAAGAACTTCACGGTGCGGGCCGTCAGCCCGATGATGTCCACCAGCTCGTCGGCCGTCGGGTTCAGGTTCACGGTGGTGTCGGCAAAGAAAAACGGTTCGCGCCGGCTCAGGATGATGTACATGCCGGCGACCTTGTTGATGCCTTCCTCTACGCCTACCACCTGCAGCGCCGGCACAATGGTTTTGGAGTAGTCGCGGGTGAGGCCGGATATAAGGGCGTCCGCCTCGCCGCTGTTCAGCATCATGCTGCCGAAGTAGTTACGGTCGCGCATCAGGCGCTCGGCGTCAAACAGCGTGAGGCCCTTGCGCTGGCGTTTCTGGAAGAGCAGCTCTGCGTACTCCGCCCGTTTGGCGTCCTCCTGGAAGGGGTCGATGATGCGGGCGCCCTGCAGGTCCATGTTGTTCTCGGCGATGATGGCCTCTATCCGCTCGCGGTTACCCAGCAGGATCGGGTTGGCGATGCGCTGCTCTTTCACGATCTGCGCGGCCTTCAGGATCTTATAGTTGTCTGCCTCGGCAAACACCACTGTTTTCGGGTCTTTCTTGGCCTGGTTCGTGATGCGGGTCATCAGTTTCTGGTCGATGCCGATGCGCTCTTTCAGTTCCAGTTCGTACGCCTCCCAATCGGTGATCGGGTTGCGGGCCACCCCGCTCTCCATCGCCGCTTTCGCCACCGCCGGGGATATGGTCGTGATCAGCCGCGTGTCCAGCGGCTTGGGGATAAGGTAGGTGCGGCCGAAGTTGATGGTGGTGTCGCTGTAGGCTTTGAGCACCACGTCCGGCACCGGCTCCTTGGCCAGCGCCGCCAGCGCCCGCACGGCTGCGAGCTTCATCTCCTCGTTTATCTCGGTGGCGCGCACATCCAGGGCACCCCGGAAGATATAGGGGAAGCCCAGCACGTTGTTCACCTGGTTCGGATGGTCAGAACGGCCTGTGGCCATGATCAGGTCATTGCGGGTGGCCATGGCTATGTCGTAAGGTATTTCCGGGTCCGGGTTTGCCAGCGCAAAAATGATCGGGTTCGGGGCCATGGTCTTCACCAGCTCCGGGGCCAGCACATTGCCCGCCGAAAGGCCGACAAACACGTCGGCGCCTTCCATGGCCTCTTCCAGCGTGCGGATTTTACGCATCGTCACGAACTGGGCCTTGTATATGTCCAGGTCGTCGCGGTCAGGGCGAACAACGCCCTCGCGGTCCAGCATCACGATGTTGTCGAGCTTCAGGCCCAGGGCCACGTATAGCTTGGCGCAGGCAATGGCGGCGGCTCCGGCGCCGTTCATCACCATCTTCACCTCCTCTATCCTTCTGCCGGTAATCTCCAGGGCGTTCAGCAGGGCCGCAGCCGAGATGATGGCCGTGCCGTGCTGGTCGTCGTGCATCACCGGGATGTTCATCTGCTCCTTCAGCGCCACCTCGATCTTGAAGCTCTCCGGCGCTTTGATGTCTTCCAGGTTAATGCCGCCAAAGGTCGGCTCCAGCGACCGCACAATGCGGATGAACTCTTCCGGGTCCTCGCAGTCTATCTCTATATCAAACACATCGATGCCTGCAAACTTCTTGAAAAGAACGCCTTTCCCTTCCATGACCGGCTTGGAGGCATCGGGGCCGATGTTTCCCAACCCAAGCACGGCGGTGCCATTCGATATAACACCCACCAGGTTGCCCTTGGCCGTGTATTTATAGGCATTGTTCTTATCAGCATGGATCTCTTTGCACGGCTCTGCAACACCGGGGGAGTAAGCCAGCGCCAGGTCGTGCTGTGTGCTTACCATTTTAGTGGGGATTACCTCAATTTTCCCGGGCTTGCCTTCCATGTGGTAGGCAAGAGCATCCTCTCTGTTAATTTTACTCATAAATGCGTTTGTCGTTTGCGTTATCGTTTCGGGCTGCGCGATCAGGCCTTCGCCTGCTTTATATATGTATATCGCTAAATACCAATTTTATAAGAATTTACCGCTTATCCAAGTTGAGTTGCCAAAGATAAGGGGTAGAGGAGTTTTCAGCGCAGCAATTGTACATTTTTTCATCCATTTCTGCAGCTACACCTTAAATAAACAAAAAGCACCTTCAGAACGAAGGTGCTTTACTCATATAGCCTGCCTGCCGGCGTTAGCTCAGGATCAGCTTCTGCCCGGGCTTCAGGTTGTCGGACTTCAGCTTGTTGAGCTTCTTGATCTGCTCAATGCTGATGCCGTTGTACTTCTGGGAGATGTTCCAGAGCGTATCGCCGGGCTGCACATGGTGTATCACCTGCCGCTGCTGCGCCTCAGCTGCCTGCGAGGCTTTATCCATTGCCGGCTTCTCCTCGTGGGGGGTGGCAAGCGCGATGGCCTGGTTTTCCTCGGGGGAGGTTTTATAGAGCACCAGCTTCTGGTTTGGCTGCAAGCGGCTCCCTTTTATATTGTTCCATTCCTGCAGTTGTGCCAGCGTTACCTGGTGCCGCGACGCGATCTGCGTCAGGTTATCGCCGCGCTGCACGGTGTAGAATATCTTCTTTTCAGCAGCCCCGACTTCTTTCTGGGCAACCGCCTTCTTTTCCGCCGGCTCCTCGGCGGCCTGCTCCTTTTTGGAGGAAGCCAGCATGACGGGCGCCTCGGCGGGTGCCAGCTTCATGGAAGGCGCACGGGAAGGGGCGGCGGCCATCATAATGCAGCTTTTGTCTTCGGCCGAGGCCAACAAAGCGGCACGCTCTGCCGGGATGCGCAGCCTGTAACGCAGGTGCTTCGGAATCACGTTCTGCTTCAGCTCCGGGTTAAGCGCCATCAGCTGTGCCGGGGTTATGTGCAGTTCCTCGGCCAGTCGCTCCACGTCCAGCTCCTGCGTCACCTCTAGGTACGCCACCTGTGGCTGGTACAGGATAGAGTCAGAGAAAATGTTGTGGTCGGCGGCGTGGTGCATGGTATAGATCACCGCCGTCATCGATGGGATATAGCCGCGCGTCTCCTTTGGCAGGTAGGGGAAAATCTCCCAGAATGTCTTTTTGCCGCCTCCGGCCCTGCGGATGGCTTTGTTCACGTTGCCGGGGCCGCAGTTATAGGCCGCCAGGGCCAGTTCCCAGTCATCGTAGGTGTTGTGCAGGCGGCGCAGAAAGCGCAGGGCAGCATCCGTGGACTTCTCGGGGTCCAGGCGCTCGTCTACATACTGGTTAAACTTCAGGCCGAAGTCGCCGGCGGTGGGTTTCATGAACTGCCAAAGGCCCGCCGCGCCTACCGGCGACTGTGCCTTTGGGTTAAGGCCGGACTCCACGATGGAGAGGTACTTGAGCTCCATCGGCATGTTGTGCTTTTTGAGGTACTTCTCATACATCGGGAAATACACGTTTTCGCGCGTCAGCATCATGCGCGTGTACTTGCGGTTCCGGATAGTGAAGTAGTCAATGAAGTTTCTTACATAGTTGTTGAACTCAATCGGGATTTCCGTGTCAATGCAGCTCAGCCTGTCGGCGATCACTTCATTGGGCTCGTTGGGGATATACTCAACCAGCAGGGCCAGCTCTTCGGGGGAGAGGACCGTGGTATCCACCCTGGGCTTGGTAAGAGTATCACCGGGGGCAGGCTGTTCAAACAAACGGCCGTGGCCGAAAGCAGGGACGTTTGATGCCCACATGCTACAGACCACAGCCGAAAGCAGTGTAAGAAATTTTGTATGCGTCATGACATTATTTAGGCTTCAACGGATATCTTGTCCAGAATTTGGTTCGAGAAGGCCAGCAGCTGCGGCTCCTCGAATGATCGGGTCATTAACTGCAACCCGATGGACAGGCCGTTGGCATCGCGCCCAACCGGAATAGAGATGGCTGGCACGCCGGCAAGTGAGGCCTGCACCGTAAAGATGTCTGCCAAATACATGGCCAACGGATTCGCTGTGTTTTCCCCTATCTTGAAAGCAGTGGTAGGGGCGGTAGGCAATATAAGAAAATCATATGCCTGAAGCAACTCATCCGTCTTCTCTTTAATCAGTCGTCTCACTTTCTGCGCCTTGGTGTAATAGGCATCGTAATAATCGGCGCTCAGCACGAAGGTGCCGAGCATGATACGGCGCTGCACCTCCTGCCCGAAACCCTCTGCCCGCGTCTTTTTGTAGAGCGAGGTCAGGTCAGTCACATTCTGGGAGCGGAAGCCGTACTTCACCCCGTCGTAGCGGCCCAGGTTCGAGCTGGCTTCGGCGGTGGTGAGGATATAATACGTTGGCACAATATAATCGAGGTACGGGAAATCTACGGCCTCCACCTGGTGGCCATCGTCTTTCAGCATCTCTTTCACGCCCAGAATCGCATCCTTTACTTCGGAATCAAGCCCCTCGCTCTCGAAACAGTCGCGGATATAGCCGATTTTGTATTTCTTATCGGCGCCAAGCAACTCGCTGTACGGCGGCACTTCGCGCTGGCTGGCGGTGCTGTCCATGCCGTCTTTGCCAGCCATTACCTCCAGCAGCAGGGCTGCATCAGGCACGTTGTTGGTGATCACACCGATCTGGTCGAAAGAAGACGCGTAGGCGATAAGGCCGTAGCGTGAGATACGGGAATAAGTAGGCTTAAAACCGACTACCCCGCAAAACGAGGCCGGTTGGCGCACAGAGCCGCCGGTATCGGAGCCGATGGAAGCAAGGCAAAGCCCGGCCTGCACGGCCACGGCCGAACCACCCGAAGAGCCGCCCGGCACGCGGGAGGCGTCATCGGCATTGAGCACATTGCCAAAAGCAGAGGTCTCGTTGGAGGCACCCATGGCAAACTCATCGCAGTTCTGGCGGCCGATGATAATGGCGTCTTCCTGCAGGAGCCGCTCCACAGCCGAGGCGGTGTACAAGGATTTGAATCCCTCCAATATATGGCTCGAAGCCTGCAGGGTGTGGCCTTTGTAAGCAAGCACATCCTTGATGCCGATCACCATACCCGCCAGTTTCCCGGCGGTGCCATTTGCGATTTTGTGGTCTACGATATCCGCCTGGGTATATGCCTCCTGCTCAAATACTTCCAGGAAAGCATTTAGATTTGCCTTTTCCCTGATATTCTGTAGGTAGTGCTCTACCAACTGCCGGCACGTTAACTGTTCGTCGGCGATAGCAGCACGGATGTCGTGAAGCGAGTTGTATTGTCTCAATCTATTTTTGACTTAGGGTCGTCTTTGATGGATTGCTCAAGTTCGTTTTTGATCTGGTCAGTCGCATCCTTGAATTCCCGCATGCCACGCCCGAAAGCGCGGGCTATACCCGGAATCTTGTCTGCGCCAAATAACATCAGCACGGCCATTAAAATGACGAGCATTTCTCCTCCTCCCAGGTCCCCCAGGAAGAGAAGCAAAGAACCAGAATTCATACAGCTACTTAAAGCTAAATGGGTTACTACTTCGTGGTGCTGTGGCTATCGTCCTTCACCGAATTCTCGATGTCGCTCTTGATCTCCTTTGTGGCGTCTTTGAACTCACGGATGCCGCGGCCCATGCCTCTTGCCAGTTCCGGGATGCGCTTGGCGCCGAACAGAAGCAGGATAACAAAAAGGATCAAAAGGATTTCTGTGCCTCCCAAGCCTCCTAAGAATAAGAAAATGTTGTTGATACCCATCTTTTTCGATTTTAAATGAATGCTACAAAATTAGAGTTAATATTTAATTTAAACCCATATCCAGTTATATAAGTTTAATCGGGCTCCTATTCATCTCAAATTTTTATTGCCCGGGAGCAAAGCTAATGCTATGCTGCTGCCGGTGCTTGGCTGTTGTGTTTCCCACCGCAGGCCATAGGAATCGGCATCATCAAAAACACAGGCCCCATGTATATAGCCAATGCCGGGACACTGGCAGCCGCAGTGGGGCAACACAGCAAATTACCTTGGTAATGTAATCAGAGGAAGCCACTAAATCAACAGCCCTCCCCGAAAACTACTTAAAGTCTTGGGAAACACGCCGTACCGATGAAACCTGTTAGTGTTTTATTTCGGAGAAGTGTAAGTATTAATTCTGTGATTCTTTTTAGCTAAATTAGCAACTTCTGGTGGGCGCGGATTGTTCTAAAATAAAAAGGGGCGTTTGCTTAACCTTTTGATTAGATATAAGTATATATATAAATTAATTGTTGAATACTCTGAGTGGATGCATTAAAGTTGCATTATTAATCAGATCGTTGTACATTTGAACATGAATTCGCTGCAACCTCAAAAAGGCTGCATTTAGATAAAAATATTAAGTTTGTTTTCATAGCTTGGAAAGGCACCCTACACTGTGGGGTGTTTTTTTATTTAAGAGCTTTCCTGTTTTATTTAACCCTCGGTCAGACTTCCCAACTTCCCGGTATTACGTATCGTTCGGAGCACCTCACCTGTTTAAAGCGAAAAATAATATATGGGTTTAATCCGGGCTAAGTACTAGCCCTTTCCATGCGCTTGCTGTTTTCACGACACTGCTCACGAAGTATATATAGCTGGGAGGCAGTAAGATAGTACGCATATAGGAGGGCATCTACAGCATCTTCAGGTGCATGGACTGGGGAGCCTGAAAGGGGGAAAGCCACTACTCAACTGTGGCTTTCCCGCTGCTGATATAGAGGGAGAGGCTATTTCGGGGCGATCCAGCCAGCCGGGTTCAGGTTCTGCTGGTTCTTCCAGACCTGGAACTGCAATTCGGTGGTGCCATCGCTGTCGGTGTATACCGTGCCGATGGGGTCTTTCATTTTGATTGTTTGCCCGGCTTTTACGGTTACAGACTTTAGCTTGGCATACACCGTGAAATATTCCCCGTGCTGCACCATCACAATGTTGTTCATGCCAGGCACCGAGGCCACGGTCAGTACCGTGCCTTCGAATATGGCGCGGGCGCTGGCTCCCTGCGAGGTCTGTATGTCCACGCCATGGTTTTCCACCACCACGCCCTTCAGCACCGGGTGGTTGTGGCGCCCAAAGCTCTGCGAGATGAAGCCGCGCTCCACGGGCCAGGCCAGACGGCCCTTGTTACCAGCAAAAGAAGAGGAGATTAGCGCTGCCTCTGGCGTCAGGGTCACTTTGCTGGAACTGCCGCTCGTGGCTTTGCCCGCTGCCCTTGCCGCGCGCGCCGCGCGCTCGATTTCCTCCCGCACCATGTCGGCGATGAGCTTGTCCAGTTTCCTCACCGACTCCTGCCGGGCCGCCACTTCCTGCTTCAGGCTGGTTTCCTGCTTCGTCAGGTTCGTGATCACACTATCCTGCTGCTGGCGCAGCGTCTGCAGGTTTCTGCTCTCGGCCACCTGCTTCCCCAGCAGGTTCTGTTTCTGTCTTCTCTTGGATTCCAGCACGGCAAGCTGGCCCGACAGTACGGTCTGCACCTTGTTTATCTGCTCCACCTGCTTCTTGCGGGCCTCGGAGTACTGCTGCAGGTAACGCATGCGCCGGACTAACTGGTTAAAGTTGTCGGAGGCAAACAGGAACATGAGCTTGTTATAGCTGTTGGCTGTTTTGGAGGCGGCATACACCATGGTGGCGTATTCGGCCTTGAGCTTGTCGAGATCGTTCTGTAACGCACCCACAATTCCCTCCGTCTCCCTGACATCAGACTCTATATAGTTTATTTCGCGCGAGATGTTGCTGATGACGCCCTTTTGCACCGTTATTTTCTCCTTGATGGCATTAAGCTGGCCAATGGAAGCCTCTTTCTTCTTTTTGGTCTGCTGCAGAATGCGGTTGGCTTCTTTGATGCGGGAGAGGTTTTCTTTCTTCTCTTTCTCCAGCTGCGCCTTGCTCTTCTTTTTCTGGGCTTGGGCAGCCAGCGGCAGGCAAAGGATCAGCAGGAAAAAAGTGAATCTGTAAAGGGCGTTCATCACAAGGGTGGTTCTTCTACTCTAAGTCTACAAAGATGGTAAAACTATAAGTGAAGAACCAACAGCCGCCGGGAATTAATTAACCGCGGCGCGTGCGTAATCAGCTGGTACGCTGAAGGGAAAAGAGAGGACTTCGTCGGAGACGGTGATGCGGCTGTGGGTGAGCGTGAAGTCCGACACCTGGCCTTTTTGCAGCACCTTTGCCGCCAGGCCATGCGCAAAAGGCACTTGGCCGATCTCCTGAAAGCGATCATACCTCACCGTAATGGTGTTGCCGGTGTTGTTGTCCTGCACGTTCAGCTGGAGCAGCTTGCTGTTGAGCCGGCCGATAAAGTAATCGAAGGTCAGGTTCTGGCGGAGCTGTTGCACGTGTTGCGTGTCTCCCTCGTCCAGTGCCTTTTCAGCGCCCTGCGACTGGTAATTGCCCAGCAGGATGGACTGCAGCAGCTCAAAGCTCACATCCACCTGCAGTTTGTTGCGCAGGAACGCGTAATCGGCGGCCACATACTCTTTCTGCAGGCGGTTCACGATGTACACCGAGTCCTGGGTCAGCATCACCCGGGCGGCTTCAATGCCCAGGCCCGGCTGCACCGACATCCAGATCACGCTGTCTTTCTTCATCCGGATGGTGACACCGGAGGAGAGGTTGTCGTTGTTGTCTTTCAGTGTGATCTGGCCTTTGGAACTGAGGTAGTTGAAATCGAAATTGCTTACTTCTACGGCACCGATGTTTTCTGTAGTGGTGGAGGCAGTAGTGGGCACTGCCTCTTTTTTGCAGCCTGCCAGCAGGAAAATCCCCAGCAGGCAAAGCAAAAGGGGTTTACTCATAGAGTTTCTTGTCTTTTATCTTCTTGTCTATATAGGCAGAGGCTTCGCCCTTCAGTTTAGCTTTCTGCCACTGGCTCACCGCCTCCTCTTTTTTCCCAAGCTTAAACAGCACATCGCCATAATGCTCCACGATGGTGGCATCGTCAGAGATGGCAACAGCCTGCTCCAGGTACTTGCGGGCTTCGGTATAATTGCCGTTTTTATAGAGCACCCAGGCATAGGTGTCGAGGTAGGTGGGGTTAGTGGGGTGCAGCTTTACCAGGCGCTCCGCCATTTCAACCGCCTTTGGCAGGTTCTCGTTGCGCAGCGACAGGAAATAGCTGTAGTTGTTGAGCACGTGCTCGTTGTCCTTGTCCTGTGCCAGCACGGCCTCATAGGCCTCGTTCGACTTGGTATATTCTTTCAAAGAATTATAGCCGTCGCCCAACTGCATGTTAAACTGCATCAGCAGCTGTTGTTCACCAGCCGACAGGCGCTTGCCGTGCTCCAGTGATTTCACCGCCTTTTTAAAGTCCTTCGTGATGAGGTGGCCGGTGCCGTTGTAGAACCAGAAAATAGCCTGGTTCGGGAAAAGCTCGAGCGCCTTCTCCGAGTGCTCCACCATCGCCTCTGGCTGCGACAGCTCAGCATCCAGCAGCACGATCTGCTGCCAGATCTTAAAGTGGGAGTCGTCGAGCTTTACGGCTTTCAGGTAATTGTCGCGCGCCACTTCTTTTTTGCCCGTGATCGTCTGCAGGTCGCCGGCCACAGCATAGGCCTTGGCCTCTTCCGGGTGCGTTTCGATCGTCAGGTCTGCCAGTTCCAGTGCCACGCCCTCTATCTCCGGGTTAGGCAACTGGCGGATAAAATCCACCAGTATGCGCACGCGGGTGTCTATGTCCAGTTGTGGGCTTTCAAACGCTGTTTTCACTTCTTTCTCAGCTGCGGCCTTATTGCCTTTCTGGCGGTTCAGGTCAGAGAGCATGAGGTGGGCGAAGGGGTTGTTCGGCTCCATGCGGAGCGCCTTGTCTAAAACAGCGATCGCCTCATCCGGCTTTTTAGAGGCATTCAGCAGCTCGGCCTGTGCCAGGAAATAGCGGACCTCGGTGGGGTTTGACGACAGCAGCTTATTTCCTTCCTGAACCGCCTTGTCGATGTTCTTCTGGCGCAGGTATATCTGCTGGCGGTTCACGAGGAGCTGCTCCATTTCGCCGAACTTCTTCTCGATGCGATCATAGGTTTTCAGCGCATCATCAAACCGCGACTGCGACAGGTAGAGGTCGGCGAGGTTAAAAAGGTATTCTTCGGAGTTGGGCACGTTGCGCAGCAGGTCGTTGAAGGCCTGCGCGGCCTCATCAAACTGTTTCCTGTCAGTGTGCAGCTGGGCTACCAGCAGGTAGTAGTACGCGTTCTGCTTTTCTAAGGCGACGGCGGCCTTGGCAAAAGGCATGGCTGCCTCCGCATTTTGCAATTGCAGGTAAGTTTCGCCGATCTTGTAATTTAAGGCGGCGTTATTGGGCGTAACAGTGTAGGCTTTCTGAAAAAGCTGGAGGGCTTGTTGGTAGTCCTCCAGCATAAAATATTTCATCCCATCCAGAAACAACGCCTCGCTCACCTGTCTGTCCCGTTCCGAAGGTTCCTGCGCCGCTGGCGCCGGGGCTGTTTCGGTGGCAGCTTTCGCTTTCTTTTTAGAAGACTGCGCGTTGCTCTCTCCGGTCGCTACGAGGGCCAGGCAGCAAGAGGCTAAAAGTACGTTTCTGAATGTGGTCATGGGTCTACTCTGTAAGCGTGTTGAAGTCGCCGAGGCTGAGGTCAGACTGGCGCCCCTCAAACACAACAAAGTTGCCAAGCATTGAGTTTGCAACATTGCCATTTTTAAGGGAAGTATCTTCCTGGATAATTGAGTTGCTTACCACTGAGTTGTAGACATTCGTGTTGTTGCCGATAGAAACGTGTGGGCCGATCACGGAATTCGTAATGCGCACATTCTCACCAATGTATACAGGAGGGATAACCACCGCGTTTTCCAGCTGCGCCGACGAGGCCACCAGGCCTTCCTCATCCTTTATATACTCTAAATAGCGTTGATTAGTATAAACGGTTGCGTTTTTATTTCCGCAGTCGAGCCACTCCGATATCACGGCAGGGATAAAGGTGGTGCCTTTGTTCTTCATGTTCTCTAACGCGTTGGTTAGCTGGAACTCACCCTTGTCTTTGATGTCGTTGTCGAGCAGGTACTGCAGCTCGCTGCGCAGGTACTCCCCGTCGCGGAAATAGTAGATGCCGATGATGGCCAGGTCGGACACAAAGTGCTCCGGCTTCTCCACAAAATCGGTGATCTCGTTCTGCTCGTTCAGCTTGATCACGCCAAACGGGCGCGGGTCTTCCACGCGCTGCACCCAGATGGTGCCGTCGGCGTTGGTGTCGAGCTGGAAGTCGGCTTTGAAAAGCGTGTCGGCAAAGGCCACCACCACTTTCCCCTGCAGAGACTCCTGCGCGCAAAGGATGGCATGGGCCGTGCCAAGGGCCTCCTCCTGGTAATAGATGCTGCCTTTGGCGCCAACGGCCTCCGCGATCTTGATCAGGTTCTGCTCTACCTTCTCGCCGAAATGCCCGATGATGAACGCCACCTCCTCGATGGGCTCGTGGCAGACTTTGGCGATGTCCTCCACCAGGCGCCGCACGATAGGCTTGCCGGCAATCGGGATCAGGGGCTTAGGGACAGTTAAGGTGTGGGGACGCATGCGCTTGCCCATGCCTGCCATTGGTATGATTATTCTCATAGTTTTTTATTGATTTGAATTATAGCCAGAGCAGTTTCTGCCGCTGTGGCTGTTATACATAGGTTTCGTAATCAGGGTAGTATATGCTCCGGATGCCAAAGGGTGCTTCTTCTTATAACGGGAAAAAGCGACAGGGTTACAAAAATTATTTGGTGCCGGTGCTGCCGTAGCCTCCAGCGCCACGTGCCGTGTCGTTTAGTTCCTCCGCCTCTTGCCACGCAATGCGCTCATACCGGGCCACCACCAGCTGGGCGATGCGCTCGCCGTCCTCCACCACAAACGCCTCATCCGAGAGGTTGACCAGCAGCACCTTGAGTTCACCCCGGTAATCGGCATCAATGGTGCCCGGGCTGTTCACGATGGAAATGCCGTGCTTGTAGGCCAGGCCGCTGCGCGGGCGAATCTGCGCCTCGTGCCCCTCCGGCAGGGCTATATATAAACCCGTCGGGATGAGGGCGCGCTGCAGTGGCTTCAACGTAACCGGCGCCTCCAGGTTTGCCCGCAGGTCCATGCCCGCCGAATGGGCGGTCTGGTAAGACGGCAGCACGTGTTTCGACCGGTTTATCACGTGAACCAAAAGCTCTTCTGTGTGCATCATGTTTCAATATAAGGATTAAAATTTAACGAAGCGCGGCCGCTCGCGCACCACCACCACCACGACAAAGGCGGCACACAAAGCCAGGTGGTACAGATGGCGCAGCCAGAAATTCGCGATCTCCACCCCGAGCGCCAGCCACACCAGGCCCGCCGCCAGCAGGATGTAGCCGAGGATGGTTTTAACCGGGTAGGGGATGGGGTAGTGGCGGTTGCCCAGGAGGTAACTGACCAGCGCCATGCTGAAGTAACAGACGAGCGTGGCGATGGCCGAGCCCATATAGCCCAAAACCGGGATCAGGAGCAGGTTGAATATAATCGTGATGGTCGCGCCGCCAAAGCTGATATAGGTGCCGAATTTTGTCTTGTCCGTGAGCTTAAACCACACCGAGAGGTTGTAGTAAACGCCCAGGAACAGGTTGGCCAGCAGCAGCACCGGCACCACCATAATTCCCTCGCGGTAATCGGCGCCGCGCAGAAACAAGGCAAAGTCTTCTAAGTTGGCGGAGATGAACAGGAAGATAAAGGCACACACGATCACAAACCATTTCATGATGAAGGCAAATGTCTGCGGCGAGTCCTTCTCCTCGGCCTGCGAGAAGAAGAACGGCTCGGCGGCGTAACGGAAAGCCTGTATGGCCAGCGTCATGAAAATGGCCAGTTTGTAGCAGGCGCTATATATACCGATCGCGTCGAAATTGCTTTTGCCGGGGTAAAAGCCCTCCGGCAGCCACTCCTGCAGGAGAATACGGTCGAGCAGTTCGTTCACGGCGCCCGCCAGGCCCATGAACAGCAGCGGGTAGGCGTACACCAGCATGGGGCGCAGCAGTTCCAGGTTCAGCTCCAGCCGGAAGCTTGCGAATTCTCTCCATAGCATGGGGATGATGAGGGCGTTTGCCACCAGGTTGATCAGGAAGATATAGCCGATGCCGAAATCCGGGATGTATATATAAGCGACCAACGGCCGCAGTTCCTGCAGGTAATCGCCGTTATATATAGCGCGGCAAAGCACCAGGAAAAACATGTTGGCCCCCACCGTAAGCAGGATGTTGGCGAGTTTGACAGAGGCGAACTTCACCGCTTTGTTTTGCAGCCGCAGCCTGGCAAAGGGTATCGCTACGATGGCATCCACCGCGAGGATCACCGCCAGCCATACCACATACTCCTGCTGCTCAGGGAAGCCTATATAGCGGGCGATGGCCCCGGAGGCGAGGATGAGTACCGTTGTGAAAAGAAGGCTGCTGCAGATAATCAGGCTGAGTACCTGGTTGTAGAGTTTGTCTCGGTCGGACCCGGGCTTGTTGGCGAAGCGGAAAAAGGCCGTCTCCATGCCGTAGGTGTAGAGGATGTTGAAGAAACCGACTCCCGCGTACAGGTAGGACATCACGCCGAATTCCTCTGTTAGAAGAACGGCCGTGTAGATGGGTACGAGCAGGTAATTGAGGGCCCTGCCGACGATGCTGCTTAATCCATAGGCGGCTGTCTGCCCAACCAATTTCTTGGCTATACTCATGTCATGGGGTTGAGGGTCGGGGGGAGGAGAAGATTAGATGCCTTTAAAAACCGCCTTGCGCTTCTCCATAAACGCGTTGGTGCCTTCCACAAAGTCCTCGGAGGCGCAGCAGCGGGCAAAGGCGTTTGCCTCTGTCTGGTAGCCGTTCTCCTCTTTGTCATATACGGCATTCACGCCTTCAATCACCAGGCCCACGGCCAGCGGGGCCTTGCTCATGATCTTCTGCAGGATTTCCACGCAACGGGGCAGCAGTTCTTCCGGCGCCACCACGTAGTTTGCCAGACCAAGTGCCAGGGCCTCTTCCGCCGTCACCATATCGCCGGTCATCAGCAGTTCCATCGCCTTGCCTTTGCCCACCAGCTGCGTCAGGCGCTGCGTGCCGCCGTAGCCGGGTATCAGCCCCAGGTTCACTTCCGGCTGGCCGAAGCGGGCGCCGGTGCTGGCAACACGCATATGGCAGGCCATGGCCAGCTCGCAGCCGCCGCCCAGGGCAAAGCCGTTCACAGCGGCTATCACGGGCTTGTTGCAGCGCTCAATCATGCCAAACGTCTCCTGCCCGCGCTCCGAGAAGTTCCTCGCGGTCACCTCGCTCAGCTCCGTGATCTCAGCGATGTCAGCCCCGGCGACAAAAGCCTTCGGGCCGGCACCCGTAATGATCACGCCCTTCACGTCGGCGTCGTCATATACCCGCTGCATGGCCGTCCTTATCTCTTTGACGGTATCTATGTTCAGTGCGTTCAGTTTGTCTGCCCTGTTGACGGTGATCGTCAGGATCCCGTTTTCCAGGTGAAGCAGCAGGTTCTCGAATGTAGCCATACGTTGATCTAACTCCGGTTAAAACCAATTTTTACTTTCGCAAAGATAGTGATTTCATTTGTTCCCTAAAGCCCTAAAAAAGGAGCCCATCACGAGAGAGGGGCGGGGAGCGCTGGGAAAGTCTCGCGTAATCCCTATGTTTGCAGAATCATTATTAACTGCAGCGTAAAACAAGCACATGGGATTTTTTTCAGAGTTCAGGAAGTTCGCCGTCAAGGGCAACGTCATCGACCTGGCCGTCGGCGTGGTGATCGGCGCGGCCTTCGGTGGCATCACCAAGTCGCTGGTAGACGACGTGATCATGCCGCCGCTGGGCCTGCTGGTCAGCAACGTTAACTTTTCGCGGCTGCACCTGGTGCTGCGCGATGCCCTGGTGGAAAACGGGGAGGTGGTGGAGCAGGCGGTGACCCTTAACTACGGCAACTTCCTGCAGGCGGTCTTCAACTTCCTGATCATTGCCTTTGCCATTTTCCTGCTGGTGCGCACCATCAACCGCATCCGCGAGAACGAGGCGGCCAAGCCTGCCGCGCCTGTTAACAAGCAGGAAGTGCTGCTGGCTGAGATACGCGACCTGCTGAAAGGAGACAACGACGCCTCCGCCTCCCGGCCCGATAACAAAGTTGTATAAGCAAGCCCCTGTTCATGCTAAAACATTTCCCTTCCCTTCTCTTTCTTTCCATTACCTTTCTTTTATGTTCCGGCCCCTTCTCCGGCGCCATTGCCCAGGATACGGCCGCAGATACCACCAACATATGGGATTTCGGTGGCACCGGCACCCTTAACTTCAGCCAGGTGAGCCTGACGAACTGGGCCGCCGGGGGGCAGAACTCGCTCTCCGTGCTGGGCATCGCCAATATGTTTGCCAATTACGAACAGGGGAAAAACACCTGGAACAACTCCCTCGACTTTACCTACGGCCTGGTGAAACTGGAGGGCAGGCGCATGCAAAAAAGCGACGATAAACTGGAACTGAACCTGAAGTACGGGTACCGCGCCACGGCGCACTGGTTTTACACCGCGCAGGTGAACCTGAAAACCCAGCTCACGCCCACCTATACCGCCTCGCGCGACACGCTGATCTCGGATTTTTTTGCCCCGGCCTATATCCTCACCTCGCTGGGGATGGACTACAAGCCCAATGAGAAGCTGTCGGTGTTCCTGTCGCCGTTTACGGGCAAGTTTACGGTGGTGAAGAGTCAGTTTTTGGCAGACCAGGGAGCCTTCGGGGTGGCCCCGGCGGGGAAAGATGTGGAAGGGGACCCGGTACCGGGTACGGGGGAGCATTTCCGCAAGGAGTTCGGCGGTTATGTAAACGTGCGCTATAAAAACGAGATTGTCCAGAACGTGACGCTGCAGTCCAAGCTCGACCTCTTCACCAATTACCTGCGCAACCCGCAGAACGTGGATGTGGCCTGGGAAAACCTCGTGAACTTCCAGGTGAACAAATACATATCTGCCAGCCTGTTCGCGCACCTGATCTACGACGATGACATAAAGGTAGCGGTAGACCGGAACGACGATGGCAGCACAGACGGAAGAGGCCCGAGGATGCAACTGAAGCAGACATTGGGGATCGGCCTCTCCTATAATTTTAAATAGCAGAACTTTTGCGGTAAAACTACGTGTTATGGGAGAACATAATTTTTTAAGAAGAACCCACGTTATATCCCTGATACGCGAATAAGATTCTATGATGAAAGTAACCCTGCTGCTGTTTTCGCTCGCAACTATTCTGTTTTACTCAGAGGCAAAGGCCCAGACTTCCCAGAGCAGCACCGTCTCCACCAAGGATGAGTATTGGGGAACTGCCAAGGCAGAGCCCAAGGCCGCCGCCGTGGACGCCGTGAGCCGCCGTGCAGAGGGCTTAGACACCCGCTTCAACGCCTATGAGGACGACCGGCGCAAGTCCTTCGACAAAAAGAAGATCGCGCGCAGCAAGCGGATGAAGGAAATTCTGAAAAAAGAGGAGAAGATGATGAAGAAGCACAGACGCGACAAACGCCGCCTGCGCCGTTCACAGTAGCAGCAACGCTACTTCCATATATAAAAAGCGCCTGTCACGTTCTTCGTGGCAGGCGCTTTTGTGTTCAGAAAGGTCAATTATTGAGGCAGGTGTTGAGCCTCGCTGCCTGCTTTATATATGGCGCCGCTCTGTCTCCGTCCTGAATAGCCGCTTCACCATGTAGCCTTCCCTTCATTTACTTACTACCGGCAAGGCGATATCAGCTACATGATTCTGATCTATATCTTGTTAGAGAGACGCTGGCATTTCCCGCATACTGCTCATAAGATACTTCCCGGATGATCGGGACGAGGGGCTTTTCCAGGTAGGAAATGGCACATATATGAATGATGGTTTAATGTGCTGCTATATATAAATTCTGATCTATTGACCATGGGGTATATAAACAGGACGCCCCGGCTACCTGAGCAGCCGGGGCGTCCTGTTTATATATAAGTGCCGACGCTACTACAGCGTTCGCTTCACTTCTTTCTCAGTGTACGCTTCAATCACGTCGCCTTCCTGGATGTCGTTGTAGTTCTTCAGGCTGATACCGCACTCAAAGCCCTGCCTTACTTCGGACACATCGTCCTTGAAGCGCTTCAGCGCGAGAATCTCGCCGTCCATTACCACAATACCGTCGCGCACCAGCCTTACTTTGGCGTTGCGCTGAATCGTGCCATCCGTTACCATACAACCGGCGATGGTACCCACTTTCGTGATCTTAAACACGTCACGCACTTCTGCGTTACCAGTGATCTCTTCTTTCAGCGTTGGTGCCAGCATGCCTTCCATGGCGTCTTTCACCTCGTTAATCGCATCGTAGATGATCGAGTACAGGCGCACGTCGATCTGCTCCTGCTCTGCCAGCTTGCGGGCGTTCACCGAAGGGCGGACCTGGAAACCGATGATGATCGCGTCGGAGGCAGAGGCCAGCAACACATCAGACTCGGAAATGGCCCCCACGCCTTTGTTGATGATGCTCACCTGCACCTCAGGCGTAGACAGCTTCAGCAGGGAGTCGGAAAGGGCTTCCACCGATCCGTCCACGTCGCCTTTCACAATCACGTTCAGCTCCTTGAATGTACCAATGGCCAGGCGGCGTCCGATTTCATCCAACGTGATGTGCTTGCGGGTACGCAGGCTTTGCTCGCGCTGCACCTGTGAGCGGTTAGAGGCAATTTCACGTGCCTCGCGCTCCGATTCCATCACCAGGAACTTGTCACCGGCCTGCGGCGCACCGTCCAGGCCGAGCAACTGCACCGGCGTAGACGGACCGGCCTCTTTCATTTTCTTGCCGAGGTGGTTGGTCATGGCCTTCACTCTACCGTAATGCGATCCCGCCAATACTATATCCCCGATATGGAGCGTACCTGTCTGCACCAGCATCGTAGCCACATAGCCACGCCCTTTGTCCAGGGAGGCTTCGATCACGGTTCCGACCGCTGCGCGATCCGGGTTCGCTTTCAGCTCGAGCAGCTCGGCCTCCAGCAATACCTTCTCCAGCAGGTCCGGGATACCCGCGCCTGTTTTAGCCGATACCTCCTGCGACTGGTACTTACCGCCCCATTCTTCCACCAGGATGTTCATCTGGGCGAGCTCTTCGCGCACTTTATCCGGGTTGGCGCCTGGCTTGTCTATTTTGTTGAGCGCGATGATAATCGGCGAACCGGCCGCCTGCGCGTGGTTGATCGCCTCTTTTGTTTGTGGCATCACCGAGTCGTCAGCGGCGATCACGATGATCACCACGTCTGTTACCTTGGCACCACGGGCACGCATCGCCGTAAAGGCCTCGTGGCCCGGGGTATCGAGGAAGGTGATGGTACGGCCGCTTTCGGTCTGCACCTTGTAGGCACCGATGTGCTGCGTAATACCACCGGCCTCACCGGCTGTCACGTTTGCGTTCCGGATGTAGTCGAGCAGGGAGGTTTTACCGTGGTCAACGTGGCCCATGATCGTGACGATCGGCGCACGCTCTTCCAGGTCTTCCTCGTTCTCCTCGGTTATATCTTCCAGGGCCTGCTCGTCCTCGGATGTGATGAAGTCGACATCGTAGCCGAACTCATCTGCAATGATGGTGATGGCTTCGGCGTCAAGGCGCTGGTTGATGGACACGAACATGCCCAACTGCATACACACTTTGATTACCTCGTTCACGCTGATGTCCATCAGCGACGCCAGGTCGTTGGCCGACACGAACTCCGTTACACGCAGCGTCTTCGACTCAGCCTGCTCCGCCATGCGGCGCTCTTCGGTTGCATCGGCGATGGCAGAGCGCTTCTCGCGGCGGTATTTGGCGCGGTTTCCGCCGCCGCCGCCTTTGCCGCCGCTAAGTTTCGCCAGCGTCGCCTTAATCTGCTCCTGGATTTCCTTATCGGTTACTTCCGTTTTAACCGGCCTGCCAACAGGGGCGTTCGATCGCTGCGGACCTCTTCCGCCTCCCGGCCTTGGCGGGCGCTGCTGCGCGCCGCCGCCACGTTGCTGGGCCGGAACGGTAGGCCGTTGATTGCCCTGTCCGGGACCCTGGCCTTGCTGCTGGCCCTGCGCGGCACCCTCTGTGCCAACAATAATGCGCTTGCGCTTTTTCTTCTTGCCTTTCTTGTCGTCTGACGACGCCACCGGCTTAGATCCTTTTCTGCGCGACTCTACCGGCAATTCTATTTTGCCAAGTACCGTCAGACCTTTCAGTTGGTCTGCTCTTCCTGAAATCTTTTCTATGTTCTCTTGGGTTTCTTTGTTACTTTCTGCGTCAGGAGTGGCCGGTTGCTGTGGCGCCGTCTCTGGGGCAGGTGCTTGAGGTGCTTCGGCGGCTGGCTTCGCAGCGGCCGGGGCAGTTTCTGGTTGTGCTACGGGAGCCTCGGGTTCCTTTGGCTTGGCAGGAGCCTCAGGAGCCTTGGCTGATACGGGTGCTTCCTGCTGCTCCGGTGCCGCGGCTTTAGGGGCCTCGGGTGCGGCAGGGGCAGGCTGCTCAGGAGCAGGGGCCTCAACTTCCTGCTTTGGAGTTTCCGGCTTGGGTGCCTCCGCAACGGGTGTCGGTTCTGGCGCCGGTGCCGGAGCAGGCGCCGCTGCGGGCTCCGGTTGTTTCGGAACGGGGCGGCCTTTGGCATCCAACTCTATCTTGCCCAGCACTTTTATGCCGGGAAGTTTTGCGGCAGGCTCTGCCGGTGCCGCCGCTGGCTTAGGGGCCGGCGCAGCCGGTGCCTCCTGCTTGTGCTGGCTGCCGTTCTTTATCAGGATCTCCTGCTCAGGCTCGCTTTGTTTCTTCGGCTCCTGGTGAAACGGCTTATCCGAGTCGATCACCTGGTTGCTTTGCGGCTTCTTGCCAATGTTTATTTCCTCTGCCTCCTGCTTGTCCTGCATAGAGGAAGCGTACTCTTTCGCCAGCATACTGAACTGCTCCGCAGTGATTTTGGTCGTGGGTTTGTTGTCCACGTCAAAACCTTTAGCAGAGAGGTACTCTACAATGGTATTGGTACCAATGTTTAATTTTGTCGCAACCTGTTTAAGCCTCCTTGTTTGTTCTTCTGCCATTTTGTTCTAATATGCTGTCTTTTAATTCGATCTTAATAAATATATAGTTGCCTTGCCAGAGATAAATAGGTTCGCTTTGCTGTAATTACTTCAAAATTAAGCGATCAGCACGCAACTCACAACTATTGATTGTCTTCTTCTTCCAACTCCTCGCGCAGGATCGAGAGCACATCGTCAATGGTTTCCTCCTCCAGCTCGGTGCGGCGCAGCAAATCCTCTTTGCTCACAGCCAGTACGCTCTTCGCCGTGTCGAGGCCAATGCGTCTGAGTTCTGCGATCACCCAGTCCTCGATCTCATCCGTGAATTCCTCCAGGCTGATGTCCTCCTCGTAACTTTCAGACTCACGGAACACATCTATCTCGAGGCCAACCAAACGGCTCGCCAGCTTAATGTTCTGCCCACCTTTGCCGATGGCCAGCGATACCTGGTCCGGCTTCAGGAACACCGACACGCGGCCGTTTTCCTCGTCGATCTTCATGCTGCTGATCTTGGCGGGGCTAAGGGCGCGCTGTATATATAGCTCGGTGTTTTCGGTGTAGTTGATCACGTCGATGTTCTCGTTCTCCAACTCGCGCACAATGCTGTGTATGCGGGAGCCCTTCATGCCCACGCAGGCACCCACGGGGTCAATGCGGTCATCGAAGGACTCTACGGCCACCTTGGCTCGCTCGCCGGGCTCGCGCACGATTTTTTTGATGGCGATGAGGCCGTCGTATATCTCCGGCACCTCATTCTCGAACAGGCGCTCCAGGAACGCAGGGGAGGTGCGGGAAAGGATGATCTTCGGGTTTCCGTTCACGATCTCCACACGCTGCACCACGGCACGCACTACGTCGCCTTTGCGGTAACGGTCTTTCGGGATCTGCTCTACCTTCGGTATCAGCAGTTCGTTTTCCTCCTGGTCAAGCAGCAACACCTCGCGGTTCCACACCTGGTACACCTCCCCGGAGATGATCTCACCCACCTGGTCTTTGTACTTCTGGAAAACCAGCTCTTTCTCCATGTCTTTGATGCGCTGGATCAGGGTCTGGCGGGCTGTGAGCACGGCGCGGCGGCCAAAGTCCTCCAGTTTCACCTCTTCCGACACTTCCTCACCCACCTCAAAGTCAGGCTCAATCTTACGGGCATCCGAAAGGCTGATCTTATCGTGGTCCCAGATGTCCTCGGAGTTGTCGTCCACGATCTCGCGGTTACGCCATATCTCCAGGTCACCTTTCTCCACGTTAAGGATGATGTCAAAGTTCTCGTCGGTACCCCACTTCTTACGGATCATGGTGCGGAACACATCCTCCAGGATGCGCATCATGGTCGGGCGGTCAATGTTCTTGAATTTCGCGAATTCCGAGAACGACTCGATCAGGACTGAACTATTCATTATTTTATCATTTAAAAGATATTACAACATTTGCTTTCACAATATCCCCGTAAGGTATTTGCACAGGCACATACGTTGCCTTTTTGCCTTTTTGTTTTACTTCCTCCAGCAGGCTGAGGCCCGTTCCGGTCACCTCCTCCAGCTTTCCTGTTTTCTCGGTGCCGTCCTGCAGCCTCAGCTTCAGGCTGCGGCCCAGGTTGCGCCTAAACTGCTGCGGCTGCGTGAGCGGGAAATCCAGGCCGGGCGAGCTTACCTCCAGCACATAGCTCGCTTCCTCCTCGCCCAGCATCTCCTCGATCTGCTTGTTGATGCGGCGGCTGATGGTGGCGCACTGGTCAATCGTGATGCCCTGCTCGCCATCGGCAAGCACCGTTATCTTCGGGCGGACCGGCGTGTCAGACACGGCCACGTCCACGATAAACAGGTCCTGCTCCGGCAGGCTTGCCTCCGCCATCTTCCTTATGGTTGTTGCAGTAAGTGCCATAGCAAACTTTAAGAAATAAAGAAGGGGACTCCGTGTCCCCTCATCTCCTTAGAAATAATGGCAAATTTACTACAAAATCCTAAGATAAACAACATGCCGTGCCGCCATTGCCTCTATTAAATTATTGCGATGCTCTAAATTGTGGCAAAAGTAAAGGCAAAAGCCTGCTGCAACCCAAGGCTGCCGGGAAGCCTGATTTGTAACAAAGCCCCCGTTGCAATAGTTCGTATTGCGCAGAGCTGACGCCTATATAACCAAATGTGGATTAGCGGGGTTCCTGTATATTTCTGTCTGCCGGCGTAGGGTAGATAATCTCTTAATTCGTAAGTTTGCTTTTGTGTCAGATTCCTTCAAAAAAATACGCAGGCGTATATGGCTTGTCCTTAACATCGGGGTGGTGTTCTGGCTGCTGGCAGGTGTGCTGTGCCTGCAGGTGCCGCCGCAGGAGTTCTGGCCAGCCGGCTTCGTGGCGTTCTCGCTGCCGGGGGCGCTCGTGCTCAATTTCTTCTTTTTGTTATACTGGGTGCTGAGCCGCTCGTGGCTGTTTGTGCTGCCGCTGACGGTGCTGCTGCTCGGCTGGAACTACTACGCCCGCCTGCTGGCCATCAACTTTGAGCAGGAGCCGCCAAAAGGGGCTAAGGCCCTGCAGGTGCTGAGCTTTAACACGCACATGTTTAACGCCTACCTGGGCCAGACCCCGAAAGAGGCAGAGGCCGCAAAGGAAATGATCGAATGGATAGCGGAGCACCCGGCGGATGTGTACTGCCTGCAGGAGTTTTACAGCAAGCGCCACTCTAACCTCTACAATACGATCAGCAAGATCGGGGTGCGGTATAACAAGCACCGGTTCTTTTCGGTGGCCAACGTGGATCGGGAGAAGGGCGATATCGGGGTTGCGATTTTTTCGATCTACCCCATTATAGAGAAGGGGGTGATTAATTTCAACAAGTCGAGCGCAAACCGGGTTATATGGACGGACCTGGATGTGAAGGGCGACACGGTGCGCATCTATGCGGCGCACCTGCAGTCGATGAGCATCAAGTCGGAGGACATTGAGAACACCTACTCGGCCATCGGCAACGAAGAGAGCTTTAAGAAGGAGGGGCGGAACCTGGCAAGGCGCCTCCGAAACGGCTTTGTGGCCAGGGGGGAGCAGGTCAACATGCTGTTGGAGCATGTGCGCGAGTCGCCGTACCGGGCGATTGTGTGCGGCGACTTTAACGACATCCCCTTCAGCTACACCTACAATGAACTGGCCGAAGTGATGGAGAATGCCTTTGTGAAAGCAGGTACCGGTATAGGCGCCACGTACAACGGGCCGCTGCCTTTTCTTCGCATCGATAACCAGTTTTACACAAGCGGGCTTCGGGCTGTCGGGTTTGAGACGCACCACGAAATGGGCCTTTCTGATCATTATCCTATATCGGCTACGTATGTGGTGGAGCCACGCACGGAAGAGGCGCGTTAGGAGATAGGAGGCAATATGCATAGCTTTGAACTTTAATCGCCCCGTACCTGAAAGAAAGGGCAACCTATATATAAGTGCGACACCACCTGGTGAGCATACGTGATTTTGACCATGCAACAGAAACTGAACCTGTACAATACGCTGACGCGAAAGAAAGAAGTGTTTGAGCCGCTGCACCCGCCGCTGGTGGGGATGTACGTCTGCGGTCCTACTGTATATGGCGAGCCGCACCTGGGCCATGCCCGCAGCGCCGTGACCTACGACGTGCTCTACCGCTTCCTCAAAAGCCAGGGGTATAAGGTGCGCTACGTGCGCAACGTAACGGATGTGGGCCACCTGGAGAACGACGCGGACGAGGGCGAAGACAAGATCGAGAAACGCGCCAAGCTGGAGCACCTGGAGCCGATGGAGGTGGTGCAGCACTATACTAACATCTACCACGAGGAGCTGCGGAAGCTGAAAGTGCTGCCGCCGGATATAGAGCCGCGCGCCTCCGGCCATATCATCGAGCAGATCGGGATGATTCAGGAAATCATTGACAACGGGCTGGCGTACGAGGTCAACGGGTCTATTTACTTCGATGTGAAAGCCTATAACAAGGACCATCACTACGGCAAGCTGTCCGGCCGCAACATCGATGACCTGCTGGGCAACACCCGCGACACCGAGGGGCAGGATGATAAACGATCACCCGTGGATTTCGCGCTTTGGAAAAAAGCCTCGCCGGCGCACATCATGCGCTGGCCCTCGCCGTGGAGCGACGGCTTCCCGGGGTGGCACCTGGAGTGCTCGGCCATGAGCCGCAAGTACTTAGGCACAACCTTTGATATACACGGGGGCGGACTGGACCTGATGTTCCCGCACCACGAGTGCGAGATAGCGCAGAGCCAGGCCAGCAACAGCCACACCGACGCCGCCCGCTACTGGATCCACAACAACATGATCACGGTGAACGGGCAGAAGATGGGCAAGTCGCTGGGCAACTTCATCAACCTGAGCGAGCTGTTCAGCGGCAATCACGAGATGCTGGAGCAGGCTTACACGCCGATGACGGTGCGCTTTTTTATCCTGCAGGCGCACTACCGCAGCACGCTCGACTTCAGCAATGAGGCGCTGCAGGCGGCCCGGAAGGGGTACACCAAGCTGATGAACGGCCTGAACGTGCTGAAAAAGCTGGAGTACCCGGAAAATACGGCCGCTGTGGAGCCGGATGAAAAGCTGAACGAGGAAATGCTGCGGCTGACCGAGGACTGCTACCGGGGCATGAACGACGATCTGAACACCGCCCGCACCATCGCCTCGCTCTTTAACCTGCTGAAGAAAATCAACAGCCTGAACCTGGGGCAGATCAGCATGGAGCAGTTGACGCGCGGAACGTTCGACACCATCCGGGATACCTACCAGGAGCTGGTGCTGGATGTGCTGGGGCTGCAGGAAGAGCCGCTGGGTGATATGGAGGAGATGCTGGACCTGGTGCTGCAGTTTTACAAAGAAGCGAAAGAAAATAAACATTACGACAAAGTAGACGTGATCCGGGCCGAGCTGAAGAAGCAGGGCATCGTGATCAAAGACCTGAAAACAGGAATTGACTGGGCTTATGAAGAATAACCTATATATGCTGGCACTGCTCCTATGCGGCTTTCTTTTTATGAACGGTTGCGACTCGGCAGAGAAAGGCAGTGCGCAGCTCTCTAAGGTAGAGGAGGAGAAAGCGACGGTGCAGGCGCCCGCCTTCAACGCCGACACGGCCTACGCCCTGGTGGCGAAGCAGGTAGCCTTCGGGCCGCGCGTGCCGAACACCGCCGCCCACTATGCCACCGGCGAGTGGATCGTGGCAAAGCTGAAGGAGTATGGCGCGGAGGTGAAAGAGCAGAAGTTCCAGATGGAGGCCTACAACGGCACCACCCTGAACCTGCGCAACGTGATCGCCTCCTTCAACCCCGGTGCCGCAAACCGTGTGCTGCTGGCCGCCCACTGGGACACCCGCCCGCTGGCCGACAAGGACGAGAACGAGCCAAACAAGCCGATAGCAGGTGCCAACGACGGCGCCAGCGGCGTGGGCGTGTTGCTGGAGATTGCCCGCACATTGCACACGGCGCAGCAAAAGCCGGACATAGGCGTGGATATGATCTTCTTCGACGGGGAGGACTACGGGCAGCCGGACAACAGCGGCATGCCCTACAAAGACAATACCTGGTGCCTGGGCTCGCAGTACTGGAGCAAGAACAAGCATGTGCCCAACTACAGGGCCAACTTCGGCGTGCTGGTGGATATGGTGGGCGCCGAGAATGCCCGCTTTGCCCGCGAAGGCCATTCCATGCAGTTTGCCCGCCAGATCGTGAACAAGGTGTGGAAGGCGGGAAACAACATCGGGTACTCCGACTACTTTAAATACGTGAATGCCCCGGCCATTATCGACGACCACTACTACGTGAACAAGTTCGGCAATATCCGCATGATTGATATCATTGAGTACAACATGAACAACCCGGATGATTATTTCGGCCCGTACCACCACCGCCACACCGACAACATGGATGTGATCAGCAAAAACACGCTGAAGGCGGTAGGGCAAACGCTGCTGCACGTTGTATATAATGAATAGCATGCAGCCACGGCATTAAAGCAGAAGAGGGAACCGCCGTCGGCGGTTCCCTCTTCTGCTTTAATGCCGTGTGTCTTTACTTAATCAGGTTCTCCTGGGCCATTCTGCTGGCGGTTAACTCGGCAAGCGTTTCGGAGGCTTTCCGGAGGCTGGCCGGGCTGTACGACTTAGACTGGGCAGACCACAGCAGGTTCTCTGTGTGCACATCATATAGGTTTGTCTCCAAGAAGTATATCTTCTCCTCGGTATAATAACCGGGTTCGTAGAGGGTGGGCAGCCAGTAGGTATAATAGCCCCTGAACCGGCCGTACCAGCCAAACCGGGTGACCGGGGCATAGCCGTAGTTGCCCGGCACGTAACGGGTCTCCGTTTCCTCGTCCAGCAGGGCCACCGTCAGGATGGCGCCGTAGTCCTGGTCTTTTATCTTCTGGAGCAGCTTGTTCACATCAGGGCCATCCTCGCTCACAGTCGGGGGTAACAGGTCCATGCTTCTGATGGCGGTGATGCCCCGCTGCTGGAGCTGTGTTTGCATGTCGGTTTCCACCGTCTGCCTGGCTCGGATGTTATCCGTGATAGCGGCGACGACGATCCTGTCATAATCACGGTTGCCGACCTCCGGGTTTTTCCAGGTGCCCGTTATCCTGGTGGACGGTGCGCAGCCATATAACCCTGCCCCAACTAAAAGCATGGAGAGGAAAGACAGGAATGCCCGGGTAGGGAAATGGAAGTTTCTTCTCATAAGTCTGTTGCTGGTTAAGTAGTTGCGATGTTTATATAACGCAGCTTCAGGGCTTTTGATGTGTTGCACAGGCCTGCATCCTCGCCAGCAGGAAGGGCTTTTCCATCTTATGCACCATGGCTCCCGGGAGATGTGTTGGGGGCAAGGCTATATATAGCAGGCACAGCAGCAGGTCGTTTCTCCCTCAGTTTGTACGGCAGCGTTCACTATCTGCAAACTTTAAGTAACAGCCTGCATGTCTGCCTGGTAACCAAGCCCGGCCCGCATTTATGTGCACAATCACGGTGCAGATGATCGTAACCTCCCGTATACCTACTTAAGCACACACAAACAAGTAAAGTATTCTGGTCACTAAAAGTAAGACAGATGACGTACGATAACATTGTTTCGACACTTGGTGCTGATGCAGAGGGCCTGCTGCAGTACGAGAGCAACACGTTCCCGAAGGCGCAGCTGCACCTGCCGGGGCCGGATTTCATCGACAGGGTTTTTGCCCAGACCAACCGGAGCCCGCAGGTGTTGCGCAACCTGCAGCAGCTCTACAGCCACGGCCGCCTTGCCGGCACCGGCTATATATCCATCCTGCCCATCGACCAGGGCATTGAGCACACGGCGGGCGCCTCGTTTGCCCCGAACCCGATCTACTTCGACCCGGAGAACATTTTGAGGCTGGCGCTGGAGGGCGGCTGCAATGCTGTGGCCACCACCTTCGGCACTCTGGCCATGATGTCCCGAAAGTACGCCCACAAGATCCCGTTCATCGTCAAGATCAACCACAACGAGCTGCTGACTTACCCCACCAAATACAACCAGATCATGTTCGGGTCGGTGGAGGATGCCTGGAACCTGGGCGCGGCGGCCGTGGGGGCTACCATCTACTTCGGCTCGGAGGAGTCGTCGCGGCAGCTGGTAGAGGTGGCGGCGGCCTTTGAGCGGGCGCACCAGCTGGGCATGGCCACCATCCTGTGGTGCTACACCCGCAACAGCGCCTTCAAAAAGGACGGCACCGACTACCACGTGGCCGCCGACCTCACCGGGCAGGCCAACCATTTAGGGGTCACCATTCAGGCCGATATCATCAAGCAGAAACTGCCCGAGAACAACGGCGGGTTCAAGGCCATCAATTTCTCCAAGTACGACGAGAGGATGTACACCGAGCTGAGCACCGGACACCCGATTGACCTGTGCCGCTACCAGGTCGCGAATTGCTATATGGGCCGCGCCGGCCTCATTAACTCAGGCGGTGCGTCGCAGGGAGCCTCTGACCTGCAGCAGTCGGTGCGCACGGCGGTTATCAACAAGCGCGCGGGCGGCATGGGGCTCATCCTGGGCCGCCGGGCTTTCCAAAGGCCGTTTGCCGAAGGCGTGGAACTGCTGAACGCCGTGCAGGATGTGTACCTGGCAAACGAGATTACAGTGGCGTAATGTGTAGCACAACTGCAGATAATTACATATTTTTGTAGCCTGCCTCTCCGGTACCTTCTTCCGAGGCTGTTTAGGCAGGTTATGCGATTTTCACACTTTACTTGCCGAGAAAAGTGTACACCCAAAATTTAAAGTGCAGCAAGCACGCTTTTGTCTATGATGCCTTGGTTTAAAAGAGTTGAAAAAGGAATCCATACCCCCACAGAGGAGAAAAAGGAGACGCCGGATGGGTTGTGGTACAAGTGCCCGGAGTGCAAAGCCGTGATCAGCATGGCCGAGCACCGCAAAAACCTGAACACCTGCGTGAAGTGCGACTACCACGACCGGATCGGGTCAGAGGAGTATTTCGCCATCCTGTTCGACGACAACAAATTCACGGAACTGGACGGGAACCTGACCTCCGGAGACCCGCTTAACTTTGTGGACTCCAAGCCATATCCGCAGCGCATTGCCGCCACAGAGAAGAAGACAGGGCTGAAGGATGCCGTCCGGACGGCTTACGGCAAAATGAACGGCCAGAACATTACCATCGCCTGCATGGACTTTGCCTTTATCGGCGGTTCGATGGGTTCGGTGGTGGGCGAGAAGATTTCCCGCGCCATAGACCACGCCCGCGAAACCCGCACCCCTTTTATGATGATCTCCAAATCGGGGGGCGCCCGCATGATGGAAGCCGGCTTCTCGCTGATGCAGATGGCCAAGACCTCGGCCAAACTGGCGCTGCTCTCAGAGGAGCGCCTGCCATATATATCCCTGCTGACCGACCCAACCACCGGTGGTGTGACAGCCTCCTATGCCATGCTGGGCGACTTCAACATTGCGGAGCCCGGCGCCCTGATCGGTTTTGCGGGTCCGCGCGTAATCCGGGAAACGATCGGCAAAGACCTACCCAAGGATTTCCAGAGTGCTGAGTTCGTGCTGGAGCACGGCTTCCTCGACTTTATCGTGGACCGGAAGGCGCTGAAGCAAAAGCTTACGGACCTGCTGGAGATGGTGATGCCGAAGGAGACCCCGAAGAGCGAGAAGCCTAAAAAACTCAGAGCTACCTCCAAAGCCTCTTAGCGCTATTATATAGAAACAGCACGGCCCGTTACTCGTAGCGGGCCGTGCTGTTTCTATATAGCCTATATGCTTCAGGGTCATGACTTTAAAAATAAAGCATGAAAAATATATGACTGCCGAAATATATATACCGGGGTAAAGCGCGTTTTGGCATAAGAGTTGTAAACAGTGAGTCATGCATGCATCCTCTTGACGCAATCAACACCTAACCGTAACCACATTCACTTATATTGCCAAAATTTACAGATTAAGATCATGAAACTAAGAAACCTATCCCTGAGCACGCTTTTAGCCGCTACTGTACTTTTCTCTTCGTGCCAGACAACGGCACCTGTGGCAGGCTCGGGCAATACAGAAACAACGACACAAGCCAAAACCGCCGACCCTGCAGAACAGGAAGCAGCGAAGCCCGGCATGAAGAAAACGACCAAAGGCGGCCTGATCGGGGCTGGTGGCGGCGCCGTGATTGGGGGCTTGATCGGTAACAGGCTGGGCAACACAGCGGCCGGTGCCATTGTGGGAGCCGCCGTAGGCGGGGCCACGGGGGCCATTATCGGCCGGCGCATGGACAAGCAGGCCGAGGAACTGGAGAAATCAATGGAAGGCGCTAAAGTAGAGCGCGTGGGCGAGGCGATCCGCGTGAACTTCGACTCCGGTATCCTTTTCCCGGTAAACTCCGCAGAACTGAGCGCCGCCGCCAAGCGTGATGTAGAGAAACTGGCCACCACCCTGAAAGACTACGACGGCACCAACGTGATTATAGAGGGCCATACCGACAACACCGGCTCTTACGAGCTGAACCAGAAACTGTCGGAGCGCCGTGCAGAGGCGGTGGCTGCCTATGCCCGTAGCCTGGGTGTGGAGGGCTCGCGCCTGCAGGCCAAAGGCTATAGCTACGACCAGCCGATAGCTGACAACAGCACGGCACAGGGCCGCCAGGAGAACCGACGCGTGGAGATCATCATCGTGGCGAACGAAGAGCTGAAGCAGGCGGCTGAAAGCGGCGAGATAAAAGAATAAAGGACTTTCCTGTTTTTATAGGGCGGCGTCTGCTGGTGCAAACCGGCGGGCGCTGTTTTTTACAGGTGCTGCACAGCTAATCATAAGTTGGCAGCGGTAACGGAGGATAACCTGAAAACATTGCTGACGTTTAAGTATGCAATAATGGTTATATAACGCGCTAACGATCAGGGTGCAGTGCTGATGCGTTAGCTGACAGCAACATGAAAACCGTATCAGGCAGCTCCTCTAACGAAAACATTTTAAAATTAAAGGAGTAATTACCACTGAGCTTTCGGGCTCGTAACAAAAGACAAAATGGAAACCATGAAAAACCTAAGGATTTACCTCTCAATATTCGCCATTCTTGGCCTGTTATCCACCTCGTGTTCATCAAGCCAGCAAGCCGGCACAAGCACCGGCAACGACCGCGGTGGCATGAGTAAAACCGCGAAAGGCGGTATTATTGGTGCAGGCTCTGGTGCCGTGGTAGGCGGCGTAATCGGCCGGGTGGCCGGTAACACGGCCGCGGGTGCCATTATCGGTGCCGCTGTGGGCGGTACCACCGGTGCCATTATTGGCCGTAGAATGGACAAGCAGGCCGAGGAACTGCGCCGAGACCTGGAGAATGCCGAGGTAGAACGCGTAGGGGAAGGTATCAAAATCACGTTTGATTCGGGTATCCTCTTCAATACGAACTCTGCACAGCTGCAGAGCGGGGCGCAAACCGAAATCGCTAAGCTGGCCGAAACGCTGAAGAAGTACCCGGACACCAACATTGTGATTGAAGGGCATACCGACAACACGGGTTCCCCTGCCATCAACCAGCCGCTTTCTGAGCGCCGTGCGCAGGCAGTAGCCGACTATGCCGCCTCTATGGGGGTAGACCGTAGCCGTATGACGACACAGGGCTATGCCGCCGAGCAGC
The DNA here is from genome assembly GCF_039541895.1 of Pontibacter saemangeumensis. Lineage (NCBI taxonomy): Bacteria > Pseudomonadati > Bacteroidota > Cytophagia > Cytophagales > Hymenobacteraceae > Pontibacter > Pontibacter saemangeumensis. The sequence goes on from NZ_BAABHC010000011.1 coordinate 59,465, forward strand.
CGATTGCCGATAACTCAACTGAAGACGGCCGACGTCAGAACCGCCGTGTGGAAATCGCCATCTTCGCCAACGAGAAAATGAAAAAGGCCGCTGAGAGAGGCGACTTGTAACAAAACGTATATATTGACTATAAGCCAGCCGCGCCCTTTGGTGCGGCTGGTTTTTTGTGCCAACTATATTTACCCACAAAATCGAACTCCTGTGGCTGCAGTAGGCAGGACAGGCTATTATTAAAATGAAAAAGGTTATATACATCGCCCTGCTCAGCGTGTTAATTACGGCTTTCTTTAGCGCCTGCGAACGCATCCTCGACCAGTCGTCTGTGGAGGTGCTCACCAGCAAGGGCGTGGCCGCAGAATCGAAATAAAATTGACTTTATATATGTGCCTATAGCAGGACAAAGGCCGTGCAGTTTATGCTGTGTGTATAGGTGTATATAGGCCAAATTAAGCCGGGACCGTTTAGGGCTTACTGCGTGCAGAAAGAGAAGGCGGTTTAATCCAGCTTGACCACGCAGCGCAGCAGAGAAATGTCTTGCACGAATTAGGCGGATGTGGGCTGAATAAACTTACCCAATAATCCAAGGCCGGGCGGTACGCCCGTTACGGTTGCCTTGCCTGATTTTTCCGCAGCGCGAATGCCACACTCATGGCGATCAGCCCGCCGGCAAACGCCAGGGCAATGTCTTTCTGCGCATCCCATATATCGCCCTGCATCCCTAAAAAAGTCATGCCCTGCTCTGCGCCGCTGTAAGCCACATCAGCGACAAGCCACTCCACCACCTCATATATGGAGCTAAGCGACAGGATGAACTCCACAGGCAGCAGGTAGCTCAGGAATTTCCTCACCTTTAAGGCGCCGGCCAGCACCTCGTGCATGGGGTAAGCCAGCAACAGCCCGAACCCGAAGTGCACCATCCTGTCGTAGTTGTTTCGCTGTTGGTCCAGTTGCGCTTTCAGCCACTCCCCAAACGGGTTTTCAGCATACTGGTATTGGCTGCCATATACGTGCAGCAGCAGGAAAAGGAAGATGAGCGTGTAGCTGGTGTCGGAGAAGCGGAAGATGTTGTAAAAAGCCACCAGGAAGATGACCATTGAAAGCGTGAGCGTGTTCTCCATCAGCCAGTTCTTCATATCTGGCGTAGTAAGCCCGGTATAAATCCAGAAAGCGGTAAACAACGCACTGTATAGCAGGTGCAGCGGCTGGTGCAGGAAGGAAGGTTTGAGGGCGGGATTCGCGGTCATGCTTACATGGTACCTCTTGTCGAAGCTTTTTGTTCCGCAGCATTAACCCCTGCAACAGGATATAGTTTTGAGGCGTGCCGCGCCTGCCCCCCATAGGTAGGTACTCAAATGCTGTTGCGGCCGCAGCAGCAAGGCTTTCGAGGCCCGGCCATATATGGGAATATCGGTCAGGCCATCAGGGCCTTCTCGTAAAATACCAGCCGGATGGGGTTGTCGTGCGGGTTTTTGGTGGGGTCGCAGTGATAGCCGAACATACTGATGCCGTTCATATAGGGCAGCAGCTTTTTGTAATAGGTGTGGCCGGTGTTGTCGGCCGAAAAAGTGATGTCGTGGAAAACACAGGTTCTTTTCTCGGGGAGTCGCTCCAGGCGCTCAAACAGGCTCTCCGGCCTGCCCAGGTCACCGGAGTACACGATGCGGGTCTCGTTGTCGAAAATGTAGGCGTAGCTTTGCATGCCCTCCGCGTGCTGCCCATACGTGTCGATGGGGATGATACCCTCTACCTGGTCAAGCGGCACAAACTCAGCATACTTCTCCGGGTCTTTTACCTGTATCTGCAGAAACTGGTACAACTGCTGCCTGAATTGCTCCGAAGGGTAAAGTAAAACAGGCCGCGGGCTTTTCTCTATGATCCGCTTATATAAAAGCAGGTTGGCGAGGCTGCCGCAGTGGTCGTTGTGCAGGTGCGTGAGCAGGATATACTCTACTTTCCCAATCAGGTTCTTCTCTACCAGTGTCGGGAACACAGTAAAGCCACAATCAATTAGTATATGGATGCCTCTGAACTCCAGCAGAGCGGCTGAGTTGCGGTAATCGGTGTCGAATGCGCCGCCTGTCCCTAAAAATTTAATCTGCATAGGAGTGTTATAGAAAGTGTCATCGGGACAATACCATAAAGATTAAAACGTATAGCGCTAAAGATGTAAAATGGTTGTGTATATAGTTATAATATTCTTCTGATTAATACACATATGGCAAAGTCGAAGCCTCAAAGATGCAAAAGTTGATGGAATTGGGATTATTTAGGTTCGCCCAGAGCGGCTTTAATACCGGAGCGGCTTTAACAGAAGCGCCACCGCACCCGTAAACAGGGGTCTGAAAACACGCTGCCCATGGATGCTCACACACTGACGCCGCCCGAAAAGACGCTGCTGACCCACCAACTTCTGAACGGGGCATATAAGCGACTGACCCTCGACAGCCGCCGCAGCCCCATGCACGAGCTCATCTCGACCATGCTCTCCCACCGCACCACCCATGCCGACGAGGAAAAGGCGTACCACACCATGCTGGAACGCTTCGGCGATTGGGAAGGAGTGCTGAATGCTGACCCGGGCGAGCTGGCGGATGCCATCAAAACCACCCGCTATCCCGGCCAGAAAGCGCCTCAGATACAACAGACATTGCGAATTATAAAGGAGGAACAAGGCGAGATCAGCATCGATTTTCTGAAAGACATGCCGGAGGATGAGGCGATGGCCTGGCTTACGCGCCTGCCGGGCGTAGGGCTAAAGACCGCGACGCTGCTCCTGCTCTTCAACTTTAAAAAACCCTTGCTACCCGTCGATACCCACGTTTTCCGGGTAAGCCAGCGCGTGGGGCTAATCGGGGCGAAGGTAACGGCCAACAAAGCCCACAACCTGCTGCTCCAGATGCTGCCCAAAGACGCCGTCGAACTCTTCAACTTCCACAAGCACCTGTTCTGGCACGGCCAGCGGGTTTGCACCTTCTTCAGCCCCAAATGTGAGGCGTGTGTGCTTCGCGGCATCTGCAACTACTTCCACGATGTGCGGGAGAAGGGGATAGACCAGGCGGCCTGAGAGTAAGCCCGGTTAACAGCATGCTTGTAAGCACTGTCATGCCGCACTGCTTTGCGAAGAACTCTTGGTGGTGTCAGCAGAATGCTTTTGCGGGTTATATGGATCAAAATAAGCCTGGCCGAAGGCGAGTATGCCCTTTTGGGGAATCCAGAAGTCAGCCAGCCCGGCTTGTTCTTTCAGTGGTGCCGGTTTCCCGAAGTCGATGCCGTTCATGGAGGCATGGCTCTCTTTGATTGTCCAAATCGTTTTGGGGTTTGCTGTAAAGTGCTGCCCGTTTGGCACAATGCCGGTTAGGCCGATTTTCGCCACGCCCAGCGTCGCGCTTGCTACCTTCCCCATCAGCCCGAGGATAAAGCCGTTTTTCCAGGCACTGTCAGGTAACAGGCTGCCGATCCCGTTCAGGAGGATGGTGGCAGGAGTGGAGGACGCTCTCACAAACCAGGTGAGGTCTACACGCCGGATGCTGACCTGAAAACTGAAGTCGTCGAGCCACTCGATCACAACGGGTTCTATATAGGTATGCTTCGCCTCTTTACCGAAATACCTGGTGCAGGTTAGCCTGGGGTCGTGGTCAGCATAAAAGGACCACTCCTTTGCCGGGTTTCTGTGCCAAACCGACGTGTAGCCTTTCCCAACAGACGAGGCTACAAAATGGCGAAGCGCCAGCACATGCCCCGACTCAAACGGAAGCCCCATCACGCCCATGCCGTTAAACCGCTCCTCATCTCCGGGCGGGAGTGACTTCTCGGCTTCTACCTTATCAAATAGCTCTCTTGGGTACATCTGTCATACAAGCTTCTTTCTGATGCACGCCCTGCATTTTATTTACGCTACTGAACTGAAACCGGCTAACCACCCGCGGCAGCTCGCCGGTCAGACAAGCTTGTAATTTAAAGCTACGCTGATTTTGTGCTTAGCGGGGTGCGGGCACACCGCGACAAGGCAATTGCCGGATTAACGGCTGAGTTTGTTGTCGTAAAATCGCAATTCTATATATATTAAAAATAATATTATAATAATAAATTATTGCAATATATTGTATGCATAGTAGGATATATTTCCTTATATTCATATCTAAACATAAAAGAAGGTTATGAAGAAAAATACTTTATTGTTATCGCACCTCGTGCATGCAGGCAAGCGCAGTCTGTTCAGAAGGTCACTGTCTGTGCTGGCGGTTGCTTCCTCCGTTGCTTTGCTATCGGCTTGTGAAAGCGCCCCGGATGAATCAGTGGCCCCTGCGACGGAACTGGGGCAACTGGCGGATGTGCAGCAGGCAAAAGGAATGCTGGGAGTTAACATCCTGCTCAAAGCGCCTGTTACGGAAAATATCCTGAGCGAGCTGAAGCGATACGGCACTGTGAAGGAAGTCATTCCTGAGATCAACGCATTGACAATGCTCGTGGCAGCCGATAAGCTGGAGATTATCCAGAGTTTAGCGTATGTGGATATGGCTAACCCGGACGCCGAGAGAAAGGGCGCCCCCGTGGATGCCGTGTCTGTTGCCGATTTCACGGGCGGCCTGAATACCTGGAACCTGGATGCCGTGAACGTGACGGAGCTCGGCGAGGGCCGCACGGTGCAGCAGGATGCAACCGGTGTGTATGTCGGCGTGCTGGATACCGGCCTGCTCGATTCGTGGCGGCAGTACTTTCCTGAGGAGCGGATTGCCACGCAATACGCGAAATCGTTTGGAGGGGGCGGTGCAGTGAATGTTGGTAATGTGGCGGAGCAGCCAAATAAGTGGGAGCATGATCAGAATTCGCACGGCACGCACGTAACCAGCACCATTATTGGCTTTAACCTCAGAGGCACGGCCATCAACGGCGTTGCGCCTAAAGCAACGATCATTCCGGTGAAGGTGTTGAACCAGAACGGCTCCGGCTGGTCTTCGGTAATCGCACGCGGCATCGTGTATATGGCTAACCTGAAAGCAGGTCCATTGAAGGATTCTCCTGTGGTGGTGAACATGAGCCTGGGAGGCGGCGCGCTGGATGCTGTCGAGAAAGCTGCGGTTGATTATGCCATCGCGCAAGGTGTGATCATTGTCGCCTCTGCCGGTAACAGCGGCAAAGCGGGGATGGGTTACCCGGGCGCGTACGCCCCTGTCATCAGCGTGGCAAGCGCGGGTCTTAAAGCAGAGTTCAGCGTTCCCGCCTGGTGGTATGCCCTGGATGTGCCAGAGACACTGGATCCGAACCCCTACTATATCGCCTCCTACTCCAGCATTGCACGATCAGGACAAGACCTGGATGTAACGGCCCCCGGTTCTAACATAGTAGGCCCCTATCAAAACAACAGTGGCAACCTGTCCTACTATTACCTGTCCGGCACCTCGATGGCGAGCCCACACGTAGCCGGCATTGTGGCACTGATGGCACAGGAGAACCCGGCCCTGAGAGCAGACCAGGCAGAGAGTGTTTTAGAGGCCGCTGCTGTTCTTTTGCCCGATTGGAAAGCTGAGGAAGCAGGGGCTGGCTTTATTACTGCGGATGCTGCCCTGGGCACAGTGCAGTAAGTTGTAAGAGATATATTAAGCAGAAGCGCCACCCTTATGGTTTTAAGGGTGGCGCTTCTGCTATTTGGCGCCTCGTGCAAAGGAAAGAGCGGGCAGTGCTGATCAGGCGATAATATGCCCCGCCCGCCGTCTTATGTCCGAATCCTGCGCCTTTTCAGAATGAGTGAAGCTCCCACCAGACCTACAAGCAAAGCTGCTATATAGATATAGACCAAGTCCCGGTCCGCATGCTCCCCGAGCCAGAACTTAAGGCCGGCAACAGCTATGGCCACGGCTACTACAGTAAGCCAAAAAGGAAGTATGCTGTCTTGCCCGGGCATTACAGGCGCCGGGGGCAATTTGAGGATCGCATATAATATGACATAGGCACCCACCAGGGAGCTTACCCGTTGCATGATATAGAAAGCGGATACTTCCTCACCTCCGATGTATATGCTGTTGAGCATAAAGGGCAGCCAGTCGTCCGCGCGGCCGCCCTTGTGCGTGAAGCTGTCCCAGAAAATGTGGGAGGCGGCGCCTAGTAGCACCGAGCCGATAACGACCGGGTAATGCTGCTTGAAATAACCCACCCAGTCGGTGTGCTTGAACCTGCGCAGGCGCCTGGACATAAACACCGGCAGGTTATCAATCAGCGCGTCCCGCACGATCAGGTGAAAGATAAAGGCGATCAGCAGCCCGATGGGCAGGTTAAAGTAGAAAATGCTGCGCCAGGTATGGCTGTGGGGGTCATGCGCTGACATGGTTATAAATTTCTCGAAGTCAGGAGCCATGCTGCCTGCTACCAACCCTGTCAAAGATGTCCACCGCCTGGAAACGGCATGCACAGGCAAAATAAGAGCAGGGTGCGAAAAAGTAAAGGGCATTTGTTGGAATGATTGGGATTAGCCTCTGCTGCAACTTTCAGGCCATATACCGGAAAAGCGGTTGATGTGGTTGCATGGTATAAGAACCGGGGTACGCTCTACCGGGTTTGTGTCAGATGCTTCCTTGCCGCAGAACGACACCGCCCGAAGGCATATACGCCATTTTAACCCCCTCCTGCTGCACCTCCAGTTCCGCCTCGCGGCCACAGATCAGCGCCAGGTTCAGCGGCTCGTGCCCCACCGGGAAGCCATAGCACACGGGGTAGTTGTATTTGCCGGTGTGCTCCAGGATGATCTCATAGGCCGTTTTCCCGAACGGGACAGTGGTGTCTTTCATGTCGCTCATATCGCCCACGATCAAGCCCGCCAGGTTCTCCAGCTTGCCGCTGCGGTCGAGGTGCACCAGCATGCGGTCGATGTGGTAGAGGTACTCGTCCAGGTCTTCAAGGAAAAGGATCTTGCCGGCGGTGCTGCTATCGGATCGGGTGCCGGTGAGGGAGCCGAGGATCGAAAGGTTTCCGCCGATCAGCTGCCCCTGGGCCGTGCCGGTGCGGTTGAAGCTGTGGGGAGCAACGGTATATATAACTTCCTCTCCAAACAACACCTTGCGAAGCGTTTCAATGGAGTCCGTGGCGCCCGCCTGCGGGAAAAGGAGCGGCATGATAGCGTGTACGCTCTCGATGCCCAGGGTATGGATATGGCTGTGCAGGGTGGTCACGTCGCTGAAGCCCACGAGCCACTTCGGGTGTTCCCTGAATTGCGTGAAATCAACCTGGTCGATGATACGGGTGGTGCCGTAGCCGCCGCGCGCGCACACGATGGCTTTGATGTGCTCGTCGTCCAGCGCCCGTTGCAGGTCCTGCAGGCGGAGGGCATCATCGCCGGAAAAATAGTTGTAGCTGGCGCCAATCGTCTCGCCCAGCACCACCTCCAGCCCCCAGCTTTCGAAAGTGCGTACCGCCAGTTCTATTTCAGGGAGCGTTATTCTTCGGGCAGTGGCAACGATGGCGATGCGATCGCCTGGGCGTAAGGCTGGTATCATCATATGGCAAGCGAATGGGCGAAAGGCGAAGGTATGGCTTTTCAGGTAAAGTCCGGCGGGGAGTTCTATCGTCGGAGGCAAAAAGGCTACTGTTTATATATGGGTGGCGCCTTAAATTCGCGTCATATATACCATATATAGCCGAAGGCCGCCGGGGAATATAACCCAGCGGCCTTCGGCTTATGACACTTCCGGGGCTACCTGAGCAGCTTATAACCCAAGCTCACGATAAACTGCTGGTTGTTGAACTCCATGCCCGTTTGCTGGTCGGGGTTGGTTAGTTGGCGGTTGATGCGCTCGTAGCGCACATCGGCGGTAATGCTGCCGATGTCTATGCCCACGCCTGCCTGCAGGCCCCAGTCCGAGTTGTTCATATACTCTTTTATGTTCTGCCCCTCGCGCCGGGCGCTGAGCAGGGAGGAGGCAACCGGCCCGGCCTGCACGCGGAATACGTTGCCGAAATTATATCCTACCAGCAGCGGCACATCCAGGCGGTTGAACTTGATGTCCTCCACATGCACGGGCATGGTGTCGTCTGCGCTCGAAATCTCCACTTTGCCCCCCGTGGAGGTCAGGACAGCCTCCGGTTGCAGAAACAGGCCGCCGAACTGCAGCCGCACAAAGGCGCCGGCATGGTAGCCGGTCACGTTCTCGGCTTTGGCGTATTGCCACGGGTCGTTGCGTACTTCCTGTATTTTCACGTTGGCGGTGCTCAAACCTGCTTTCACACCTGCCTGTATCTGTGCATTGGCGGCCACGCTTGTCGCCACAAATGCTAGCAATAGCAAGATTCTCTTCATATCCCTTTAAGTTAAAGTCAATGTTATTTGCCTACCTATAACGGCTGCAGGCAAGAATTGGTATTATACGACAAAAGCCGTACCCAAGGGGATGGTGGTTTTTAAAGTTTCAAAGAGAGGGGAGTCCTGCCACCGGTTGCCCGGGCAGCGTTTATATATAGCTACAGTGCGTTTAAGCGGATGTCGGCAGGATGGCGGTGGCTTCGATTTCAACGAGGTGGTCGGGGTGGATGAGCGCACTGACCTGCACCATGGTGGAGGCTGGTTTTATATCCCGGAAGAACTCCCCGTGCGCTCGCCCCACGTCCTGCCACTGGCTGATGTCGGTGAGGTAAATGCGCGTGCGCACCACATCGGCCAGCGAGGCCCCGGCCTGCGCCAGCGCCTGCTCTATTTTCCGTAGCGCATATATGGTCTGCTCATATGGGTTGCCAATGCCGATCACGCCGTCGCCGTCGGTGGCGGTGGTGCCGGACACTTCTACCATATTGCCCATGCGCACAGCGCGGCTATAGCCCACCTGGCCTTCCCACACGGCTCCGGAGGAGATGTTCTGTCTTTTCATTTTTTGCGGCTCTGTTTCGTATTCCTATATAACGCACGGCAGCGGCATGCGTCTGCTTTATTTCCCGATCATAATCCCTAATTTTGAGCTGACAACACCTGAACATGCGCCTGACCTCCAAACCTGTGCTTTGCAACTACTACGTTACCTACCGCTGTAACGCAAAGTGCTCGTTCTGCGATATCTGGGAAAAGCCATCGCCCTATATCACCCTGGAGGACGTGGCCCAGAACCTCCGCGACCTGAAGCGCCTGGGGGTGCAGGTAATAGACTTTACGGGCGGCGAGCCGCTGCTGCACCGCCAAATAGACCAGATGCTGGGCCTGGCGCACGACATGGGCTTTATCACCACGCTCACCACCAACGGCATGCTGTACCCCAAGCTGGCCGAGCGGCTGAAGGGCAAAGTCGATATGCTGCACTTCTCCCTGGACTCCTCGGACAAGGACGAGCACGACAAAGGCCGTGGGGTGGCCTGCTATGATTTTGTGATGGAGTCGATTGCGGTGGCGAAGGCGCTGGGGGAGCGGCCCGATATCCTGTTCACGGTGTTCCGGAGCAACCTGCACCAGTTGGAGGAGGTGTATCAAAAGATTATTCTCCCGAACAAGCTGCTGCTCATCATCAACCCAGCCTTTGAATACAACACCGTGGAAACCGGCGAGCAGCTGACGGAGGAGGAACTGGATTACCTCACAGCGTTTGGTAAACGCAGGAGCGTGTATATGAACGAGGGCTTTCTGCAACTGCGCCGCGACGGTGGCAACCATATAGCCGACCCGGTTTGCAAGGCCGCCAGCACCACGCTGGTTATCTCCCCCGAAAACGAGCTGGTGCTGCCCTGCTATCACCTGGGCACCAAAAGCTACCCCGTCAACGGGAAGCTATTTGAACTATATAAATCTGGGGAGGTGGAGGAACTGAAGCGGCTGGAGGGGCGGCTGCCCGCCTGCGAAGGCTGCACCATCAACTGCTATATGCAACCCAGCTTCGCGGTGGAGGTAAACAAATACTTCTGGAAGGCCCTGCCCAGCACCCTCAAGTACAACTATATGAAAGGCACCTGGAAGCGGCTGATTTGATGGTTGGTTGTTGGCTGCTGATTGTTAGTTGTTGATTGTTAAATGGCTTTATGGCTTAATTGTTAAATTGTTGATTCATGAATTGGATAGAAGAATATGGCAGCTGCAGGAGCCGTTTGGAGCATCTTATATATAAACAACCAACAACAATCAACAACTAACAATCAACAATTAAGCCATTCAAACTTATTCAAAATTAAAAATATGCCAGTTATACTACCGGTAAAAGGCGTGAAGCCGCAAATGGGGCACGATTGCTATATAGCCGAAAACGCTACGATTGTAGGCGATGTGATTTTAGGCAATGAGTGCTCGGTGTGGTTCAACGCTGTGATACGCGGCGATGTGAACAGCATCCGCATCGGCAACAGGTCCAACATACAGGACGGCGCCGTCATTCATTGCACCTACCAGCGGGCCGCCACTATCATTGGCAGTAACGTGTCGGTGGGCCATAATGCCATTGTGCACGGCTGCACTGTGGAAGATAACGTGCTGATCGGGATGGGGGCCATTGTAATGGATAATGCGTTGGTGCAGCAAAACTGCATCGTGGCGGCCGGCGCCATCGTGCTGGAAAACACCGTCTGCGAGTCAGGTTATATATATGCGGGCATTCCGGCCCGGAAAGTGAAGCAGCTGAGCCCGGAGCAGGTGGAAGGATTGGCGAAAACAGCAAACAACTACGTGCTGTACAGCGGGTGGTTTACGGGCAAAGCGTAAGGATTAATGCATATGCCGGGCTACCATTTCCTGCAACTGCTGTAGTTCCTGCTCTGTCATATCGCCCTGCACCTGCTCAAAAAACACGCGCTCCTCTTTCCGGATGTGCCGCTCCAGGAGTTTCCCCACCTCGTGCAGCTTGTCGGGCAGCAGGTCTTCAGTAATTTGGGGCAGCGCTAGTATCAGCGCCTCCAGTTGCCGGTGCTCTGCCTGCAGTTCCTCGGTTTGCCGGCGCAGGTCCTCAGAAAAGGCGGCGGCCAGCGCAAAAACAGTTGCCTCCTCCAGCGTGAAATGCAGCCTCAGGTGCCGCTGCAGCAGGTCCAGGATATAGTCACGCTTGGCAGCGGCCGTGGTGGGCATGCCTTTGTAAGGCGGCGCGCCGTGTTGCAGCAGCCGGGCCGCCAGCAGTCCTTCGTGGTGCTGGCGGGAGATCGGGGCAATGCTTTCGTGACGCTTCATTGTTAGTCTTCGTTTCCCTGCAGTACTTCCTGGCGCACTTTCAAAAGCACCCACTCCACACGCCGCTCCGACTTCTCCAGCACCCGCACCTCGTACTCGTTAAAGTCAGTCACCTCGTTCAGGTTCTCGGGAATCTGGCCGTAGATCACGTTGAGCAGGCCGCCCACCGTCTCGTAGTCTTCGCCCTCGGGCAGCGGGTAGGGCAGGTAGTCGTTGGCATCGGAGATGGTGGCGGCGCCGCTCACCTTGTAGTCGAAGTCGCCGATCTTCTCCACAATCGGCACTTCCTCGTCGTACTCGTCCTGTATCTCGCCCACCAGCTCCTCTATGATGTCCTCGATGGTGACGATGCCCGAGACGCCCCCGAACTCATCGGTGGCGACGGCCATGTGCATATGGCGGCGCTGGAATTGCTTCAGCAGGAGGTTGATTTTCTTGGTCTCCGGCACAAAGTAGGCGGGCCGCATCAGTTGCTCAATCACGATGGGCTCACCGCGGCGCACGATGCTCAGGATGTCTTTCACATACAGGATGCCGACAATGTTGTCGATGTTGCCGTTGTAAACGGGGAGGCGCGAGTAGCCCTCGTTAAAGATCAACTCCATCAGCTCGTGCTCGGAGATGTTCACATCCACAGCCACCATCTTGGTGCGCGGCACCAGAATCTGCTTCACCATGCGCTCATTAAACTCAAACACGTTCTCAATCAGCTGGTGGTGCGCATCCTGGATGGCGCCGCTCTCCACGCTCTGCTCAAACAGGAGCCGGAGTTCCTCGGCAGAGTGTACCTCGGCGCCGTGCACCGCGTGTATGCCCATTGCGCGCAGCACTAAGTTGGCGAAACCGTTCAGCAGCCATATAAACGGCTTGAACACAATGTAGAAGAACCGGAGCGGGAAGGCAATGGCCAACGCCGTGGACTCAGAGCGCTGGATAGCCAGCGACTTTGGGGCAAGCTCACCGAACACAATGTGCAGCACCGTGATAATGGCAAAGGAGATAGGCAGGGCGATCTGGTGCGCCAGTTCCTCACTTCCCCCGAAGCCGAAAAACTCCATCACGTTGATCACAATCTGCGACACGACGCTTTCCCCGATCCAACCCAAACCAAGCGAGGCAAGCGTGATGCCCAGCTGCGTGGCCGAGAGGTAAGCATCGAGGTGGGTGAGCATGTTCTGCGCCATTTTGGCCATGGTGTTACCAGCCTGCGCCCGAAGCTCGATCTGCGAGGAGCGCACCTTGACGATGGCAAACTCAGCCGCAACAAAGAAACCGTTCAGAAGGACCAGGAATATGGTTAAAAGAATATCTAACGCCATAGGGAGTGTCTGCTGTTATGTAGCAGCAAAGGTGTAAAATTAAGTAAAATACGTGCTTTTGCTACAAGAGGACGGCGCGCTGCTGCTGAAACATTCTATAAACTGCCCTGACACGCGCCAAACGGGCATTTTATATATAGATTTTATCAGATGCCGGAAAAACAAAAAGGTGCCGCAAAGCACCTTTTTGTCTCAGACTTGCAATGTAAATCAGGAGCGCAACTGCGCAGGGATCGCCTTGGCGGTAGTGAACAACTCGCGGGCGTTGTCCTGAGACAGGTGGTGCAGAAAAATCTGCTTCGCCTCCGGCTCAGAGATTATTCTGTAGACATTGGAGATTAACTCGTCCTGAAAGGGATTGCAGAAGGAATAGATATATTCATCCGAAAAAGTCTTGTAAACTACATGGAAGTTATGCTTCTCATCGCGCACCAACTTTATCACCTTGAAAACATTTTCGAAGGTTTTGCCACACTCTGTCTGGAGGGTAAAGTCAACATAGCTGTGTAAAGTTGTATCCATATTCCGATGCGTTAAGGGCTTTGAGCGATGTAAATATTACAAGGAAATTTGATATTAAATTCTAAAGGTTTGGCTGTTTCTGCTCTTTCTCCGTGAATGTCCTGCATCAGAGGGTGTAGCTTCTTCTTTAACTGGTGAAACATTTGTATATATAACCTAATACGGAAAATGTTTAACTATAGTTGTTTTCTTATATAATAATTGTTAAATACTTATGAAATATTGCATTAGAATAAGCCCCTTTATTGTATTAAAAATTCTGATTATCGCTTAAATGCCCTTTAAACGGAAACAGGAGGATGTGCAGCGACTGCTAATTGTACTGTGGCAGGGAAATAATAAAGAGATATTAAATTACAAGGTTGGTTTCAGGCGCTGAAAAGAGATTAATCGCATTTGGACCGGGTAATATGTGGCAGGGCAGGCAACGTTAAGGGCAAGATAGTTGTTGTTTATCCGGACACAGCGGACGAAGGCGCAGGATCAGTACAAAAATACCTATTTTTGCAGCACGATTGGCAAAGGGAACTGCGGCGGCTGCAACTGCCGCCGCCGGATATACAGATGAACCAGATTTTATGAGATTCGAGAATAAAGCAGGAATAAAGTTAGTGGCTACCTGGCTGCTCTGCCTGGTGGCACTGCTGACGCAGGCTCAAGTGCTGAAACCCGCTACCTGGAGCTACGATGTTTCTGATAAACAGGTGGCCGTGGGGGAGGAAGTGGAGCTTGTCTTTAATGTGAAGATTGACAAGGACTGGTACCTGTATTCCTCGGACTTTGACCCGGACCTGGGGCCGATGGTAACCGAATTCACTTTTCAGAAACACCCTTCCTTCGAACTGGTGGGCAAAGTGAAGCCTGTCAACCCCAAAAAAAAGTACGACGACATATGGGAAGGGGAGTACACCTACTTTACGGGCACGGCACAGTTCCGGCAGAAGATACGCGTATTGCAGCCCGATCTGGAGGTGAAAGGCAGCTACGAGTACCAGGTATGCACCGATGTCACCGGGCAGTGTATCCCATTCGACGACACCTTCGCCTTCACAAACAAGCAGATAAACGTAACGGCCGCTGCCACACCAGCTTCACGGCCCGCAGCAGGCAAGGAGGCGGGAGAAGCAGCGCAGCGCGTGCCAGCGCAGGTACCGGCCCGTCCGGCCCCTCAGGAATCCAAATCAGAAACGGCCTCTCTGCAGGATATACCCGACAGCAGCGAGGCCGAAGCACCGCCTGCCTTCGCGCTGGGCGCAGGCACACCCGAAAATCCGGCCGTTGAGGCGCTTGCTGCTGATCTCACGGCGCCCGTACCGGAGCCGGTAGGCGGGGAGGAGGGGCTGTGGGCCTTTATGCTCATCGCTTTCGGCTCCGGGCTGGTGGCGCTCCTGACGCCGTGCGTATTCCCGATGGTGCCCATGACAGTGAGTTTTTTCACTGGCAGCAGCGGCAGCAGGGGGCAGGCCGTACTGAAAGCGCTGGTATACGGGCTGTCGATTATTGCCATCTACACCCTCATCGGTACGGTAGTAGCCAAGCTCTTCGGGGCAGACGGGGCTAACTTTATCAGCACGCACTGGTTGCCCAACCTGCTGTTCTTCGCTATCTTCCTGCTCTTTGCCATGTCGTTCTTCGGCATGTTCGAGATTACGCTGCCCAGTTCGTGGCTCACGAAAGTGGACGCGCAGGCGGATAAAGGAGGCTGGCTGGGGGTCTTTTTTATGGCATTCACGTTGGCGCTGGTTTCATTTTCCTGCACCGGCCCCATCGTGGGAAGTATACTCGTGGCCTCAGCCGGCGGCGAAACCATACGGCCGGTTGCCGGCATGTTCGGCTTCTCACTGGCCTTTGCGCTCCCCTTTACTTTATTTGCCGTTTTCCCGTCGTGGCTCAGCAGTCTGCCCAGGTCCGGCGGTTGGCTGAACTCCGTGAAAGTAGTACTTGGTTTCATTGAGCTGGCCCTGGCCCTGAAATTCCTGAGCGTGGCCGACCAGGTGTACCACTGGGGGATTCTGGACCGGGAGGTATATATCGCCCTCTGGATTGTGATCTTCACGCTGATGGGCTTTTACCTGCTGGGCAAGCTCAAGTTCTCACATGATTCTGACTTGCCCTATATAAGCGTGCCGCGCCTCTTCCTGGCGATCGCCACCTTTGGCTTTGTGGTGTACCTGGTACCAGGCTTGTTCGGTGCCCCTTTGAAGGCGCTGGCCGGTTACCTGCCGCCGCAGTCTACCCACGATTTTGACCTGAACAGCATGTTCCGCCGGAGCAGCAGCGGGGGCGCAACCGCGGTGACCGACCAGTTGTGCGGTCAGCCAAAGTACGGCGATATATTCGAACTCCCGCACGGGCTGCAAGGGTACTTCGACCTGGAGCAGGCGAAAGAATGCGCGGCAGAGCAAGGGAAACCTATCTTTATTGACTTTACCGGCCACGGCTGCGTGAACTGCCGTGAGATGGAGGCCAATGTCTGGTCCGATCCGGCGGTGCTACAGCGCCTGCAGGAGAATTACGTGATTGTTGCGCTCTACGTGGATGATAAAACAGAACTGCCCGAGGTGGAATGGTATACCAGCAGCTACGACAACAAAGAGAAGACCAGCATTGGGAAGCAAAACGCCGATTATCAGATTACGAAATTTAATGTGAACGCGCAGCCTTATTACGTGCTGATGGACGCGCAGGAGAACGTGCTGGTAAAATCCATCGCCTACGACCTGAGCGTAGAGAATTTCGTTCGCTTTCTGGATGCCGGCGTTGCCTCGTACAAGGCAAGGCATGACCCTACAGCGCAGGCGAAGTAAACATATATAGGCTGTTGCCAAAACCTCGGAGCGTGCGCAGCTCCTGCGAGTGTTTGGTCAACCATGCGCTTGAAATTGCAGTATTTTATCGAAGGCTTTTCTCAGGCAGCCAAAGCCTGGTTGCGCAGCAGGTTTTCCTATGGGCAAGGCGTCAAGAATTTTAGCGCCGAATGCCTCCTTTTCCGGTTGTAGAAGCGGGTGGTGAAGCCAGTGGTAGCAGCCACTGGCACTGACTCTTGATACTTTAACGCATTTCCTCGGCGGCAAACTGGTTTCGGAGCTATAAAGGCATTCCCCACCTGATAGGCCGCTAACAGATCAATGTTCCGAGGCATATCAAACCCAATGTCGCCCCATATTAAAGGTTCAGCGTCATGATGATGCGCTCGCCATAGTCCACCTGGTCCTCGGGCGCTACATCCGGCTGCTTTCCCTCCATCTTGAAGCCTGCTTTCTGATATAGCCGCACCGCGCTTTTGTTGGCCCGCTCCACCTGCAGGCAGAGTACCTGCAGCTTGTGGTTCTGCCGGGCCCACGCCACCGCCTCGCGCAACAAAATAGAGCCCAGGCCCTTGTTCTGGTACTCCTGCAGCATGCCCATGGTGATCAAGCCTGACTGGTCTTCGAACTCCTCCTCGCTTCCGGTCAGGTCGAGGTTGCCGATCACCTCTCCGTTGTGCAGGGCCAGCAGCAGCAAAGAGTTCGGGTTCAGGCGCAGTTCCCGGATCCACTTTGCCTCATCCGCCACCGTTTGCTCCAGCTCTTCGGGGGCGATGATCAGGTAGCGGCTCGTAAGCACATATTCCCGCACGGTTTCCAGCAACGCTCCTGAATCGGCCACGTTCCCCTCCCGGATCAGGACCTTTTCCCCTGTCTTTAACTCGTGCTCCTGCGCGGCTATTTTCACCTTGGTAGTGGAATTTATATATAATCCGGCCCCGCTTAGCGGTGCAGGTGCTTCAGACGGATATGAAGCTCGTCTAACTGCACGTCCGAGATCGGCGACGGGGCGTCGATCATCACGTCGCGGCCCGAGTTGTTCTTCGGGAAAGCGATGAAGTCCCGGATAGAGTCTGCGCCGCCAAACAGCGAGCAAAGTCTGTCGAAGCCGAAGGCGATGCCCCCGTGCGGCGGCGCCCCGTACTCAAACGCGCTCATCAGGAAGCCGAACTGCGCCTCTGCCTCTGCGTTGGAGAAGCCCAGCAGGTGGAACATCTGCTCCTGCAACTTCCGGTCGTGGATACGGATCGAACCGCCGCCAACTTCCACCCCGTTGATCACCATGTCGTAGGCGTTGGCACGGATATCGCCTGGCCGGTAATTAATCAGGTGCAGGTCTTCTGGCTTCGGAGAGGTGAACGGATGGTGCATGGCATGGTAGCGCTGCGTGGCCTCGTCCCACTCCAGCAGCGGGAAGTCCACGACCCACAGCGGCGAGAACACGTTCTTGTCGCGCAGGCCGAGGCGCTCGCCCATCTCGAGGCGAAGCTCATTCAGGGCCTTGCGGGTTTTTTCGGCGGCACCGGCCATGATCAGCAGCAGGTCGCCGGGCTGCGCATCCAGGGCCATGCCCCATGCCGCCAGGTCCTCTGCCGTATAGAATTTATCCACCGACGATTTGATGCTGCCATCCTCCGCCACGCGCGCATATACCAGGCCGGTGGCCCCGATCTGCGGGCGCTTCACAAAATCGGTCAGCTCGTCGAGTTGTTTGCGGGTGTAGCCGGCCGCGCCTTTCGCATTGATGCCGACCACCAGCTCCGCCTGATCAAACACCGGGAAGCCTTTGTGCTTGGCCAGCTCGTTCAGCTCCACGAAGCGCATGCCGAAGCGGGTGTCCGGCTTGTCAGAGCCGTAGAATTTCATGGCATCGGCGTAGGTCATGCGCGGCAGCTTGTCGATCACGATGCCTTTTACCGCTGCAAACATATGCTTGATGAAGCCTTCGAAGGTGCTCAGAATGTCTTCCTGCGTCACAAACGACATCTCGCAGTCGATCTGCGTGAATTCCGGCTGGCGGTCGGCGCGCAGGTCTTCATCGCGAAAGCATTTCACGATCTGGAAATACTTGTCGAAACCGGCCACCATCAGCAGCTGCTTAAACGTTTGCGGCGACTGCGGCAGGGCGTAAAACTCCCCCGGGTTCATGCGGCTTGGCACCACAAAGTCGCGGGCCCCCTCCGGCGTGGACTTGATCAGGACCGGCGTCTCCACCTCGATGAAATAGTGGCTGTCGAGGTAGTGGCGGGCTTCGCGCATCATGCGGTGGCGGAGTTCCAGGTTGTGGCGCACCGGGGCGCGGCGCAGGTCGAGGTAGCGGTACCGCATGCGCAGGTCGTCGCCGCCGTCAGTCTCGTCCTCGATCATGAACGGCGGAAGCTTGGAGGGATTGAGGATCTCCAGCTTCGAGACCTTCACTTCTACCTCACCGGTCGGTATTTTGTCATTCTTGGAGAAACGCTCGATTACTTTGCCTGTTGCCCGAACCACAAACTCGCGACCCAGGTTACGCGCCTGCTCGATGATGGCCGGCGGCGTGATGCCTTCCTCGAAAGAAAGCTGCGTAATGCCATAGCGGTCGCGGAGATCCACCCACACCATGCCGCCCTTGTCGCGGAGGCGCTGCACCCAGCCGGTTAAGATAACATCCTCATTCTTGTTATATATGCGGAGTTCGCCGCAAGTGTGTGTTCTGAGCATAGCTTCAATCAATGTGTCTGTATAATGCAAATGTAATGATTTGTAAGTTTTGATGGGTTGGTTCAGGAAAAGATGTTAGTCCAGCATCCGGCGCATGGCCGCCACGTCGTTCACCTGGATGGCGTCTGGCTCCATGGCAATCATCTTCGCGATGCGGGAGTTGGACTTGCCCCCGAACAGCACCACTTGCAGCCCCTGCTGCTTCGCCTCCTGCACCTGCTCGGCACTCACGTCGCGGCCGTTGGCGCAAATCCCCTGGAACCCGCGAGCCAGGATAGTCTGCATGGCCTGCTCAAAATTGCCGCCCGTGTCGATCATCAAGGTGGCCTTTGGCTCCTCGTGGCGGAAGGCATCCAGGAAATCAGCGTTCGGGGAAATAAAGGCGAGCCTCTGCAGCGGGTAGTCATATTGCCGTAGCAGGGCCATCAGGGTGCGGGCATAATAGCCGTGGCGCGAGTCGTCGTGGTTGCGCAGGTCGATGTGCAGGTACGGTTGCTCCGGGTAGGCGCTGAGTTGCTGCAGCAGCTCCTCCAGCGTGATGATTTTTTCCTGATGGAAAAGGTCATATATAAAACCGCCCTTGTAGGCCAGCCCCACCACCTCGGACGCATGCAGGTTCTCAATGGTATCCGGCTCCTGCCACACGGTCGACGAGGCGAGCGTCACGTCATGGTACAGGATGGGCACGCCGTCTTTGCTCAGTTGCACGTCTACTTCCAGGCCATCTGCCCCGTGCGCCATCGCCTTTAAGAAGGAGGCCTTGCTGTTGGGGGGCAACGGGTTGAAGGGGTTCAGTGGGGAAAAGAAGCCGGAGCCGGCATGGCCCAGCACCAGCACGTCGGCACCCGAGTAGCGGGAGGCGTAGTAGAATTCGCGCGCTGCATATAGGAGCAGCCCCATTCCGCCTAACGCCAGCAGCAACTTCGGAATGAACTGCAACCGCCGTTTTCGTCTTGGCTTCACAGGAGTCAGCATGCTCTTTATTCAATTTAAAAGCCGAAGGTAACACCAATTCTTTTTAATTCCCCTTAAATTTGTGCAGTACTACGTCCGCCACATGCAAAGTTCTACGAAAACAACCACAGGGGTTTCTGCCGGAAAAGCCGCCCCGGGCACCGTCCATACCCGTTACCTGGTCCCGCTCTCCTTCATCCTGCTGCTCGCCCTGGTCATCCGCCTGCTCGCGGCCTTCTTCTCCAAGGGGTTTGCCTTCAGCGACGATCATTTCGACGTGATCACGATTGCGCAGGGCTGGCTGGACGGGCTGCCGCTGTGGCTGAACGAGCCGATGCCGCCCCGCCACAGCATGCTGTACGTGCTGGCTCACTATGTTATTCTCTATATACTCGAGGCCCTGGGGGTTTATAGTCCGGAGGTGAAGATGACGGTGGTGCGGGTGCTGCACGGCCTGTACTCGTTGCTGGTGGTGTACTTTGGCTACAAGATCACGGAGCGGCTCGCTGGCACCCAGCAGGCGCGGCTGGTGGGGCTGATGCTGGCGCTGGTGTGGTTTATGCCCTTTATGAGCGTGCGCAACCTGGTCGAGATGGTGTGCATACCGCCTTACCTGGCTGCTTTTTACCTGATGGTGAAGCAGGATCAGGCCGCTCGCAAGCGGGTGATGCCCTACTTCTGGGCAGGCGCCCTGTTTGCCATCGCTTTTACCATCCGCTACCACACGGTGCTGTTCGGCGCCGGGGCCGGGCTGGTGCTGCTCTACCGCAGCCAGTGGCGCGAGGCGGGTGCGATGCTGGTGGGTTTCGCCGTGGCCGCCTTCCTGGTGCAGGGCGTGATCGACCTCATCTTCTTCGACTACCCCTTCCACTCCATTGTGGCCTATTTCCTGTATAACACCGAGAACGCGGAGAACTTCAGCACCGGCCCGGTGTACCGCTTTGCCCTCACGATACTTGGTTTCCTGGTGCCGCCCGTTAGTGTGTTTCTGGTGCTGGGCTACGCCCGCACCGCCAGACTGGCACCGAAGCTTTTCTGGGGCGGTCTGCTCTTTTTTGTGGCGCACTCGCTTTTCCCGAACAAGCAGGAGCGGTTTATCCTTCCGCTGCTCCCGCTGATCATGATCCTGGGCGTGATCGGGTGGCAGCAGTTTGTGAAGACCTCCGCATTCTGGCACCGCCGGCGCAGGCTGCTGGCCTGGAGTTGGGGCTTTTTCTGGGCGCTGAACATTCTGGCCACGGTAGGAATGGCCTTTACCTATACCAAAAAGAGCCGCGTGGCTCCGTTGGTGTACCTGTCGGAGAAGCCAGACCTGGACGGCGTGGTACTGGAGTTCGGTAACCACAGCGTAAAAAAGCCACCGCTCTTTTACCTGGGCCACATGAGCGCCGAGTATGACAAGTATATACTGGATGAAGACATGGTGTGGGAGGAGTACCTGCAGGGCCGGAAGCAACTCCCAGCGGATTTTGTGATGGCTTACACCCTGAACGAAGACAAGACGCCGCAGGAACTGCAGCAGGAAATAACCGCCTCGGCCTACAAGCCGGATTATGTGGTAGTGGTGGGCACCGACGACCTGGAAGAGCGCATGGCGCGCCTGCACAGCCTGTTCCCGAACCTAAAGATGGAGCATACCATCACCCCCTCCCTGTATGACCAGTTGCTGCACCTGCTGAACCCGCGCGTGCACAAAGACGAGCATGTGCAGATCTACCGGGTGCTACCCTAACCGCCCTACCTCGTGAAGGTATAGATATAGTTAACCGAAAAATTCCAGAAGAACACCAGCACGATGGCGCCGAACTTGGCGATATAAAAGTTGAGCCTGGCGCGGTCCGTGAGCAGGTATACGATCAGGTTGTTGAGCAGCAGCCCGACCACCGCCACAAACAGGAACTTCGAGAACTGCCAGCCAATCTCAGGGTCCAGGCTGTGAAAGGTCCAGACGCGGTTGAGGTAATAGTTACTGCCGCTGGCCAACAGGAAACCCAGGCTGTTGGCGATGTACTTGTTCCAGCGCAGTTTTTCCTTGGCTATATAGGTCACCCCGAAATCAAGCAGCAGGCCGGAGAAACCCACCAGTCCAAACTTCAGGAACTTAAAGAAAAGGTTTGGTACACTTTCAGTCATCGAATCCGGCGTTACGCTTACTGCCGGCCCTGAACGCAAGGTACTTTTCAGCAGAAGCTGCAAAAGTAGCAGACTTCGGCCATGCAACCAATTTTAAACCACAGGCATGTTGTTGGTATATGGGTTTCGGTGCTATATCAACCTGTGCTTAGGGTTGGTAGATAAAGGCCCTTGGTTGGTATAATTTATTTTAAATACAACCCATAAACCTATCAGAGACGCTGTAATACCTCGTTATAAGGGGTAAAGAGTAAGGAATCGCATCCCGGAAACCCCGTAGCTGTAGCCCGCAGAATAATGATATGGCCTAAAAAGCTTTCTATAATAGCTGGCGTGTATGCGGTATGCAGCAGGTACAAAGCGGGCACAGGAACGGCATATACCGTGGTGTTTGCCAGGCGGGAAACCTGCCAAGGCCAGCGTAGAACGAGACAATATGCGCCGTGTAAGGACGCGGCATATAACTTATATATAAAAGCATTGCAGGAAGGCAAATACATGTCCTGGCAATAAGGCGTTCTTGTTTTTCAAGGGGGAAACGCCTTTCCGACCCAAGCAACCTAAATGACGTTACCAAAGAAGCCACCCCCCATGGGGATGGCTTCTTTAATTTATAACACCATAAAGCTAAAGCAACGCCCTGTTACTTAAACAGGCCGCCCAGTTTTCCGCCGATGCCTTTGGTAACGGCGTCTTTGATGCCGCCGCCCAGCAAACTGCTCATAATGTCGGATTGCCCCATGCCCTCAGAGGTGACTTTACTCGCAAACCTGTTCATGATAAACGTCATCACAAACGGCGCCACCTGGCTGGCGACTGATGCCGGGATTCCTAATTTGGTTGTCAGGTCGCCAACATATTTCTGGATAGCGTTGTTGATGGCCGGGCTTTCAGTGGCCCCTTTGTTACCTTTCAGCACATCCATAATGCCGCCGAAATCGCCGCTGCCGGCGCGGGCCTTCATCTCGTCCATCAGGTTGTCTTTGGCCAGGTCCACTGACTTGTTGGCCTTCTCAGGCTCCAGGTTGTATTTGCTCTGCAGCTCACCTGTCAGCTGCCCTTTCATATTGTTGATGATGTTTTCAAGCATGATTGTATGGTTTTAGTGATTGGTTATAAAACAGCCCCTGCCAGACTTTGCCTGAGGCTAAAGCTACGCGCAGTGCAAAGCAGCCATGTTGCCATGGCAGCGCCTCTATATATATGGGAGTGTGTGCTGCGCCCGAAGTCTCACGTCTTCTATTAACGGCATCCAGCCGCAGAAGATATTGCCTACGCAATGTGCAGGGTATGTAAATCGTTAGAGACTTTGGCAGAGTAATTGCATAAAAACACTCTGGGTAATCTTGCCCGCTCGTTAACAGCTTTGCCTACCGAAACACATGAACTTAAGATATATAGCTTTTTTAGCCGTTATTTTTTTGGCCGGTGTTGCCTTTGCCCAACCCAAGCTGAAGAAAGTACAGATCAGCAAGGAGCTTAGCGTAATGCTGCCGCAGGATTTCACGCCGCTGCCGGACGATGGCATCGCCCGCAAATACCCGGCCGCTACCAAGCCGCTGGCCGTATATACGAGCCCGAACGGCCAGGTTGACTTCAGCGTGACGCAGAAAAAGTCGCAGTTCAGGGAAAAGGACCTGGACATGCTGCGCGAGTTTTACAAGGCAAACCTGCTGGAGACCTTCAGCAAGGTGGACTTTATACGGCAGGAAGTGACTCAGATCAAAGGCAAGGACTTTATCGTGTTTGAGTTTGTATCGTCGGTGGAGGATGAGCGCGGCACCACGAACCTGGCGCCGATGCAGAAGTACAGCATCGTGCAGTACACCATCACCGGAAATCAACTGATGATCTTCACGCTGCATGTGCCCTTTATGATGAAGAACGACTGGCAACAGCCGGCCCGCGAGATCATGGGCTCCATCAACATCAAGTAAAGTTCATGGCCTATACATTCCAAAGCCTCTCCTTTCAGGAGGGGCTTTTTCGCGCTAAAACGCAACAGGCGGTGCAAAGTCTTTAAATAGCGCTATATTCATACCCCGTAAGCTCCTCTATTAAACAGGACTACCAAGCCAACTGAGCCAAATGCCAACAACTCTCCTTTTCATCGCCTTCCTGCTTTTCCTGTCGTCAGGAACACCCTCTTTCGTTCAGGGCCAAAGCTCCCTACCATCCTCCGCGCAGGCCCCGGCACAGCAAAACACCTCTGTACCGGCTGATGAAGTGACAGCACCTGAGTACCCGGGCGGAGAAGAAGGGCTGTTGAAGTTACTGGCCCAGAATGCCCGGTATCCTTCGCAGGCACATATAGCCAAAAACGTTGGCCGTGCCATCATGCAGGTAACCATTGATGCGGAAGGCAGAGTGCGTGATATAAAAGCGGCGCACACGGATAGCCCATACTTTGAGAAGGAAGGTGCGCGCGTGTTGAGGTTAATGACCCGGTGGAAGCCTGCTGAAATCAACGGAAGCCCTGTTTCTTCCACGTACCTGTTCCCCTTCACATTTCAGATGCGTGGGGCAGACGGAAACGAACTGCCTTTACCGAAGGATCATCTGACGGAAGTACACGAGAAACTTTTAGCCGATGCTCCCCACCAGCCCGTTTACCTGGCGGAGGAGATTGTCATCGTCGGTTTGGGAGTGGTGAAGGCCAGGTAAGCAGCCGTTTCAGATTCCAGCGAAGCCGCTGCGCCTGGCTTTTGATTCGCCGTGCTTATCTCTTAATTTTGCGGGGATGCCACCTGTACGCGAGCTGCCCGGGCCTTCAGGGGCAAAGCCTGCAGGGTATGCCCCATCTATATATAAGGCGGTCGGCAAAAGCCGGCTCCACTTAAACTCAAACCCATGGCCACAGACTTTCTATCCATCTACAGCGACGAGAGCTTTATGCAGCAGGCTTACACGCAGGCCAAACAGGCTTATGCGGAGGGCGAGGTGCCGATCGGTGCTGTGATCGTGGCGAACAACCGCATCATCGCCAAAGCCTATAACCAGACCGAGAAACTGAATGACGTAACGGCGCACGCCGAAATGCTGGCCTTCACCGCCGCATCCGAGTACCTGGGCAATAAGTACCTCCACGACTGCACCTTGTTTGTAACCGTGGAGCCCTGCGTGATGTGTGCCGGCGCCAGCTACTGGGCGCAGCTGAAGCGGGTGGTGTTCGGAACATCGGAGCCCAAGCGCGGTTATAGACGGGTGGGGAATCTGCTGCACCCCAAAACCGAAATGGTCAGTGGCATTATGGCGCAGGAGTGCGCCGACCTGATGGCCGCTTTCTTTGCGGCTAAAAGAAATTAACTAACTTTGAAACCAAGACGTACACCTATAACAAGTGTATGAACATCATTTTTCAACCTATAAACCACATAAAACTATGGCTTTCGAACTTCCGAAACTACCTTATGCTTACGACGCCCTGGAGCCGCACATCGACGCGCGCACCATGGAGATCCACCATACAAAGCACCATCAGGCCTATACAACCAACCTGAACAATGCGATTCAGGGAACTGACATGGAGAACAAATCCATAGAAGAGATTCTGAAGAATGTAAATGGCAACACAGCTGTACGCAACAACGGCGGCGGCTACTACAACCACAACCTGTTCTGGACAGTCCTGTCTCCAAACGGCGGCGGCCAGCCATCCGGCGAACTGGCAGATGCCATCAAAAGCGCTTTCGGTTCTTTTGATGCTTTCAAAGAAGAATTCAATAAAGCTGCGGCTACGCGCTTCGGCTCTGGCTGGGCCTGGCTCTGCGTGGACGGCGGCAAACTGACCATATGCTCCACCGCTAACCAGGACTCTCCCATCATGAACGTGGATCAGGCTTGCGGCGGACAGCCTATCCTTGGCCTCGACGTGTGGGAGCACGCGTATTACCTGAACTACCAGAACCGACGCCCCGATTATATCAGCGCCTTCTGGAACGTAGTGAACTGGGAAGAGGTGACACGCCGCTATAACGAGGCGAAGTAATCCTTATCAGGCAAAAAGCTTTAGTCATAGGAGCATTTCCTCCTATGAACATTTTAATGAAAGGCCCGAACCATGTATGGCTCGGGCCTTTCTGTTTTCGCGACTCAAGACAGTTCGGCTCAGGTACTTTTAATCTGATTTCCGGGGCACATGCTTATTTAAAGAAAAAGTAGTAATTTGTGCGCAACTCATCAATAGTCTAATTAGTATCTATAGGTACTTGTAATAAGCGCTGATAGGTAGTTGTAACACCATCAAGACTTAATCAGGCTTCATATGCTGTTTAACTCCATTGAGTTTCTTGTCTTTTTCCCGGCCGTGGCAGGGCTCTATTTCCTGTTGCCTTATCGCTTCCGGTGGTTACTGCTGCTTATTGCCAGTTATACATTCTACATGTTCTGGCGTGTGGACTATGCCATCATACTGGTTATATCCACCTCCATTGACTACGTATGCAGCCGGATGATGGACCGGTATATGGACAGTGAGAAATCCAAGCGAAAGCCGTGGCTTTGGCTCAGCCTTTTTTCGAACCTGGGCATCCTATTTATCTTTAAATACTATAACTTTTTCAATGGGGCTGCAGCCGACCTGGCGCACCTCTTAGGGATGGAATACGCTGCCCCGGCCTTTGAATTACTGCTGCCAATGGGCATTTCGTTCTATACCTTCCAGACAATGAGCTACTCCATAGATGTGTACCATGGAAGGATCAAAGCGGAGAAACACTTTGGCATCTTTGCTCTGTTCGTAACTTTCTTCCCGCAGCTTGTAGCAGGCCCCATTGAGCGCGCAGGCAACCTGCTAAACCAGTTGAAGGAGAGGCACGACTTCAATTATCAGAATGCGGCCAATGGCCTCAAGCTGATGGCGTGGGGCCTGTTCAAGAAGATAGTGATTGCCGACCGGTTGGCGGTGATGGTAAACCAGGTGTACAACAACCCGACAGATTACGAGGGCATCCCGCTTATTCTGGCCACGGTTTTCTTCGCCTTCCAAATCTACTGCGACTTTTCTGGTTACTCCGATATTGCCATTGGTTCAGCGCAAGTGATGGGTTTTAGACTGATGGATAATTTCCGCAGGCCGTACTTTTCAAAGTCGATTCAGGAATTTTGGGCTCGCTGGCACATCTCCCTGTCCACTTGGTTCCGTGATTACGTCTATATCCCGCTGGGGGGCAACCGTGTGGTGAAATGGCGCTGGTATTATAACCTGTTCATCGTGTTCCTGGTGAGCGGGTTGTGGCACGGGGCCAACTGGACCTTCCTGGTGTGGGGGGGACTCCACGGATTTTACCTGGTAATCGCGGAGTTGACAAAGGAACGGCGCAACGCAGCCATGGATGCCATCGGGTTGGTTCAGCAGGCACCGTACTGCAAGGCCGTACAAACTGGTACTACTTTCGCCTTAGTGTGCCTAGCCTGGATATTTTTCAGGGCCAACACAATAGGCGATGCGTTGTATATTACCACGCATCTTTTCAGCAGCTTAACTGAAACCGCCCAAGCCATCGTGCTAAATAAACACGCAGAAAGGGGCGTTCTGCTTTACCTAGGGCAAAACAGAGAAGTATTTGTGCTCGGGGTGGCGGCTATTCTTGTGCTTGTTGTTATAGAACTTTCACAGAGGAGCGGAAGCCTGCGCCTGAGAATCTCAAGATACCCCTTTCCCGTTCGGGTGGCAGCTTATAACTTTTTGCTTGCCTCTATTTTGCTGTTTGGCAGTTTCTCCGAGTCTGAGTTTATATACTTCCAGTTCTAGGATGCAGAAGCTATTCTTTTTGAGAGGCTTGGTGGTAGTTGTAACAACTCTCCTCTTCTATTCATTTATTATATTTCTCTACTCAAGCTTTGTGCCTTCTGTAGGGGCCAATAATTTCAGGAGCTGGCTTCCTAATGCTTTGTACATCCCTGGGGGCCGGGGGTACACTTTGCTACGGTTGAAAGAAGCAGAAAGGGTGTCCGATGTGGACATTCTGTTTGTTGGATCGTCTCAGGTATACAGGGGTTTTGATGTCAGGATTTTTGAAAGCTCCGGATTGAAAGCTTTCAACCTGGGCACTTCCGCCCAAACGCTTTTTAACACATACTACTTATTAGAGGAATACCTGCCAACACTCAATCCTGAGTATATCGTACTGGATCTGTACTGGGGGGTAGGCAAGAATGATGGGGTGGAGCCCTCCATAGATATCGTCTCTAATTCGGATCTGGACGAGAACACGCTTGAGATGGTGTTCGATCTGAAAAACGCGCCCGTATATGGCACCCTGTTTGCAGCGTGCATCACAAGGCTGCGGACCCCGCTTCACGAGATCAGGCAAAAAGAATTTAAAGACGCCAGGTATATTCCAGGCGGTTTTTCGGAATCGCTAATAACAAAGAATAAGTTAGATCCTAAAAAACTTGGTGAGATAGAGCCTCAGAACGCCACGCTTCACGATTTGCAGCTAGAATACCTGCAAAAGATTATTGCCTTGTGTGAGTCCCGCAACAAGAAACTGATACTGGTTATGACTCCTGTCACAAAGGAGTATAAGCGTAAAGTCATCAATTACGCCAATTATACAAACACTATCGCCAAGATTGCCAAAGAGAACAATATCCCTTATTTTGATTATAACGAAAGGAAAGGGTTATCACTTATATCCTCTGCCGACTTTTCAGATATGAACCACCTTTCGCAGAGCGGGGTAGAAAAATTCAACGGGCTATTTATATATGATTTATATACTTCAGGAGTTCTTAACCCAAGCTTGACCCTTCACAAGCACAAGGGTCCCTCTCAGCCTTCTAAGTCGTGGCAAGCCAGAAAAAGGCAACATACCGCCGTTATGAGGCCGAGTAATTGACAGCGGCATATATAAAGTTGAGTCCTGAAGTAGGTCGATTTGTTTAAAACAAAACTACTTTTCAATCTGAGACCTCCGATGCGTTTGTGCTGGAGGTTTTTTCTCAATGTTTTACCTCCTGCTCCCGCTAGAAGTGCACCCGCTCAGGCAATCACACGAGGGGTGGGGGCGCTGACTGCTATAGATGCCCACTGACTCACCGATCACCTCCAAGGCTTCCAGGTGGAGGGCAAAGTCCCGCTCCAAGTAGAACTCATCCTTTAAAAGCCGTTTACGCGCTTGCCTTCCACATTCTGGCAGGTGGCGTACTGCCCGGTCATAGTTTCTGTTTACGATAGCCATCCTGAGTGCCTGCAGCGGCCCCTCCGCCTTCAGGCCCTATGACAGGTGGTTAGCCATGACCTGAATGTACTGTGCGTTTAAGCCTGCTTTAAGTGTCATTTATGGCTGATGCGTTGCACTTCACGCTGTAAATTTGTATCATAGCAGAGGCAAACTCTGTAGCAGCGCGGGCAGTTGTACCTGAAGCCGGCATTGCTGACCTCAGCCCCGGCATGCTATGGGTTCAAATTCTAACCTCTGACTTGTATACGTTTATATGGCAGATTATCAGATCAAAGAAGAACCTAAGAAATACGATGCTGTGATCGTAGGTTCTGGAGCCGGTGGCGGTATGGCTGCCTATGTACTGGCTAACGCGGGTTTAAAAGTATGCCTGCTCGAAGCGGGCGCTATGTTCGACCCCGCCACGGACTCCGCACAGCTGAAGAACCCGTGGGAATCCCCGAGGAGAGGGGCCAGCACCAAGTTCAGGCCCTTCGGTGATTTTGACGGCTGCTACTGGGGCTGGGAGATAGACGGCGAGCCCTATACCAAGGTAGACGGAACCGAATGGGACTGGTGGCGCGCCCGGATGTTGGGTGGAAGGACCAACCACTGGGGTCGTATATCGCTCCGTTTCGGGCCGAAGGACTTTAAGCACAGAAGCATTGACGGGCTGGGCGAAGACTGGCCCATCGGCTACGAAGATGTCAAGCCCTACTATGACAAGGTAGACAGATTGATCGGCGTGTTCGGCACCAACGAAGGGCTGGAGAATGAGCCGGACGGTATTTTCCTGCCGCCGCCCCTGCCGCGCCTGCACGAGCTGAAGATAAAGAAAGCCGCCCAGGGCATTGGCATCCCGGTTATCCCCTCCCGCTTGTCCATCCTCACCAAAAAAATAAACGAGGAGCGCGGGCAGTGCTTTTACTGCGCGCAGTGCGGGCGCAGCTGCAAAGTATACGCTGATTTCTCCGCTGGCTCCTGTTTGGTAAAGCCTGCCGTAGCCACCGGGAACGTGGATGTTGTGCCCAATGCGATGGCGCGGGAGGTAATCACGAACTCGGAAGGCTTGGCAACGGGCGTGTCTTACGTGAACAAGGAGGATATGCTGGACTATCAGGTGAACGGGCGCGTGGTGATACTGGCCGCCAGCGCGTGCGAGAGCGCGCGCCTGCTGCTCAACTCCGTCTCCCGCCGCCACCCGAACGGCCTGGCCAACTCCAGCGACGTGGTGGGCAAGTACCTGCACGACTCCACCGGCGCCTCCGTCAGCGGCGTGCTGCCCGAACTGATGGGCCGCAAGCGCTACAACGAAGACGGTGTAGGCGGCATGCACGTGTACACACCCTGGTGGCTGGACAACAAGAAGCTTGATTTCCCGAGAGGGTATCATATAGAGTATTGGGGAGGCATGCAGCAGCCGGCCTACGGCTTTGGCTGGGGCATTGAGAGTTTGAATGGTAAACTGCAGGTAAACGGCAGCACCAAAGAGGCGGGCGGCTACGGCAAATCGCTTAAGGCGGATTACCGTTTCATGTATGGCGCGGGCGTCGGGATGGCCGGTCGCGGGGAGGCCATTGCGTTTGAGAGCAATTACTGCGAGATCGACCCGAACGTGGTGGATAAATACGGCATTCCGGTGCTGCGCTTCAACGTGAAGTACTCTGACTATGAGATAAACCAGGCCAAGCACATGAACACCACCTTCAAGGAGATCCTGCACGAGATGGGTGCCATCATCACATCGGGCGGCGATGCCGGTCCGCATAATAATTGGGGCCTTGCCGCACCGGGAAAGATCATACACGAGGCAGGCACTGTGCGCATGGGCAACGACCCGAAGAAGTCGGCGCTGAACAAATGGAGCCAGGCCCACGACAGCAAGACGCTCTTCTGCGTAGACGGAGGGCAGTTCGTGTCGCAGGGCGACAAGAACATCACCTGGACCATCCTGGCGCTGTCCATGCGGGCATCGGAGTACATTGTCGATCAAATGAAAAAGCAAAACATCTAAGCACAGGTTAAAGCTGAACTATATGGACAGAAGAGAATCACTTAAGGCCATTGTGCTGGGCACTGTTTCCTCGGCGTTTCTGCTGGAGTCCTGCGGCGACACCAAAACCGAAGAGCAGGCGGCACAAGTACTCGACACGCCACCGGAGACTGCGCCACTGCCAGGCCGCATGCCGGAGGAGATCGCCCATTTAAAGGAGATCACCTCCAGGACCTTCTTCACAGAACCGGAAATGGCCACCATCACCATACTGGCCAACATCATCATTCCGGAGGATGAAGTAAGCGGCAATGCGTCTGATGCCGGCGTGCCTGACTTTATCGAATTTATCGTAAAGGATAAGCCGGAGTTCCAGACGCCGATGCGCAGCGGACTTAAGTGGCTGGATATACAGTGCCAGGACCGCTACGAAAACCCGTTCCGGGAGTGCAGCGAAAAGCAGCAACTGGAGATAGTGGATGCCATCGCCTACCCCGAAAAGGCAGCGCCGGAAATGAAGAAAGGGGTTGCCTTCTTCAGCCTGATGCGCAACCTGACGGCCACCGGCTTCTTTACCTCCGAAATGGGCGTGGAAGACATCGGGTACGTAGGCAACCGCCCAAACCAATGGCAGGGCGTGCCGGAGGAGGTGCTGAAGGAGCACAACCTGGCTTATACCGAGGAACAACTGCGCCAGTGCGTGACAAACGGGCGGAACGTGTAGGCTATCTATAGCCACTAAGTTCAACAAAAAAAGACGCCGTTTATATATAGCTTATATATAAACGGGGAAACACAGATTATATATAAACAACCACAAAATGACATCTAAAATACTAATGACTACGCTGCTGGCCGGCAGCTTTTTTATGGCACAGGCACAGCAAAAGGCAAAACCGGAAGACACTGAAGTTTGGGAGCCGATACCTGAAAAGGTAACACCGGGAGAGGTGCGCATCGAAGCCCCTTCGGATG
Organism: Pontibacter saemangeumensis; assembly: GCF_039541895.1. Taxonomy (NCBI): domain Bacteria; kingdom Pseudomonadati; phylum Bacteroidota; class Cytophagia; order Cytophagales; family Hymenobacteraceae; genus Pontibacter; species Pontibacter saemangeumensis. The sequence continues at coordinate 91,150 of NZ_BAABHC010000011.1, forward strand.
CAACCATCCTGTTCGACGGGAAGAACCTGGACCAGTGGGTGTCGGTGGAGGACAGGAGCAAGCCGGCGCAGTGGAAAGTGGCGGACGGTGTGATGACCGTGAACAAAGCGGTCGGCAACATCGAAACCAAGAAGGAGTTTGAGGATTACCAACTGCATATCGAGTGGAAAATCCCTGAGAACATTAATCTGGAGGGGCAGGCACGCGGCAACAGCGGCATCTTCCTGGCCTCTACGGGCAAAGGCGATGCGGGCTACGAGCTGCAGGTGCTCGACTCGTACGATAACAAAACCTACGTGAACGGCATGGCTGGCAGCATCTACAAGCAATTTGTGCCGCTGGCGAACCCCACCAAAAAACCGGGCGAATGGCAAAGCTATGATGTGTTCTGGAAAGCCCCCACTTTTAAAGCGGATGGCTCCGTGGAGACGCCGGCGCGGGTAACGGTGCTGTTGAACGGGGTACTGGTGCAGAACAATGTGGAGTTGCTGGGCCCGACGCAGTATATCGGCAAGCCATCCTACAAGCAGCACGGTCCCGCTCCCATCAAGCTACAGGCGCATGGCGACAAGAGCGTGCCGATCAGCTTCCGGAATATCTGGATCAGGGAACTGTAACGGATTATGCATAAGTCAGGTCATATATAAAACCTGGCTTCAACACAGTCTAATACAAAAATTAACTTCACCCACCCGCAGCAGGAAGAGTATACCTGTAGCCGGTGGGTGAGGCATATATGGAAACGTGTTATTAAAACCGACAGACGGCTATTGTTGCTACGGATAACACTACAGCGTCATATCGTGGTACACAGCGGTATCCGGATCCAGGGTTTCGGCTGAGTCATCTTCTATACCCGGCCGAACGTCCGTTGGCGTTTCCGCCTCTGTTTCCATTGTATCCATCTCCTCTGCCGCAGTGTTCGCGCCCTCCCCGCCACAGGCGGTAAAGGCAAACGCCATGAAGGCTATCATCGTTTTCTTTTTCATATCCAGGCTGCTTTCTTATCCAATTAAGTAATTTGCTATATAGGATGGTACGCAGTTTGGGACTTTTTGGGAGAATGATTTTACAGAAGCAGTTATATATCATGGTGAGTTTATATATCGTCCAGGTAGCCAAGCAGAGCAATCCTCTATATGTGATGAAAAACGAAGCGGCTGCCCCATCTGGGGCAGCCGCTTCGTTTTGATATATGGATATATAAACTTAGCCTTAGATCATATCGCTGACAAGTGCCGGGGCTATGCCTAACAGGATTGTAAGCACGGTGATGAAGATGAGCATAAACGAGGAAAAGCTGTTTACCTGGATAGGCTCCTGTTCCTCCGCCGGGTGCAGGTACATGGCGATCACGACCCGGAAGTAGTAGTAGATGCCCACGGCTGCCAGCAACACGGCAATTACCACCAGCCACATCATATTGGCATCCTGCAGCACCGCCGCGAACACGAAGAACTTGGCGAAGAATCCGGCCGTCAGCGGGATTCCTCCCAAAGAGCACATAGCAACCGTCATGGCAAACGCCAGCAGCGGGTTTGTCCTGCCCAGCCCGTTGAACGACTCATATACCTCGCCGCCGCGCTGGTTCTTCACCATGCCCATCACCCCGAATGCCGCCACCGTTGCCGTAGAGTAAGCCAGCGAGTAGAACAGAATAGAGGAATCAGAGTGTTGGTTAAATGCTATCAGCGCCATCAGCAGGTAACCCGCATGCGAGATACTGGAGTAAGCCAGCATGCGCTTCACGCTTGTCTGCACCAGGGCACCCACGTTCCCCACCACCAGCGTCAGGGTCGTGATAGCGACCAGCGTCGGGAACCAACTGGCGTACGAGGCACCGAAAGCAGCTGCCATTAATTTGTAGAACGCCGCAACGCCCGCCGTCTTCACCACCGTGGACATAAAGGAGGTAAAAAAGGTAGGGGAGCCCTCGTACACATCCGGTGCCCAGAAATGGAACGGTGCAGCCGATATTTTAAAGGAGATACCGATGATGACCATCAGCAGGCCCAGCAGGAACATCGCGTTGATCACCCCGTCGGTGGCTGCCTGCGCGGCACCGATCTCGGTGATGTTGAACGTGCCGGTCGCGCCATATATCAGCACGATGCCGAACAACAGGATGCCGGTGAAAAAAGAACCCATCAGGAAGTACTTCAGAGCGGCTTCGTTCGAGCGGAGGCTCTTTTTGTCGCTTCCCGCCAGCACGTACATGGCAATGGAGAGGATCTCAACGCCCACAAACAGCATCAGCATGTTCTCGTAGCTCACCATCATCACGGCGCCTACCAGCGAGAAGAGCAGCAAAGAGTAGAACTCCGCCAGGTTCTCGTCCCGGTCGTCCACGTAGCGCTGCGAAAAGGGCAGCATCAGCAGGGTGGTGAGCACCATAATGCCCGTAAAGGCCACCGAATAATTGTCGATGGTGAGCATGTTGCTGAAGTAACTCTGGGTGTCGTTCCAGCTAAACAGGTTGGCGCCAAACACCACCGCCAGAAAAAGCAGTGCCAGTGGCAGCAGGATTTTCTTGGAGTTCGCGAAGCCAACAAAGAGGTTCACGATGCCAAAGAGGGAAAGAAGTATGATCGAAGTCATGTCGTCGTGTTTCCTGTAAATTTCTTTATCTGTTTCGTGGCCGCTAGCGGTTGATGATGTTCAGCAGGTTGCCCACGGCAGGCTCTGAGATGCTCAGGAACGTGTTCGGGAACAAGCCGATCCAGAACACCATGATCACGAGCGGGATCAGCACCGCCTTCTCGTTCAGGGTCAGGTCCGTGAATACCTCTGTGGCCACAGACTTCGGGCCGAACATCACGCCCTGGAACATGCGCAGCATATAAACCGCACCTAGGATGATGGTTAAGCCAGCCACCCCTCCGAACCAGTAGTTGTACTGGAACACGCCCGACAGCAGCAGGAACTCACCCACGAACCCGTTGGTGAGCGGCAGCGCCACCGAGCCCAGCAGCAGGATCATAAAGCAGATCGAAAGGGCCTTCGCGTGCTGCGTGATACCGCCCAGGCTTGTGATCTCCCGCGTGTTGGTGCGGCTGAAGATGATGTCGATGATAAAGAACAGGCCCACCACGTTAATGCCGTGGCTCAGCATCTGGATCACGCCGCCCTGCAAACCCTGCTCGTTTAAAGTGAAGATACCGGCCGCAATCAGGCCCACGTGCGCAATGGAGGAATAGGCGATCAGGCGCTTCAGGTCGCGCTGGCGGATGGCGATGATGGAGGCATATATAATCCCGATGATCGAGAGCACCAGTACCACGTCCGCCCATTGGCTCACGCCGTACGGCACCACGGGCAGCAGCCAGCGCAGCACCCCATATATACCCATCTTCAGCATGATGCCCGACAGCAGCATGGTGGCCTGCGTCGGCGACTCGGTGTAGGTGTCGGGCTGCCAGGTGTGGAACGGGAACACCGGCATTTTGATGGCGAACGCGATGAACAGGAACCAGAAGATCCAGCTCTGCGACTCGCTCGACAGGTTCAGGTTATAGAAGGCGAACACCTCGGAAGAGTGGTTGCCCGGCGTCTGCAGGTACAGGTACACGAAAGCCGCCAGCATGAACAGCGAGCCGAAGATGGTGTACACGAAGAACTTGATCGTAACCGGCACCCTTCTGGCCCCACCCCATATTGCGGCTATAAAGTACACGGGGATAAGCGCCAGCTCCCAGAAAAAGTAGAACAGGAACGCATCCAGCGACACGAAAACCCCGATCAGGCCGGTCTGCATGAACAGGATAAGAGCGTAAAAGGCATTCGGGTTTTTAACGGGGTGCCTGAAGGAGGAAAGCACGATGAGCGGCACCAGGAAGGTGGTGAGCAGCACCATCAGGAGGCTGATGCCGTCCATGCCGATGGTGAAACCGATGCCCAGACTCTCGATCCAGGGGAAGGAAAGCGCCATCTGCATGCTGCCGCTGGCTGAATTAAAGCCCACCAACGCAACCAGGGAAATGGCGAATTCAATAAGTGCCGCCACAAAAGCCACCGTTCTGGCAGCTTGCCCTTTCAGGAGCAACACCAGCAGTGCAGCTAAGGCAGGCCAGAAAAGTAATAGAGCTGTAATCATCTTCTAAGAATCTTATCCGATAAAGAAGTTTAAAAATAGGATCAGCACGATGCTGAACACCATCATGAGCACGTAGAAACTGATGGTCCCGCTTTGCGCGTAACGCAGCGTGCGACCGCTTTGCGTCGCGAATTTGCCAAAGCCGTTCACCACGCCGTCCACCAGCACCGTATCCACGAAGCGGTACAGAACAGTGGAGAGCCACATCACCGGCCGCACAATGACCGTGTTGTAAAGCTCGTCGATATAGTATTTGTTGTAAATGAGGTTGTGGACAGGGGACAGGCGCTCGCCCTCCGGCACCGGCACCGTCTTTTTGCTCACGTACATTACGTAGGCAATGATGGCGGCTATCACGGCCACGGCTACCGATATCCCCATCAGCATCCATTCAGTGGCATGGTCGATGTGCAGCGGCGCCACAGCAGCTGCATTGGCTACGCGGGCGAAGCCATATATAGGCGACAGGTAGTTCTGCAGCACATGGCTGTTCTCGGCAAACACGGCCGGAATACCAAGGAAACCACCCACCGTGGACAGCACGGCCAGCACGATTAACGGGATGGTCATAGAAGCCGGGGACTCGTGCAGGTGATGGCGCTGCTCCTCGGTGCCCCGGAAGGTGCCGAAAAAGGTCAGGAACACGAGGCGGAACATATAGAAAGACGTCATAAAGGAAGCCAGCAGGCCAAGCGCCCACATCAGTTTGCTGTGCTCATATACATGTGCCAGCAGCTCGTCTTTGGAGAAGAAGCCGGCAAACGGCGGGATACCGGCAATGGCCAGTGTGCCGATCAGGAAGGTGAGGAACGTGATGGGCAGGTACTTGCGCAGGCCGCCCATGCTGCGGATGTCCTGCTCGTTGCTCATGGCGTGGATCACAGAACCGGCGCCCAGGAACAGCAGTGCCTTGAAGAAGGCGTGCGTGAGCACGTGGAACAGCGAAGAGGAAAAGGCCATCACGCCCAGTGCCAGGAACATATAGCCCAGCTGCGAAACAGTGGAGTAAGCCAGCACCTTCTTGATGTCGTTTTGCGCCAGACCGATGGTGGCGGCCACGACAGCCGTCACCACGCCCACAATCGCGATCACCTCCAGGGTAGTCGGGGCCAGTACATACAGCACGTTGGAGCGCACCACCATGTAAATACCCGCCGTTACCATGGTCGCGGCGTGGATCAGGGCCGAAACCGGCGTCGGGCCCGCCATCGCGTCCGGTAGCCAGGTAAACAGCGGAATCTGCGCGCTCTTACCCATCGCCCCCACAAAGAGCAGCATCGTAATCGCGATCATCACCCCTGAATCGACGCCACCGGCGTAGCGGGCCGCCTCAGCGAACACCTGCGGATAGCTCACGCTGCCGAAGGTGATGAAGATCAGGAAAATGCCCAGCAGGAAGCCCAAATCCCCGATGCGGTTCATGATAAAGGCTTTCTTGGCGGCGTTGTTGTAGTTGGTGTTCTTGTTCCAGAAACCGATGAGCAGGTAGGAGCAGAGCCCTACGCCTTCCCAGCCCACGAACATCATCACGTAGTTGGAGCCCATCACCAGCAGCAGCATCGAGAACATGAACAGGTTGATGAAGGAGAAGAACTTGCCGAAGTTCTCGTCGTGGCTCATATACCCGGCCGAGTACAGGTGGATGAAGAAGCCGATGCCCGTCACCATCAGCATCATGAGCAGCGTCAGCTGGTCGATGAGGAAAGAGAAGCCGATGCGCATGTCGCCCACCGAGATCCAGTTGTAGAAATCGACGGTGTAGGCGCGGCTGCCGTTGGCGGTAAAATCCAGGAAAAGATAGATGGAAATGAGGAAGGCCGCCAGCACGGTGCCGCAGCCGATCAGGCTCACCAGCCCGTTGGCCAGCTTCCTGTTGCCCAAACCGTTCAGGACAAAGCCCAGGAAAGGCAGCATCGGAACGAGCAGACAGAGCAGTGCCATGGCTTGGTTATTACTCGGCATTACAATCTCTTGCATTTGTATAGTCGGTTATATATGCTGTTGAGTGATCAGGGATGAAGCTGCTACCACTTCAGGTAGTTAAGCAGTTGCACGTCCGTGGAGCGGATGTTACGGTAGGTCATCACGATAATGGCGAGGCCCACACAGACCTCTGCGGCCGCCACGGCCATGATAAAAAACACGAATGCCTGTGCGCTTGCGTCAGCGCGGTAAGCGGAAAGGGAGGTCAGCAGGACGTTCACAGCATTCAGCATCAGCTCCACGCACATAAAAATCACGATGGCATTGCGGCGGGTCAGAACCCCGATCACTCCGATGGCAAAAAGCGCTGTGCTGAAAAACAGGTAATATTCAAGTGGAATGGTTCTGATAACCTCAGGTATCTGGTTCATTTTCTGTGGGCCTGAACGTATTGCTGGTTAAATACTCTGCTAAAACTAAGGCGCAAAGTTATCCCCTATTTTCAAATAAACATAACTTAATTTGAATCTTCTTTGAAGGCGCAGCGAGTGGTTTTACCCCCTGATTTGGGCATTTTCACCCTTGCTGCCACCCGCGTGGCGCGGTTTGGGAGCCGGTTATATACCAACGGGGCAGGTTTCCGTAGTTAAGGTTAATTTTGACCTGATCTCCCTATATGAACTTGAAGTGTATCCTGCCTGTTTCTCTTGCCATCCTGGCCCTGACGGCCTGTAAAACCGAACAACCCGCCACCTCAAGGCTGGCCTCTGCCGAAACCCTTATGAAAGAAGTCCAATTAAAAGCCACCGTGCAGCAAGCGCAGAAGTATGAGCAGCTGCCCTCCGCCTCCGGCATCGAGCTGGTCGACAGCACTTATTACGTCGTGGGGGACGACTCCCCGTTTCTGTACCAGCTGGACGCGCAGTTTAACCTGACGGAGCGGCACGTGCTGTTCGACACGGCAGCGTTTGCCTCGGGCCGCATCCCGAAACCCCTCAAGCCTGATCTGGAGAGCATGGCGCACTTCACCTATGGCCGCGACCACATGCTGCTGCTGCTCGGCTCCGGCTCTAGCGAGATGCGTAACCGGGCCTTTGTGGTGAACCTCACGGAGGGAATGGCGGTAAAGGAGCTGGATTTCAGCCGCCTGTATCTGTTTATGAGGCGGGTGCTGCGGATAGAGGCGGAGGGCGAGTTGAACCTGGAGGGCTTTGCCATGGACGACACTTATACTTATATCATGCAGCGGGCTATCGGCTCGGGCACCAATGTGCTGTTCAGGTTTAACTCGAGTAACTTCAAAGACTTTGTGATAAACGACGGTGATATCCCGGTTGCGGCGGTGTATCACTTTGCGCTTCCGCAGGTAGAGGGCTATACGGCCGGCCTCTCCGGGGCCTACGCGCTCAACGACCGGCTCTTCTTCACGGCTTCTGTGGAGAACACGCCCAATGCCGTGGAAGACGGGGAGGTGCTGGGGAGCCTGGTGGGGATGATCGACCTGAACGCCTTGCCCTATGCCTCCGACGCCGCCAACCCGATGCAGGTGCCGGCGGTGCAGCTTAAGAACCCCGACGGTTCCGTTTACAAGGGCAAGGCAGAGTCGTTGGTGGTGCAGGCGGGAGAAGGCGGTGTCTATAACCTGATCGTGGTGTCGGATGACGACCAGGGCGGCTCCGAGCTGCTGCAGATTCAGTTAGAGGTGGAGCAGTAGGGCTTATGGCGACCTGTCAGGATATATAACAAAAGAGCCAGCGCTATGACAGCGCTGGCTCTTTTGTTATATATGGATTTGCTGGTTTCTTAGAAGTGCTGCTCGCCTGCCTCTTTCTTACCGAGCATCACGGCTCCCACCATGGCTACCAGGAACAGCACAGAGGCCAGTTCGAAGGGCAGGAGGTACTCAGTAAACAGCACCTGGCCTAAGTTTTCTACCATGCCCACCTGTGAGTTATAGGTATCGGGGTTGTAGCCTTCTATCACCGAGTCTTTCAGTGCCGCGATCATCACCACAAACAGCAGGCCGCCTGCTATTACACCGGCCACCTTGCTCAGCACCGATACCTTGGCATGGCTCTCCGTTTGCTTGCTCACGTTCAGGAACATAATCACGAACAGGAACAGCACCATGATGGCCCCGGCATATACGATGATGTTAACGGCAGCCAGGAACTGCGCATTCAGCAGGATATAATGGCCGGAGATGGTGAAAAAGGTGATAATCAGGAACAGCACGCTGTGCACCGGGTTCTTGGAAATCACCACCATCAGGGCGCACAGCAGCGTGAGCGAGGAAAGAAAATAGAACAGGTTCTCTGTCATCGGATTATTTCGTTTCAGTAGTCTTTAATGGCTCCACCAAACGGTCTTTGCCATATATAAATTCATCGCGCTCGAAGCGGGCGGGGGCCAGTTTGTCGTCCTGCAGGAAGATCGCCGCTTTGGGGCAGGCTTCCTCGCAGAGGCCGCAGAAAATGCAGCGCAGCATGTTCACCTCGTAGGTCACGGCGTACTTCTCTTCGCGGTACAGGTGCTCTTCGCCTGCCTTGCGCTCGCCGGCCGTCATGGTGATGGCTTCGGCAGGGCAGGCCACGGCACAAAGTCCGCAGGCGGTGCAGCGCTCGGCGCCTTTCTCATCGCGCTTCAGCACGTGCAGGCCGCGCCAAATCTCGCTGCGCTCACGCGTCTGCTCCGGGTACATAACCGTAGCTTTCTTTTTGAAGAAGTGCTTAATGGTAATGCCGAGCCCCTGCGCAATAGCAGGCAGGTACGCGCGCTCCGCGAACGTCATCGGCAGCTTCTCTACGTTCTTTCTTCTATTGGTAAGTGGTTCCATTTATGTCAGCTTGTGATTGTCGTCGTGTGTCTCCTGCCTTAACAGGGGAGGCGCCGGCAACATTCAAGTTTAGGTACTTTAATTTAAAACAGGTAATCTTTCAGGACGATAGCCCCGCCTGTCAGCACGATGTTCAGGATGGCGAGCGGGATCAGGATCTGCCAGCCCAGCTTCATCAACTGGTCGTAGCGGAAGCGCGGAAGCGTCCAGCGCACCCACATGAAGAAGAAGATGAACAGGAATATCTTCGCGAACATCACTCCCACGCCAAGCAGGGTCACAATGTTATTGGCCGTTACCGCGCTCTCCGTGGCATCGGCCAGCCACGCCTCCAACTCCAGCATGAACGGGAAGTTGTAGGCGCCGAAATACAGCGTCGCCATCACGGCAGAGGCCACGAAAATGTTGATATACTCCGCGAACAGGTACATGCCCAGCTTCATGGAGCCGTACTCGGTGTGGTAACCACCGATCAGCTCGGCCTCACTCTCCGGTAAGTCGAAGGGCGTGCGGTTGGTCTCGGCAAAGGCGCACACCAGGAAGATGATGAAGCCCAGCGGCTGGTACCATATGTTCCAGTTAAAGCCCGCCTGCTGCGCCGCGATCTCACGCAACGAGAGGGAGCCGGTCATCATTAGGATCGCGATCAGCGAAAGTCCCATGGCCAGTTCGTAGCTGATGTTCTGCGATGCCGCGCGGATGGCGCCCAGCAAAGAGAACTTGTTGTTGGAAGCCCAGCCCCCGATCATCAGGCCATATACGCCCAGCGACACAACCCCGAACACGTACAGCACGCCGATGTTTACCTCGATTGCCTGTAGAAACACCTCGCGCCCACCCACCAGCAGCATATCTCCAAACGGGATAACAGCGCTCGACATGGTGGCCACGATCATTGCGATGCCGGGACCAAGGATGAACAGCGCCTTGCTCGACCGGGCAGGGATAAAGTCCTCTTTGAAGAACAGCTTGCCTGCGTCGGCCAGCGGCTGCAGCAAGCCCATCGGGCCCGCGCGGTTCGGGCCCACCCGGTCCTGGATAAACGCGGCGATCTTACGCTCGAAGTAGGTGGAGTACGTCGCTATCAGCAGCGTGATACTGAAAATCACCAGAATGTAAATGCCTTTATATATTAGGTCTACTGACTCCATATGTTATTCCTGCGGCAGGTTTTTCTTCGTGGACACTGGTAGGTTTGGTACGATCGGCACGTTGAGCACCGGCAGCTCGTAATGGTTCGCCGAGATCACGGAGTGGCGGTCGATGTGGCGCGGGCCTTCGATCGTCCAGTCTTTCGTCTCTTTCTTATCGAAGCGGCAGGTGTTGCAGATAAACTCCTCCACCTCATTGTACTGGTCTTTGCGGGCCGTTACGCGCAGTACTTCCTCGCCACGGGTCCAGAGCGTTACCTTGCCGGAGCAGGTAGGGCAGTCGCGGTGCGCGTCCAGCGGCTTCGTGAACCACACACGGTTCTTGAAGCGCCAGGTTTTGTCCGTGAGGGCGCCTACCGGGCATACGTCAATCACGTTGCCGGAGAAGTCGTTGTCGACCACGTTCTCTATATAGGTGCCGATCTCGGCGGCGTCGCCCCGGCCCAGTACCCCGTGCACGCGCTTCTCCGTAATCTGGTCGGCCGTATATACGCAGCGGTAGCACAGGATGCAGCGCGTCATGTGCAGCTGTATATAGGGGCCGAGGTCTACTTTGTTGAAGGTGCGGCGCTCTTCCTCGTAGCGGGTGGCGCTCACGCCGTGCTCGTAGGAGAGGTCCTGGAGGCTGCACTCCCCGGCCTGGTCGCAGATCGGGCAATCCAGCGGGTGGTTGATGAGCAGCATCTCCACAATGCTCTTGCGGGCATTCAGCACTTCCTCGTTTGTCGTGTTCTCTACCACCATGCCGTCCTGCACCTGCGTGATGCACGAGGCAACTAGCTTGGGCATGGGGCGGGTGTCTTTGGCGGAGCCCTGCGTTACCTTTACCAGGCACACGCGGCACTTGCCTCCGCTGCCTTTCAACGGGGTATAATAACACATGGCAGGCGGCACTATTTTGCCCCCGATCTTTCTTGCGGCCTGCAGAATGGTAGTTCCGTCTTCTACCTCTATCTCAATGCCGTCAATTGTTACTTTAGCCATTATTTCGTGGTTCGTTTATCGTTGTCCGTTTTTGGTGAGAAGCAGAACAACGAACGATTTTAGCTTTACTTGTTATATATCCTTTTGCCTTCCTGTATGGTCCTGGCAGGAGGGAAATTTCGCCGCTCCTTCTCGTAAACCAGGCGCTTTCAGAATGACAGGAAAATTTGTTATATACTTACGCTGTTACAGTGTCTAACTGGCCTCTGTATACCGCGCCCGTGGCCGTGGCCTCTTTCGGGTATTTTATATGCCACTCAAACTCATCGCGGAAGTGGCGGATAGCGGCGGCCACCGGCCATGCCGCGGCATCGCCCAGCGGGCAGATGGTGTTGCCTTCTATCTGCTTGGCCACGCTTACCAGCAGGTCGATATCCTGCTGATGGCCGTGGCCGTACTCGATGCGGTGCAGCACTTTCTCCATCCAGCCGGTTCCTTCGCGGCACGGGCTGCACTGGCCACACGACTCGTGGTGATAGAAGCGGGCGTAGTTCCACGTGTTGCGCACGATACACTGCTCCTCATCAAACACGATAAAGGCGCCGGAGCCCAGCATGGAGCCCGTTACAAAGCCACCGTCAGACAAAGATTCGTAAGACATCAGGCGGTCTTCACCGGCTGCCGTTTTCAGGATCAGGTTGGCAGGCAGAATCGGCACGGAAGAACCTCCCGGCACCACGGCCTTCAGTTGCCTCCCTTTCCAGATGCCGCCGCAGTACTCGTCGGAGTAGATGAACTCCTCCACTGGCACGCCCAGCTCAATTTCATATACCCCCGGGTTGTTGATGTTGCCGCTCGCAGAGATCAGCTTGGTGCCGGTGCTGCGGCCGATGCCCACTTTGGCGTACTCGGCGCCGCTGTTGTTCACGATCCACGGCACGGAAGAGATCGTCTCCACGTTGTTCACCACCGTCGGGCTCTGGAAGAGACCCTTCACCGCCGGGAAAGGGGGCTTGTTACGCGGGTTGCCGCGCTTGCCCTCCAATGATTCCAGCAGGGCTGTCTCCTCGCCGCATATATAAGCGCCGCCACCGGGCGCCACGTGCAGGTCGAGGTCGTAGCCGGAGCCGAGGATGTTCTTGCCCAGCAAACCGGCCGCGTATGCCTCGGCAATCGCTTTCTCCAGGATGCGCAGGATAAACATCAACTCACCGCGGATATAGATATAGGAGGTGTTGGCACCCAGCGCATAGCTCGACGTGATCATCCCCTCGATCAACCCGTGCGGGTTTTTCTCCATGTACCAGCGGTCTTTGAAGGTGCCTGGCTCAGACTCGTCGGCGTTGCAAACGAGATAACGCGGAACGCCCTCGGGTTTGGCCAGGAAGCTCCACTTCATACCCGCCGGGAAGCCGGCACCCCCGCGGCCACGGAGGCCGGAGGTTTTCACCTCTTCCACCACCTCGGCCGGGGTCATCGTTTTCAGGGCTTTCTCTACCGATCTGTAGCCGCCGTGCTTCCGGTAAACCTCCATCTTCTCGATGCCGGGTACGTTTATATGTTCGGTTAATATCTTCAGTCCCATTTCAGCAGGATATATAACTTAGCAGTGGCTTATATATAGGCACACTGGCTGTTTTTCTGTTTGTTTTATATATGTAAGGCTCTCTAACGAAAGGCGAGCAACTTGATTCTTACGCCCTTGCTGGTGTTTTCACCAGCAAGCAGTTTGGCCGCTGACGTTTTGGTTGTTGGCGAAAACACCAACAACGGCACAGGGTTTTTTCTGGTCTTTTGTCTACTCTTACTTCGCCCAGGTTGGTACTTCGTGCTCTTTCTGGCGCATCATCGCAAGGAACTCGTCCACGCGCGCCTCGCTGTCGAGGTTCTCGTAGTAGAGCTCGCGCACCTGCAGCATCGGGCCCGTTCCGCAGGAAGCGAGGCACTCCACCGGCTTGAGCGTGAACATGCCGTCGGCGGATGTTTCGCCTTCCTCGATGTTGAGCTTGCGCTTCAGCGTGTCGATGAGCTCATCGGCGCCGCGCAGGCAGCAGGGGCCGGTGCGGCACACTTCCAGCACGTGCTTGCCCACCGGCTTCAGGTTGAACATGGTGTAGAAAGTGGCCACCTCATATACCTCAATCGGCTGGATGCCCAGGATCTCCGCGATCTTGTCCATCGCCTCGGGACTCACCCAACCGCCCAGCTCGGCCTGCGCAATGTGCAGCATCGGCAGCAGGGCCGACTTCTGACGGCCTTCCGGGTAGTGGCTGATGTAGCGCTGCATCTCGGCCAAAGCCGCCTCAGAAAACTTTACTTTGTTTATAGTCTCTGCCATTTTTCAGGTGTCATTGATCCTTTATCAATGATCAATGTTAAAATGATAATTGATAAATGTTAAGCGTCCAGCTCTCCGGCAATCACGTTCAGGCTGCTCAGCGTCAGGATCGCGTCCGCCAGCTGGCCGCCTTTGATCATCTCGGTGTAGGCCTGGTAATAGATAAAGCATGGCCGGCGGAAGTGCAGCCTGTAAGGCGTGCGGCCTCCGTCGCTGAGCAGGTAGAAGCCCAACTCGCCGTTGCCGCCCTCCACACTGTGGTACACCTCGCCCACCGGAATATCGGCCTCGCCCATCACAATCTTGAAGTGATAGATCAGCGCCTCCATGCTGGTATATACCTCCTGCTTTGGCGGCAGGTAATAGTGCGGCGCATCAGCGTGATACGAGCCCTCCGGCAGGTTTTTGTAGGCCTGCTCGATAATCTTCAGGCTCTGCCACACTTCCTCGTTGCGCACCAGGAAGCGGTCGTAAGTGTCGCCTTTGGAGCCAACCGGGATTTCGAACTCGAAGTCCTCGTAAGACGAGTACGGGTTCATCACGCGCACGTCGTAATCCACCCCCGTGGCGCGCAGGTTAGGACCGGTAAAGCCGTAGTTGAGCGCACGCTCCGCTGAGATAGCGCCTACGTCTGTTGTCCGGTCGATGAAGATGCGGTTGCGGGTCAGCATTTTCTCAAACTCCGCCCATACTTTCGGGAAGCGCTTCAGGAACTCCTCAATCAGGTGCAGGGCCTTCGGAGAAAGGTCGCGCTCCATGCCCCCGATGCGGCCCATGTTCGTCGTGAGGCGGGCACCGCACATTTCCTCATATATATCGTAGATGTGCTCGCGCTCCTGCATCACGTAGAGGAAGCCGGTAAAGGCGCCGGAGTCCACACCCAGGATCGAATTGCAGATCAGGTGATCCGAGATACGGGCCAGCTCCATCATGATCACGCGGATGTACTGCGCCCGCTTCGGGATGGTGATGCCGAGCAGCTTCTCCACCGTCATGTGGTACCCCATGTTGTTGATCGGGGACGAGCAGTAGTTCATGCGGTCTGTGAGCGGCGTGATCTGGTAGAACGGCCGGCGCTCCGCTATTTTCTCGAAGGCGCGGTGAATGTAGCCGATGGTGGGCACTGCGTCCACGATCTTCTCGCCGTCCATCTGCAGGATATTCTGGAAAATACCGTGCGTGGCCGGGTGCGTGGGGCCCAGGTTCAGCGTGGTAAGGGGCCGCTCCTCCTTCAGGGCAAGCCCGTGGTCTTGGCGGAACTGCTCCAGTTCGGTGAGCACTGCGGTTTTATTTTCAGTAGCCATGCTATATATACTTTGGTTGTCTGCTGTTACCTGCCCGGGTGTGCCGGGCATATAGCAGCGGTTGACTTAACGCCCGAAAAACGTGTCTATCTTATCTTCTCTGGTCAGGTCCTCCAGCGGGTACTGCTTCAGCATCGGGTGGTACTCCATCTCGTCGATGTTGAGTATCCGCGTCAGGTTCGGGTGGCCGGTGAAGATGATGCCGTAGAAGTCGAACGTCTCGCGCTCCATCCAGTTAGAGGAGGCGTAGATGTTGGTCAGCGTCGGCATGATAGGCTCTGCGCTCGGGAAGAACACCTTGATACGGAGGCGGTAGTTGTGGCGCAGGCTGTGCAGCTGGTACATCACGCACAGTTCCCTGTCTTTCTGGTCGGGGTAATGGACACCGCACAGGGTGGTGAGGAAGCGGATTTGCAGCTCCTCGTCTTCGTACAGGTATTTTATCAGGTCGATGATCGACTCACGGTTCGTGGTGATCGTCATGATGCCATCCGGGCTGTAGGGGTCCCGGATGTTGTCTTCCCCAAACTTGCTTATGATTTTACCGAGTACGTTTTCGTTCGTAAGCTCCATTTGCTTATTTAATGTTATAAGAGGCCAAAAGTGCCTGGTACTCCGGAGAGTTGCGGCGGCGCAGCGACTCATTGGCTGCCAGGTCCTGCACGCGCATCAGGCCGTCCAGTATCTGCTCCGGGCGGGGCGGGCAGCCCGGCACGTACACATCCACCGGCACCACACGGTCGATGCCCTGCAGCACGGAGTAGGTGTCGAATATACCGCCGGAGGAGGCGCACGCCCCCACGGCGATCACCCAGCGCGGCTCCGACATCTGCTCGTACACCTGCTTCACCACGGGGCCCATTTTCTTGGCGATCGTGCCCATCACCATCAGGATGTCTGCCTGGCGCGGGGAGAAGCTCGGGCGCTCCGAGCCGAAGCGGGAAATGTCGTAGTTGGAGCCCATGGTGGCCATGAACTCAATGCCGCAGCAGGAGGTGGCAAAGGGCAGCGGCCACAGCGAGTGCTTGCGGGCCAGGCCGATTACTTTCTCGAAAGAGGTGGCGAAAAAGCCGGCACCCGACACACCATCCGGCGCGTCCACTAATTTGATATCGTTATTTGAATCGCTCATTTGAAGGATAATTTGATCTTACAAGTGTGGGCTTCGATGCCCCATGTTTCAACACACATGCACTTGTAAAAGTTTAATGTCCTATTCCCACTTCAGGATGCCTTTTTTGATCACGTAGAAGAAGCCCGCCATCAGCAGCGACATGAACACGATCATCTGCAGAAAACCCTCCATCCCGAACTCTTTGAAGTTAACGGCCCAGGGGTAAAGGAAAATGATCTCCACATCGAAAAGTACAAACAGGATGGCGGTCATGAAGTATTTGTAGGAAATGGGCGTGCGGGCGTCGCCTACCGACTCAATGCCACTTTCCCAGGCGGCGTCTTTCACGGCGCTGCTTCGCTTGGGCCCCAGCAGGTGCGTGAGCGTGAGCGCGAAAATCACAAAGCCAAGGGCGGCTGCAAACTGTATGAGAATGGGCAGGTAGTCAGACGGTACATACTGATCCACAGTTGGTTCCATAAGGCGGTAATCCTTTTTTTAAGTTGGCAGCAAAATTAGGTATAAATAGCCAACAATCAAAAGCATATATCCATCGTAGATTGTGCAAAAAATATTGGGAGCGTGGCCGTCTCAGGCATATATAAAAGCCGCACCGGGACGGCCCCGACAACACAGCGGCCATGCTCCTTTCAGAACATGGCCGCTGGTATATATAAGCTGGTCTTCGGTTACTTATCCTCGCCCAGGAACGGGTAGCGGTAATCGGTGGCCGGGTTCAGCGTTTCCTTTACGGAGCGAGCCGATACCCAGCGCAGCAGGTTCAGCATAGAGCCGGCCTTGTCGTTGGTGCCGGAGGCGCGGGCGCCGCCGAACGGCTGCTGCCCCACCACGGCGCCCGTCGGCTTGTCGTTGATGTAGAAGTTGCCGGCGGCGTCGCTGAGCTTCTTGGTGGCGTACTCGATGGCATAGCGGTCCTTGCTGAAAATAGCGCCTGTCAGGGCATAGGGCGACGTGGCGTTTACCAGCTCCAGCGTGTCTTCCCAGTTATTCTCGTCATACACATAGAGCGTGATCACCGGGCCGAAGATCTCCTCGCACATGGTGATGTACTGCGGGTTGTGCGCCAGCAGCACCGTCGGCTCAATGAAGTAGCCCTTCGACTTGTCAGTTTTGCCGCCCGCGATCACCTCCGCCTCGTTGCTCTCCTTCGCATTGTCTATATACCGGGCGATTTTGTCAAACGACTTCTCGTCGATCACGGCGTTGATGAAGTTGGAAAAATCCTCCGGCGGCCCCATCTTGAAGGACTTCAGGTCTTCGATCACGTACTCCCGCACCTCGTCCCACAGGTTGCTGGGTATATAAGCGCGCGAAGCCGCAGAGCATTTCTGGCCCTGGAACTCAAAGGCGCCGCGGGTAATGGCCGTGGCCACCTGCTTTGCTTCAGCAGTCCGATGGGCTACGATAAAGTCTTTGCCCCCTGTCTCGCCCACGATTCGCGGGTAGGTTTTGTACTTGTGGATGTTGTTGCCGATGGTCTTCCAGATGTTCTGGAAAACGCCGGTGCTGCCTGTGAAGTGGATACCGGCAAAGTCGGCGTGGCTGAACACCACGTCGCCCGTCGTAGGCCCGTCTACATAGATCAGGTTGATCACGCCATCCGGCAGGCCCGCCTCCTGCAGCAGCTCCATGATCATGTGCGCGGCATATACCTGGGTGTGCGCGGGCTTCCATACCACCACGTTGCCCATCAGGGCTACGGAGGTCGGCAGGTTGCCGGCGATGGCGGTGAAGTTGAAAGGCGTCAGGGCAAACACGAAACCCTCCAGCGGACGGTGCTCCATGCGGTTCCAAACGCCCGGCGATGACTCCGGCTGCATGCGGTATATATCCGTGGCGTACTGCACGTTGAAGCGCAGGAAGTCGATCAGTTCGCAGGCAGAGTCGATCTCGGCCTGGTAGGCATTCTTCGACTGGCCCAGCATAGTGGCCGCATTCAACCTTGCTCTCCACGGCCCGGCCAGCAGCTCGGCGGCTTTCAGGAAAATGCTGGCGCGGTGCTCCCAGGCCATGTTCGACCACATCTCGCGCGCAGCCAGGGCCGCGTTGATGGCTTGTTCCACGTGGGACGCGTCGCCTTCGCTGAAATGGCCCAGGATATGCCGGTGGTCGTGCGGCTGCACCATGGGTTGCTTGTTGTCGGTATATACCCGGTCGCCGCCAATGTACATCGGCACATCCAGCTGCTTCGACTTCAGCTCTTTGTAAGTGCGCTGCAGTTCCTCCCTTTCAGGGGAGCCGGGAGCATATGATTTTACGGGTTCGTTAACGGGAGTTGGTACTTTGAAGAATCCGGTTGCCATGCGTATGTGCGTAAGATTTAAAGTATAAGTAAAGTATTCCTTCCGGCGCTGCACAACAGCTGCCTTGCGGCGCAAAGGTACGGCTTTTTGCCCGGAAAAGCGCCATTCAGGCCGCAGTTCTGCCCTTAACCCGGCCATACAGGCGCTTCAGAAGTGAAAAAAGCAGTCCTGCCGGCGCTTGCTGCATACGGCCCTATATGGAAGGAGAGGGCGGGGTGCAACTATATGGCCGTGCCGAGGTTCCTGTGTAAACCAGGGTGGTGACGGGGGTATATATAGGAGCGGTTGTTGTTACAGCAGTTGCTTCAGCTCGCTCAGGCAGCTGATTTCGTAGGTGGGCCGGGGGCTGCGCCTGTGGCTGGTCTTCTCGGGGTTAAAAAACACCTGGTCGATGCCGGCATCGCGGGCTCCGGCAATGTCGCATTCGTAGTTGTCGCCGATCATCAGGCACGCTTCCGGCGCCACCCCGATGCGGCCCAGCAGGTGCTCGAACATGCGGCGGTCCGGCTTTTTGTAGCCGCAGCACTCCGACGTCACGATCTCCCGGAAGTAGGGGTGCAGGTTTGAGGAGCTCATTTTGATGTGCTGCACCTCTTTAAACCCGTTGGTGATGATGTGCAGGCCGTACCTGGGCTTGAGGTACTCCAGCACTTCGTATGCGAATGGGAACACGGCGGTTTTGGTAGGGCACAGTTGTATATAGGCCTCCGATATGCCCGCTGGCACCTCGTGCGGCTCCAGCCCAAGCCCCGTCAGGGTTTTCACGAAGCGGCTCTCGCGCAGCTCCGCCTGCTTGATGCGGCCCTTGTTGTAGAGGTCCCAGAGGCGCATGTTCACAAATTTGTACTTTCTGTAAAAGGAGCTGCAGTCGAACTTGCCAAAGCTGCCAAGCGCAAACTGGTCATATAAGGCATACAGGGTTTCCTCGGAGTTTTTCTCAAAGTCCCAGAGGGTGTGGTCAAGGTCGAATAAAATGTGGGCGTATGTTTTCATGCGGAAAAGCAGCGTAAGAGTAGGTAAAACGCGCTGGTGGAACGGATGTTTTGAGAATTGCATTATTTAAGTGCAGAACACGGCGGTACCACACCTGGTTGAAGGCAATATAATCCCGGTTTGCGGGTTATGTGGGGGCAGGTTAAAGCTACTGGGCAGTCCAGCGACGGGTTTGCAGTTTGTTCACAGCCAGCTCGCGGTTTGAGAACAGAATCTGGTACACCTCGGCATCTTTCTGCAGCACCGCGTCGCGCTCCATATAGGAGAAGATCTGGTTGATAAAGTCCACGGCCTCGTCTTTCACGGTGTAAAACACCCACTGGTCCATCTTGCGTGGCGACACAATGCCGGCGTTGCGCAGGTAGGAGAGGTGGCGGGAGGTCTTGGTCTGTGTGAAATCGAGCACCTGCTCCAGATCTGAGGTGCACATTTCCTTGTGGTGCAGTAGCAGGTGGAGGATGCGGATACGTGATTCGTCGGCGAGGGCCTTCAGGACCTGCTCGCCAAAAGAAAGACTGAAATGCTTAAGTCTCATAAATAGGTCGGGCGCAGAACAAATTTAGGTAAAAGCAGCTAGTATAAAAGATAAATATAGTATAATTGTAGCACATGGATTTTTCTGAACACCCGTTTCTTTTCAATGCAAAGCCTTTTAAAAGGCTCTTGCTGCCACTTCTGGGCCTGCTGCTTTTCCTCTGCACCCCGGAGCAGGCGGCAGCGCAGCGACAGGCGCGCGTGGTGCAGCTCTCGGGCTTTGTGGCCACCGGCGACAGCTTGTACGGCGTAACCGGTGTCAGTATTTTTGTGCCGGGCACCGGCCGCGGCACGCAGTCCAACGAGTATGGCTTCTTCTCGGTGCCCGTGCTGGCCGGTGACAGCGTGCTGTTCAGCGCCATTGGCTTTAAGCGGCAGTACCTGATCATCCCGAAAACATACAGCAGCGAAAGCTACTCCATTATCATGCAAATGATAGAAGACCCCACCGAGCTCCCGACGGTGGATGTGTTCCCATGGGCTACCGAGCGTGAGTTCAGGGAGGCCGTGGCCAACGTGAAGCTGCCCGATGAGGGCCGGACCATCGCCATGCGCAACCTGGACCCCGAGCGCCTGGCGGAGCTTTTTAAGACCACACCCATGGACGGGTCCGGCAATTTCAAGTATGGCATGGAGCAACAGCGGCTACAACAGCAAAACCGCCACATGATCCAGACGGGCATCAGCCCCTTTGCCATACCGGCGCTTATCAAGTCGCTGATCAACGGCGACTTCAAGCAGAAGTAACAGCGCTTTTCCCTCTTCCTACCCTTATTCCGATTTCCCTTCGTAACACTACAGCACAGCCGGCTTTGCTGCGCATGGCAGGTTCCGGGGGCATTATATGCCTTTGGCCCATGCCTTATTTCCGAATTGCCGGCAAGCAAAGCCGGCGGCTGGTAACTAAGCGGTGCCGGTTTCGTTATTTCCGAGAGGAACCATGTGCATTGCCAAAAGCAGCCACAGGGCGGCCTCCTGTAGATGGGGCTGCGGTTGCCAACATGCTAAAGAAAAAACTATGCTCGAAACGGACCTGTTATCCCTTAATATACCTGCCACCACCAAACCCCGCGTTGTCATCATCGGCGGGGGATTTGGCGGAATCAACCTGGCCAAGAAACTTGACAATGAGAAATTCCAGGTGGTGATGTTCGACAGGCAGAACTACCACGGGTTCTGGCCGCTGCTGTACCAGGTGGCCACGGCCGGTCTGGAGCCGGATGCCATTGCCGAGCCACTCCGCAAGATGTTCGGGAGCGATGATTACAAGGATTTCCACTTCCGGCTGGTGAAGGTGACGGGCATCAACCCTACCTCCAAAACCGTATCTACGCTCATCGGCGACCTGCCCTACGATTACCTGGTGGTGGCCACCGGCACCAAGTCGAACTACTTCGGCAACGACCAGATCAAGAAGTACTCCTTCCCGCTCAAACAGATCCCCGATGCCTTGAACCTGCGCAGCCAGCTGCTGCAGTCGTTTGAGCAGGCCAGCATGACGAAGAACGAGGAGATCAGGCAAAGCCTGCTCAACATCGTGATCGTGGGGGCCGGCCCGACGGGTGTCGAGCTGGCGGGGGCGCTGGCAGAGATGCGGCGGCACGTCCTCCCCACCGATTACCCGGGGCTGGACTTCAGCCAGATGAACATTTACCTGGTGGAGGGCCTTGACCGGGTGCTGCCGCCGATGTCGCCGGAGGCAAGCGCCAAAACCAAGAAGTACCTCGAGGAGATGGACATCTCCATTAAGCTAAACACGCTGGTGGAGTCGTATGACGGCAACGTGGCCACCCTGAAAGGAGGGGAACAGATCCGCACGCATACGCTGGTATGGGCAGCGGGGGTGGCCGGCGCGCTGATAGACGGCCTTCCGGCCGAATCTGTGGAGCGGGGCCGCATCCTGGTGAACCAGTTTAACCAGGTGCTGGGCTTCAGTGACATTTTTGCCATCGGCGATATCGCCTTCATGAAATCCGATGAGTTCCCGAAGGGGCACCCGGGGGTGGCGCAGCCGGCTATTCAGCAGGGGCAGCTACTATCCAAAAACCTGAACAGGCTGATCCGGAACGAGCAGCTGGAGCCCTTCAAGTACTTTGATAAAGGGTCGCTGGCCATTATCGGCCGCAGCCGTGCCGTGGCCGACCTGCCCGGCAACAGGCACATCAGCGGGTTTTTTGCCTGGCTGATCTGGCTTTTTGTGCATATCACCTACCTCGTGGGCTTCCGGAACAAGCTGGTGGTGCTCAGCAACTGGACCTACCGCCTCTTTACCTACGAGCGCGGCACCCGCCTGATCATCAGGCCTTTCGTGCGGAAAGGCGACCGGCAGCGGCGCAAGTTCTTCGACCAGTATAACACAGAGAGCTGAGCCAGGGGATATACCCTATATATAAAAAGCGCCTTCTGACCAGAGTCAGAAGGCGCTTTTTATATATAGGGCTGTAGGGTGCGCTTGCCTATTGTGCCGAGCTGCCGGCGCCGCTGCCGCTGGTGCGGCTGGTGGAGCGTTGCTGCTGCATCGGGTTGGGCTGCTGCTGCCTTTGCTGCTGGTATAGCTCGAAACGGGAAGGTGCCAGCTGGCGCGGGTAACTGTTGTCAGACAGGTCGGTGTCGGCGGTTTGCAGGTACGGGTCCAGCGCAAAGCTCACCACGGGCTTCTCCGTCACAAACACCTTCGTGATCTCGTCGTTGTTGTAGCGCCAGATCTCCGCCGGGATGTTCACCACTTCCTCGGCACCATCCTCATACGTCATTTTCACAACGAGCGGCATCACCAAACCGCCTTCGTTCCGGAAGCCCACTTCGTAGAAGTTGAGTCCTGCCTCCAGGGTCTTCTTCTGCTCCGCCGACAGGTTCTTCACAAAGCTCTGGTAGCGCTGCTGGTCGGCGGCCGTGGTGGCCAGCGGGTCGTAGGAGTTGTAGAAGTCCTTCAGCTCCGGCTTGCGCTCCACCAGCGTTTTGGAGATGTCCTGCAGGTTGCGCTGCTGCGAGAGTGTTTTCGGCTCGCTGTTGAGCTGCTCCCTTCGCTGCGCGTTCACCAGTTCCGGGTTCTGGGAGTCCACGGTATACCATTTCACGTCTGTCAGGGCGATGTCGGTGTGGTCGGTGGTATAGAACCAGCCTCTCCAGAACCAGTCGAGGTCCACGCCTGAGGCATCCTCCATGGTTCGGAAGAAGTCGGCGGGCATCGGGTGCTTGAAAGCCCAGCGGGTGGCGTACTCTTTAAAGGCGTAGTCGAACAGCTCGCGGCCCATGATGGTTTCGCGCAGTATGTTGAGGCCGGTGGCCGGCTTGCCGTAGGCGTTCGGGCCAAACTGCAGCACCGACTCCGAGTTGGTCATGATCGGCACCTGCGTGTTCTTGGCGCTTTTCATATACTCCACGATGTCCTTCGGCTCGCCGCGGCGCGAAGGGTAGTTGCGCTCCCACTCCTGCTCCGACAGGTACTGCATGAAGGTGTTCAGTCCCTCGTCCATCCACGTCCACTGCCGCTCGTCGGAGTTGATGATCATCGGGAAGAAGTTGTGGCCCACTTCGTGGATGATCACCGAGATAAGGCCGTACTTGGTGCGGTCAGTGTAGGTGCCGTCTTCCTCCGGGCGGTAGCCGTTGAAGGAAAGCATTGGGTACTCCATGCCGCCCACCGGGCCGTGCACCGATATGGCCACCGGGTAAGGGTAGTCGATGGTGCGCTTAGAGTAGGTTCTGAGCGTGTGGCCCACGGCCTCGGTCGAGTACTGGCCCCAGAGCGGGTTTGCCTCTTTAGGGTAGTACGACATGGCCAGCACCTTCTTGCCGCCCACGTTCACGTTCATCGCGTCCCAGATAAACTTTCGGGAGCTTGCCCAGGCAAAGTCACGCACGTTTTTGGCAGTATATACCCACGTTTTTTTATCTGTGGCCTTGGTTTTCTCGGCGTTGGTCGCCTCTTCCTGCGTCACGATCACCACGGGCTTCTCGCTTTTGGCGGCCTCTGCCCAGCGCTTCTGCTGCGTGGAGCTAAGCACCTGGCTGGCGTTCTGCAGCTCGCCGGTACCGGCCACCACGTGGTCGGCGGGCACTGTGATGCTCACTTTATAGTCGCCGAAGGGCAGCGCGAACTCCCCGCTGCCCAGGAACTGCTTGTGCTGCCAGCCGTTCACGTCGTCGTACACGGCCATGCGCGGGAACCACTGCGCGATCTCGTAGAGGTAGTTGTCGTCTTTGGGGAAATACTCGTAGCCGGAGCGGCCGCCCAGGGTTTTCTGGTTGTTGATGTTGTTCTTCCAGTCCACGTTAAACGTGAAGCTCTGGTTGGGCTTCAGCGGTGCGGGCAGGTCAATGCGCATCATGGTGTTGTTGATGGTGTGCTGCAGCGCCTTGCCGCCGCGGTCCGTCACCTTGCTGATCTTAAAGCCGCCGTCGAACTCCTCGCGGGTCAGGTACTCCACCGCCTGCAGCGTCATCTTGTCTTTCAGCTCCCCGGTCTTCGTCAGGTTGCTCATCGAGTTCGGCTCGAAGATGTTCTGGTCGAGCTGCACCCAGAGGTAGCTCAGCACATCGGGCGAGTTGTTGGTGTAGGTAATGGTCTCGGAGCCGGTCAGCGACTGGTTCTTGTCATCGAGCTCCACTTTGATGTTGTAATCGGCCTGTTGCTGCCAGTATTGGTGGCCGGGTGCGCCGGATGCCGTGCGGTAGGTATTAGGGGTTGGCAACTCTTGCCCCAGCTGGGCAAATTTGGTGTCCTGCGCCAGCGCCGTCAGCGGCCCTGCTGCCAGACCCATCAGCGCCAAACCTGCTAAAAGGTTTCTCATGAATCAGGTGTTTGGTAAGGTTATGTAATTTAAGGAGTAAGCTCAGGTATAAAGTTCAAATATAATTGTTTGAACGCTAAAATATATTAGTTTCCATCATCAAAACAAGGGCAACGCCCGCCGCCGCGCTCGACAGCACCATAATCCAGTCGCGCTTTTTGGCGTGGAACACGTTCAGCACCACCGCACCGATCAGCAGCAGTATCGCCACAATCAGCAGCTGCCCCAGCTCAATGCCGATGTTAAAGGCCAGCAGCTGCTGCCATATGCTGCCGTTGCGCCCCAGCATCGCCTTCAGGAAATTGGAGAAGCCCATGCCATGGATCAGGCCAAACAACACGGCCAGCAGGTTGTGCAGCGACAGGATAGTAGCCTGCTGGCCCGCAGCCCCCTTCAGTTTGAAGAAGTTGGTGACGCAGGTGAGCAGAATGGTGACCGGGATCAGGAACTCGACCAGGTTTGTGTCGAACCTGATGATGTTGAAGGTGGCGAGCGCCAGCGTGATGGAGTGGCCGATGGTGAAGGAGGTAACCAGCGCAATGACCTTGCGCCAGTCGCTGAGGGTGTAGATGGCGCTCAGGGCCACCAGGAACAGCATATGGTCGTAGGCTTTGAAATCGAAGATATGGTGGAAGCCCAACTGTATATAGGTCGAGAGAACAGAAGACACGGTTCGGGTCAGGTCAGGGTGATGCAGTTCAGGCAGGCAAATTAAGCCTTTGCCCACAGACTTGCAACTGCACAGGGCTTGCGCACTTGCTCCGGCCCGCTTTGTCCCCTGTGGTCTAAGGCGCTTTGCACCCAGCAGCGCCTTCCTATTGCTTCGGGGAGGGCTGTTCCGGTATGAGCCTATATAGACGATGAAAATAAGCGGGTGCTTTGATGGCAATACAACAATATTTCTTACTTTGAGTAGGCGTAACCCTATATAGGTAAAGGGGCATGCGCGTGCAGGCATGGGCGACCGGGGTTTTTATGTTGATAAACTGATTTCCGGGCCCCTTGATCATGCTTTGCCCGGCTCCTCAGCGATGCCCTGTTTTTGGCCGCTGCGTATGCTTTGGAGTGCTTTACCCGCTGCATGCGGCCACCGTATATAAACCACCAACCCAAGAACATGAAGCAATTCCGCAACCATACCCGGCGCAAGTTTGTACAAGTAGCAGCTGCAAGTGTGATGAGTTTTTCTGTGGCGCTCTCTGCCTGCAGCTCCAACACCTCAGAGACGGACGTGCCAGAAGAGGCAGCCACGGAGAATGAAGAAGCAACCGAGACAGCAAAAGAAGCGACATCTATGGTATATATAGGCACCTACGCCGACGCCGGCAGCGAGAGCATCTTTTTATATCAGCTGAACCACGAGACCGGGGAGCTGACCCGCGTGAGCGGCTTCAGGGCTGGCGCGAACCCTTCGTTCCTGACCCTGGACGAGCCCCGCAAACATCTATATGCCGTAAACGAAATCGGCAATTACGAGGGGCAGGAAAGCGGGGCAGTTAGTGCCTTCTCCGTAGACCCGCAAAACGGCAACCTGACGCTGATGAACCGAAAGGCTTCCATGGGGGGCTCCCCCTGTTATATATCCCTCGGGGAGGGCGGCAAAACCGTGCTGGTGGCCAACTACTCGGGCGGCAACGTGGCCGCCTTCCCGATAAAGGACAACGGGCAGTTGGAGAGCGCCGCTGACGTGGAACAGCACGAGGGCACCGGCCCCAACGAAGACCGCCAGGAAGCTGCCCACGCCCACTACATAGCCCCCAGCCCGGACAACCAGTATGTGTACGCTGTTGACTTAGGGGTAGACAAAATCTACAGCTACCGCCTCGACTCCGGCACCGGCGCGCTGACGCCGGCCGAGCCGGCCGTAGCCTTCGTTGCCAGCCCCGGTGCCGGCCCGCGCCAGATGGCTTTTCACCCGGGCGGGAAATATGCCTATGTGATCAACGAGCTCAACTCCACCATGACGGCCCTTGCCTATGACAGCGGCAACGGCACGTTTACAGAGGTGCAGACCCTGCCTACCGTCCCCGCTGACATTACGGAAAACAACTATCCTGCCGCTGTCAGGGTATCGCCGGACGGGAAATTCCTCTATGGGTCCAACCGCGGGCACAACAGCATCGTGGTCTACAGCCTTGATGACAGCACCGGCAACATGACGTATGTGGAGAATGTGCCCTGCGGCGGCGACTGGCCCCGTGACATGACCATTGACCTGAGCGGAAACCTGCTGCTGGTGGCCAACGAGCGCTCGAACAGCATCGTCGCCTTCAAAAGAGACAAGGCAACCGGCAAACTGACAGCCACGGGCCATACTTCCGAGGTAAGCAAGCCGGTGTGCCTGCAGGTGGTGCCGGACTTTGAGTAAGTTGCGTGTCCGAATCCTGAGCATCTTGGGCAAAGCGCCAGCCGGAGTGGCTGGTTTACTCTTCTCTATACCTTACAAGTTTAACTCACTCGTATTGAGGAGCAGGTTGCAAAGCATATTTTTGTAAACTACTCCGTGCGTTCTGGTAAGTAATTGGGTTGCCCTGTATGTTGATTTTCTTTTTGCCGCTACCTACCAGTGTACCGATGCCAATTCCCGGGAGTAGCAACAATGTGCTACCTATAAGTGCTTTATCTTCGGCACTAAATGCAAAGAAAGTGCCTTCATCATCACCGTCAGCAAAACCTATAATCGCGCCGGTAGCTACACCAATTAAGGCGCCAAAAAGCGCCCCGCGGCCCGGGCGGCCCTTTGACCTGAACCTGATTTCTTTGATAGCTGTCGCCGGAATGGATATGGGTGTCTGAGTAGCTGTGAGAGGAAGGTTGTACCTTTTTGCGTTCGGCAGTACCTGTATTGTTGAATCGCTGGTGCTAAGCAGTACTCCTTTATATACTGGAGTAGGCCCCTCAAAATACACCCAGCATCTGTACATGGTCTTTTGTTTATCCGGGCTCTGTGCCTGCACAGCTGTGCAGGAGTTAAGGAGTAGTAAGCAACTGGCTGATAATAAAAAAATTGCGGTATTTCTCATACAGCCTTTTCTTCAGAGATGGTTGATTCGATGGTTTAACGAGCTACAGAATAGCAACTTTATGGGTGTTATACGATTATAATATTTATTTGTATGATAATAAGAGCGGTCGGATTATTAAATTGTAGCGTATAGTAAGGTTTGTACACGGGTGGGCTTACAGGAACCACATATTATTCGGGTCCAGGCAGTTCCTTATAAGACAGGTTAGCAAGAGCCTGTTGAAGTGGATATTACTCTAACGCATTGACTTTATCCTTTAGAGCAAACCTTTATATATACTTTCCTTATAGTGACATAGAAAGTATCAAGGTACAGATGGTATATAAACACAACTACTCCTCTAAGTTGAAACAGCCCCTGAAGGTGGCTTTGGCGGGCCTGACGCACGACCACGTGCAGGGAGCCCTCGACCGGCTGGCAGAGGCGGATGTGCTGGTAGTAGGGATTGCGGAAGAGAACCAGGAACTGGTTAACCGCTACCGACGGCTCTACCAGTTGCCGGAAGCGCTGTTCTACAAAAGCCTGCCCGCGCTCCTGGAATATGAAAAACCGGATGCGGTGCTGGCCTACAATGCCATCTCCGAACATATAGAAGTGGTGGAAGCCTGCGCCCCGCTGGGCGTGCATGTGATGGTGGAGAAGCCCCTGGCAACCACCCTGAAAGACGCGGAACGCATGGCAGCGCTGGCACGCCGGCACCAGGTTCACCTGCTCACCAACTACGAGACCACCTGGTACCCGAGCAACCAGCAACTATATATCATGGCGGCGCATCAGATAGCCGTAGGTGAAATCAGGAAAATGGCGGTGCACGACGGCAACATCGGGCCCAGGGAGCTCGGCTGCTCCAAGGAGTTTCTGGACTGGCTGACAGACCCGGTCAGGAACGGGGGCGGGGCGATCATGGATTTCGGCTGCTACGGCGCTAACCTGATGACGTGGCTGATGCAGGGGAAGGAGCCGATCGCCGTGACGGCCGTCACCCGCCAGCTAAAGCCGGCTATATACCCCAGGGTAGATGACGACGCTGTTATTGTGCTGGAGTACCCGCAGGCCACGGGCATCATCGAAGCCTCCTGGAACTGGCCCTTCAATATAAAAGACCTCGAGATCTTCGGCCAGACCGGCTACCTGCAGGCAGTGAACGGGAACACGCTGCGCACCACAAAGGAAGCCGGCGGGGCCTTTCACCTATACCATGTGGAGCCGCTGGCCACCCCATACCAGGACCCTATATCCTACCTCGCCGCCGTGGTGAAAGGCGATATCGAACCAACGCAGGACCTGTCGTCGCTGGAGAACAACCTGACAGTGGTGAAGATCCTGGACGCTGCCCGGCAGTCGGCGCGGAGCGGGAAGCGGGTGGCGCTGACATGATATATGGCCAACTTGCCTGAACCTCTTTCCATCGTTAAACCTCTCTTTATATAGAAGAGTATAGAAGAGCTTTATTACGAGCAGGAGCTTTTACGATGGGAGGCTTAAGTATGATATGATACAAATTCGTGCTAAAAGCCCGCCAGATTATCAAGGCCTGCGACAACTGCTGCCAGAGACCCAGCCACTTGCAGGAGCTGCCCACGCCTCATATTTTTTAGATTGGCCGCAGCGTGGATTTCCCATAAGCATAACCCACCAGAAGCTGTGCCCATATATAAATTAGCCCACGAGCTAAATAGGAGGACAAGCAAATAAACCGGAAGACCTCGCGTTGTCCGAAGGTCCCGCGAGCGTCTGAACCACGAAGCTGCAGCCTATCCCGCCTTACATGCGCGGCCGTCAGGCTTAGGGAACCAGCACGGGGTTGGGTATATATGGCTATTGTAGCGGCGGCATATAAAACAAAAAGGCCACCCAACCGGGTGGCCTTTTCTACAACTAAACGCTAAACTTACTCTTCTCCCGTGGGTATGACCACATCCACGTTGTTGAACCGGATCTTCCCTTTTTCCAGCACGGCCTCTACCACGGAGTCCTTGCTGATCTTTCCGGACAGGATCTCCTTTGACAGCTCATTCAGCACCTGGCGCTGGATCACGCGCTTCAGCGGACGCGCACCGAACTGCGGATCGTAGCCCTGCTCTCCCAGGTAATCAAGCACCTCGTCGGTGGCAATGAGCTGGATGCCGGATTCTTCCAGTCGCTCCTGTATATGGCGGAACTGGATGTTGACAATCTTTCTGATGTCGCCACGGCTCAGCGGACGGAACATCACCAGCTCGTCGATCCGGTTCAGGAACTCCGGTCTCACCGACTTTTTCAGCAGCTCGAACACTTCATCCTTGGTGCGCTCAATCACCTCGTCGTGGTTAGACTCATCCATTGTCTCAAAATTACTCTGAATGATGTGTGAGCCGATGTTTGAGGTCATGATGATGATGGTGTTCTTGAAGTTCACCACGCGGCCTTTGCTGTCTGTCAGGCGGCCATCGTCGAGCACCTGCAGCAGGATGTTGAACACATCCGGGTGCGCCTTCTCAATCTCATCCAGCAGCACCACGGAGTATGGCTTGCGGCGCACGGCCTCCGTCAGCTGGCCGCCTTCATCATAACCCACGTATCCCGGAGGCGCGCCGACCATGCGGCTTACGGCATGCCGCTCCTGGTACTCGCTCATGTCGATGCGCACCATCGCGTTCTCGTCGTTGAACAGGTAATCGGCCAGCGCTTTGGCGAGCTCCGTTTTACCGACACCCGTGGTACCCAGGAAAATGAACGAGCCGATCGGGCGTTTCGGGTCCTGCATGCCGGCACGGCTTCGGCGCACGGCGTCAGAGATGGCCTCAATGGCTTCTTCCTGCCCGGCCACGCGCCTGCCCAGCTCCTGCTCCAGGTGCAACAGCTTCTCGCGGTCGCTCTGCAGCATCTTGCTCACCGGGATGCCGGTCCACTTGGCCACGATCTCGGCAATGTCTTCGGCGTTCACTTCCTCCTTCAGCATCGGGTTCTCGCCCTGCATTTCGCGTACCTGGTCCTGCAGTTGCTTCAGCTTGGCCTCGGCCTCCTGAATCTTGCCGTAGCGCAATTCCGCCACGCGGCCGTAATCCCCGCTACGCTCAGCCTGGTCGGCCTCGAGTTTGTACTGCTCAATGTTCTCTTTCTCTTTCTGCAGCCCTTCAATGATCTGTTTCTCGTTTTGCCACTTCGCTTTCAGGTCATCGCGCTTGCCGGAAAGCTCTGCGATTTCCTTGGATAGTATCGTTTCCTTGTCTTTGTCGTTTTCACGGCGGATCGCCTCGCGCTCTATCTCCAGCTGCATGATGCGGCGCTGCAGTTCGTCCAGCTCCACCGGCAGCGAGTCTATCTCGATGCGCAGTTTCGAGGCCGCTTCGTCCATCAGGTCAATGGCCTTGTCCGGCAGGAAACGATCGGTAATGTAACGGTTAGAGAGCTCCACAGCAGCGATGATGGCATCGTCCTTGATGCGCACCCCGTGGTGCACCTCGTACTTGTCTTTGATGCCGCGCAGGATGGATATGGCATCCGGCACGTTCGGCTCGTCCACCATCACCGCCTGAAAACGTCGCTCCAGCGCCTTGTCTTTCTCGATGTACTTCTGGTACTCTTTCAGCGTGGTGGCGCCGATGGCATGTAGCTCGCCCCGCGCCAGGGCAGGCTTCAGCAGGTTGGCCGCGTCCATGGCGCTCTCGCCGCCGGCACCCGCGCCAATCAGGGTATGGATTTCGTCAATAAAGAGAACAATCTGGCCTTCCGCGTCCACCACTTCCTTGATCACCGCTTTCAGGCGCTCCTCAAACTCGCCCTTATACTTGGCGCCTGCCACCAGCAGGCCCATGTCCAGGCTCATCAGCGTCTTCGATTTCAAGTTCTCCGGCACGTCGCCCGCCACGATACGCTGCGCCAGTCCCTCCACGATGGCGGTTTTACCCACGCCTGGCTCTCCCAGCAACACGGGGTTGTTCTTGGTGCGCCGGCTCAGGATCTGCAGCACGCGCCGAATCTCTTCGTCGCGGCCGATCACCGGGTCTATCTTACCAGCGCGGGCCAGCTCGTTCAGGTCCTTGGCGTAGCGCTTCAGCGAGTTGTATTTGGCCTCCGCGTTCTGGTCGGTCACCTTGGTGCCGCCGCGCAGTTCCTTAATGGCCTTCTTCAGGTCTTTCTCATTGAACCCGACGTCCTTCATCAGGCCGGCAACTTTGTCGCGGCCCGCCAGCAGGCCCAGCAGCATGTGCTCGATGGCGACATACTCATCCCCAAACTCTTTCAGGTAAGAAGTGGCTTTTTGCAGCGCCGCATTGGCATCATTTGCGAGATAGGGACCGCCACCTCCGGTTACCTTCGGATAACCGGCTACAATATCGTCTAACTTGCTGTTGAGAATATTGCCGTTGATGTTCAGCTTCTGTAGCAGGAAGGTGGTCACGTTCTCGTCTGTCTGGAGAATCGCTTTTAGTATATGCCCAGTCTCAATCGCCTGCTGCTGATTGCCGCCCGCTATCTCCGTGGCCTTTTGGATGGCCTCCTGCGCTTTGATGGTATAATTGTTAAAATTCATGTCTTTGTTTGTTTCCTTTGGTTCAGTCTAATTTCTACGAGCAGTATAGCAAAGGGTACACCAATGGTATTTTGAGGTATATATAATGTAATTATGTCAGGTTTTGGCAACATTGTATTTTACTAAGGAGACAGTATGGCAGGTACCTGCTGGTTAAAGCACCTCACTCTTGAACACCGCCGCGTAATGATCCGCTAGCCTTGTCGGCTCAGGCAGTTTGTACCTTGTGGCGCAGGCCAGAGCAATCTCAGTGGCAGACTCCAGGTCCATCAGGTGTCCGGGCGATATGAACACCGGCTTCACGTTGTCCTTGGTGCGGAGTATGTTGGCGATTACCTCCTCTTTATATATAAGCGGCGCCACGGAGCCTTTGGCCGCATCCGGTTCGGTATACTTGCCCACCAGTACCTTCTTGGCCACGCCCATGGTGGGTTTGTTCAGGTGCAGGCCCAGGTGGGTGGCAATGCCCAGGCGGCGCGGGTGTGATATGCCGTGCCCGTCTACCATGATCAGGTCGGGCTTCTGCTGCAGTTTCTCATAGGCTTTCAGCAGGTTGGGCGCTTCCCGGAAAGCCAGGAAGCCGGGGATATAGGGCAACTCCACTGGCCCGTGGTGCCAGACTTTCTCCAGCACTTCCAAACCGGGGTAAGACAACAGCACAAACGCTGACAATATCGTGTCCTCCCCGATAAAGGAGGAGTCGCAGCCCGCAATCAGCTTCAACTCGAAATCAGGTTTCTGGAGGATGATCCGCTGCTGCATCTGCCGCTGCTGCTCTGTAAGCGCCTGCAGCACCTTCGGGTCTGGTGGAGGCGTGTCGAAATTTCTATAATAGGCCATGTTTTGAATTACGAATTATGAGTTACAACAGACATGGTTTACGACTAACACGGTGCTGTAGCAGTTTATATTCAGGTATTCAAATGCAGGTATTCAAATGCAGGTATTCAAGATTCCTATCCACCCCTCTTCCCAATCACTCCTCCAAAATTAAAGTCAAGCGCTGCAGGGATATATGAGCTTTGCAAAAAGCAGCCGCCACTGTTGGTCTACAAACCCGAAATGGAATTCGAAGGAGGTATTGGTGTGCAGCACCGAGCGCCGGACCAGCGGAAGCGTGGCTTTGATCTGCCCGATCTGAGATGGGGTGAGGTTGGCGTAGTCCCAGTAGCCGCTTCTTCGGAACTTATCGGACTTCCAGACAAAGCAACCGTCTTTGCTGTATCCGGTTTCTCCGGCCTCATAATTCATGTCAGCACAGTCGAATGTCGGGAATGGCTCCTCCGATAGATCGCACTGCTTCACCTCTTCTGCAACAGTAAAAAAAGCGCGATCCTGATATTCTCTCTTGAATGCGCTGATATCATGCACATGTGTCATTTTGGGCAAGGCCCCCGGCTGCTCTATCAGCCAGATGCCCAGTTCCGGGTGGATGAACCGGTTCAGCGCTGCTGTGTCCGCAGCCTGTAATGCCGTGAAAAACCGCCTGAAGGCAGCCCGGAAGTCAGTGGTGTCATTCCGCACCGGTTCCTCCTGTACGGTCTCCGGCGAGTCCGCTCCGCCGCTTTTTGAGGTGATGCCGGAGCCGGGGGATTGCCGCTTTTCGGATGTGCAGGAACACAGCAAAAGCGCAAGCAGCAGGAGGTGGAAGAGGTGATGTAGCATGCTCATATAGAAGTGGATACAGAAAGTACGCAGGAAAATGCGGCGGGTGTCGCCGTTCCTCAACTTTGAAGGAGGGTGGTCGTAAATTAAAGAGTAGCTGTATGCAAAACGGCTGTTCCATCTTATATACTGAAGCTATGGCAAACTACAAATTCAACGACACTGTCAGAATCGATGTGCAGGGCGTGTCACTGATCGGAGACCTTGCGATTCCGGAGGGGGCGAAGGGGTTGGTGATTTTTGCGCATGGCAGTGGCAGCAGCCGTCTCAGCAAGCGCAACCGCTTCGTGGCCGAACACCTGCAGCGCTCCGGCTTCGGCACGCTGCTCTTCGACCTGCTGACGGAGGAGGAGGACAGGGACACCAGGAGCCGCTTCGACATACCAAAACTTACCCGGCGCCTGATTGACACCACTTACTGGATAGAGCGAGACCCCAGGACGCAGGATATGAACATCGGCTTTTTCGGGGCCAGCACCGGAGCGGCCGCTGCCATCGGTGCCGCCGCCGCCGAGGGCCCGGATATCGTTAAGGCCGTGGTGAGCCGCGGTGGCCGCCCCGACCTGGCAGATGCCGTGCTGCCGGACCTGCAGGTGCCCACCCTGCTGATCGTGGGCGGCAGGGACGAAAGTGTGCTGGAAATGAACATACAGGCCCAGAACCAGATGCAATGCATCAAGGATGTGGAGATCGTGCCGGATGCCACGCACCTTTTCGAGGAGCCCGGTGCGCTGGAGATGGTCGCGCAGCTGGCCACTGACTGGTTCCGGAAGTACCTCGCACCCGACAAGCAGCAGCCCCTGCATCAAAACCGGCCGTAGGGGTGGGTTCGCATATGTGATCGGGCAGATGAAACACGGGGAGTATTGGGTCGGGAAGCCGAGAGCATATAACCTGAAACCAGCGCGCGCCTTCATGCCGGTATATATATGCCCAGCGTTTATATATAGCCAGCCACTCATTCGGATATATAGGCACCGCTGACGGGGGGACAGTCGCCTGTTTCAGCTCCACGCACTTAACGCAAGACAAAACCATGAACTATAACCTTATTCGAAACAGGAAAGTAGCTGCCTGGCTGCTGGCGGAGCGGCTGGAAAAGTACCGGGGCGAACCGGGTGTCGTGCTGGCCATCCCGCGTGGCGGTGTGCCCGTGGCGGCGCCCATCGCCAAACACCTGGGCATGCCGCTGGAGGTTACGCTTTCCAAGAAGATAGGCCACCCGGCTAACCCGGAGTTTGCCATTGGCTCCGTCAGCCTCGACTCGGTGCTGGTAGACGAGCGGGCGGATGTGCCCGAGGAGTACATCGCGGCCGAGGTGAAACGCATCCGGGAGGGCCTGCGCCAGAAGTACAGCCTCTATATGGGGAAGCGCGAGCACGTGCCGCTTCGGGACAAGGTGGTGATACTGGTGGACGACGGCATTGCCACTGGTAAAACCCTGCTGGCCACCATAGAGCTGGTAAAGAAAGAGCAGCCGCGCGCAATTGTGGTGGCCGTGCCGGTGGCGTCTCCTTCCGCCTACGATACCATCAGCAGCCTGGTGGATGAGGTGGTGTGCCTGCTGGTGCCGATGAGCTTTCAGGCGGTGGGGCAGTTTTACGAGGAGTTCTCGCAGGTAAGCGATGAACTGGTGATTAAACTGCTGCAGGACCAGGAGAGCTCCAAGGCTTAAGACGATGTTTGGTCCGCATTTTCTTCAGTGTCATCTTGATCTTGGAAGTGGGAAAGGCCTTTTACTTCCGCCACATGTATTTCGACCCTGTCCCTTATATCCTCGAGGCGGAGCTAAGTTTTTCGCTGGTGCTGCAAAGCCGCCACGGTCAATAGCTGCTCTCCTTTCAGGGATTTATATATAATCTTATACCATTATCAACTGAATACTGCGCACGCAGCTGTTCTATAGAACCCACCCCTGCCCCTCCGAGGAGGGGAGTTTGCAGACAGGCAAATTGCAATGCGCATGAACCAACTGATAGTGGTATTATATATAAAAGGCTGTCTGACAAAGTGAAATCGCTACTCCTCCAATACAAACTTACCCTCCAGCTGCCGGCCTTCCGAGTGAACCTTCACCAGATAGAGGCCCGCCCCTTGCAGGTCATGCACCTTTACATGTTCAACCAGGCTACCTCCACTGCTAACCCGCTTCCTGAATTCCTTCACCAGTTGCCCCGAGGAAGTGAAAACCTTTATCCCGACTTCTGAACCGGGCTGATGGTGCTGTAAGTGCACGGTGACGTGTCGCCCGCCGCCGCTGCTGGTCGGGTATACCTGCAGTTTTTGGTTTTGCAACTCCCTTTCCGCAAACACCACCTTCGAATAACTGTCGCCGCCATCCCCGTCCACCTGCTTCAGCCTGTAATAGAGCGCTCCGGCTGTGGCCGTGGTGTCCTCGAAACTATATGTTCGGGGTATATGGGAGGTGCCTGCCCCGCTTACCCGGCCTAGAGGTGCGAAATCGGCAGCATCCTTGGAGCGTTGTACTTCGAAATAAGCGTTGTCGTCTTCCGAGGCTGTATGCCAGGTGAGTTGTATCGATCCCTGAGAAGTGCTCCTGGCACTGAAAGAGGTGAGTTCTACGGGAAAGGGGGTGATGGCAGGTTCGATGGCGGCGAACCACTTCTGCGCCATTTTCAGTTCTCCGCTCGC
Source organism: Pontibacter saemangeumensis (assembly GCF_039541895.1). Taxonomy (NCBI): domain Bacteria; kingdom Pseudomonadati; phylum Bacteroidota; class Cytophagia; order Cytophagales; family Hymenobacteraceae; genus Pontibacter; species Pontibacter saemangeumensis. The sequence goes on from NZ_BAABHC010000011.1 coordinate 127,336, forward strand.
GTTCGGGTGTATGCCGTCGTGGGTGTCTGCCCCGGTGGTAGCATTGAAGCCTGCGTACTGGTCGACAAGTATCACCGGCGACGCAGCGGAGTTCATCTGCTGCACGAATCCCGGGATCCTGTCATTCAGCTCCTGAATGTTGCCTGCCGCCCAGGGGCCTGCTACCTGCTCGTAGGCCGGAATGAGCTTCGCCACATAGAACGTGGTGGCGGGGTTCTTCCCCCGGATCAGCTTTATTACCTCTTTCAACTCGTTGATTGTTTCCTGGTAACACGCGCGCCTCGGAGACTCGGCCGTGCCGCACTGCCTGAACATGTCGTTGGTGCCGAGGTGGAGCAGCACAATGTCCGGGGTATAGCCTTGCAGCCACGCCGCCAGGTTGCCCTTCCCGTCCCTTCCGTCCAGGATTTCATCCGCGCTCCAGCCCCAGTGCCCTTCATTCCGGTTCGTGTAGGTCTTTCCGTTATATACAGTACCCTGCACCGGGGATAAACCTCCTTCATTCACATCATGCGAGCCGACCAATTCTACGTCTATTTGCGCATCCACCAGCATTTTCCAGAGCTCATAGCGGTAGCCCGGGTGCGTCGCGTTTCCCTGTGTGATAGAGTTCCCCAAAACCATCAGCTTGTATTGTGCGATGGAAGGAGTGGCGGTGGTGGCAAAGAAGAATACCAGCAGGTAGCGAAACAGGTAAAAGTTGATGAAAGCGTAAAGTTGTAACATATAGGTAGTTATATATAGGTGTTTAACCTCTGCAAGAGAAAGTATTTTAAGTGCTGTTACGCGGTTTTTTAGAAGAGAGGTGCCTTGTGGTAGGGCAACTGGCTGTATGTAAACCAAATTTGGCTGCTACATATGGCAGTAAAGCCAGACTTTGCCTGACCTATATCAAAAAGTCTATTATATTTGCTATGAAACCGATTGCCCGGCTAACGGCCATGCAGCAGCAGCATTTTAGCGAGGCAACCTGGCGTGTCAGTACCGTTTATAACCTGAGTGCCGCCCCCTCGTTGGTGGTAGTATAACCTTAAACTAACAAGATAAAATGACGACAAAAACAGCGAAGATTGTTTACACCATAACCGATGAAGCGCCAGCGCTGGCGACATACTCTCTATTGCCGATTGTAAAGACCTTCACCAAGGCCGCGGGCATCGAGGTGGAGACCCGGGATATCTCGCTTGCCGGACGCATCCTGGCGGCCTTCCCCGAGCATCTTTCCGAGGAGCAGAAAAAAGCCGACGAACTGGCTTACCTGGGTGACCTGGCCAAGACGCCGGAAGCCAATATCATCAAGCTGCCCAATATCAGCGCCTCTATCCCGCAGCTAACGGCGGCGATCAAGGAGCTGCAGGCGCAGGGCTACAACATCCCGGATTATCCGGCGGAGCCGAAGAACGACGCTGAGAAAGAAGCCAAGGCGCGTTACGCCAAAATACTGGGCAGCGCCGTGAACCCGGTGTTGCGCGAGGGAAACTCCGACCGCCGTGTGGCAGACGCCGTGAAGCAATACGCGAAGAAGAACCCGCACTCAATGGGCGACTGGACAGCCGACTCTAAAACGCACGTGGCGCATATGCGCGAAGGCGACTTTTACGGCAGCGAGAAATCCGTTGTCGTGGAGAAGGCAGGGGATGTGAAGATAGAGTTTGTGGCTGCTGACGGAACGACGAAAACGCTGAAGGAAAAGACTTCCCTGAAGGAAGGCGAGGTGATTGATGCGGCCGTGATGAGCCGGAAGGCGTTGCGCTCGTTCCTGGAGAAGGAGATAAAGGACGCCAAAGAAAAGGACGTGCTGCTGTCGCTGCACCTGAAAGCGACCATGATGAAAGTGTCGGACCCAATTATGTTCGGGCACGCCGTTACGGTTTTCTTCAAGGATGTGTTTGACAAGCACGCCGCCACTTTCGAGGAGATAGGCGTGGACCCGAAAAACGGCCTGGGCGATGTATACGCCAAGATCAAAAACCTGCCGGAAGAGAAGCGGGCTGAGATAGAAGCTGACCTCAAAGCCGCCTCACAAAAAGGCCCTGCGCTGGCCATGGTGAACTCCGACAAGGGCATCACCAACCTGCACGTGCCGAGCGACGTGATCATCGATGCCTCGATGCCGGCCGCCATTCGCTCGTCCGGAAAAATGTGGGGACCCGATGGCAAACTGCACGACACCAAAGCCATCATCCCGGACCGCAGCTACGCCGGCATCTACCAGGAGGTGATTGACTTCCACAAGGAAAACGGCGCGTTTGATGTCACGACCATGGGCACCGTTCCCAACATCGGTTTGATGGCCCAGAAAGCGGAGGAGTACGGCTCGCACGACAAGACGTTCGAGATGACGGAAAGCGGCACCGTGCGGGTAGTGGATGCGGCGGGCAATACGTTGCTGGAGCAGACAGTAGAGGAAGGCGATATCTTCCGGATGACGCAGACCAAGGACCTGCCGATCCAGGACTGGGTGAAACTGGCGGTGACGCGGGCGCGCATCACCAACACGCCGGCTATTTTCTGGCTGGACCCGCAGCGGGCGCACGACGCCAACCTAATCAAGAAAGTGGAGCGCTACCTGAAAGACCACGACACCAACGGCCTGGACATTCAGATCATGTCGCCGGTGGAGGCGATGCGCTATACCCTGAAGCGCGCCAAAGAAGGCAAAGACACTATTTCGGTAACCGGCAACGTGCTGCGCGACTACCTCACCGACCTGTTCCCGATCCTGGAGCTGGGCACAAGCGCCAAAATGCTTTCCATCGTTCCGCTGCTGGACGGCGGCGGCCTGTTCGAGACAGGTGCCGGTGGCTCTGCCCCGAAGCACGTGCAGCAGTTCACAGAGGAGAACTACCTGCGCTGGGATTCGCTTGGGGAGTTCCTGGCATTGGCGGTTTCGCTGGAAGACCTCGCTTTTAAGACCAAAAACGAAAAGGCGGAGGTGCTGGCGGCGGCCCTGAACAAGGCAAACGCGGAGTTCCTGGAGAAAGACAAATCGCCTGCGCGCAAAGTAGGGGAGATCGATAACCGGGGCAGCCACTTCTACCTGGCGCTGTACTGGGCGCAGGCGCTGGCCGAGCAATCCGAGAACAAGGAACTGCAGGAACGGTTCTCTAAACTGGCGAAGGAGCTGAGCGAGAACGAAACCAGAATCGTGGACGAGCTGATCGCCGCACAGGGCAAGCCCGTGGATATAGGCGGCTACTACCATCCGGATATAGAGAAAACAGAAAAAGCCATGCGCCCCAGCGAAACGCTGAACCGCATCCTGGCGAATTTCTAAGAAGAGGTTATGCTATATATAAAAAGGCTGCCGGGGAGATCGGGCAGCCTTTTTTGTTTCTATATATGACTTATTTGTTGGGTTGAGACTGCACCGGCGGGGCTGTAGCCGTTAGGATTTTATATATAAATAACGTGAGTTCAGGTAAAGCCAAATCAGGCAGAGCGAGGTTTTAAATAGCGGCTCGCGAAGTCGGTCTCCCTGCCGCAAGTTTAGCGCAGCGCAACATGTGGTTATATAGGGCAGAAGTCTGTGACTTCTTTGCTTTGAAAAAGCAAGGGTTGTAGTAACCGAAGCTATACCATAAGCTTCAGCAAAAACTCATCAGCCAACGTACCCTTTTCTGCTCCGCAGAAAGCAAGTTGAAAACTTGCGCTCATGGGCAGCCACAAGTTACGCTGGCGCTAAACTTGCGGCATAAAAGACTACAGGAAAAAAATACCCCCTCCTATTTAGAAGGAGGGGGCAGGGGGAGGTCCTTCTACAGCGGGAGGTTAGTACCCAAACAGCTCCTTCAGGCTCAGCTGCTTCACTTTGCCGTACTTTTCCAGTTCCTTGAAGTTCAGCTTGTCTTTAGACCCGATCACCAGGATGGCCTGCGGCTGGGCTTTGATGTACTTCTGCTGGAACTCCTTCAGCTGGTCGAAGGTCATGGTGTTGGCGCTCTGGTACACATCCTGCCGGATGTCGTAGTTAAGGCCGAGGCGCTTGGCCCGCTCATAGTCGAACAGGATGCCGGACTTGGTGATGCGCTCCGTCGAGATGCTGTTGCGCAGCGAGGCTTGGGCGTTCTGGAAGTTCGCGTCCGCCAGCGGCATCTCCGTCAGCAGCGCCTGCATCCCGGCCATCGCCTCCGACAGCTTGTCGGCCTGCGCGCCTATATAGGACAGCAGGTAATTGGCGCGGCCTTTCTTGGCGGCGGGGGAGTAGAAAGAGTACGTAGAGTAAGCCAGCGCCTTCGACTCGCGGAGGTCCTGGAACACGATGCCGCCCATATACTCGTTGTAGAGCCGAACCACCGGAACGATGTCTTTGGTATAGGGCACCGATTTGCTCAGGAACAGCATCTCGGCCTGCACCATGTCATAATCGGCCCAATACACGGTTGGCTCCTTAAAGTCGAGCTCGGCATATACTTTTTCGGCGGGCACGGGTTTCAGCGTGGCGGGCGTCCTGTGGCTCTCGTTCAGCACGGCAGCCAGGGCGTCTGTCTCACGGGGGCCGTAATACAGCACGCGGTGCTCGTATGTGGGGATGCTCTTGATGATGCTCACCAGCTCCTGCGGCTTCACGGCCTTCAGCTCCTTCTCGCTTAGCAGCGTGTTGAAGGGGTTCTTCTTGCCGTACTTGGCGAAGTTCACCATGGCCTGCTGCAGGATTACGCCCTTGTTCTTCTTAGCGTCCTCACGGGCTTTCAGCGTGCCGGCCACCATGTCGTTCAGGGCCTGCTGGTCTGGTTTCGGATTGGCCAGTACGCTTTCGAACAGGTTCAGGCCCTGCTCAAAGTTCTCATCCAGGCCGGTGAGGCTCACATATACCTGGTCGCCGGAGGAGAACACGTCAAACGAGGTGCCCAGCTTGTAAAACTCCTTCTGCAGCTCCTCGGCCGAGTACTTGTCGGTGCCCAGGTACTTCAGGTAGTTCACCGCCATGCCCAGTTTCTGGTCGTTGTTGGTGCCCATATCCAGGATGTAGTATAGCTGGAACAGGCCGTTGTCTTTGTTTTTAGTATAGATGAGCGGGATATCCTGCTTCAGCTTCGTCTCCACCAGGTCCTTGCTGTAGTCGATGAACACGGGCTGCAGCGGCGCTGCCTCCTTCGCCAGGAAAGCCTTGTAGTACTCCGACTGCGCATCGCGGTTTACGGCAACCGGCGTGATGGTGGGCTTCTCCACTTTCTGGGCGTTCGGGTCTTTGCCGGTGCGCTTATATACCAGCACGTAGTTGTTGTTGAAGTACTTGTTGGCGACTTCCATCACGTCCTGCTTCGTGATCTGGGCAAACTCGCTCGGGCGGCTCACGTACTTCTGCCACGGCATGTCATATATAAACGCGGAGACAAAGGCATCGGCGCGGTTTTGATTGTCTTCGTACGCCTGCACGGTGTTGATCTTATCATTGTTCACCACGGCCGTGATCAGCTCGTCCTCAAACTGGCCTTTCTTGATCATGTCCAGCTGCGCCAGCAGGAGGTCGCGCACCTGGTCCAGCGACTGGCCCTCGCGCGGCATGCCCGTCATCCGGAACGTGCCGTAATCTTTCATCGGCGTGTCGTAGGCATAGGATTGCAGCACCTTCTGCTGCTGGTTCAGGTTCAGGTCGATCAAACCGGCAGAACCGTTGTAGAGCAGGTTGCTGATCATCTGCACCACCAACGCGTCGCGGGTGTTGATGCCCGGCGTGCGGTAAGCGATCGACACGTTCTCCGCATCAGGCCCCAGCACCTCCTTCACGATGGGCTTTTGGATGGGCTGTTCCTGCGCCACCGTGAAGCCTGGCACCTGCTGCTGCTGCAGCCCGCCCCAATACTGGTCGATCAGGCGAATAGTTTCATCGAAGTCGATGTCGCCGGACATGGCAATGGCCATGTTGTTCGGCACATAGTATTTGTTAAAGTAGTTTTTGATCGCCGTGATGGACGGGTTCTTCAGGTGCTCGATGGTGCCGATGGTAGTTTGCGTGCCGTACTGGTGCGTCGGGAACAGCTCGGTGTTGATCACCTCCGCCACTTTGCGGCCGTCGCTGTCGAGGGTGCGGTTCTTCTCCTCGTATACCGCCTCCAGCTCGGTGTGGAACAGGCGCGGCACCATTTCCCGGAAACGGTCGGCCTCCAGCTCGAGCCAGCGCTCCAGCTGGTTGCTCGGGATGTCGTTCACATACACCGTCTGGTCAACCCAGGTATAGGCGTTCGTGCCCTTGGCACCGATGGCGGTAGTCGCTTTGTCGTACTCGTTGGCAATGGCATAGGTGGCCGCCACCCCGGACACGCTGTCTATCTGGTGGTAGATCTTTTTGCGCATCGCCGCATCGGTGGTCTTGCGGTACTGCTCATATAGCTGCTCGACCTTCGCCAGCTCAGCCTTCTCTTTCTCCCAGTCGGCGGTGCCCAGTTCCGTGGTGCCCTTAAACACCATGTGCTCCAGGTAGTGGGCCAGGCCCGTGGCGTCGGCCGGGTCGTTTTTGCTGCCCGCGCGCACGGCTATATAGGTCTGGATGCGCGGAGCATCCTCGTAGTCCGTCAGGTACACCTTCAGGCCGTTGTCCAGGGTGTAGATGCGGGCGTTCAGCGGGTCATTTTCCGCCGTTTCATAGGTGTATTCTTTCTCAGCGGGAGCCGCGGGGGCTGTTGCCGTCGCGTCGGTTGTCGATTGCGTTTGGTACGCCTCGTTCTTACACTGCGTGAACGTTAAGCCCAGCGCCAGCAGCAACAGAGCGGAACCTCTTTTAGTAGCCATAGTTTGTTTGCGATATATCAACGTGAAAAAAGTATCAGGACATACGGCCACCAGCACAGGCAGGCAGGCTTTATATATCGCTGCCTGCCTGTGTGTTTAAAACGACCACAAAGAAGTGTGGAGGCTTTCTGCTATATACCCCGTTACTTGTTTATAAAGATAGGAACATTTAAGACTAAAAGTCCATGTCTAGGCCCAACCGCTGCTTCATATCGACGAGCATGGGATATTTATCGGCCAGGTAGTTGAATTTATCCTGCGAGGTGTACATTTTGTTCCCTTCCTGCAGCTCCATCACCTCTGCCTTGAGCTTGATGCTGCGGTTGCCGAGTTCTTTCTTGAGCTCCGCCAGCAGCGCGGGGCGCAGGGACGTGAACTGGTCCAGCATCACGTGGTTCTCGAGGTGCAGCGTGATCTCATTCTGGTCGCTCACGTGGTACTGGCGGTTCAGGAGCGTGTACTCCATCATGTTCTCCTCCCGCTTGCGGCGCAGCACGCTGTGCCACACCGTTTTCAGGCGGGCGGCGTCTACGGGCACCACCGTGCCGTAGCTTGTCTCCTCCTCTTCCTCGGCCACGGCTGTTTCAGGGGCGACGGCCGGAGCCTGCTGCAGGTCCTTCAGGCTGGGCAGCTTGCCCAGCTTTTTAGGCGGCGGCAACTGCACGCCGGCGCGCGGCGTGTGGGCGCTCGGGATCGGGCTTGAGCCGGGAGGGGTCTGCGGATTGGCTGGGGCTATATGGGCATCCGGGGTTACCTGCTGCGGCGCGGGTGGCTGCTGCAGGTCTTCGGAAGGTATATGATTCGGGGCGTGCGGCTGCTGCAGGCGCTCTGACGGCACGCTGCCTGGCGCTGCTGGCTGCTGCAGCCCCTCCGACGGTATATGGCCGCCTTGCCTTTGCGGCGGCTGCATGGCTGCCGCAGGCGTGGCAGTGGCACCTGCTGAACCGGTAGCGGCTGGTGCCGGCGCTGCTACCTTAGCTTTTTTTACTGCTTCCCCGTTTTGGGCAAAGCTCAGCGCGGCGTTCAGGTGCGCCATCTTCATCAGGCACAGCTCCACGTGCAGACGCTGGTTTTTGCTGCTCTTGTAGTGCGTGTCGCAGGTGCTCACCAGGTTCAGCCCCGAAAGCAAAAACGACACGCTTGCCTTCTGCGACTGCTCCGCGTACTTCGCCTTTATATTGTCCGATACCTCCAGCAACTGCACTGTCGCCTGGTCTTTGCACACCAGCAGGCTGCGGAAGTGCTCGCCCACGCCAACCAGAAAGTTGTGCGCGTCGAAGCCGTTCTTCAGGATCTCGTCGAACAGCAGCAGGGAGCCCGACAGGTTCTGCCCCAGCAGGTAGTCCGTCAGCCGGAAGTAGTAATCGTAGTCCAGGATGTGCAGGTTCTCAACGGTGGCCTTATAGGTCACGTTGCTGCCCGAGAAGGTCACCATCTGGTCGAAGATCGATAGCGCGTCGCGCAGGGCGCCGTCTGCTTTCTGCGAGATCAGGTGCAGGGCATCCGGCTCCGCCTGTATCTGCTCCTTGGTGGCGATGCTGCCCAGGTGGCGCACCATGTCCTCGATGCGGATGCGGTTAAAGTCGAAGATCTGGCAGCGCGACAGGATGGTCGGGATGATCTTGTGGCGCTCGGTGGTGGCCAGGATGAAAATGGCATAGGCAGGCGGCTCTTCCAGCGTCTTCAGGAACGCGTTGAAGGCCTGGTTCGAGAGCATGTGCACCTCGTCTATGATATAGATCTTGTACTTGCCGGTTTGCGGCGCATAGCGCACCTGCTCCACCAGGTTCCGGATATCCTCCACCGAGTTGTTGGAGGCGGCATCGAGCTCATGAATATTGAAGGAGCTGTTGCTGTTAAAGCTGCGGCACGACTCGCACACGTTGCAGGCTTCCACCTCCGGGGTGATGTTCTGGCAGTTAATGGTTTTCGCCAGGATGCGGGCACAGGTGGTTTTGCCCACGCCGCGCGGACCGCAGAAAAGAAATGCCTGCGCCAGGTGCTGGCTGCTGATGGCGTTTTTGAGGGTGTTGGTGATATGGTGCTGCCCCACCACGCTGTCGAACGTGGTCGGCCGGTATTTGCGCGCTGATACTACAAAATTTTCCATTAGGACAAAGATAATCAAACTGAAGCATAGATGGGAGAGGATAGAGTGAGTAGTTTTCCAGCTACTTATCCACCCGTCAGCCAGCCCCACAGCGTAACTTCTATCGCCTCCAAAATAGTGAACTTCTGCAGGCTAAGCCACACTAAGAGGGAGGTATATAAAGTGGAGTAGTTGCCCGTCCGGCAAATGGCAGCAGGAAAGAGGCTGCTTTCAGATTAGTAAGAGGTGATGAAGCGACAAGGGAAATTCGTGTTGCTACCGCACCGACTCATATCCTCCCACAACGCCCTTTTTCGATAATACCATTTGCCAGAGCTGGTTGTTGCGGGACCGCATCGAGCCGGCGCTGGAAAGCAGGTAGTACTTCCACATCCGGTAAAACCGCTCGTCGTATTCGCCCTTTAACTGCTCCCAATTGTGGTCGAAGTTATGGAACCAGGCCATCAGCGTAGGATCATAATAGGCGCCAAAGTTGTGCAGGTCTTCTACTATGAACAAATGCTCCATGGCAGCCCCCAGTTGTTTCAGGGAGGGGATGAGGCAGTTCGGGAATATATATTTGTCGATGAACGGGTCGGGGGAGGTTTTAGAAAAAGGGTGCCCGATGGTGTGCAGCAGGAAGAAGCCCTCGTCGCTGAGGCAGCGGGCGGCCACCTGCATATAGGTGCGCAGGTTACGGTATCCCACCGCCTCGGCCATGCCGATGGAGACGATGTGGTCAAACTTCTCGTTCACGTCGCGGTAGTCCTGGAACCGGAGCTCCACCGGTAGCCCCGCGCACATTTCCCTCCCCAGCTTCAGTTGCTCCTGCGAGATGGTGATGCCTACCACCGTCGCCCCGTAGCGCTCTGCCGCAAACTTCGCGAAGCTGCCCCAGCCACAGCCGATGTCGAGCACCCGCTGCCCCGGCTGCAGCCCGATCTTGCGGCAGATCAGGTCCATTTTGTTTTCCTGCGCCTGGTCCAGGTTGTCTGCGTTCTTCCAGTAGCCGCAGGTGTAGGTCATGCGCTTGTCCAGCATCAGTTGGTAGAGGTGGTTGCCCAGGTCGTAGTGCCGCTGGATGTTGTCCACGGCTTTCCGCTTTGTCTGCAGGTTCGTCACCTTGGCCAGCAAAATCTCCATAACCGTTTTCCAGCCAAACCGGGCCTTCCGGTACAGGTCCGCCCGGAATGCCTTGTTTACAAACTCATCAATGCTGTCGCAGTCCCACCAGCCGTCCATATAGGATTCACCCAAACCCAGCGTTCCCTGGCTCAGCACCCGCTTATAGAACCTGTCGTCATGCACGTGCAGGTCCCACGGGTCCGGCCCGTTTATTTTAATATCCGCTGTGGCTAAGATATCCGTCACGCTTTGTTGCAGGCTCTGGCTCTTCATAGAGATATATGTTGCTGGTATATAGGTGTGTGCTTTTATTTACCTCTCAACGGGAGCAGCACGCAATAGTTAAGTGCGGTGAAAGAAGAAGGTAAATAGCAGGCTGCGGGCTGCCATATATAAGCTGCAGTATATATAAACGGAATGCCCGCCAGTGTTACTTTGCAGTGCCCTCCGGCCCTCCGCGAGTGAGGTGTAGCGAAGCTAACCCGAGACGCCCACAGGATGTGCAGGCGCTTTAGCTGTTGAACGTCAGCCGGAACACGGTGCCTACCCCTTCCTGGCTCTCCACCTGGATATGGCCCTTGTGCAGCAGCATGATGTGCTTGGCGAGGCTGAGGCCGATGCCGGAGCCGTCCTTGTGGGAGGTGAAGAACGGGATGAAAATGCTTTCGAGAAGCTCCTCCGGAATGCCGCTGCCGTTGTCCTCCACCTCAATCACTGTTTTCCCGTCCGCCTGCTGCGCCGCCAGGATGATGCGCGGCTGGGGCCGGCCCTCTACCGCCCTTTTCGCATTGAGGAGGAGGTTGATGAGCACCTGCTCCAGCAGCGTCACGTCGGCGCTCAGGGTCAGGTCCTTTGGCTGGAGGTGGCATATAAACAGGATGCCCTGCGCCTCCAGCTGCGGGCGCATCAGCCCGTCGATGCTGTTGAACAGCTCCTGCACATACACCGTGGTCAGCAGCAGCTGCTGCGACTTGTTCAGGTTGCGGTAAAAGTGCGTGAAGCGCAACAGCCCCTCGCTCCGCTTTTTGATAATGGCGATTCCCTCCTCGGTGTCCTCCAGCAGCTCCGGGTCCGGGGCTATGTTAGGCTCCCGCTCATAGCGCTCGCGCTCCTGCTGCAGGTGCCTGCCCATGGTATCGGCCAGCGAGGCGATGGGGGCCACCGAGTTCATGATTTCGTGCGTCATCACGCGCAGCAGCTTCTGCCAGGCCTCCGTCTCGGTTTCGTCTACGGTAGTGCTCACGTTCTTTACCGCGATCAGGAGCAGGTGGCGGTGCTGCATCGTGAAGGACGAGGCCGAGAGCAACAGTTGGGAGGTGCCGTTGGGGAGCTTCAGCTTCAGGAGCCTGTTCTCGCCGGGGTGTAGCTGCTGCACCGCCTCGTACAGTGCGGGGTAGCGGGGCTCCAGGCTGTGGAGGCTTTTGAGATAGGGCAGGCTCAGGGTCTTCTTCAGCGCCTCGTTTACCCATTCCACCTCACCGGTTTCCTCTTCCACCGCCATGATGCCTGTGTCGATGAGCTGCAAAATGGTCTGCATGTACTGGAACTGCGCCTCCTTCTCGATGTGCAGCTGCTTAAACGTGTCGTTGATCAGGTTGAAGGCCCGGTGCAGCTGCTGCAGCGAACTGTTGGTGGTTTGCTCGTTAAAGCGCTGCGAGAAATCGCGCTGCTTCACGGCGTGCAGGAACTTCGCCAGCTCGTTGTTGCTGCGCGTCACGTACCGCGCCAGTTCCCATACCTGTGCCAGCATCACCAGTATGCCCGAGGCCACCTGCAGCCACGTGAACTGCGCCAGGTAGTGCAGCGTGACGTACATCATGCCCAGCAAAAGAAGGAAGCGGACGAACAGCCCGATCTCTAATCGTTTAAATATCATGCTTGTTCAGGCGGCGGTAGAGGGCGGTGCGCGTCAGGCCAAGCTCCTTGGCCGACCGGGAGATGTTGCCTTTGTTCTTTTCGATGACGCGCCGGATCGTCTCCCGCTCTATCTCGTGCAGCGGCAGCGACACGGCGGGCATCGCGACAGCGGTGGCGTCCTGCGCGGCCGGCATCTCCATCTTCGAGAAACTGAAGTCCTGCGGTTGCAGCACATCGCCCTCGGCCATGATGATGGCCCGCTCCACAGCGTGCTGCAGCTCCCGGATGTTGCCCGGCCAACTGTGCTGGTTCAGCTTCCGCAGCGTGGCCTCCGCGAAGGTGGGCACCGGCTTGTGGTTTTTGGCGGCATAATGGGCGGCGAAATGCCGGGCCAGCAACTCTACATCGCCGTGGCGCTCGCGCAGGGGCGGCAGCGTGATCTCCACCGTGTTGATACGGTAGATCAGGTCTTTCCGGAACTGGTTTCTGGCCGCCAGGTCATATATAGGCTCGTTGGTGGCCGATATCAGCCGGATATCTACCGGCACGGGCGTGTTGGAGCCCAGTGGGATGACCTGCCGGTTCTGCAGCACCGTCAGCAGCTTGGCCTGCATGGCGGGCGAGATGTTCCCGATCTCATCAAGGAACAGCGTGCCGCCGTTCGCCGCCTCAAAGCGGCCGGTGCGGTCTTCTTTGGCGTCGGTAAAAGCGCCTTTCTTATAGCCGAACAGCTCGCTCTCGAATAGCGAGTCGGTGAGGGCGGCAATGTCCACGCTGACAAAGGGCTTGCCTGCCCGGAACGATTTCTGATGCAATGCCTGTGCCACCAGCTCCTTGCCGGTCCCGTTTTCCCCGAGGATCAGCACGTTCGCCTCGGTCGGGGCGATCTTCTCGATCTTGTAGAGGATGTCTTTGATCGCCTCCGACTCGCCTAAAATAGCACCGGCGCCCGCTTTTGCCGGGGCAGCCGCTGCTTTGCCGCCTTTGGCCTTCTGTTGCCGGGCCTCCAGCGCGTTGTGCAGCGTCTCGATGAGCTTGTCGTTGTGCCAGGGCTTCACGATAAAATCAAACGCGCCCTCTTTCAGCGACCGCACCGCCAGTTCCACGTCGCCGTAGGCGGTAATCAGCACCACTGTCGCCTCAGGGTCTTTGGCCAGTATTTTCTTCAACCAGAAGATGCCCTCGTTGCCCGTGTTCAGGGCGCTTTTAAAGTTCATGTCCAGGAAGATGGCATCAAACCGCTCTTTGTCGAGCAGCGGGAGCAGGTTTTCTGGGTTTTTCTCCGTCACCACCTGCTTCACTTCTGTCTTGAGTAGCATCTTGATGGCAAAGAGCACATCGCTCTCGTCATCTACTACCAGTATCCGGGCGTTCTTTACTGCGGCCATAGGTGCTTTAAGTGCATTTTATACTTCCAAGATATAAAATCCTCCGGAATATCGTGAAATCCGGGTATATGGAAATCGCGCGCGGCCTATATGTGCTGTTCATTTCCACGCTGCTGCCGGGCTATGCCCGCCGCTGCAGTGTAACAGAAGCGCACACGTGTAGCGCCGGAAAGTGTATCAGAAGCGAACACTCCCAACCCTGATTAATTATATATAACACTGTGATTCAATCAGTTATTATTTTGGCATTTAAATTTCTTAAAGCTTTCCCGATACGCACCTGAACCGTGACAACCGGACAGGGAACAAATTTCTATAGCACAGCACAACGCCTAAAACTATGTATAAGAACTATCTTAAAATGGCTTTCCGCAACCTGATGCGGCACAAGATCTTCTCCCTCATCAACATCGCAGGCCTGGCGCTGGGTATGACCTGCAGCATCCTGATCCTGCTGTGGGTGAAGGACGAGCTGAGCTTTGACCGTTTCCATAAGCACCAGCCGGAACTGTACCGGGTGATGCAACTCCAGCACTACCCCGGAGGCGATAACCTGACCGTGTCAGCAACTCCGGGGCCGCTGGCGGAAGTACTGGAGCAGGAGTTTCCGGAGGTGAAGTATGCGGTCCGCAGCACTACCTGGGAGTGGAAACAGCTTTTCGCCTACCACGACAAGTCGCTTAAAGTGAGCGGGCGCTACACAGACCCGGAATTTTTCGAGGTGTTCTCTTTCCCGTTGCTGTACGGTGATCCGGCGCAGGTGCTGCGGCAGCCGAATTCGGTGGTGATATCGGAGAAAGTGGCCAGGCAGTTCTTCGACGCTCCTGAGGAGGCGATGGGCCAGATGTTCAGGATCGATAACAGCAAGAGCTATAAAGTGACCGGCGTGATGCAGGACGTGCCCAAGAACTCTTCCATGCAGTTTGACTACGTGATGCCGGTGGATGACTGGATCAAAAGCCCCGGGAACGAATGGCTGAAGGATTGGGGAAGCAACGCGCTGCGGACTTTTCTGCTGCTGAAGCCGGGCTCCGACATCGCCGCATTCAACAAGAAGATACGACCCGTGGTGCAGGACCACCACGACGGCTATAAAAAAGAGCTGTTCGTGCAGCCGTTCGGCGACATGTACCTCTACGACGACTTCCGGGGTGGCGAAGTGGCAAGCGGCAGGATCGAAAATGTGCGGCTGTTCGCTGTCGTGGCTGTGTTCATACTGGTTATCGCCTGCATCAACTTCATGAACCTGGCCACGGCACGCTCCGCGAAGCGCGCGAAAGAAGTGGGCGTACGCAAGGTGATCGGTGCCAGTAAGCCCGAACTGATCCGTCAGTTCCTGGTAGAGTCGATGCTGGTTTCTTTCCTGGCGTTGTTCCTGTCGCTTAACCTGGCGGGGATGCTCCTGCCGCAGTTCAACGACCTGACCGGTAAGTTTATCCAACTGGACCTGACAGACCCCTCGATGATGGCCTTGCTCCTGGGCATAGCCGTGTTAGCGGGCCTCTTATCCGGCAGCTACCCGGCCTTTTTTCTGTCGTCGTTTAAGCCGGCGGTCGTTTTGAAGAGCACTGTGCGGATGGGCACCGGCGGTGTGTTGCTTCGCAAAGGCCTGGTGGTGTTTCAGTTTATCCTGTCGGCGCTGCTCATCATCAGCACGCTGGTGGTGTATATGCAGTTGCATTATATCCGCACCAAGAACATAGGCATGAACCGGGAAAACCTGATTTATGTGCCCATGGAAGGGGAACTGCAAAACCGCTACGAGGTGGTGAAGCGCGAACTGGAGGATGTGCCGGGCATCCTGTCGGTCACGTCGGCTAACCAAAACCCGCTGATGATCGGCAACTCGACCGGCGACGTGAACTGGCGGGGCAAAGACCCTGATGCCGGTATTCTGTTCAGCGTGATGACGGTGGATTATGACTTTGCCGAGACCATGGGCGTGACGCTGAAAGAGGGGCGTGACTTCTCCAGGGAATATGGCACCGACACCGCCGCTTTTTTAGTGAATGAGGAAGCCGCCCGCCTGATGCAAATGCAGGACCCGGTAGGCGAGTGGCTGCAATGGGATGTGGAGGGTCATATCGTGGGGGTGATGCGAAACTTCCACTCTACCTCCATGCACATTCCTACTCAGCCGCTTGTGCTGCGCCTGAGGCCCGAATCCGAAAACCTAGTTTTCGCACGGGTGGCCCCCGGAAAAACGACGGAGGTGCTCACCGCCATGGAGCAGATTCTGAAGCGGCACAACCCGGTCTTCCCGTTTGAATACCGCTTCATGGACCAGGACTTCGAGATGATGTACAAAACGGAGGCAATCATGGGGCAGCTCACCAAATACTTTGCCGGCATTGCCATCTTCATCTCCTGCCTGGGCTTGTTTGGGCTGGCCCTGTTCACGGCCGAGCAGCGCACCAAGGAGATCGGGGTGCGGAAGGTGCTGGGAGCGTCGGTATCGGGCATCGTGTTTATGCTAAGCAAAGATTTCCTGAAACTGGTGTTCTTCGCCAACCTGATTGCCTTGCCGCTGGGCTGGTACTTTATGAGCGGCTGGCTGAACGACTACGCTGACCGGACAGAGATGAGCTGGTGGATTTTCGTGGTGGCGTTTGTGTCAACGGTGCTGATCGCCACGGTCACGCTCAGCTTCCACGCCATCCGGACGGCCCTTGCCAATCCGGTCACCTCGCTCCGCACCGAGTAGGCTAAAATGGCAGGCAGGGAATTTAGTATATGCCCCTGCCTTCCATTCATATATGCCGTAAATAGCAGCCCGGATAAAGTTGGGTCAGCGGCTATATATAGCCGGTGAAACAGTGGGGGTATATACTCCGGGTGAAACCTTACGCCGACAAATGCTGTTTTATAACAGGCCACGGGACAGGATTACCGATTAGTTTCTTATCTTTGTGGCATGCTTCTTGAAGAATATACTGCAGGAAGACGTTCTTTAACTTATGGGGATGACTGGAATTGACAGCTTGCGCAGATTGCGTGTAAGCATGCCGGGTGATGAACGTGCCACCTGTTAAAAATTCGTTCAAACAATAAATGGCGAATCTAACTACGCCATGGCTGCTTAATCTAGGTATTAAGTATTAAGCCATAGTCTCGTGCAGGTTTCGTGAAACTGCTTGCACATATGAGGCTTCGATCCGTTTTACTAGTCTGTGTAGCGATGTGATGCACAGGCGAAACTAAAGCATCTAAGGAGTGCGCATAAGCCTGGCTTATACTTGCAAGCTCCCGACAATCTGAATAAGCCTAAGCATGTAGAAGGCACGACGGTTTCCTTGTCTGGACCAGGGTTCGAATCCCTGCATCTCCACTATTAACTATTGTAAAAAGCCCATAAATCACTGATTTATGGGCTTTTTTTATTTTATCGGAACGGCCAGTTTATTCACTTTTTCGCATAAAAAAGGTAAGTGATTCGGTAAGTAACGCTGGAGGGAAAAATAACTAAACGAAACAGTAGTAACTAATTGATAGTTACGATGTAAAGAAGGTGTGCATCTTGGGTAATCCTGCAAAAGTAATAATGACAGTAGATAAGGTTATCAATTCATCAAACTGATAGTGCAGTATAACATCCCAATCCGCTTATTTAACCCTAATATCGTCTTCTATGATCTACCTTATTGTTACTTTTGTAAGATTACCGAAAATAAAAAGACACGGGTTGAAGCAGCTATTTTTCTATTTTACTAGATAGTTATAGCCTTTAAAAGTATTTTTATAAAACATAGAGAAAACTTTAATGACGAAAACGACACTGACAATTTTGACAGGAGTGCTGCTTGGTTTGGCTTCCTGCGGAGAGAATGCCTCTGAGCAATCCCAGGCTGCTGAAAGCGCGCCTACAACTCCACCGGCAGCGGCCCCACCGGTAGAAACCAAAGAACCCAACACAGTCTACCAGCCGGCCTTTCCGGGCCAAACCAGGGCTGCCGGGGTAAAATCAACCACCGCCTATGAAGGAAAGGTGCTGACAAGCGGCCTTGAAAAACCATGGGGGCTGGCCGTTATGCCCGATGGCAGGCTGCTAATCACCGAGAAAGCCGGTACCATGCGCATAGCCTCTTTGTCGGGGGAGTTGAGTGCCCCCATCACCGGCATTCCGAAAGTAAACGCGGAGGGTCAGGGCGGCCTGCTCGGTGTCAGGCTTGATCCGGATTTTGAGCAGAACAGGATGGTTTACTGGGTTTTTTCTGAGCCGCTTCCTGAGGGCAACCTCACTGCCGTAGCCAAAGGAAGGCTTTCAGCGGATGAAAAAAAGATGGAAGGAGCAACTGTCATTTACCGGGCCACCCCGGCCTACAATGGCACGCTGCATTATGGGGGACGGATCCTCTTTGACAAGGATGAAAATCTCATTGTCAGTACCGGAGAGCGCTCGGATACCGTCACCCGTCCGCAGGCGCAGCAACTCGATTCCGGTTTGGGGAAAATAGTCCGGATCACCAAAGACGGGAAACCCGTTGGCGGCAACCCGTTTGAAGGCAAAGCAGGGGCAAAACCTGAAATCTATTCCTATGGTCATCGGAATGTCCAGGGGCTTGCCTTTCATCCGGAAACAGGGGATCTCTGGGAGAATGAATTTGGACCCAGAGGCGGCGACGAACTCAACAGGATTGAACCGGGCAAAAATTATGGATGGCCAACCATCACGTATGGGATTGAGTACGCCGGTGGGAAAGTGGGAGAGGGCATCCAGCAGAAAGAAGGGCTTGAACAGCCAGTTTATTACTGGGATCCCAGTGTCTCTCCCAGCGGGATGACTTTCTACAGCAGCGATAGTATTCCGGAATGGAAAAACAACCTTTTCATTGGTGGACTCAGCGGAATGCATGTTGTCAGGCTTGTGCTAGAGGATAACAAAGTGGTGGGCGAAGAAAGACTGCTGGCAGGCGAGAACCAGCGGTTCCGTGATATCGCCCAGGGAAAAGACGGCGCCTTGTACACAGTTACTGACCAGGGGAGGTTATACCGAATATATAAAAAATAGGGTGACCAATGCCTACGTCGCGTCTTCGGAACGCTTGACCTTTGAGATGCTTGGCGCACGGCTATATATGCTTGGTGTGTAACTATGTTTATAAGCCTTATCAGGAGATTGGCATCAAACTGTTCCTTTTCGGTAGCTGCGCCGCCGAAGAACTAGGAACGCTGCAACCATTTAGCAGGTTTTGTGGCCATTACATTGATTATCAACGTAGCGGTACCCGCAACCTGCTTTCAGGGGCCTTGTTCCGGTGCTTGCGGGAGAAGGAGAAACAGCCGGAGGAGGTTTGTTAGCTATGTAGCCCCAACTGCCTTATCTTCACGGCGCAGAATAGGACTGCCTGCTGCTGCCCCGGGCAGCGGCAGGCAACACGGCTGCATTCTTTTAGGCAGGTATGATCATGCTATACTCCTCGGCGTTGGGCTTCACAACCATTTTAGACCTCTTAGGGACTTTCGCTTTTGCGGTGAGCGGCATCAGGTGGGCTTCAACCAAGAAGTTTGACTGGTTCGGCGCCTATGTCATTGGCCTGGTGACAGCAATCGGCGGCGGGACAACCAGGGATCTGCTGCTCAACGTAACCCCGTTCTGGATGCAGGACGCCACTTATCTGATCATCACGGGAGTGGCCCTGCTGGCGACGCTGCTGTTCCGGAACGGGCTTTTCCGATGGGGCCGGGCCTTGTTTCTGTTCGACTCCATCGGGCTCGGTTTGTTTACGGTGGTAGGGATCGGGAAAAGCCTGGAGGCCGGGTTTCCCTTCTGGGTGTGCATCATGATGGGGGCCATCACCGGCTCCGTGGGGGGCGTTATCCGGGATGTCCTGCTCAACGAGATTCCGCTGCTGTTCCGGAAGGATATATATGCCCTGGCATGTATTGCGGGCGGCATTGTCTATATGATATGCTACCGATCCGGCCTGTCAGCCTCCTTAACTGAACTGCTTGCTGCCTTGACCGTGATCTCAATCAGGATTATCGCGGTGAGGTATCATGTCCAGCTGCCGTTTTTAAAGCCCCTCCATCCTGATCCCGACAATAAGGAAGATAAGGAATGACTACCACCGGCGATGGCTGCCAAGTGCGCGAAATACAATTAGTTACGAGGGTTTAGGAAGCCAAATCGACTTACGTCCCGTAGGGAATTCATTGGGGCTGCTGCCTTTGACCGGGGTAGGTGTACAGTACGCTGAAGCCGTTTTGAAAACAGTTATTACGCAAGCAGTTAATTTGTCGCATATACCCCTTCTTTTGTCACATATGCACCTCCTGTGTATGGCCTCGTCCTGTTATATTTGTTATATCCATATGGGAATAATCAAACATTAACGCTTAAGACATGGAAACAACAGCAGGAATTACCAGCATCACATTAGAAACTACTATTCAGGCCCCGGTAGAGAAGGTATGGAAATACTGGACGGAGCCCCGGCACATCACGCAATGGAATAACGCATCTGACAACTGGCACACCCCAAGGGCGGAGAACGACCTACGCGTCGGTGGCAAGTTTCTCTCCCGGATGGAGGCCAGAGACGGCAGTATGGGGTTTGATTTTACAGGCACCTACACCAACATCAGAGCGCACGGGCTAATAGCATATGCCCTGGAGGACGGAAGAAAAGTGCAGGTGCTGTTCACGCCTCGGGGTAACGAAACCAGCGTTACCGAAACCTTTGAGGCGGAGCCATCCCACCCTGCCGAAATGCAGCGGGCGGGATGGCAGGCGATTCTGGATAATTTTAAAAACTATGTGGAAGCGTCAGGCCGGCTCGAGTCCCTGCACTTTGAAATAAGCATCCACGCCAAACCCGAGAAAGTGTACCAGACCATGCTGGACGAGCAACATTATGCCGCCTGGACTGCTGCATTCAGCCCGGCTTCCCATTACAGAGGCTCCTGGGAAAAGGGGAGCAAGATCCTGTTTTTGGGAGAAGACAAAGACGGACATACAGAAGGCATGGTGAGCAGGATAAAAGAGAACATCCCGCACCGGTTTATCAGCATCGAGCACCTGGGGCTGGTACAGAACGGGATCGAGGTTACCAGTGGTGCGGAGGTGGAAGGCTGGGCGGGAGCAATGGAGAACTATACGTTTTCCGAAGTAAACGGGAACACGCTGCTCTCGGTGGACATGGAGGCTAACCAGGAACACAAGGCATATTTTCTGGAAGCCTGGCCGAAAGCGCTGCAAAAGCTAAAAGCAATCTGCGAAGCCTGAGCGCATAAAACAGTTCTAACCAACCTTAACCTTACGAGCATGGCAAAAGTAAGCACATATCTTAACTTCGCTAACCAGACCGAGGAGGCGTTTCATTTCTACAAATCTGTTTTTGGCACTGAGTTCATCGGGGAGATTGCCCGCTTCGGGGACATTCCCCCGTCCGACGGCATGCCTCCTGTCGCCGAGTCCGACAAAAACCTGGTCATGAATGTGGCCTTGCCTATTCTGGGCGGCCATGTGATCATGGGAACGGACGCACCCGAGTCGATGGGATTTCGGTTGACCATGGGCAACAACGTCTATATCACCCTGCAACCCGACACCCGGGAGGAGACGGAGCGACTGTTCAAGGCGCTTTCGGCCGGAGGCGAAGTAGAACAGGAGTTGCAGGACATGTTCTGGGGCGACTACTATGGCAGCTGCCGGGACAAATTCGGGGTGTGCTGGATGTTTAACTGTGACCAAAAATAAGCAATGCCTGACCAAAGAGTAACACTGTAAGCTTGTAAAAATCAGCCATGAAAAACAAGATATACCCCTGCCTTTGGTTTGACGGCAGGGCAAAGGAAGCAGCCGGGCTTTACCTGTCCGCCTTTAACGATTCCAGAATTACCTCTGAGTCCCCGATGGTGGTGAGCTTCGAGTTGGCCGGACAGAAATTCATGGCCCTGAACGGAGGGCCTATGTTTGCGCCTACTCCCGCCGTTTCTTTTTTTGCAGTATGTGACACAACGGCTGAAATGGAGCGTGCCTGGGGAAGGCTATCAGCAGGAGGCGAGGTGCTGATGCCGCTGGATAAATACCCGTGGAGCGAGCAATACGGGTGGGTGCAGGATAAGTTTGGGGTTAGCTGGCAGTTATCGTTGGGGAAACTGGAAGATGTGGGGCAAAAGTTTACCCCCTCTCTTATGTTCACCAACCAACAGGCGGGTAAAGCCGAGGAAGCCATCACTTTTTATACAGGCATCTTCCCTGGTTCTTCGGTGGTTGGGGTATCAAGATATGATGCCCTGGACGGCGACGTGGAGGGAACAGTAAAGCATGCCCAGTTTAAACTGGGGCAGCAAGTCTTCATGGCCATGGACAGTTCGCTGTCCCATTCGTTCGGCTTTACAGAGGGCGTGTCCCTGGTCGTTACATGCGAAACCCAGGAAGAGATCGATTATTACTGGAGCAGGCTCACGGAAGGAGGCCAAGAAAGCAGGTGCGGTTGGCTGAAGGATAGATATGGCCTGTCCTGGCAAGTTGTTCCGGCTGTTTTAGGCGAACTGATGAGTGACCCTGAAAAAGCGCCCCGCGTAGTTGAAGCATTTATGAAGATGACCAAGTTGGATATAGCGCAATTAAGGAATGCCTAAAGGGGATTAAATGGTAGGTACAAACGCTATGGCGTAGCCAATGATAGTCATTACACGCTACGCCGACAGGCTCATTTGACGCCTTTGTGTTCGTTACCCCGGAATATAACCACGGCGTGCCGGCGGCGCTGAAGAATGCACCCAACTTCTTTTACAAAGAGTGGAACAACAAAGCTACTGGCTTTGTGAGGTACGGCAACACCGGCGGCTCCCGCTCTGTGGAGCACCTGCGCAACACGATGGCCGAGTTCCAGACTGCCGACGTGCGGCTCTCGTCGTTCACAGGCTTCGAGAACTACAGTGTTTTTAAGCCTGCTGCTTTCCATGAGAAGAAGGTGAATTTCATGCTGGACCAGGTGGTGAGCTGGGGAGCGGCTTTGAAGCGAGTGCACGGAGAAAAAATGCTCAAACATGAACATCGGGTACTTGCTCTGGCCTGATGTAGCTTTTTATTGTTTGATATATCATCCTTCCATGGCTTTACCCCTAAAACTGCTCCCCGTGCCGGGTCACCGGAAGGGTAATGCCTCCTTAGGCTGCTTGCGCGGCATCCAAAAGCCACTCACTTTACACATTTCCCGCCGCCCCTTCGCTACAACGGCCACACTCCTGAATGGGGTGCCTTTTTTGTGGCATTTCAAAAAGTTTGCGCATACGTATCTCAGAGCCACAAAACACTGTGCCACGCAGCACTTTTATATGAAAGTAGGAGAGAATATGTCCGGTAGCTTCGGGATAAGTTGGAGAGATAGGCAACGGTGGGGAATGAGGCATTTTAAAGCTTATTGCATTACCCCCCCGCAGCTGTTTTACTGGCATGAAGTAACACTGGGCCGTGAAAGCTCTTCGGAAGCCAACTGGTGCTAACTCTTTCTGAGGAGAAGCATACCCTCACCTGCTCCACAAGCGCTATCTATTCCTTGTTGCAAATGCGTCTCAAAGGAGACTATTTTCTCCAGCAGGGTTACTCAGATTGCCAGCCCCAACCCTACAATCAACTGGCATGGCTGTATGTCACCGAACCTCTCTTATGTCTCGGGGGAAATACGGACTACTCAAAATAATCTATTCATTTAAATAGATTTCCTGCGCAGCGCGCCATCCCGGCAAGCGCTTCAGAACCCGCCTGTAAAAAGCCATGCAGTTTACTGGTGAACGCAGAAGGTCACCTTCCAGAACAAGCTTCCTATACCAACCCACGCTTTCTGTGCCAGGAGGTCCAGAGAGCGGGGTGTCCTATTGCTTAGCTGTCGCTTCAAGCACGTTATTTTCGTGAATAAAAAAATGATAATTTATTTATAATAAGCCAACATAATTACATATATTACAATATATAAGCTTAATTATTAGTAAGTTGTTAATCACTTTTGAGATTTACGTTGTTTTTCATAAACCTACACATTTGTTCAACTCTCAAAATAATCGCTCATGACAGGTATATCACGTCGCGACTTTATATCAAAGGCATCTCTGTTGGCCGGCTCCAGTTACCCGGCGATGCTGGCCTTGGGGCTTCTCAAAACTGCGCCTGCAGAGGCGTTCAACCTGGAGGGGAAAGGGACCGGGAAGCACATCATCATCCTGGGGGCTGGGCTTGCCGGCATGACAGCCGCCTACGAGCTGAAAAAGCTGGGCTATAAGTGCACCATCCTGGAAGCCAGGAGCCGCGCCGGGGGGCGCGTCTGGACCGTCAGGAAAGGCACCCGCGAAACGGAGATAGGAGGCGAGGAACAGACGGCAAAGCTGGAGCAGGGCCTGTACTTTAACGCGGGCGCCGCCCGGATACCGCATCAGCATGAGATCTCCCTCCACTACTGCCGGGAACTGAAGGTGCCGCTGGAGACCTACAACAACATCAACGAGGCCGGCTTTATATATAACGACGGGGAAGGCGCTCTTGCCAACAAGCGCGTCCGGATACGGGAGATCCACAACGACATGCGGGGCTATACCAGCGAGCTGCTTGCCAAGGCCATTGACCAGGATGCGCTGGATAGGCCCATGACCGTGGAGGACAAGGAGGTCCTGATCGAATACCTGCGGGCGGAAGGGGAACTGGACCCCGATAAACTCTACAAGGGAACTCCCCGCCGGGGATATACTACCCCGCCGGGGGCCGGCAACGCGCCCGGCAAACTCGCTGACCCCTACGAACTGTCAGAGATCATCAGGTCCGGATTGATCGGGCACTCCTTCTATAACATCGGCGACTATATATATGAGCAGCAAATGACCATGATGCAGCCCGTGGGCGGTATGGACAGGATATCAGATGCCTTTGAGCGCCAGGTGGGGAAGGACATCGAGTACGGGGCCGAGGTGCGCGAGATCCGGAAAACAACCGCGGGCGCCCGTGTTATATATGCCAACGGCTCTGGCAAGGTGAAAGAAATAATGGGCGACTACTGCATCTGCACCATCCCGCTGCCAGTGCTCTCCGGCATCGCCTCCGACTTCTCCTCCCCAGTGCTGCGCGCCATCGACAGCGTCGCTTATTATGAGGCAGGCAAAATCGGGTTGCAGTTCAAGCGGCGGTTCTGGGAGGAGGACGAGCATATATATGGCGGTATCTCCCGCACCAACATGGACATTCACCAGATATTCTATCCCTCCAACGACTTCCTGTCCAAAAAGGGGGTGCTGGTCGGCTACTATAACTTCGGGGAGAAGGCGGTGAAGGTGGGCGACCTGTCGCTTGCGGCGCGCGAGAAGCTGGCCCTGGAGCAGGGGGGCAGGATACACCCGCAGTACTGGGAGGAGTTCGAAGCCTCCTTCTCCCTGGCCTGGCACAAGACCCGGTACAGCCAGGGCGCCTTTGCCACCTATACCTCAGACAGCAGGGAGCGCTTTTACCCGGCGCTGCTGCAGCCCGACGGGCCGGTTTACTTTGCCGGCGAGCACACGTCCTATCTAACGGCCTGGATGGCCGGTGCGTTCGAGTCGGCGAGGCGCTCGGTGCGGGACCTGCATGCGCGCGTGATGAGCACGCAGCAGGCCCAGGCGGAGGTGAAAGGCTAAGAGGCCTGGCCCGCCCCAATCCAGCCGTGCGCTGCTCCCTCGCAGTACGAGGAGCGATTTCATATGCTTTCTATCAACTTAACTATTCAATATGAACCTTTAAACTTTACTAAAATGGCAACAGAAATGAACAGAAGGGATTGGATCAGGTCTAGTGCGCTGATCACGGCCGGCTTATATGTGGCTGGTGTGTCTAACCTGGCGAAAGCGGCCCCGCCCTCTTTTCTCGTCCCTCCGAGGGCGGACCTGAAAAAGATACTGGCAGACCTGCCGAAGATGCAGGCCAGGCTTACCTCGAACGAGAACCCGTTCGGGCCCTCCGAAAAAGCAAAAAAGGCGCTGATGGAGGCTGTGAACGAGAGCTGCCGCTACCCGCGGGAGCGCATCATGGCCTTGCGGGCTGCCATCGCCAAAGAGGAGGGAGTGTCGGAGGAGCACGTGCTTTTGGGGGCCGGTTCCAGCGACCTGTTGCTGGCGGCCGCGCTGAAGTACGCCGATAAGGGCGGCTCCATCTTGTCGGCCGACCCCACCTACGCTTCTTTGGTGCGATCTGCCGTGGATGTGGGCGCCGGTTGGGAGAAAGTGCCGCTCACCAAGGACTTTGCCCATGACCTGGACGCCATGGCGAAAAAGGTGAGCGACTCCACCAGCCTCGTATATATCGTGAACCCGAATAACCCCACGGGCACCATCACGCCGGCCGACAAGCTTCGCTCCTTCTGTGAATCCGTCTCGAAGCGAAAGCCCATTTTTATCGATGAGGCCTATATAGACTATATGGCGGACCCAAAGAGCCAGACCATGGTAGATTGCGTGCGAAAAGGCCAGAACGTGATTGTGGCGCGCACCTTCTCCAAGGTGCACGGCTTTGCCGGGCTTCGGGTGGGCTATGCCATTGCACAGCCTGAGGTGATAAAGGAGCTTGGAAAATACACCAACGGCGGGTTCAACGTCAGCGCCACCTCCGCCAGTGCTGCCCTCGCCAGCCTGCACGACAAGGAGTTCACGCAATATTGCGTGCAGAAAAACAAGGAGGCGAAAGACTTTACGTACGACGTGCTTAAAAAGGAAGGCTACACGCCGCTGGACTCCCACACAAACTTTGTCATGTTCCCGCTTAAGATGAACGGCAAAAAATTTACGGAGGAAATGCTCAAGCGCGGGGTGGGGCTGCGAAGCTGGGAGTTTTACGACCAGCAGTGGTGCCGCGTGAGCATGGGCACTATGGATGACATGAAGCTGTTCGCGGATGCTTTCAGGCAGCTGTCGTAGCACAGCCGGTAAAAGCAGCCTTACCTGTTCTCTAGCAACGGAATTATTTTGGGAGTAAATGCAAAGCCCTTTCCACATTGTATGGAAAGGGCTTTCTCGTTACCAGGGCTTCTATCCCGGGCGAAGAAGGCAAGTGTTCAGGCGCGGTACTGTTTTCTGCGCAGGCCTTAACTTCCCTATATGGCTGAGTTTTATATAGAGGCACAGCCGGATCCGTGGCTGGTGGGGAAAGACTTTCTTGCCTGGGCTACCTTCCGCGCCTCCAGGTAAGCGGGATTTGGCCTGGCTCTAACAGAAACGGGCCCCGGGAGTTTACCCGGGGCCCGTTTCTGTTAGGCGCTTGCTGCTCAGAAAGGCGGTTTATTTGTCCAGCACGACCGTGCCGTTTACCAGGTAGCTGCCAGCCTCAGTTTCCAGGTTATATACCCGCTTTACCAGTTGCCCGTCCTGTTCTATTTTCGCCACTACTTTATATTCCCTGAAGCCATGCCGGGAGCTGTCGAAGTGGTAGAGGATGTCCCCTTCCGCTATCTGCCGCATCTCCTTCCTGCCTTCTTTCGTGTAAAGCGGGTGGTTGCCCGTGGCTTCTATTTCTATAGGGGCTGCTGGCGCCCATGCACCGGCCGAAGCATAAACCTCCTCTGTGGGCAGCAGCACCAGTTTTGTGATTCCGATACCCGCTTCCTTATAATGCGCCTGCACGGCAGTAACGGTTGTTCCGCGCCTCGACTGGGAAGCTGCGTCAAAAGCCACTACCTTATCGCCCGCCTTTACCTGCTCGATTGGCCTGGCTGAGCCGTCGGCCAATGCCACGAGGGCGCCGGCCGGGAAGCAGAAGTCGTAGTCACCGTCCTCCTTTGCCACGGTGCTTGTGCCTTTGCCGGCGTTGGCATGCTCCCGGGAATATTCCCTTGATAGCACGAACGCCAACGTAGAGAGGAACCCTTTCTCCTGCTCCCCGTTCAGCTTCAGCTCATCTATATAGTAATCCCACACTTTCTTGTCTGCCTTCGCGCCAGGAATGCAGACTTTGATCATTTTTCCGCTTTTTGGGGTGGCATATATGGCCATCGTCCCCACCTCTTCCCTGGCTGCTCCTTTCAGCATTTTGTAGAAGTAAATTTTCCGTTCAATTCCATCGCTGTAGTTGAAGACATACGGCTTTGCCTCACGGTCCAGTATATAGGTGCCCTCGATCTTGGCATAGGTTTCTTCCTCGGGCTTCTCCATTTTATAGGAGGTGAATTTCTTGTAGTCCTCCAGCGTAAGGGGGGCCGCTTCCTCCTGCCCGAAGCTATCGGGTGCAGCAACTGCCGCAAGCCCCACTGCTAAAACGCAGATGCGAAGCAGGACAGACTCCCTGATTTTGTCAAATATAACATAAACGAGTTTGTGAATTTCTGTGCACATGGTTACAATGTTTTAGGTTTTAATTATTAATTTTTTAATAATAATCAATAATAGGTATAAATATGATATTTAAAAAGCTTTTATAGTATTAAAAATTAATATAGAAAAGATTTATTATTTAAAATACATAATTAGGTATCTGTTTTAAGAGGGTGATTAAGCAATCATTATTATTTTGTGAGCAGTCACTCGGATTATTATAAAAAGATTCATTTATTTGAAAATACTATAAATAATCTTGCTAATAAGTATTGAATTTATAAATATTGTAGATGTTTGTTGAAAAATAATCAAAATTAAATTTGCGAATATGAAACGCTTCTCATAATATTGATAAAACAACAACGGCAATTTTTTTCTATTTGTAATTGGATATTATGAATAGTATTTGTCTGGCTCTCCTGCGCTTGTATATCAGTTGCTCCTTTAATAATTATCCTTCATCTCTTAATCTTCATGACATGAACAAAACTTTACTAGCTGTAATGGTTATCTGGCTATTGCATAGCAGCTATGCCATAGCGCAAAATCAGGTGGTTACCGGGAAGGTCTCCTCTGAGGAAGATGGGTTGCCGCTGCCCGGGGTAAGCGTCGCACTGAAAGGAACCACCATAGGGACGGTCACGGGCATGGAAGGCGACTTCAGCCTGCCCGTTTCCGGAGAGAACAACACGCTTATTTTCTCTTTTATCGGCATGCTGCAACAGGAGGTGCCTGTTGGCGGCAGGACGGAAATAACTATTGTGATGGCACCTGACTCGAAGCAACTGTCCGAAGTTGTCGTGACAGCCTTCGGGATCGAGCGGGAGAAGAAGGCCTTGGGCTATACCGTGCAGGAAGTAAGCGGGGAAGAGCTGGCGGAGGTGAAAACCTCTAATGTGGTCAACAGCCTTTCCGGGCGGGTGGCCGGGGTCCAGATCTCCAGCAACGGGGGGCCGGGGAGCGGCTCCAACATCGTCATCAGAGGCTCCAGCTCCGTGTCGGGCAACAACCAGCCCCTGGTGGTGGTGGACGGGGTGCCCATCCAGCAATCCAGCACGAACAAGTACGGGGGCGGTATTTCTGAGATCAACCCGGAAGACATCGCCTCTATGTCCGTGCTGAAGGGCGCAAATGCGGCAGCCCTATATGGCGCCCGTGCTGCCAACGGCGTCATCCTGGTCACGACTAAGAACGGCTCAGGGACCAAAGGGATCGGGTTGGCGATCAGCTCGAGCGCTACCTTCGAGCGCCCGCTGGTGAAGCCCGATTTTCAGAACACCTATGGGGGTGGCCACGGCTACCGCACCTGGTACTCCAACGGCCGCAGCGCCACCATCACCGATCCGCTCGAAATAGCGCAGTACCAGGATGCCTACGGCCCTAATGCGCCGCTGACCGGCACTGCCGGCACCGACGAAAGCTGGGGAGCCCCACTGGACGGAAGGCTGGTGCGCCAATGGTGGACCGGCGCGGATGTGGCGCCTTTGGTTCCGCAGTCCGACAACTGGGACGAGTTCTGGGAGACCGGACAGACCTACGTGAACAGCATCGCCCTGACGGGGGGCAACGACAAGGGGGGCTTCCGCCTGTCTGTGGGCCGCCTCGACCAGAAGGGCATCATGTACAACAACGACTTCAAGCGAAACAACATCAGCCTGAACACCTCCTATAACCTGACGCAGAAGCTGAAGGCGGTCGTGAGCGGAGAGTATATAGAGTCCGGGTCTGATAACAGGGGCTTCCAGTCCGGGCAGCAGTTTATATGGTCGCACCGCCACGTTTCCTGGGACCAGCTGAAGAACTGGAGGGACTATGCCGCCGTGCACATCCAGAGAGAGGGGGACGACCTTCCGCCGAACTGGCAGCACACGTTCTTCACCAATCCCTTCTATGAGCAGGAGTTCCTGACTGACGCAAACGACAAGGACAGGATACGGGGCAGCGTGGCGTTAAACTACGCCTTCAACGATAAGCTCAGCCTGCTGCTCAGGAGCGGCACCGACCTGTGGAGCGACACCCGCATCAACGTGAGCCGCTTTGAAAGGATTTCCAACGGCAACTTCCGGGCAGGGCAGTACAGCGAGGAGGTGCTGCGCAACCAGGAGACGAACCACGACCTGATCCTGACGTATGCTGGCACTCTGAGCCCTGATATCTCGGTGACCGCACAGGGGGGAGGCGCTTTTCGATCGAACTACTACAAGCGAAACTATGCCCAGGTGGAGCAGCTGGTGATCGACGGGTTGTACTCCCTCAACAATAACGCCAGCCCCAACATCAACGCCAGCGCGATAGAGGAGAAGCAGGTGCAAAGCCTTTTCGGGTCGGCCCAGTTTGGCTTCCGCGAGTACCTGTTCCTGGATGTGACGGGGCGGAACGACTGGTCGAGCACGCTGCCGGCAAACAACAACTCGTTCTTCTACCCGTCCGTGTCGCTGAGCGCCGTGCTGACGGAGATGCTCCATCTGAACAGCAGTACGCTCCCTTTTGCGAAGGTGCGCGGTAGTTGGGCACAGGTCGGTAACGATGCCGACCCCTACCAACTGGCACAGATCTTTAATGCGCGGTCTCCCTGGAACGCCTCTGTCCCGAGCTTTGCGGAAAACACAACCATCGCCAACGCGACGCTGAAGCCGGAGACAACTACGGGAACCGAGATCGGGGCGGACCTGCGGTTCCTGGACGGCAGGATCGGGCTTGACGCCACCTATTATGAGCAGGTGACCAAAGACCAGATCCTGGGGGTGGAGATCTCCAAGGCCAGCGGGTATCACCAGCGCATCCTGAATGCCGGCAAGGTATCGAACAAAGGCGTGGAACTGATGCTTTTCGGCAGCCCCGTGGACATGCCCAATGGCTTTAAGTGGGACGTGACCTTAAACTTTGCCCGCAACCGAAACCTGGTGGAGGAACTGGCGGAGGGCCTCACAACCTACACCCTTTATACCCGGCAGGGTGTGTCCTCGGAGGCGCGGGTGGGGCAGCCCTACGGTACTTTCTATGGCAACGCCTTCAAGCGCTCGCCCGACGGGCAGGTTATATATGAAAACGGACTGCCGAAAATCGCCGAAGGGCAGGCGGTGCTCGGAAACATACAGCCCGACTGGTTAGGCGGCGTCTCCAACGCTTTCACCTTCAAGGGCATTACCCTCAGCGCGCTGGTTGATGTTAAAAAGGGTGGGGACATATATGACGAAGGCACGGGTACTGCCCGCTGGACCGGCCAGTATGCGGAGACGGCGGTAGGCCGTGAGGAAGGCGTCATAGGCAAGGGCGTTCGGAACATCGGTTCAGCGGAGGCGCCGGTATATGTGCCGAATGATGTGATCGCGGACGGCAAGGCCTTCTATGGCTATAACAACCCCCGTACGTACCATGAGTCAGCCATTTTTGACGCCAGTTATGTGAAGCTGCGCGAGGTAAGCATCAGCTACAGCATTCCGGCCTCCCTGGTCAGCCGCATCAGGGCGCAGTCGGCCAGCATTTCGCTGGTGGGCCGCAACCTGGCGATCCTCTTCAAGAACACGCCGCACATTGACCCGGAGATCGACGCGTACGGAGGCAATGCCCAGGGCTTCACCTATGGCCAGTTACCTAACAGCAGAAGCATCGGGGCCGGCCTGAACGTGGCGTTCTAAAGTATTCCTCACTCACTTAATCTGTCTTTTATCATGGATATATATAAGCAACTAAAAAAAACCGTCTTTCTGACGGCCGGGGTTTTCCTGGCAGGCGCCTGCACAGACAAGTTCGAAGAAATGAACATCAGCCCCAACAACCCCGTCGAGGTGAGTTCGGCGGTGCTGCTGCCGAATGGCATAGAGTCGAGCGTGGACCGCTACTGGGGGCACAATGCCCGCTACGAGCGCCTGAACCTGGACGGGGGCATGCTGTGGATGCAGTACCTGTCCCGTAACATCTACTCAAACGAGGGAGACAACTACAGTGTGAACCCCTCTTTCCATAACAACAACTGGAAGGGGTTTTACAACGATGCCGCGCTCAATTTTCAGCGGATCGTGGTGCAGTCCGGCCCGGGTGGCCGGAACCCGAACACGAACTACGAGGGCATCGGCCTTGTGATGCGCTCCTGGGTTTTCTCGTTGCTGACGGACCTGTATGGCGCCATACCGTACAGTGAGGCCCTGCAGGGCACGGCGGAGAGCCCCGTTTACACGCCGAAGTACGACTCGCAGGAGCAGGTGTATGCCGGGCTGCTGGAGGACCTGAGGCTGGCGAACGAGAAATTAGTGGTTGGCGGGCCGAAAGTGTCCGGCGACGTCATGTTCTACGGCGATATTCTCCGCTGGAAGAAATTCGCCAACTCCCTGCGCCTGAAGCTGGCGAACCGGCAGGCGGCCAAGAAGCCGGCTGAATCGCGCGCTGTGATGGCGGAGATCCTGGGCGACCCGGCGACGTACCCCGTTTTTACGAACAACGAGGATTATGCCGTGCTGGAGCACACATCCGCCCTGCCTAGCAACAACGAGTGGCACCAGGTGATGATACAGGGCAGCCGCACCGACTGGAACATGAGCAGCACACTCGTGGATCAGCTGCAGGCCCTGGGTGATACCCGGCTGACGGTTTTTGCCCAGCCGAACAAGGCGGGCGAATACGCAGGGCATGCCAACGGCCTGCCGGATGCCATCGCCACCACGTACCTGAGCTCCAGTTCTGTGCTGGGTACTGCTTTTCTGCAGCCCTCCACGCCAAGTGTCATCATGAGCTATGCGGAGCTGCTGTTCGTGCTTACCGAGGCCGCTCTGGATGGGGACATTTCAGGTGATGCGCAGGCTTACTATGAGCAGGCCATTGCGGCCTCCTTCGGGCAGTACGGCCTTGAAGTGCCCGCCGGTTACCTGGGGGCGGCGGGGCCGGCCACGAAAGAGAGCATCATGACGCAGAAGTGGATCGCGCTTTTCGGGCAGGGTGTAGAGGCCTGGACAGAGTACAGGAGAACCGGCTTCCCTGTGCTTCCGCCCCACGACTCGCGGGCGGTATTCATGAACGACGGCGAGCTGCCCTCCCGGCTGCAGTACCCTTCCTCGGAGTATTCCCTGAACCAGGCGCAACTGGATGCGGGGATTGCCCTTAACGGCGGGCCCGACAACATGAAAACAAAAATGTGGTGGGTTGAATAACAACAAGAGATCAGGACTTCTAACAATTTAAATCAGAAAACATGAAAATCATATATAACCACAGGATCCTTGCTGCGCTTTTCTTCCTGAGCTTCTCGCTGGCGGGGTGCGAGAAGGAAGACGGGATGGTGCTGGACAGGGTAGAGGCCCCCGTGCTCGTGACCATTGAAGGAACCTCTTTTATGCAGGATGAGGCTGTGAATGTGACTGCCACTGTGTATGAGCTCGACAAGAGCGGGATTTTAGACCACACGGTTGGCATTGACTCCATACCATTGGCCAACCTGGCGATCCAGCTCAAAGCCCAGGGTGTGCCGGTGGCTGACCTCACAACAGACGCTTCCGGGAAGGTGAACCTGGCCAGGTCCTGGCCGGAGTTGGGGCTTGCTTCGCCCTTACAGGGAAACGTGGTCAACCTGGAGTGGGCCGGGAGCTACAAAGGGCAGGCTTTTGTGAAACAGTCGCGGGTACAGGTAAAGTAACAAGGCGGCACCAAGCGGGCGGGGCCAGGGCGGCGTTTTGCAAAAGCACCGGGATGCCCAGGTTCTGCCCCCATGGTCGGTATGCTTACCTGGCAAGGTAAGTTTGCAGGAAAACCAATCGCGGCTGCTCAAAAGCAACGCCTCACTTGCAATGGTCGCGCAGTCTGTATAACAGGGGGCGCTTCTCACTCAGGAACCAGCGCCTGCCAGGCCCTGTATCAGCAATCTTTCTGATCAGCAGGGTTACTTTGCGAGGCCGTTATCAATTAAAAAACTTAAAAACGAAGGCTATGAAAAAGGGATTCTTAATAGATATGGATGGGGTGATATATAGGGGAAAGGAGCCAATACCAGGCGCAGTAGAATTCATTGACAAGCTGCGGAGCGAAAATTACCCTTTCCTGTTTCTCACCAACAACAGCCAGCGGACGAGCAGGGATGTTTGTTACAAGCTGCGGCAAATGGGGTTTAACGTGGTCGATGAAGACATCTTTACATGCGGCATGGCAACTGCAAGGTTCCTTGCATCCAAAAAGCCGCATGGCACTGCCTACGTGATCGGGGAAGGCGGGCTGCTCAACGAGTTGCATAAAGCAGGTTATTCCATCGTCGATGAGCACCCGGACTACGTCATTATCGGCGAAGGCAGGACCATCATGCTCGAGTCGGTGGACAAGGCGATCAACATGGTGATGAACGGTGCCAAACTGATTGCCACCAACCTTGACCCGAACTGCCCCGTCGGAAACGGAAAATACCGGGCGGGTTGCGGCGCCTTTGTTGCCATGCTGGAGTTTGCCACAGGCAAGCAGGCGTTCAGTGTGGGCAAGCCAAGCCCTGTGATGATGCGCATGGCCAGGAAAACGCTGCAGCTGACGACCGCCGAAACCATCATGATTGGAGATACCATGAGCACAGACATATTGGGGGCGGGTTCAATGGGTTTCACTACGGTGCTTACCCTGTCAGGCGTGACAAAGGAAACGGACCTCGTGCAGTATGCCTATTCTCCGGATTTCATCATCAGTTCAGTGAGTGACCTGCTCGGAGAGGAGTTGTTTGATAGTGTGCTTCACAGGCAGAATGAATACTTGCCTTCTGGTGTGTAAGAACTTAAGATTCCGTAAGGTAGTCTCGCTCACCGGAGGATGCCCGGCCTCTTCAATACCCGCCCTCTTCAATAAAGCAATGTAAAGGCAGCGTCAAATTATCCACAGCTAGACCTGTGAACTACGATTCTTGTAAATGAGATAAGCTAAATCCTTTTAGTTAGGATATTAAACAGATGTGAATCTCATTTATTATTTGCTTATATATTGTTATTTTGCCAAATATATTTTAATTAATTAGTATATTTATCAATCAATAAGCTTTATATTTAGTAATTACTTAACGTGTAAGGGTTATCCTGATCGGACAAGACAAAGCGCTATAAACTTTGCCCGGGCTTGTCCTTCGTGGACCACCGTTTTGCCCCCTTATGTGTTCCTGTATTTAAGTGGCGATCATTCATAATAGAGGTACCTACATGCTGAAGACGAAAAAAGAAATGATATTAGAGACTGCCCTGACCCTCTTCGCAGACAAGGGGTATGAGGCTACTCCGACGAGTCTTATCGCCAAGGCGGCAGGCGTGTCGGAAGGCTTGGTGTTCAAGCACTACATTAGTAAGGAAAACCTGCTGGAGTCTATTGTGAAAGCTGGGTACAGACGCGTCACAGACAAAAGCAAAAGCATGGTGGAAGAGAAAGACCCTGTTAGGTTTATATACAACGTGCTGGATATGCCGCTGAAACTGGTGGAGGATGAGCCAAAGTTTTGGCGGATGCAGTTCCGCCTGGTGGACGAGGAAATCGCGCAGAAGCACCACCTCCGCTACTCCCACTCTGTCACGCAGAAGCTGGTGGAGGCGTTTCGTCAACTTGGCTACAAGGAGCCGGACCTGGAGGCGGAGGTGCTGATGCTGTTGGTGGAGAGCCTGTGGAGAGCCTACCTGACCAACGAGGACCAGGCCCACTTCGTGAAGATGCTGGACCTGATAAAGAAAAAGTATAGGGGTAATGGGTAGGTGAGGTGTTTTCAGGGAGCTGTTTTTTGCAAACCTATGCCTGGCGCCTATCACGGTTAAGCCACTCATGATAAGTGCCGTTCTATATATACTGACTTGGGCGGAGGCGCAATCCAGAACCGGGGCTGAAATAGCGCAGGGAGGACTACGCCATTCTTGACTCGGCCACTTTCCTGAATAACAGCAACCTGCCCGGCATCGTGATGACGGCAGCAGAAGTTAACTTGCTGAAAGCGGAAGCCTATGAACGCTGGGGCGGGGGAGACCCGGCGGAAGCCTACGAAAAGGCGTTGCAACAGTCGATCGACTTTTACTACAACCTGAATAATTCCAGCTCCAATTCTGCCGGCAAAGTGCCGCCGCCCACGGCGGAAGAGATCAGCACTTTTCTGGAAGACCCGGCCGTAGCCTATAGCGGATCTCAGGAGGAAAAGCTGACGAAGATCTGGATGCAGAAGCGGGTGCATTTCGGCTTCCTGCAGTCTGTGCAGAGCTGGTCAGAGTACAGAAGAACAGATTACCCGATGCTGACCT
This sequence comes from Pontibacter saemangeumensis, assembly GCF_039541895.1. NCBI lineage: Bacteria > Pseudomonadati > Bacteroidota > Cytophagia > Cytophagales > Hymenobacteraceae > Pontibacter > Pontibacter saemangeumensis. Next base: position 163,023 of record NZ_BAABHC010000011.1, read on the forward strand.
TTACTCCGGCTACCCTACCGGGATACGAGCTGCCTCCTTCCCGCCTGGTTTACCCAAGCAGCGAAGTGGCCTACAACACGGATAACTATCAGAATGTCCGGTCTGGTGACGTGCGCACTGGAAAGATATTCTGGGATGTTGATTAATTTATGATGAGAGAGGTTACCGGAAGTCTTCTGGTAACCTCTCTTCTTTATAGCCATCTGGGCGGGCTTGGGATGCATCTAAGTGGAAAACCTGTTGGTTCGGAAGTTATTATTTATATTTATTCTGATTTCCTGCTGGTAGTGCTTTCAAAGTGCAACCCAGGAAGATCGGGTAAAGCGTGCTAAAGATCAGAGCAATGGCAAACGTAAAAAGAATATTCCTTTTATTATGCTTAGCATTTTCGGTTTATGCGAATGCGCAGGATGCTTATCAGTTTACAAAAGGGCTGGTAGTAGAAGATTGCCATCAGTACGGAAGGGAGGCGCTATATACGGATCAGCTGGCTTATCAACTCTACAGCGGCAGCCTGGAAAAGCCTGTTGCAGGGCAGGAGTTCGCTATAGGAGATAGTGGAAAAGCGATTGTGTGGAATGAAATTGTGGTAGACAGCGCCAATAAATTCAGAGGAAGAGCGCTGGCGAACGGCTACTTATACCTGACCTATGCGTCTGACCGCGAGCAAACGGCTTTATTGAATGTCGCCGGCCACAGTATGCTGTACTTTAACGGCCAGCCGCGTACAGGCGACATCTACAGCGACGGGTGGTTATACCTGCCCGTACAGCTTAAAAAGGGAATCAACGAACTATATATAAGAGGGTCCAGGTTTTCTGCCTGGGGCGGGATCACAGCGAAATTGTCCCCCACTACCAGACCCGTCAGCATCAACAAAGAAGACCCTACTTTGCCACACATTGTGCTTGGCAGTCAGCGTGAACCGCTTTGGGGCGCTGTCGTTGTCATCAATGCCTCTGCGCAACCGCTCAAAAACCTGCATTTCCGGACAAAGCTCGAAGGCAAAGAGCTTTTGACTTCAGTGCCCGCCATTCCGCCCATGACCACCCGTAAAGTGGGTTTTCAACTGGATCCGGCCGGTGTAAAACAAAAAGGTGACTACGCCTGTGCCGTTAGCTTGCTGCAAAAGGGAAAAGTGCTGGATGCGCAGGAAGTAAAGCTGAGTGCCGTAGAGGCGAACGAGCATTATAGCAGCACATTCATCAGCAACATCGACGGCAGCATCCAGTACTATGGCGTGGCGCCGCAGGCACAACCTGCTGCTAACAACGCCTCAGCCTTATTTCTTTCGGTGCATGGCGCTGGCGTAGAGGCCATCGGGCAGGCACGGGCATATCAGCCAAAAAGCTGGGGCACGCTGGTTGCACCAACAAACCGCCGGCCAAGGGGCTTTAACTGGGAAGACTGGGGCCGGCTGGACGCCCTGGAGGTTTTTGAAATTGCCAAGGAGAAATTCAAGCCGGATCCAAAGCAGATTTACCTCACCGGCCACTCGATGGGCGGGCACGGCACCTGGTATTTGGGTGCCACCTATCCGGGGAAATGGGCCGCCATTGCACCCTGTGCCGGTTATCCCACCCTATCAGCCTACGGTTCTGCCGACGGCAAAATCCCGGAAGCAGGCAGGTCCGGTGTGGAAACCCTGTTGCTGCAGGCCAGTAACCCGAGTAATGTGCTAGAACTGGCTGAGAATTACGGGGCAGGCGGTGTGTACATACACCACGGAGATAGTGACAAAGTCGTGTCTGTGGATTATGCCCGGCAGATGAGGGCCTTGCTTGCCTCGTTCCACAAAGACTTCAGCTACTACGAATACCCGGGAGGCTCGCACTGGTTCGGCAATGAAAGCGTAGACTGGAAACCGCTTTTTGACTATTTTAAGTGGCACACGATCCCGGAAGACAGTGCCGTGCATAGGGTTAACTTCAGCACGGCTAACCCGGCCATCTCTTCCACTTACCACTGGGTTTCAGTGCTGCAACAGCAACAGCCGCTTCAGTACAGCCGCGTTCAACTGGACCGAAACAAGAAGCTGAAAACGATTACGGGGAAAACAGAAAATATCGCTGCCTTGAGCTTCGCCTTCACGGATTTTGCGAAAGGAGATAAAGTAGCGATAGCACTGGACGGCCAGGAGCCTTTCTATCATCAGGTACAATCGCCCGGGGAGGTTTTATACCTGCAAAAAAACAGCCAGTGGCAGCCAGGGCAGAAGCCTTCGCTGACCCAGAAAGGCACCAGCCGCAATGGCACCTTCAAAGAGCCCTTCAACCACCGGATGGTGTTTATATATGGCACGGATGGGAACAGAGCAGAGAATGAGTGGTCGTACAACAAGGCGCGCTACGATGCGGAAGTGTGGTACTACAGGGGCAACGGAGCCGTAGATATTGTCGCTGATAAGGATTTTAAACCGGCTGCTTACAAGGACAGAGGCGTTATCCTATATGGCAACGCTTCTTCGAACAGTGCCTGGAAGAAACTGCTGGCGAAGTGCCCGATACAGGCTCAGCGCGGTAAAATAAAGGTTGGTGCGAAGGAATATAAAGGCGATGATTTTGGCGCCTATTTCATGTGGCCCCGCGCGGACAGCGAGGTTGCCTCTGTGGCTGTAGTTACCGGAACAGGCTTAAAAGGCATGCATGCCGCAGACGCGAACCAATACTTTGCCGGCGGTAGCGGTTTCCCGGATTATATGGTCTTCTCCCTCAGCATGCTGAAAGACGGAGACAGGGGCGTGAAGACAGCAGGCTTCTATGGCAATGACTGGAGCATTGAAAAAGGGCAATCCGTTACGCAGCCCTAATCTTCCATGGAGGTGGTGCAGCATATATAAATTGGCCATCTTCTTGATTAAATAATGGACTTACAGGTTAATATGGTTTTCAATACTTTCATTAAAGTTTCTGCGGCAAAGGCGTTTGCTTCGCTGCTTTTCACGGTGAGTGCCGCTACAGCTGTACAGGCGCAAACAGATAACCTGCACCGCCAATCCACCACCTATGAGGCGCCAACCGATCCGCTTGTCATTAAAAAGCTGGACAAGTGGCAGGACCAGAAATTCGGGATGATCATCCACTGGGGCTTGTATGCCGTGCCGGGCATGATCGAGTCGTGGGCGCTTTGTTCCGAGGACTGGATCGAGCGCGACAGCACCATCGCCTACCCGGATTTTAAGAATTGGTACTGGGGGCTGAACAAGGAGTTTAACCCAGTAAACTTTAACCCGGAGCAGTGGGCAAGCGCGGCCAAGTCGGCGGGGATGCGCTACCTGGTGTTCACCACCAAGCACCACGACGGGTTTAACATGTTCGACACCAAGCAAACGGACTTCAAGATCACGAACGGCCCCTTCGGGAATAACCCGCGCGCCAACGTAGCCAAGCATGTGTTCGAGGCGTTCCGCAAGGAAGGCTTCATGATCGGGGCTTACTTCTCGAAGCCGGACTGGCACTCGGAGTACTTCTGGTGGCCGAAATACGCCACCCCCAACCGGAACGTGAACTACGATATTCGCAAACATCCCTGGCGCTGGGACCAGTACAAGCAGTTTACTTACAACCAGATCAGCGAGCTGATGCACGACTACGGTTCCATGGATATCCTGTGGCTGGACGGCGGCTGGGTACGGCCGCTGGAAACCGTGAACGACGAGGTGCGTGCCTGGGGTGCTCCCATCCCGGAGTTTAGCCAGGAAGTGGATATGCCCCGCATTGCCTCGATGGCGCGGGAGGCGCAGCCGGGCCTGCTGATCGTGGACCGCACTGTGCACGGGCCATATGAGAACTACCAGACGCCGGAGCAACGGGTGCCGGATACTAAAATCAACAATCCCTGGGAAAGCTGCATGACCTTGGGGAACAACTGGGGCTATGTGCCGAACGATCAGTTTAAATCCCCGGCAAAAGTCATTCATTCCCTTGTAGAGATAGTCGCCAAAGGCGGTAGCTTGCTGCTGGGCGTTGGCCCTAAGCCGGATGGTACCTTGCCGGAGGAGGCCGTGCAGCGCCTGGCGGAAATCGGGAAGTGGCTGGAGGTGAACGGCGATGCCATATATAACACCCGGGCTACGGAGCAGTATCAGGACGGCGACACCTACTTCACGCAAGGGAAAAAAGGAACACGCTATGCCATCGCCTGCCTGCCGGAAGGTGAAGCGGTGCCGGCTACGCTGGAGTGGTCCGGGAATGCGCCGAAGAGGGGAAGCAAGATGAAGCTGTTGCAGAACGGCAAAACCGTGAAGTGGGTGAAAGAAGGGGAGAAGGTAAAAGTGTATCTGCCGGGGACTTTATCGAACACTGCAGGAGCCTATCCTGCGTTGGCCTTTGCTTTCACCGCTGAATAGCAGCTCTTTTAGATTAATTTTTTATCATATTATACAGACAGATACATGAGAAGATACAGCCAGCTGGTTCTTGCCGCGGCCTTGGTTAGCACCCTTTTTTCCTGTTCCACGACCGATTCCACCACATCCGCAGCGCAACAAGTTGCTGCGCCGGCCCCGGTATATCCGGTGCCATCTGAGGCGCAGCTGGCCTGGCACGAGATGGAGATGAACGCCTTCGTGCATTTTACCACCAACACCTTTACCGACCTCGAGTGGGGCTACGGCGACGAAAGCCCTGCCATCTTCAACCCCACGCAGCTGGACGCCGACCAGTGGGTGAAAACCCTGAAAGAGGCGGGCTTTAAAGGCGTGATCCTTACCTGCAAGCACCACGACGGCTTTGCCCTGTGGCCAAGCAAATACACCGAGCACTCGGTCGCCAACAGTCCTTATAAAAACGGGCAGGGAGACGTGGTAAAGGAAGTGTCCGATGCCTGCAAGCGCCATGGTCTGAAGTTCGGGGTGTACCTTTCGCCCTGGGACAGAAACCGGGCAGACTACGGGCAGCCCTCCTATATAGAATACTACCGGAACCAACTTGAGGAGATCTTCACCAACTACGGCCCGGCCTTCGAGATGTGGTTTGACGGCGCCAACGGCGGGGACGGCTATTACGGCGGCGCCAGGGAAGTCCGTAAGATCGACCGCGCCACATATTACGACTGGCCTACCACCCTCGCTTATGTGGATAAACTGCAGCCCAAGCCAGAGGTGCTGTTCTTCAGTGATGCCGGCCCTGATATCCGGTGGGTTGGCAACGAGCGCGGTGTTGTGGCGGAGACCAACTGGAACACCATCAGCAACGATACCCTGTATGCCGGCATGGCGGGCATCGAAGACCTGTTGGGGACAGGCTCTGAAGACGGAACGAAATGGATCCCGGCAGAGGTGGACGTTTCCATACGGCCGGGCTGGTTTTACCATGCCAAAGAAGACTCCCTGGTGAAATCGCCGGAGAAGCTGTTTGATATCTATATGACCTCGGTAGGACGCGGCTCTACGCTGCTTTTAAACGTGCCCCCCGACCGGCGGGGCCTGATCCACGAAGAGGATCTGAAGGCGCTGCAAGGGTGGCGGCAACTGCTGGACCGGGAGTTCAAGACAAACCTGGCTGCCAAGGCAAAAGCCAAAGCCGATTCCCATCGCGGAAATGCGGGTGCCTACGCCGCCTCGATGGTAACCGACGGTGACAAGGAAACCTATTGGGCTACCGACGATGCCGTAACCACCGGCACCCTGGAGATCGACTTAGGCAAAGTGCAGCCGGTGAAATACGTGCTGCTGCAGGAGTATATAAAACTGGGGCAGCGGGTAAAGTCCTTCTCTGTGGATATATGGCAGAATGGTGCGTGGCAGCCGGTGGCAGACGCCACCACCATTGGCTACAAGCGCATCCTGCAACTGGACCCGGTGAACACAGACAAGATCAGGATCAACATTACCGCCTCCAAGGCCAGCCCAGTGATCTCGAATGTAGCGGTTTATTAGGCGGTAGTTTATATATGACGAAGCTGCTTAGAACTTCATGAGGTGCAGCTATATATAATCCTCCTTTTCCTGAAGGCAGCCTCAATACCGGTTGTGAAACATATATAAATGATTGAAGTAGTGCATTTTAAGCTGCGTAGAAAGCTGGCTTGTCTGGCGCTGGCGCTGTTTCCGTTTTTTGGAAGCAAAGCACAGTCGCCTTTTGCCGGGCTGGAGCCACTGTTTACAGCCCCCAGAAACTATACGACCTGCTTTACAGATACAGCACCAGCTATTGACGGGGATGTCACGGATGCTGCCTGGCAGGCTGCCAAATGGAGCGAAAGTTTTATCGATATTGAAGGCGATGCCAAACCGAAGCCTGCACTGGACACGCGTGTGAAAATGCTGTGGGACGACACGCATTTATATATAGCTGCCGAGTTGAAAGAGCCGCATGTGTGGGCTACGCTGAAGCATCGGGATGAGGTTGTTTTCCATGACAACGACTTTGAGGTGTTCATCTCACCCGAAAATAGCACGCATCAATATTACGAGGTGGAGGTAAATGCGCTAAACACTATTTTCGACCTTTTCCTGCCCAAGCCTTACCGCAACGGTGGCGGTGCGATGATTTCCTGGAACCTGGACAAACTGCAGTCGGCGGTGCAGGTGCAGGGCAGCCTCAATAACCCAAAAGACACCGACAAAGGCTGGACCGTGGAGATGGCCATTCCCTTCCGGTCCGTTACCATCGGAAACGAAACGAAAGTGCCGGCGGAGGGAACCCTCTGGCGCATCAACTTCTCCCGGGTGCAGTGGGACACCGATATAAAAGGCGGTAACTATGTGAAGCGGAAAGGCAGCAACGGCCGTCCGCTTCCGGAGCACAACTGGGTGTGGTCGCCGCAGGGGGTGGTGAACATGCATTACCCGGAGCGATGGGGCTACCTGCAGTTTACCCGCCAAAAAGCCGGAAACAGTGCGAAACCTTTCAGCCTGCCCTATGCCGAAAAACAGAAGAACTACCTCTGGCTGGTGTATTACCGGCAAAAGGCGCATTACCAGAAGCATAAACGGTACGCCGCTGACCTGAAGGAACTGGGCATCAGGAACGACACGCCGCTCTTGATCGGGGAGCGGGAAAACCGACTGCAACTGGAAGCAACTACCCGCCAGTTTATGGCCACCATTCAGGATGCAGGTAACTCTATATATAGCATTGACCAGGATGGTTTGATACAAAAAATGCGCAACACCCTATGAGCACAAGAAGAACATTTCTGAAGGCCGGCATGCTGGCTGGCCTGTCGGCAGGATTACCCGTTTCGGCTATGGCCGAAGAGAACAGCTTCAGCAAAAGGAAAAGCTGGAAGCACTGGGTCTGGATCAACCCAAAGCATGAGGATAAAGAGGCGGAGCTGCAGCAGAGGTACAAGCGCTATTATGAGGCTGGCATCAGGGGAATCTTTTTTGAGGAGGACAGCGAGAAGCATTTCCGGGCCGCCAAAGCCCAGAAGCTGGAGGCGCACCGCTGGATGTGGACGATGAACCGGGGCGAAAAGGCGCTGCTGCAGGCGCACCCGGAGTGGTACGCCATCAACCGGAAAGGGGAGTCCTGCGCCGACAAGCCTCCTTATGTGAACTACTACCGCTGGCTGTGCCCTTCCAGAACAGAGGTGCAGCAGTACCTGGAAAACGATGTACGCCAAATCCTGAGCAAAGACTACGTAGACGGCATTCACCTGGACTACGTGCGTTTCTGCGATGTGATCCTCCCGGTGAACCTGTGGGACAACTACAAAATCGAGCAGACCAAAGAGCTGCCGGAGTACGACTACTGCTATTGTGACGTGTGCCGCACAAAATTCAAAGCGTGGCGCGGCCAGGCGATTGACGATATACAGTACCCGGAGGCGAGCTTGTCGTGGCGGCTGTACCGCTACAACGCCATCACAAACGTGGTGAACAAACTGGCCGTGGTGGCGAAGGAAAAGAAGAAACCGATCACGGCAGCCGTGTTTCCGACGCCGGAAGTTGCCCGGCGCATCGTGCGGCAGGACTGGACGAACTGGAACCTGAACGGTGTCTGCCCGATGATCTACCACGGCTTTTACAAAGAGGATGTGCGCTGGATCGGGGATGCCGTAACGGAAGGGGTGCATTTCCTGGCCGGTCGCTTCCCTTTATATGCCGGCCTCTACCTGCCGGATTTCAAAAGCAACGCGGAGTTGCAGCAAGGCATTACGTATGCCCTGCAAAACGGCGCGGGCGGCGTTTCCCTTTTCGGGGATGTGACGGATGAGGTGCTGGCCGCACTAGCGCGTGCGTCTGCTGCTGTGAAAGCGTATAAAGCATAAGCTTCTTCTATATAACCCAAGCTGCGGTATACTTATCATATTGAACTTAACCCACCCCCGCCCCACCGTTGACCAAGGCTCCAACCCCTGGAGGAGAATTGCAGAAGAGGTATTTTTATTCCCCGCTTGGGAGGGGCGGGGGTGGGTTTTCAGTCAGCAGATTTATATATTAACTTGAGTTATATAATTCTCACGGGGGAAACCCGTCTCCTCGGATTCTGAGTTTGCAGGCATATATAATGATGGTAAAGTTGGCAGGGAGATGCCCGGGTCAGATGTTATATATAAAAGCCCAGGCTTAATCTACTGAAGCAGATTAAGCCTGGGTTGCTGACTACTCCTCATACCAGATCATATATATATCCTTCCATATATACCGTAAGATTAGCATCCCCTTTGAATTGAAGAGAAGGAAGCCATATATGGAAGAGGCTTAAGGCGACTTGGAATTATATCTCCACTTGTTTCATTTTCGGGGAAAGCAGGTGCATGACAAGCCAGGCCAGCAGATAGGCAAAGCCGCATATCGTGAAGATCACGTTATAGCCTCCCACAAGGTTCCCTGCGTCTTTGTAAGTATCCAGGATAACACCAACCAAAGCCGGGAACAGGAACCCGCCCAGCGAGCCGGCCATTCCCCCAATCCCCACCACAGAGCTGACGGCGCGCTTGGGGAACATGTCAGAGGCCGTGGTGAAGATGTTGGCGCTCCAGGCCTGGTGTGCCGCTGCCGCGAGGCTGATGAGGCCCACGGCAACCCAGACATCCGTGGCGTACCGGGCTGCAATAATCGGCACCACACACAGGGCAAAGATAAACATGGCCGTTTTTCTTGCTTTGAACACGGGCCATCCCTTCCTGATGAAGTAAGAAGACAGGTAGCCGCCGCCCACGCTGCCGATGGTGGTAGCGGTGTATACTGCTGCCAGGTGCAGGCTTGGCTTCGATAGGTCGATATTAAAGGTAGTGGAGAAATAAGAAGGCAGCCAGAAGAGGAAGAACCACCAGATGGGGTCTGTCAGCAACTTGCCGAACACAAATGTCCAGGTCTGGCGGATGCTGAGCAGCTTCTTCCAACTCACAGTACCTGCTGCCCCTATCACGACCTGCTCGCTGTCGCTGTGGATAAACTCATACTCTTCAGCCGTAAGACGCTTGTGCCGCGACGGGATCTCGTAGAGAAACCACCAGAAGATCAGCCATATGAAACCGATCGCGCCTGTGATCAGGAAAGCCTCCTCCCAGCCATATATGCCTAGTATCCAGGGTACCATCACCGGCGCTACCACTGCCCCAATGTTAGCCCCAGAGTTGAAGATACCCGTAGCCAATGCCCGCTCGCGTTTAGGGAACCACTCGGCTACCGCCTTGATGGCCGCCGGGAAGTTACCGGCCTCGCTCAGGCCCAATGCGGCCCTTGCCACCCCGAACCCGAAGGTGCTCTTGGCCGCGGCGTGCGCCATGGCTGCTATGCTCCAGCCAAAAACAGAGATACTGTATCCCATTTTGGTGCCTATCCTGTCGACGAGCCCGCCAAAGAACAAGAGCCCCAGCGCATACGCCGCAGAAAAAGCCATCACCACGAAGCTATAGTCCTGCTCGGTCCAGGCAAACTCAACTTCGAGGGTAGGCTTGAGCAAGCCGATCACCTGGCGGTCGAGGTAGTTGATGGTGGTGGCGAAGAAAAGGAGGGCGACGACTACCCAACGGTAGTTGCCGGTTTTCTGCTGTTTTACAAGTTGGGCCATAGAACTTATACTTTTAAGATAATAAGATTAGTTTGATCGGGGGTTTAGCAGCGTCTCCATGGCTGATTTGGTGAGGGCCTCCAGCGTCGTATAAGCCTGACCTGCCATGATGTCCCTGGTAATCTCCTTATTTTGCATAGGAGGACATGGTTTCGTGGATCTCCGCTACAGTGCTGTTGGTAGCATCGCCTAGTGTGAAAAGCTTTATGAAGGCCGCTGCCGTGGCGAACTCCAGTGTTTGTGGGAGGGGAAGGTTCTTGTGGAAGCCATATATAAGGCCTGCCATAAAGCAATCGCCACTGCCTACTTTATCCACTATCTTGTCGGCCATATATTCCCGTGAGCAGGTGAGGCCCTCTTTCGAATAGAGCGTGGTATAATACCGGATGCCCTCTTCCCCATAGTCAAAGCGGAAGGTGTTGGCCACGGTGCGGCAGTTGGGATACTGGCGGATAACCTCCGCCGAGGAGAGGCGGGCGTGCTGCAGCAGGCTCTCCTTGTCCCTGCCGGCGATCAGTTCCTCATCCAAGGGAATGCCCAGCATGGTGTGCGCCGCCCATATGTTCCCCATGATCAGGTGGCAGTGCTGCGCCAGTGCCGGCATTACGGCTAAGGGAGCCTTCCCGTATTGCCAGAGCTTGGCCCTGTAGTTGAGATCCAGGGAGATGGTGATATTCTTGCGCCTTGCTGCCACCAGGGCCTCCTCGCACACCTCAGCCACCCCCTGGCTCAGGGCCGGACAGATGGCGCTGAAGTGAAACCAGCTCACGCCCTCGAAAACGTCATCCCAGTCAATCAGCCCTGGTCTTAGGTCTGCGAAGGCAGAGCCGCTCCTGTCATAGAGCACGCCGGCGTTCTTCAGGTCTTTCCCTTTCGGGAGGTAGTATAGACCCATGCGGTTCCCGTGGTAGAGAATCTTGTCCGTCTGTATCGCGCGGCTACCTAAATAGCTTACCACCTGATCGGAAAGGAAATTGCCGGGAAGGGCCGTTAGATACGAAGAGGGCACTCCCCACAGGGAGAGGGCCGCGGCCACGTTGGCCTCGGCGCCCCCCACGTAAAAGGGCAGCGTGTTCTCCTGCAACCATTGCCCGTCCATATCGGGGCAAATGCGCAGCAACAGCTCACCAAACGAAAGCACATTACCCATGATCGCTTAGAGGTTTAGGTATGATTTAGCATTATTGTAGCAAATATTCTCCACCATCTGGCCCAGCCACTCCATTTCGCTAGCAGGCAGTTCGCCGTTTTCCACATCATGGCCAATCAGGTTACAGAGGATTCTCCTGAAATACTCGTGCCGTGGGTAAGACAAGAAGCTTCTGGAGTCCGTCAGCATGCCCACAAAGCGGCTCAAAAGACCCATGTTGGAAAGCGCGTTCAACTGCTTCTCCATTCCGTCCTTCTGGTCGAGGAACCACCAGGCCGACCCGAACTGAACCTTTCCAGGCGTGCTGCCATCGTTGAAGTTTCCGATCATGGTAGCGTACAGCTCGTTCTGACTGGGATTTAGGTTATACAAGATGGTTTTGGTGAGTTGGTTTGTGTTGTCCAGCCTGTCCATGAATTTCGAAAGGGGCCGGGCCACATCAAAATCGCCGATAGAATCGAACCCTGTGTCTGGGCCGAGCTCCCGCATCATGCGGGTGTTGTTGTTGCGGAGGGCACCCAGGTGGAACTGCTGCGTCCAGCCCCTGCTGTGGTCCAGCAGCGCCATGTGCACCAGCATCGCCGACCTGAATTTCAACACCTCCTGCTGTGTTATGGCCTGCTGCTGCAGCGCCTTCGCAAAGATGTTCTTTATCTCTTCGTTGGAATAGTCTGCTGCATATATGGTTTCCAGGCCATGGTCGGAGAGGCGGCACCCCTGCTCATGAAAGAAATCATGCCGCTGCGTCAGCGCATCCAGCAGTTGCTGAAAGTTGCCGATGGCGATACCGGAAGCCTCTTCGAGTTTGCGGAGGTACGGCAGGAACACTTCCGGGCTTCCGACAGCCAGGATTTTGTCGGACCTGAAAGCAGGAAGCACCATAATGCCGAAGTTGTCGGCTTTTATTTTCCGGTGATGCTCCAGTGAGTCGATGGGGTCGTCGGTGGTGCAAATCACCTCCACGTTCATCTTCCGCAGGATGTTTCGCACACTGTAAGCATCGGACTGCAGCAGGTCAGAGGCTTCGTTGTAAATTTCCCTGGCCGTCTCCGGCTTCAGGATTTTCCCGATGCCGAAGGGCCGCTTCAACTCCATGTGCGTCCAGTGGTACAGCGGGTTGCGCATGGTATAGGGCACTGTGCGGGCCCACATTTCAAATTTGTCGTAATCGGCAGCGTCGCCTGTGCAGTACCGCTCAGGTACACCGTTGGTGCGCATGGCGCGCCATTTATAGTGGTCGCCTTCCAGCCAGATTTGTGTCAGGTTCTCGAATTTCCTGTCAGTGGCAATAGCCTCTGGCGAGAGGTGGCAATGGTAGTCGATGATCGGCATGTCTTTGGCATGCTCGTGGTATAGTCGCTGTGCAGTTTTAGTCTGTAGTAAGAAATTGTCATCCAAAAAAGACATATGCTTTGTGTTATAGTTGTTGTTCATTGTTAGGTTCTGTCGCAATTCGTTTGCCTGCATCCCTTTCCAGTGGCCTGGTTTCGGATTTCATGAGCAGGAGGACCTGCTGTGTGACCATTTCCCGGAGTCCCCGGACGCGCGTCAGGTCCGTGCCCCAGAGCCCTGCGTTGGCCAGGGCCTCGGCCACGGCGGCGGCCGGGTCGCCCCCCCGCCAGGCCTGTTCGAAGAAGGCCAGCACTTCGGGCTCATCGCTGAGCGGGATCCGCTCGCCCCGCCACTCCCCGCGGTAGAAGAGCAGCAGGGCGGCCAGGGCGTGCAGCAGGCGCTCCGGCAGCTCCCCTCTCCGCTCTGTGTAGGCCAGCACCGAGGGCAGCACGCGCACCCGGTACTTGGAGACGGCGTTCAGGGCGATGGAGAGCA
>NZ_BAABHC010000012.1:0-7396 GCF_039541895.1 Pontibacter saemangeumensis
TGTAGCGGATGCGGATGCTCTGGGCGGGGGTGCCGTCGCCCAGGTAGCGGCCGCCCAGGTTGATGCCGGCGGCGCCCTCGATGTAGCAGTTCTCGACCACGACGTTGGTGAACTCGTCGACGGCCACGAAGTAGCGGGTGCGCTTGTAGTCGCGCCAGGGGGTGGGGGCCAGGCCGTAGGCGCTGGTGTTGCGGACAGTGATGTTGGCGGGGCCGTGGCCGGCGGATCGGATCATGCGGCCGGCGCCGCGGATGTTGGAATTCTCGATGATGACCGGCTCGGAGGTGGTCACCTCGACGGCCGAGACGTTGGAGTCGCGGGACTCCCAGTTGCCCGTGTAGGTGCCCCCCTTGGTGATGACGATAGGGCCTGAGTAGGTTTGCGCAGTGCCTTGGCTTGTGCACAGGACATATAGGACAAGGGCAAGTAAAACTGTGGACATAGTACGTCCAGTTCTCTTTTTGAGAGAATAGGCAATTGGATTCATCTTCTTTGGCTAAAAGTTGAAGTTTTGTACTAAAATTTAAATTATTGGCGCTTTCTGCTGTTAGTATTCTTTGGCGAGCCTACTAAATCTTTACAGAAGCAGGGATGTTAGCACTGATTTAATTCTTGTTATCTACTAAAAGTATTCATGTAATAGTTGATACAAATATAGAATAGAAATATTGAGTTTTGCTAATGTCTTATTTTGTAATCTTTAGTTTTTTATATTAGATAAAAATCTTTATATGAATTTATATAACAAAAACAGCCTATATAACCTAATTTAACTTGTTTTGTGCTTTTAAAAAGGTTGCAAATATTTTTTGAATACATATATAGTTATATCTGTTATATATAGTTATTTGAATTTTCAGATTGCACTATTTTTTAAAATGATTATTTTAGTATATATATTTATTAACTAATATATAAAAGTCAATTGAAATTTTGTGTTTCACTGTAAACTATTAAAGCTTATATCATTTTTTTAATGGTTAAACAATGGGTATGTTTTTGCACTATTATAATAGGTCAGTGGGGAATGGATTCAGTGTGAAACGGGAGGAGTGAAAAGTAAAGCAAATAGTAGGTTGTATCAGCTTGTCCACCTTTAAAATCTTTTGGGTTGTTCAGGAAAGAACAATTTTCCCTGCAGATAAGGCGATTGAGCGATGCAGAGCTGAAAGGCATGCCTGTTTCAACAGGATGCTAGGTGGTAATGATGTGGAGTCATTTTATATACAAAAGCTTATTTTAGAAGCTTGAATTAAGTCTGTTTCAAATGTTGAGGAATATCCGTTGGTGCTTAAGGACTTTCCATGCTGCTTTTATACAGTAATGAGAGGGGACAGGAAACGGGGCGTTTGAATGCGGCTTATTAGTGGAGAGTATGGGGGTATGCAGTTTGCTTTCAGGAGACGCCAGTTTCCTCGTTACAAGTGAGATAGTCCTGATCCGGGTATGGCTATTGTGGTATGGCTTGGGTGTGTAGCAACCTGCTGGTTATAAGCCTTTGGTCAATATATGTAAAATACGGGCTCCAGGATGGTAATAGAGCAGGCGTAGTGCATAGTGTTTCTTTGAGCGCAAAGCGCATCCTGCTATAGGTAAAAAGATAGCAAAGGCATGGGTTAATTATATCATCCTGTTAAGTCAGTATCAACTCCTATATGCCTAAGGTTTTATCCGAAGACCAATCTCTTCTACCAGAGGAGGTTGGAGTAGGTTTTAGTGCCGCCGCTACTATATAGGGTTGTGTGTGGCTAATACGCAGCCGATGGCGTTGTTGCCTGTATACACAACTAAAAATAGGTGGCTTAAACTCGTTTGAAAAGTTGTGAGGAGTAAACACCGCCTGCTGACAGCTGGTCCGGGGGCGAAGTCCCGTATCGGTTGCTCATTCTCCGCTAAGCCGCCAGAGCGGTGTTGTAGTGCCCTAAGCGCTTATCGCTCCCTTTTCTCCATAGGGAGGAAAGATGTCTCTGACTGGCATAGGAAGGATCGTGGGATACCAGCTGCTATATACCGTCCTGCAGTCATTTCGTTTATATGCTTCGGTAAAGCTGTGATAGCATTTGATCTTCCTGATTTTCCAGACTCTGCCATGGAACTATGAGCTTCGCTACTTCTCTAAAACCAGGAAAGCCCCGGCTTCACGCCGGGGCTTTCCTGGTTTATATATCCTCCTCTTCCTGCTTAAGGGAGGGGAAAGCATGGTTGTTATTGCTTTATTACCTTCAGGCTCTTGGTGCTTCCAGTGGCGTCCGTATACTTTAGGATGTACAGACCGCTTGCCAGTCCGGCACCTGATAGGCTAATTGCCAATTTATTGTTGTCCAACGTCAGGTCTTCCTGCTTGTAAACTACTCTGCCCGTCTGGTCCAGCAGCACAACTTCCTTTAGCTTCGTTTCCTGGCTTCCCAAGCTGAGGGTGATCACCTCACTGAACGGGTTAGGATAAGCGGTGGCTTCGCTAAAGAAAGGCTCTTTTTCGGAAGCGCTCGATACCTGTAGGTTGCTGGTGCTTGTGAGCGAGTTGCTGATTGGGGAGAGCCTGCTGCCGGCAATAGGGCGCTCCATCGCGCCGTCAGGCAGCTGCCAGCCCACGGCCAGGTTGTCGCCTCCGCCATGTTCCAGGTGCAGCGCCTCGATGTAGTAACGCTGCCCCGCCTTTAGCGTAACCTTTACTGATTTCTGGGTCGCGAACTTGTTCCACTCCCTGGGTGCGGTCCAGTTATTGAGGCCGGTTATATAGGCAATCTTCTGTTTTCCGCCGGGGTTGTCAGAGGTGCTCAGGTAAAGCTCCGCCTCGTCGTCACCTGCTATCCAGAAGGTATACTCACCGCTCTGTGGGGCTGTTACATAGCCTCTGATGCGTTGACCATAGTGGTCGTCTGCATTCGTGGGAGCTTCAAACAACTTAAGTTCAGAGATGTTGTCAGGGGATTGGGTAAAGGGGATGGCGCCTGCTGTAGAGACATGTACATCTGCCCAGAACTCACGCGTGATGCTGCCTGTGGCTGCAGATAGTTGTGTAATTGCTGCAGGGGCCGTGCTGCCGATTGGGGAGAGCCTGCCGCCGGCGATCGGCATTTCCTTGGTGCCGTTCGGCAGTTGCCAGCCCACGGCCAGGTTGTCGCCGCCGCCCATCTCCAGGTGCAGGGCCTCGATGTAGTAGCGCTTGCCGGCCTCCAGGGTCACCTTCACCGACTGCTGAGAGGCGTACTTGCCCCACTCGCGGGGACTGGTGTAGCCGTCCACATGGGCGATCTGCTTCTTATCGGCAGCGCTCTCGGAGGTGCTCAGGTAAAGGGCGGCATCGTCATCACCTGCAATCCAGAAGGTATACTGGCCGCTTACAGGGGCCGTTACGTAGCCGCGGATGCGCTGACCATAATGGTCGCCGGTGTTAGTGGGTGCCTCGAATGAACTTAGTGAAGTTACATTGTTAGGAGTTTTGCTAAGCGGAAGCTGGCTCAGTGAGCTTATGTTTAAATTTGTCCAGACTTCTCTCGTGATGCTGCCTGAGGTGTTGGAGCCATCGCCGGTCTGTGGCGCGTCCGTGCTCTCAGTTATATTAATTTTGATGGCCTGAGAGGTTGTTACGGCACCACTGTTATCGATGGCCTTGGCTGTGAGCGTGTGGCTACCCACATTCAGGTTGCTCAGCGTAAAGCCATATGGGCTTAGCGTTTGCTCGCCTACCTTTGTGCCGCCCAGGTAAAGCTCTACTTTGTTAACGGATCCGTCTGTGTCATTTGCGGCGACAGCTACCTTCATGCTGCTCTCAGTGTAGGATGCGTTTGCAACCGGGGAGGTGATGGCCACAGTCGGTGCTGCGTTGGCGGGCGCGGAACCATGGGGCCCTACTACGATGCCGTTCTGGTTCAGCTTGTTCTGCCACATGGCGAACTCATCCTGCTCGTGCTGCTTTGTTACCCTGCCAGACATATGGGTGTTGTTATAGTTGCGCACCGCTGTGCCGTCCGGGAAATAACTGTTCGTGTTCAGCTCGTTCGCGTAGATTCCCATTACGCCGATCAGGTTGTTGTGGACAGCGTTAGAGTGGGTGGCACCTAAATTATAATAGTCATAGCCTGTCAGGCCGATGTTGTGGGTGTTCACCGGGGTTCCGTCGGGCAGCAGGGCCGAGGTGACGGCGCGGTTGTTGTAGATCTCGATGTTGTTGCCCCCGGCGATAGAATAGTTGTAGTTACTCATGTTCACCGTCTGGTTGTTGTAGATCTTCACGTGCGCCGTGGCCACGTCAGAGGGAGTGCCCATGCCGGCGTGGTACCAAGAGTCCGTGATGATGCCGCCGCCGGAGTAGGTGCCCGACTTCGGGTTGAGCGGGTAAGCGCCCTGGATGTAGTTGTCGTGGATGCGGATGGGGGAGTCGGAGGTACCGCGTGAGTTGGACAGGTTGATGTTGTCCTCCACGATTGAATTACCCGGCTCATTGATGACCTGGTTCCAGGCAATCTCGGCGTTCTTAACGGGGTTGCGGAAGTTGAGGCCCACAAAGCAAACGCCGGCTACCCCGCCGTAGATGCGGCCGTCGATGTTTTTGACCTTGTTGTAGCGGATGCGAATGGTTTGGGAAGTGGTGCCGTTGCCCAGGTAACGGCCGCCCAGGTTGATGCCGGCGGCGCCCTCGATATAGCAGTTCTCGACCACGATGTTGGTGAACTCGTCGACGGCCACGAAGTAGCGGGTGCGCTTGTAGTCGTGCCAGGGGGTGGGGGCCAGGCCGTAGGCATTGGTGTTGCGGACGGTGATGTTGGCGGCCCCGTGGCCGGCGGATCGGATCATGCGGCCGGCGCCGCGGATGTTGGAATTCTCGATGATGACAGGCTCGGAGGTGGTCACCTCGACGGCCGAGACGTTGGAATCGCGGGACTCCCAGTTGCCTGAATACGTGCCCCCTTTGGAGATGACGATAGGGCCGGAATAGGATTGGGCTATGCTTTGATATGGAAGAAACGTGAATGCGAGGAGAGCAAACAGTAAAGCGGACAAAGTAATGCCAGCCCTCCTGTTCGTGGAGGAGATAAATAGATTCATCTTCTTTGGCTAAAAGTTGAAATTAGTTATTTATGGAAATTGTTGATACCCGCTGCAGTTAGTGTCCTTTGGCGCGTCGACTAACGTGGTAGCAGGGGCAAGGGAGTGAATCCCTTTGAAAACAGAATAAGCTCTTAGAGCTTCATTTATAAGTTGATGCAAATATAAAGTAGAATACTCTTGTAAAGCTATAGCTGTTATGAATTTGTTTGAAAAATTATATATAAATAATATCCTTAAATATAGGATACGGGGTGAATTTAAGCTTGAAATAACTTTCTGAACTTGCTTTTGTTGATTACGGTTTCATAAAATAAAGTTTGGTTTTCTTAGAAATTTATAAATATAAAATTCCTAATTTATTGCTGATTTATATTACTTAAACTATATATAAGATTAAAATATAATATAGGTAAATTTATATGTGTAACCGTGTTGCAGGAAAAAAATGCAATAAAATCGGAGCACCTGTGCAAGAGTTCTTGTCCGACGCTTTACACATCCTAAGCTCATAATCCAGATTGTGGGTGAATTCTGGTGCTATAACTTCGATGGAAAGTTTGGGAAGAGTCGCACTACGGGTCTGGCCACAACATATAAAGCGCTTTCACGCGCTTTTGGCTCACAACCAATTTTTAAAGTCAGGCCGTACTCAGACTATCTTGATGGGAAGGGTTGATTTGACATTATTTCCTGCATAAATATTGGCTCGCCTAGGCTGGCTATACGAATGCAGTTGTTCATGTAGCCCTCTTATTCTTTATCTGATAATGCAGTACCTGTTTATGACAGCGTCAGGCAACGCGCTGAGATTTCTTAGTAATGGAAGGCAGCAGTAGATGCCGCCCCAAGTGGCTTATCTCGGTATTATGCATAGAAAGCAGGGATAGTGCTTTGCCCAATTCAACCCCTGGTGAATATTTCAAAGTCAGAAAGGTTAACTTCTTTGGAAGCCTCTCCCAGGTGTAAAAGCGGCGTTTGGCCGTAGAACGAGGCCCACATGGTAAACGTGCTTGGCGGACCCACAAGGTAATCGCATTGAGCAAGGGCGTACAGGTCCACGATAAAATGGCGGTCTTCCGTGATGACGGCTAGATCTCCGAAGTTGCTTGTGTCTATTTTTTCGTTGGAGCAGATTAGAAAGACACAGCTTTTCCCCTGGCTCTCCAACTGGTGCTTCATTGCCAGCATTTTGCTGTAGTATACCTCATCCTCATAATACCACTTTCCGTCGTTGTACGTCTTATAGTCTCCACGCCTGACATGCACGCCTACTACTGTGTCTCCGTGCTCGCGGCACCGCCCTATCACCTCCTGCACCTGGCCAGCATATAGGGGAAGGGGGGTAAAGAAGCTTCGGAGCAGAGGGGAGTATTTGCCGAAATTCTGGTAGTCGCGGTAAAGCCAACCGTCAATAAAAACGATTTTATTTTTGGCAGAGGCAACAAACGCGTCGTCGTTCATGTCAAAGCTCTTTGGAGCGGCATCAAAGGCTTTTATATCATGAAAGTAAAGGCCCGGTAAATGACGCAGGGAGTCAATCTGCACCTTCTGAACGGCGTTCACTGCTTTCCGCATCAGTTCGTCCAACTGCTGGTTATCCGTGATGTTCAGGCTGATGTCATGCCCGCTAAAGTTATCGGAAGCGGTAGAGGTAAAGAACTCTTTGTAATCATTAAAGGAAGGATTGATGAGCTTATATCCGTACGCTATGCTGTTCGAGATGAAGTGCGAAAAATAAAACAACCGGTTGGCAAGCTGCCCGGCTTTATAATTCATGATAACCATGTTGTGTCTTTTATATATAATTTTATCGATACTTTATACTGAGCGCCCTGAATTAGGTTCTCACTTTCCTATGCAAGCTGCGCGCCACTACTGAATGCAACTATTCTTGCTCCTGTTCATTAGTGCAAAAGCACTAACGGCGATGTGGTGAAAGGCCTCTCTTCCCTTGCATGAGAGGTGGCCAGCTATAATCCACTCGTGCCATATATCCCTGCTATGGGTAACCATGTTGCTTCCTGCGGCAGCTCCTGGCATCCGTAAATTCCAAACATTTAGAAGCTTGATGCCGCACCCGATTTGCCAGGTGCTGTATCGGGCGTGCTTGCCTTTCCTTGTTTAAGGCTCGTCTCCAAGGAGGCCGGGGAATCTGGTGAGGTGGTAGCAGGCCCGAGAGTAATGTTGTGCTTCCGGAGTTTCTGCAACCATATCTGGTACTCTTGCTGCTCGTGGGTTTTGGTGATGGTTCCCTGTGGGAGAGTGGCGTTGTCGTAGGCTGCCACGGTGCCGTCGGGGAAGTAGGGGGCGTCGTTGCGCTGGTGGGCGTAGGTGCCCATCACCC
>NZ_BAABHC010000013.1:2500-5544 GCF_039541895.1 Pontibacter saemangeumensis
GGGGGGCGAACCCGGGGAACTGAAACATCTAAGTACCCGGAGGAAGAGAAAACAAGAGTGATTCCGCAAGTAGTGGCGAGCGAACGCGGAACAGCCCAAACCGGGCTTGTTACGGCAAGCCCGGGGTTGTAGGACCACGGCGTGGGACCAAGGAATGAAGCATAACAGGCTGGGAAGCCTGGCCATAGGGGGTGATAGTCCCGTGTGCGTAAGCTCCTTGGCCCTAGTGGTATCCTGAGTAGGGCGGGACCGGAGAAATCCCGCCTGAATCCACCGGCACCATCCGGTAAGGCTAAATACTCCTGAGAGACCGATAGTGAACCAGTACCGTGAGGGAAAGGTGAAAAGTACCCTGAATAAGGGGGTGAAACAGATCCTGAAACCATGCGCTTACAAGCGGTCGGAGCCCTTTAGTGGGGTGACGGCGTGCCTTTTGCATAATGAGCCTACGAGTTACTCCTCCCTGGCGAGGTTAAGTCTTTGAAAGGACGGAGCCGCAGCGAAAGCGAGTCTGAACAGGGCGCAGAGTCAGGGGGGGTAGACGCGAAACTTTGTGATCTACCCATGGGCAGGATGAAGGTTGGGTAAAACCAACTGGAGGTCCGAACCAGTTTCCGTTGAAAAGGATTTGGATGACCTGTGGGTAGGGGTGAAAGGCCAATCAAACTGAGAAATAGCTCGTACTCCCCGAAATGCCTTTAGGGGCAGCGTCGCGGTGGAGTCATGTGGAGGTAGAGCTACCGATAGGACTAGGGGGAGTCACATCCTACCGAATCCTGACGAACTCCGAATGCCACTTGACATACGCGGCAGTGAGGCGCGGGGTGCTAAGGTCCCGCGCCGAGAGGGAAAGAACCCAGACCATCAGCTAAGGTCCCCAAATTTGCGCTAAGTTGAACAAAGGGGGTCCACTTGCTTAGACAGCCAGGAGGTTGGCTTGGAAGCAGCCATTCCTTTAAAGAGTGCGTAACAGCTCACTGGTCGAGCGAGAGGGCATCGATAATAATCGGGCATCAAGCGCAGTACCGAAGCTATGGATTGCAGTTTACTGCACTGGTAGGGGAGCATTCCCTGCTGCGGCGAAGGCGTGCCGGCGAGGCGCGCTGGAGCGCAGGGAAAAGCAAATGTAGGCATAAGTAACGATAATGCGGGCGAGAAACCCGCACACCGAAAGACCAAGGTTTCCTGATCAACGCTAATCGGATCAGGGTTAGTCGGGTCCTAAGGGCGAGGCGAAAGCGCAGTTCGATGGACAGCTGGTTAATATTCCAGCACCGGCACGTCATAGCGATGCGGTGACGGAGAAGTGAAAGGACCGCGCACTGACGGAATAGTGCGTTGAAGGGCGTAGGTATAGGGACGGTTGTGAAGTACGCCGACCCTGCTCAAACCCGATAGTACCCCAAGGCCTCGGCCGCGGGGATAGCGTCCCTAATCAGGCTCCCGAGAAAACCCGCTAAGCGTCTAAATGGCGTGCCGCCCGTACCGCAAACCGACACAGGTGGTCGAGGAGAGAATCCTAAGGTGCTCGAGTGAATCACGGCCAAGGAACTCGGCAAAATGACCCTGTAACTTCGGGAGAAGGGGTGCTTCCTCATGGCAACATGAGAAGCCGCAGTGAAGAGGCCCAGGCGACTGTTTAACAAAAACACATGGCTTTGCGAAATCGAGAGATGAAGTATAAGGCCTGACACCTGCCCGGTGCCGGAAGGTTAAGAGGGGGGGTTAGCGCGCAAGCGCGAAGCTCTGAATCGAAGCCCCGGTAAACGGCGGCCGTAACTATAACGGTCCTAAGGTAGCGAAATTCCTTGTCGGGTAAGTTCCGACCTGCACGAATGGTGTAACGATCTGGGCGCTGTCTCAGCCGTGAGCTCGGTGAAATTGTAGTCTCGGTGAAGATGCCGAGTACCCGCAACGGGACGGAAAGACCCCGTGCACCTTTACTATAGCTTAGCATTGACGCTGGGTAACTCATGTGTAGGATAGGTGGGAGAATGCGAAGCGGCGTCGCCAGGCGTCGCGGATTCGTCCTTGAAATACCACCCTTGAGTTGCTTGGCGCCTAACCTCATACGATGGGGGACAGTGCTTGGTGGGTAGTTTGACTGGGGTGGTCGCCTCCAAAACAATAACGGAGGCTTTCAAAGGTTCCCTCAGCACGCTTGGTAACCGTGCGCAGAGCGCAATAGCAGAAGGGAGCTTGACTGTGAGGCCCACAAGCCGAGCAGGGCCGAAAGGCGGATATAGTGATCCGGTGGTTCCGCATGGAAGGGCCATCGCTCAAAGGATAAAAGGTACGCCGGGGATAACAGGCTGATCTCCCCCAAGAGCTCATATCGACGGGGAGGTTTGGCACCTCGATGTCGGCTCGTCACGTCCTGGGGCTGGAGAAGGTCCCAAGGGTTCGGCTGTTCGCCGATTAAAGTGGCACGCGAGCTGGGTTCAGAACGTCGTGAGACAGTTCGGTCCCTATCTGTTGTGGGCGTCGGAGATTTGAGGGGTCCTGACCTTAGTACGAGAGGACCGGGTTGGACGAGCCGCTGGTGGACCTGTTGTATCGCCAGATGCAGCGCAGGGTAGCTACGCTCGGACGGGATAAGCGCTGAAAGCATCTAAGTGCGAAACCCGCCCCAAGATGAGATCTCCCTTAAGGGCCGTCAGAGACGATGACGTCGATAGGTGGCAGGTGTAAAGGCGGAAACGTCACAGCCGAGCCATACTAATTGCCCGAGCGCGTTCTCAAAAGGGCCGCAAGCGGCCCGCCCCTTTCGCTCCCTCTCCTTCCCATACCATGTCAACTGACTTACAAAGCCATTCGCGCCGCAACCAAGACTGCGGCCCAAGAGAATGGCGGCTATGGCTCCGGTGAGCACCTCTTCCCATCCCGAACAGAGAAGTTAAGCCCGGACGCGCCGATGGTACTGCCCTCACCGGTGGGAGAGTAGGTGGCCGCCAACCCCAACACAGAGGAGCGCCCTCCCCGGAAACGGGGCAGGGCGCTCCCGCGTTTACAACCCACCCACCAAAGGGCAGACCGGCGCAGTG
>NZ_BAABHC010000014.1:0-524020 GCF_039541895.1 Pontibacter saemangeumensis
AAATCAGCTGAGACCATGATTCAGATTACCATGATACATATCATGCTTAAGAAATTATCTAAATGAAATCAAAACAGCCTCTCAGAATTTTTATTATATGAAGGAGTGGCTAGGTCTATTTGAAACTAAACTCTGAACTAGGTCAATGATTAATTCACTAATTTCATTATCAGTTAGATTACTGGGCTAAATTATAAAATTTATTAGATTTTTCAAGGTTAGTTTAATTACTATAAAACAAAACATTACATATTCTGTGACCACTTATTAAGTTCGAAATAACGCGATTTCTAGTGAAATATCTATTTTCAGATTTCTTTGACTTATATGCAAGCTATACATTTAAATACTCTTTTTGGCTATAGATTCTTTTCCATTCTTCGTTATGTTTATGTAGATATTCTACTATCCCTTTGACAGGATAATATTCAGAGCTACAATTATACTTAGAACTATCAGAATTAATAAGGCTTCTAAATTTAAACTCTAGATACTGGTAATAGTATTTTGAACTTAATTCTAACCCTTCGTTGTAAATTTTATGAAACGAAGGGTCATCTATAACATTTAAAAATTCACTATAAAAGTAAAGAGCTTCGATGTAGTAATATTTGATATGATATAGGGATTTTAGGGCATTCTCAAAATGCTTCTTCCTTTTTGAAAGGTCTGTCTCATTGAAGGCAAACATCAATTCCTTTAGTCCTTTAGTGTAAGGATTCGTAATTACAAGCTTCTTAATCTTTTCCTGCTTAAGCTTTATAGCTTTAGACAAGATATAAGTGCATTGCATTTCTTCAAGGTGCTCTTCTACAAATAATGAGTTTATATATTTCTTTAATTCATCAATATTCAAAGAGTTTTTATTGAAATCTTTCTCGAATTCATAGAAGCCTTTCATAGGCTTTCCAATAAAGTCGAATATTCCTAGGTAAAAGAAATGTTGAGACAAATAATTAGAAAAGTCATCATTTCTGATAAAGGAATTAACATAATTGATGGTAAAACCCTCCATGCTGTGGATGTGAGAGATTTCTCCTTTATATAAGTTTTCTATATACTCTTCACTTTGAAATTTTCGTTCTTCTATTTCTTGAGGAGGTAAAAAAGAGCTGAGGGTTTCATAAGCATTATTAAAGTTCTTGTTATAATAAGTCATGTATGAGTGTAGCACTTCTAGAAAAATCTTAGCATTAGGCATATCTGAAAAAAAAGCGACTAAAGATTTGAGCTTTTCTTGGAAGCCAGATACTTGTTTTTCACTCACTACAAAATCCTTGACTGTGTTAATGTAGTTAAGGAAATAGCTTTTTTTATGTACTGGTGATTTCTCTGATATTTCCACTTGGTCCATGTAATCTAAAACAAGCATAAGGTTGTTTTTAACAGACTCATGTAAGTGTAGTGCCACAGATAGTGACTTTTTCTTTTTTGTTATTTCAAGGTACTTCAATACATTGCCATTCCAACTATAGGCGTCGTTGTAATATTTCTGCTTTGTATCCTTATTTCTTTTGGAAAACTGGAACTCAGCAAACCTTCTAATAATAGGCTGCAACTGCAGCTGTCCTTCGTAATTTTCTATCAAAGATTTATCCTGAAGGTGTCTTAATTCAGTGTCACTAATGTTGTTTGCTGATTGCTTTTGCTTGTTAAACCAAAATTTGAGGCTAGGTAAACTAATACCGTCAGGAAAAAGGTGAAGTATTTCAAACGCTAACTTTTGTTTAGAAGTTAATTTTGAATATGAGTAGTTAATTGATTGGTAAATAGATTTAGTTCTCTCAATATTTAAGTCTGCATCTTTTCTATAAATTGAATTAAATTCTTCACTAGTAGATTCAAAAAAGTGCTTGTTTAATTGGTCCCTCAGTTCAACAACAGTTCTATACTGAGCTACAGTTTTTGTTACAAGTTTTATAGCAAGTGGATTATTGTTCAGTAGGTTCTCAAGAATATCGCTTCTAAGGGTTTTTATTTCCTCATCTTTAACATTTCCTTGGTAATTCTGTAGGAATAACTTTTGAGCATCATCAGTGATAAGAGTACCTAGAGTGAAGACATCTTCAAAATCAACTAATAAGCTTTCTCTCGAAGTTATAACAATACTTGCATAGTCAGTAGCAAATTCTATAAGTTTAAGAACTTGATTAAAGTCCTCTTTATCTGTTAAATTAGATACTGTTTCAAAATTGTCGAGTATAATCAGTAAATCAAGTTTTGATTGATTTTCAATCAAATACTCTTTGAAATTTAAGATGCTTTGAAGCTTAAAACCTCTTATAAGCTCATCTTCAAAGTCATTATAGCTTTTTACATTCTCACAAGAAATAAAACTAACACCCCTATCAAAGTATCCTCTTTGATAAAGGTCATAACTAACTTTCTTTATTAAAGTAGTTTTCCCTAATCCCCCAGAGCCTTTGATGTTTAACAGCTTGTTTGAGTCTATAATTTTAATGACTCTGTTAGCAATCATACTTTGTTCTTCAACTCTACCTACGATAGTATGTGAAGCTTTTTGGCTAAAACTGAGAGGAGGCCTGTCTCCATATAAGGATATTATTCTTGATTTACCCTTTTCAACCTTCTGGGGTGTTTTATCTATGTTTTGAACTCTGATTTCTTTTTCTATGAAATTCAAATCGCTGTTTCTTAAAGCCTTGAAAAGGAATTTAGTTATAATGGCACTCTTAAGGTTAGTAATATGAACAAAGGGAGATTGTGTTGTCACTTCAATTTCTTCATCTGTAACCAAAACCCTAATAGTTTTATCATTAAGAATGTTCTTGTTTAACTCCTCTATAGTTATTAGAGCACTTTCAAGATTTTCCCCTTCTATGTATATTTTGTTTTTATAATGTTTAGTGAAGATGAATAGATATTCATAATCATCAATCAATTGAAGACTACGTAAATTCAAATAGCCTTTATAAATCTCTGCATCCAAATTGTTTAAGCTATTAGCTGCTTTGGAGAGGTCCTGGCCAAGGAAGGTATCAACTGGCTCAGGATACAAGCAAGCTATTTTAGGTTTAGGCTTGCCTAAGCTGTTTGTTACTGGGTCAAGCGCTGTTGTAGAGGGGAAGGGTTCTATATTTTGATTCTTAATATCTAATAGTTGGTCTAAAATACTTTCAATGTCAATATGACTCTCTAATTTTATTGCCTTTATGTAACTAAACTCCTTAAACTCATCAGGATTAGGAGTTAGAACAAAATGCTTATTGTACCCCTCAAATATTCTATCAAGATTGCTAAACACCGTATTCACGTATGGGTCCTTGAAGCCAAATCCAATGAATAATATTGTGTTATTAATGAATAAATCCTTTAGCTTGAGAATAGCTGCATTTTCATTAGAATATAAATCTTCATAATCTTTTTTAAAAATTACACATTTAGACGCATCAGATGCACTACAACCATGTAATTTGAACAAAAACCTCTCATCACTTTTAATATTATTTATGTTGAATGGAGAAAAGTAATAAACAGTAGAAAGTTTATTATCTGCTTTCTCAAAAGCGTTGTCATAGTTAGTCGTAACTATCTTTGAAGTTAGCTTTACAATTTTTTTGTGCGTGGCTAAATTATTATCTTCATTGATAGTAAAGTTATTTTTGATATAAAGATGAATATCTTTTTTATTATCCTGTAACCCTTCTAATACATCAATAGGCTGCATTTTCTTTGATTTAAGGAGGGACACGAATGGCTTTAGGCTATCATCCTCGATATTGTTTATAACATCAATCACCATACCTTCCCAATCAGGTAGATTAAACTTCTTTGAAAGACCAGAGCCAGCAAACACAATAAGTTTGTTATTAGAAATTGCCTCACGCAGTTCCTTAGGTATTATGTAGTTCATTATGAAAATATTCGTTTATATGTGAAGATATAAATATACTAAAATAGAAAGCTGCTCAAATTGAGCAGAACGAATCAAAGGGGGTTGAAACCTTATTTTGATGAAAAAGAAATATTTTAATTTGAAATAGTTAGGATGTAAGCTGACACTCTGTACCATCTAACATTATCATAACTGACAATCCTAACCTAACATTTTTCTTTCATAATCCCCTCTCACTCAAACATGGAGGGGTTGCGAAAGAAAAATGAACCTGTAAGCCTGCTTCTATCAAGTATAGTAACAGTGTCAGGTTATGTAGTGGCTATTACAATTCAAAACTTAATACAATATACCCATTACCTTTTACCACAAAGCCACCTGCTAGCAGGTGGCTTTGTGGTACCTCATCCATCGTAACGAGGATTGAAAGGTCCCTCTTCGGTGAGTTGCGCTTACGCTATATATCCACCCACTCGGTTTCAGTTTTTGACTCAATCAAAAAGTCCAGGTACTCGTTCAGGGACAGCTCTGAAAACTCGTTGATGTCCAGGCAGTTCGTCATCGGGTCGTACCATGCCAGGAAATTAAAATACCTGCCCTTCAGCCTCTGGCTGCCTGTCAGTTCCACCAGCGCATTGGGTTTTCCCATTTCAGCCCAGGAGGTCTTGCCACGGCTTATCAAACCCGCGATATCTGTTTCTAACTGTACCCGCTGCCCCTCTGTCAGACGGTGACGCTCGGCTAATTTGCCGCTTGCTTCTATTCTGTCCATTTTTCGTTCTTTGATCTCCTGAATATATAACTTACAATCTAAATATAGAACTTGTGCTATAATATTTTTTTTCACAAAAAAGGAAGCCGCTTTCTGAGAAATTAATAACAGGGAGAGTAGAAAGAAAAAGGCCCGATCCTCTGAGCGGGCCTTCTATATATGAGATCAATAAAAGCGGGCAAGAGGAGCCATCAACAGCTAACCGCCTGCACACGCAGGCAGTTGCCACGCTTCATCCAGCACGGTGTGGATCGGCAAGTCTTGCCTGCTTATGTAGGAAGGTTTTAGTTATAATTTTCCAAGTTTGAAAAGCGCGAGCATTCTCATACTTGCGCACTGCCCGCTCATTTTAGGGAGACAACCGTTGCGGCTTCGGCAATCTCGACATCCTTGGCAACTTCAGCACGCAGCTTTTCCCAGTGGAAGCGCAACTGGTCGTTTTGCGCCTTGTTATCGCTCTGCTCGCTGTAATGCACCAGCGGCATGTCCTTGTAGAGCGGTTTTGTGATGGCCACCACTTCGTCCCAGTGCTGCAGCGACTTTTTCAGGTGCTTCACCGCCTTTTGCTTGTTCTCCTCCCCGCCTTGCATCCGGTAAGTCTGAAGCGCCACCGCCCCTTTCAGCTTTTCAGAAAAGTAAAGCCCCAGGTTCGCCCACACCACCACATCGGCCACCTCGTAGCGCAGCGAATTGTTACCGGCAGTTTTGATGCCTTTCACCAGCCGCAGCGCTTTCCGGCAGTCCTGGTCCAGCATCTCCGCCAGCACAGGCGGCGTTACCTTGCCCGCCTCAAAGGTCCTGCCTGCTGCCTTTGCCGTCACGTAATCCAGCACGGACACATAGTCCGGGTCGGTTGGCGGCTGGTTTATCTGCTTGTCAACCGAAATATATTCCACCCGCTCCGTTTTACTGTCCCGGGCCAGGAAACCTTCGCTGTAGAGCGTGAAATCCCAGGTAAAATCGTAGGACGAGGCCAGGCGCAACGGCGTGGAACTGGCGAGGGCGTAGGCCTCCAGCAGCGGGCTTGCTTTCGGGCCGTAGCGCCTCACAAACTCCTGCCTGAAAAGCGCGTCGGGCGTTGCGGGATTGTAGAGCAGCCTGCCCCACAGTTTATAGAACAGCCACTGCCGTTCAAAGGCATACTTCCAGTCAACAGGGTCTTCCAGCTTCGTAAAGTAATCCTTGGCCGGTATATAGGTCTCGGACCCAATAAAATAGCCCCCGACATAAGACTGGTTGTTATGGGCGATGTGGGCGCGTATGAAATCAGGCACTCCCCAGCGAAGGCAGAAGAAATCCTCGTTACGGGCGGTCCAGGTAATTTTGTAAAGCTCGGGTTCCGGTTTGAAATAGGTGTCGTACAGTTTGCCCCCGTGCACTTTTACCAGCTGCGGCGTGGAGTGCGCATGCGACCAGTTATATTTCAGGTCGGCCCACACCGGGCCTTCTATGAACGGCATCGCCCCTTCCTCCTCTATGGATTTGCGCGTGAGCTTTTCTGTCTCGATGCTGGTGATGCCCAGGGAGCCCGTGGTGCTGGAAAACGGAATGCGGTGCACGAGCTTCGACTTCCGGTTTGCCTGCCGCATGCCTTCGATGATGGTTGCCTTCATCCAGTCTTCGCGTTGCTGCGGGGTCATGCCGCCCATGGCCTCCCCCAGGGTAAGTCCGAAGCCGGTCAGGTCCGGATACTCCTGCAACACCTGCGTTACGCTCTCGCGGGTATATTTTTTGATGATGTCAGCGGTATCACCGTCCACAAAGTGCTGGTGCTCCAGGTTGTCCATCGCCACGTTGTGTGCTTTGGCAAACTCGGGGCTGACGAATATATTGAAAGGAATCAGGTAGGTGTCGATGCCGCGTTCCTTCGCCATCCTAAAGATGGCCCGGTGCAGGTCCTGCCACGCCTTCAGTTCCTCGTCGCTGAACGGCGTTGCCTCCGGGTAATTCTTCGCCCTGATCATAAACGTGTAGGGGTGCAGGTTCCAGAGCGTGAGCGCGTTGAAGCGGTTGGCAACCATCATATCCAGGAAATCACGCCAGTAGGTGGTGTCGCGGCAGGTCTCCAGGTGCTGATCAAGGGAATAACTGTGCCGGTACGTGTCCCATGGCAGGTCAAATTTTATCGCGCGGAAAGGGTAATTGGGGCTTTCGCTGCTGGCTCTGATCTTTTTAAGCGGAACGCCGTTGCGCACCTCCTCGGCAAGCGCAAGGCTGCCATATATAACGCCTCTCCCGTCTCCGCCGGTAACCGTGATGCGTTTGCCGGCCGGTGAAATGGAATAGGCCTCGCTTCCAAGCGTCCCGGCATCCACCGCCAGGTGCAGGGTGTATTCCGGCTCGTCGTCTTTTACGGAGTAGCCCTGCTCTCTAAGCGATTTCTCTAATGCCCCGGCAGCATATACCAGCTGCGGAAGGTCGCCGGTGTACTGTATGGCCACGCGTTGGGAATACCCTAGCTGGCTTAGGCTAACAAGGCATATGACAAGGCAAGAAAGTATCTTTTCCATGCAAAATAAAGTTGAGGATGCAAACCGGCAGCTGTTGCATCTTAGAAAAGCGGTGCAGCGGCCACTGTCAAGAGCGGCTGTAAACGCTAACGCTGCCCCCTGCCTTCAGGGAACAAGCGCAAACAGATCAATAAAGCCGACTTATCAAGTACAATTAACTGCGCCTGCGCACCACTTCTCCTCTGGATTTATTTGCCAGATGCGAAGCCTGATGGCAACTTCCCATAACGAATTAGCCAACCTCTATCGTCTTCCCTACCGCCTCACTTGCGTCTGGCGCGTAGGCGTTCTGTGATTTCCCGTGCGGGTGCCGGCCAAAGGCGCTGTCGTTCGTTTCCTCCCCAAAATGAAAAACCGTTGTTCTGCCAGGAGGCTCGCACAGCAGTTGTTAAACTGTTCCTCCACGGCGGTGCCGCCGCCTGAAAAGCCGGAACCGTTTCACTTCCCTCATTTTCAGATCAAGCCGCGGTGGCCGTCAGCAGCACCAGAACGAGGAGAAACAAGGTAGGGCTCAAAATGGACTCCAGCCTGTACTTAAAGAAGTCATATGTCCGTAGTAAAGCGCTCAGCCTGTTATGGGCTATTTTAATGTTCATGACCAAATTTGGCGCCGTGTACTTTCTGTAGAAATAGGTGTACTGCTCGATATTAGGCAGTTCAATGGCGGCCAAAAGCTCGAAACTCGACTCAAAGCTGTCGATGCTTATCGACCCCTTGCTGTTATTGGCTTCATTGAAATGTAAAGTGTTGTTGGTGATCAGGGACAAAACATGAGCGTTGAGCTGTGCCATTTTGTTTTTAAGTTAATGCATAAAGATAATGACATCCTATCTGGCTCACACCATAAATCCTGCATTATATTTTATAAATATTATATATCATAATTAAGTTATAAATGCAGCGTGTTTTTATTATATCTGTCTATATACCTACTGTTACAACCCATGAAAAAATATTTAGCAGGCAGGATATTTTTTATTTCCCGGGCACGTACAGAGACGGTGCCCGCCTCCATAACAGCACAATCTGAAGAAGGCATAGAACAAAAAAGCACCCTGCAGAACAGGGTGCCTTTCCAAGCTATGAAAACAAACTTAATATCTAAAGGTAACTATTGGATCTGATAATCCAAATCAATTATATCTAAATAAAAATATATATAACACATAAGTTATAAACGCTTTGCAAGACAGGTTTTTCAGTTATCCTTCAACCATATAGGGGTAGCAGAAAGCCGCGCCGTCTCCCTCTGGACGTCAACAATTCCCTGGCCCAACAAAACCTCGCCCTTCTACCTTAGTTTTTCCATCGTTATGACCGGAACATCCTGTGTTACTGCCTGCTTCAGCTCCCGGAAACCGTCTGTGTTGTACTGGTAGCCGGCATCGGTAAGCTCCCAGAGCATGGGGGCCAGGTTTAAGGTGGTGGCTTTGTATCCCTGCATGATGGCGCCCATATTGCCGGTGCCTTTCGACAAGGCTGCCTCATTCTCAATCTCAAACGGACCCGTAAAGCCCCGCTCCTGCAGCGTGTCCACGAAGGCGCGCCAGTCCATGCTGTCGGAGCCGCCGAAGCCGGGCAGCATCGCCTCGTAGTTGTGCCGGTCCCACTCGTTCTTCGGGACAGGCACGCCTGCGCGCTTTGCCAGGCCGGCCTCCACCTGCTGCATCGGGTACATGTTGCCCCAGTGCACGTTGTTGCCCCGGCGCGTGGCCTTTACGTGGATGCGGTGCAGGCGCGTCCTATCCGTGTGCCGGATCACCTCGCTTGGGTCCACGTGCTGCCACACATCATGCGAAGGGTCGTATATCTCGCCGTGAGCTTTGCTCGGGATGAGCTCGTACATCAGTTTGCGGGCGGCCAGCACGCCGGTCAGGTTATTGAAGGTGCTGGTGTAGCCGGCGGCGCGCCAGCCTTCCATCGGGCAGTTTTCGTAGAGCACGGTCACGCCGAGGTCTTCTGCATATTTGATGATGGGCCTGAACACCTCGGCATACGCCTCCAGGTTCTTCTGGAAGCCGTTTTCCTGGTTACCCAGCTCATGGTTGTAGCCGACAAAAGTGCCCACCTTCACATCGTTGGTGTCGCCGCCGAGCAGGTGCGCCATCCGGATGAGGCGCAGCAGGTGGTTCTGGTTTTTCACGCGCTGCGCCTCATCGCCGCCAATCAGGTTATCAAACGCCCCCAGCGAAAGCTGCAGCTGGTTTTTGTTGAACTTGTCGAGCAGGGCTTTGGCGTCGTCCGGTCCAAAGTTCTCGTAGTCGAGGTGTGTCGCCACGAAGTCGTTGCGGGTGCCGTCGCGTCGGAACACGCACAGGTCCAGGCCCTGCACGCCCACCTCTTTGGCTTTCTCTATCACCTCATCCAGGCTCAGCCGGTCAAAGGCTGAGGTCATGATCCATATCTGGTTGTTCATGCGTTTGTGTTGTTTATATATACAGTCCTTGGCAGGCTGTCCCTATAGGGACAGCCTGCCTATTCATCCAAATTAGCGGATTCTTCCCCTTCCTCCAAATCATATAGGGTATCGAATAGGGGCTTCACATGGCAGGAGCCTATCAAAAAAAGGTATATAGACAGTATATAACTACACCGGCATGTCATTTCTAAAGGCTCCCGGAACCAGAGCCAAAGGCTAAATCTCCTTTCCACCAAGGTCCTTTCAGGATGACAGAAACGAAAAGCCGGGCCTTTTTATAACTGCAGCAACAACTGACAACCAGCAATAATCAATCAGCAACTAATTTACAGCTTAAACTGCAGCGTTACATAGTAGTTGCGGGCGTCCGAGGGGATGATGCCGGGACCGGGATAGCCGGTGGCGCGGCGCGTGAAGTAGTGGTTGTCGGTGAGGTTGTTGATGCCGGACTCCAGCGTGAAGCGCTTGTAGGTGTAGCTCCCGGAGAGGTCCATCACCCAGTAAGCAGGAATTTTGCCAACTACTGCCGTCACATCGTACTGGCCAGGCGCTGCGCCAGTGTTCTCCGCATCAGTGTACTGGCTGGAAGTATAGGCATACTGGTACGCCAGCCTGAAGCTATTGCGCTTAAAGGAAAGCCCGGTTTTGGCGATCAACGCTGGCGCCAGCTCCACCTCGTTGCCATCGATGGCTTTGTCGGGGCTGCTGTACCGGGTGTTCACGAACGTCACATTTGAGAAAGCCGAGAGGCTGGTGGGGTGCTCCTGGCCATATATAAGTTTGAGGAAGTCCGCCTCCACAAACGTCTCCAGGCCCATGTTCCGCGAGTCGCCCACGTTGGTGCGGATGCGGTTGGTGGTGCCGGCGATGTTCTTGAAGTTGATACGGTCCTCATAGGCGAGGTAAAACAGGCTGGCATCGTAGTTCAGGACACCGCTGATGTTGCCCCGGAAGCCCAGGTCGGTGCTGTAACCGGACTCGTCCTTCAGGTTCTGGTCCGGCACCAGGTTCGGGTTGAGCACGCGCATGTCGTTGAAGTTGATGGCGCGGTAGTTCTGCGAGAAGTTGGCATATACCTCCATCTGCTCGCTCGGCTTGTAGCTCAGCCCCAGGCCCAGCAGCAGCACGTTGCGGGAGTTGCTGCGGTCTTCCGGAATCACCTCATCCCGGAGGACATTACCCGCCTGGTCGGCCACCACATCGCGGTAACTGCCGTCGGCGTTGGTGTTGATCCACTCATAGCGCACGCCCGGCGTTAGACTCAGCTTTGGGGTGAGGTTGAAGATGTTCTCGGCAAAAAAGGCCACGTTTCGGCTCAGGTAATCGTAACTGGAGGCGTTAGGGGCACCCGTTTCAGAAAAGAACCGGAAGTCAGCGTCTGCGGCCGTGGAGCCATCGCCCTGTTTCTGGTCGGTAAAGCCGCGGTAATAGCGGGCACCCACCAGCAACGTAGAAAAGGAGCTGCCCAGGTCGTAGCGGTAGATGAGGCGGGTTTCGTTGCCGAAGTTGTTGAACTGGTCCTGCAGCAGCGTGCGTGGCAGCGTGAGGTCGTCGGGGCGGCTGATCTTGCCCATATAGCCCAGGGCATCGCGCTGCGCCAGCAAGCCGAAGTTGCGGATGTTCAGCTTGGTGCGCTCGCTCACGCGGTAATCCAGCGTCAGGGCCAGCAGGTTCCAGTTTACCTTAAACCAGTTGCGGTCGCGGATGGATTGCCGCGCGTCCTGCGCAAAGTCCGCATCCGTCAGCCCGCCCGGCTGCTGCGCCAGGTAATCCATGTAAGTATAGTTAAACCCGATCTCCAGCTTGTCGTGTGGCTTGTAATGCACCGAGCCAAAAGCCGTGTGGGCATCGAAGCCGGCGTTGTCGCGCCAGCCGTCGCCGCGCTTGTATTGGTAGAAGCCGTAATAATGGAACTTGCCTTTGGTGCCGCCCACGCTGTTAAAGGAGTTGAACAGTCCCCATGAACCTGCCGTCTGGCGCGTCGTCAGCTCAAACGGCTTGTCCTCCGGCCCCTCTTTCATCACGAAGTTGATCATGCCTCCGAACTGCGTGCCGTACTGCAGCGAGGCCGCGCCGCGCACTACCTCAATGCGGTCTAATGCCTCGGTAGGCGGGGTGTAGTAACTTTCTGGATAACCCAGGGCATCGGCGCTGATGTCGTAGCCGTTCTGCCGGGTGTTGAAATTGGAGGTGCGATTCGGGCTGAGGCCACGGCCCCCGATGCCCAGCTGCAGGCCGGCGCCATCGCTTTCCCATATATTCAGGCCGGCTACCTTGGCAAATACCTGGCGGCTGTTGTTGGTAGCCAGGTTCGCCGTAATGTCGCTCAGCACCACCACTTCGCTTTTTTTGGCTTCATATATGGCGGCGCCTTCCACTGAGTTCAGCCGGGTAATACCGAAGGTTTTCTCCTGCTCCCCCTTCACGTTTACCTCCC
Source organism: Pontibacter saemangeumensis (assembly GCF_039541895.1). Classification (NCBI taxonomy): domain Bacteria; kingdom Pseudomonadati; phylum Bacteroidota; class Cytophagia; order Cytophagales; family Hymenobacteraceae; genus Pontibacter; species Pontibacter saemangeumensis. The sequence continues at coordinate 11,995 of NZ_BAABHC010000014.1, forward strand.
GCAGTTGTCCCTCCAGCGGTTTCAAGGAGAAATCAAGCACAAGATTGCTGTTGCTGAGGGTGACCTGCTGCGTAGCCGAGCCCCAGCCCACGCTGTAGCCAGTCAGGGTGTAGGTGCCAGGGGCGAGGTTGTTGATGGTGTAATTTCCTTTGGCATCAGCTTTGAACAAAGCGCCGGTATTGCTCAGCAGCACCTCGGCCTGCGGCACGGGCTGCTGTGTGGCGGCACTGGTAATTTTGCCAGTGATGGTGTACGATTGTGCCAGCGCAGCCAGACAGCTGCAAAGCAACAGAGCGATAGTTAGCGTTGCGCGCATTGTATTTTATTTCTGCCCCACCGCCTCTTGCAGCGGAGCCATTTCTTCAAAAGGTAAAATCCAGGGCTTCGGCAGGAAGCTTTCATTTTCGGCCGCTAAGTTAAGAGTCGGGTTGATGAAAAGGCGGCTGCCGCGCCCGTTCAGGCTCACATATACCTCGGCGCGCACCCGCGCATCGGGTATGCCACGGGCGGCAAAATCCTGCTGCAGCATATGGGCGTACTGCAGGATCATGTCGGGCTGGGTAGCCACCTGCTTCTCCTGGTTGACGGTCAGGTACTCGCGGTTGTTGATCTCCACTTCGTGGCCTGTCTTCGGGTCCCGCACATAGAAAAAAGCCGTGCCGGTCTTCTCCATCAGCATCACGCGCCACGAGAAGCGGTAACCCTGCTCGGTCCAGAAAAGCTTGTCGGGGTACAGCGCGAAGCGGAAAGGCACCAACACCTGCAACATAAAGTATATCCCCAGCAGGCTTAACAGCAGCGGTTGGGCAGACACTTTCGCCATAGCAGGATAGGCCGGCACATGCACGTTCGCCAAACCCCGCAGCCCCTGCAGCACCCGCTCATGAAACCCTGCTGAGAAGAAGATCAGCGTACTCGCGATCATGATATAGGGGAACATGCCGATCTGGAAAAGCACCGCCGTCAGCACGTGGAACACCACCACGGTTAAATAGGCCAGCCCCCGGCTCCTGCGCCAGCTCAGGAAAAAAGGAATGGTGAGGTCGTAGAAAGCCCCGAACCAGCAGAACACAAATGCCACCCACACTTTATCCAGAAGCGGACCGATGAGCGGAAGGTGCGTGTGCGCCGGCAGCCAGTAGCGCAGCGGCATAGCCTCCAGCAGCCAGTCGGGGTTTAGTTTAGCCAGCCCGGCATAAAAGTAGACGAGCCCCAGCTGCAGCTGAAAGATAAGCACCGCCCAGCGCGGCACGTGACTCACCCAAATCTGCGGCCTGCGCAGCACATCCAGTGAGAAATGCCGGTGCGCCGGCACCAGCACCAGCAGCAGCGCCACCACGCTCACAAAATAGTAGTGGTTCAGGTAATTGGTTTTGTCGATGAGCTCGACGTAGGTAAAGCTGAGGAAGAACAGCCCCGCCGACCAGCGGTAAAACAGCCCCAGCAGGATGCCCAGCGCCGCCAGCGCCATCCCCACGAACAGCGCGTACATACCGGTCTCGCCCAGCGGCCGCACCCACTCAAAGCCGTAGTAAGGGAAGTACACTTTGGGCTGCACGTACAGGTCCGTCACCCACCCTTTCGCCATAAAGCGCAGCACGCTCGCCAGCATCATCCCGCCGAAAATAACGCGGAACACGGCCAGCGGGGCGGCAGAAACAGGTGCGGTCAGGTATTGCTTCAGCCTCTCAGGCATATACTAAATAGGATATTGTTTAATAAATCAACGTGAACTCGGAAATCATTCTGCCTTCACTGCTCTCTACAGCCCATCCCTCCGGCTTCACTACTCATAATTTCTATAGCTGCCATTGGTGCTCTCAGGCCGAGCGGCCTCGTTTTCCCCCTCGGCGCTGTGTAGTTGAAGCTGCCTCCGCTCTGCTCCGGCTGCCGCATTCGCGGCACCGCATCATCTACAAGGCGCCTCGAGTAAAAATTGGAAACTATCTCGCTCTGAACTGTCTGCCAATGGCTTGCACATGGTTTGATGCTGCTTTTGCTGAAGTTCTCCCTATATATATAAATTACACGTTAATCCCCGTCGTTGTCGGTGTAGGTGATGGTAACGCCCAGGGCGGCCGGCATATCGGTTTTGGTGAGCACGATCAGCTTCTGCATGGCGTCATATACTTTCGTCACGGCCTCGGGCTGCGTATTCACAGCCTCTGAAAGCGGGCCCTGTACCGCCTCGGCGGCGGCCAGCGCGGCATCAAACTGCGCTTCGATGGCCTCCGAAAGCAACCCACCGTTGTAGGGTGCCTCCACATGGTCCAGGTAATCGTCCAGGCCCGGGCCGTTGGTGCCGCTGGCCGACTGGCCCATAAACACGGCTTTCTCGGCGCGGATGGCCTGCTTCAGCAACTTCAGCGAAGTGCCGCTGTAATAGGCCTCCACTTTCTCCGGAAAGGCGCTGCCCGCTGTAAAACGGCCGCTCGGGAAGCCCACTTTCGCCCGTTTGGTCAGGTCAATATCATAGTTAAGCTGGTTCACGAGGTTGCCAATGGCGCTGCCCACCGCCGTGCCCGCCGCCTGCTCGAAGGTATCGGCGTAGTTGCCGCTGGTCCAGCCGTTGTAGACAGCCTCCGCGCGGTGACTGACCAGGCTGGCCACATCCTGCAGATACTGTTTCCGGTTTGCCGCACCGGCATCCGTGGTATATAGGGCGACTTCCCCCTCCTGCGAAGGAGCGCCATACAAGAGGTAATCCAGCGCCGGGAAACCTTTGACATCCAGGCTGGCCGCCGCCTGCAGGTCGTAGCTGCCCGAGGCGATGTTGCTCTCTATCTTACTCGCGGCGGTCGGGTATATGTTCAGGTTGTTGCGCAGCATCTGCTCATCGGCCGGCCCGAATTCATATATGCTCACCCCCTGCCAGGCCATATAAGCCTGCTGGTATGCGGCGCGGGCGGCAGCCAGCGTGGCGGCAGAAGGCTCCCCGGTGAACGCTGCCACCGCGGCTTCCATGGCCTTGGCTTTGGTAGCGAAGGCTTCGTAGCCCGGCACCACCAGGTTGTCGGCATAATTGGCGAGCATGGCCTGCCGGTCGAATTCGCCTTTCGGATCCGTGTCTCCCTCTGATTCGGAGCCGCAGCCCGCCAGCGCGAAAAGGCAGGCCATGGCGGCGGTATAGGTTTTAAACAATTTCATGTGACGCATATATGAATGAGAAAGGCAGCAGTGGTGGTCTGTCGGCCACTACTGCTGCTTATATATAAGTTATGCTCCTCTAAAGGCGCAGCCAGCCTACAACTGCCCTTTGATATCGTTCATGTCGTAGGCGGTGCTGATGATGTCGATGGCAGCGGCGATGTCGTCTCCGGTGGTGTCGTAGAGGTTCTCGCCGATCCTGTCCATTACTTCGCTGTACTTAGCATCCGTCAGCTTGCGATCTGTTTTATATTTCAGGCCCATCACGAAGCCGATCGCCTCTGAGAGGTAGTGGCTTTTCTTTGCCTGGTCGGCCAGGTTGTTTTTTGCAGCGTTTAATTCATGTATGGCGGCGGCGGCTACCAGGCGCTCCCACTCTGTGCGAACAGTCGCAGCAGCAGCGTCTTTGCCAGCCATGTCATTCGCGGAGATGGCAGCACGCCCTTTAATGAAGGCATCCATCAGGGCCTCGTTGCTTCCCAGGGCGGCATCTACCTGGTTGCTGTAGTTCGCCCAGAATTTGGCATCGCTCACGTTGGCGGGGAAATCCTTCGGGGCACCGAAGTAGCCGAAAGCCTCGTCCCAATGGTGTTCCATCTTCGTGCCCTCGCCTTCGGCAACAGTCTTGTTATCTACCGCCGCGCCTATTTTCTCATCGGTCAGGTACCCTTCTACCGCCTGGTAGTAAAACACGGCCCCCATCAGGCCCTTCTGGATCAGCTGGCCGTATTCAATCCCGTTTTCATCCACCAGGTACGTTCTGGTTCCGTCTGCAGTAGTCAGCAAACCTGCGTTGCCATTTGACGCAGACGCGCCGTCTGAAAGACTGGCCGCAGCCACTGCCTCAAAATAACCCTCAAACTCTGGCTGCGCTGTCTCGATTGTTTTATCCCTTAGCTGCTTGCCCGAGCTGTTCAGGCCCGCGTCCGCGAACGGGGTATTCGCATTGGCGTACATCTGCTTCATTGTCAGGGCGCTTAACTGATCGCCAGTGTTACCCGTTTTGATGTAGGCGTCCAACTCAGACAGCATTTGCATGCGCTGCGTCTGCCCGGAGTAGCTTACGTTCTCAAAATCATAGGTTTCCGGAACAGTATAAGAAGGCGCATCATCTTTATCGTCGGAGCAGGAAGAAAAAGCCATGCAAGCCGCAACGGCAAACGCAAACGAGCGGAAATTGAAATTTGTAAACATCATTGCTATAAATTCTATTGTTTTAATTTAGACTTATTATAAATAGTTGAGCAAAGCTAAGCCGAACTGCTCAACCAGTCAAGGCTTATTTAAAATTATTTTAAATAAGGTGGAACTTTATGTGGGAGAACTAAGAATATGGGTAGGGGGAAGATAACCGCCGATTATATATCGACAACCGTGCTCTGTAGCCCTAAGCTTAAAAATGCGAATGCCCTATCTGTTTCTATTAACAGCGGCTGTTATGGCGGGAAATTAAAAGCCAGTGCACCCGCGGGATTGCCGGCTCATCGGTTTTATTCAGGCACTTTTACATTTTTTATTATATTTGATAAAATTCATATTTAATTGTAAGCACTATGAAAAACGCAAAATTGATTGCCATTCTCTTTCTGTTGATGGCTCCGTTCCTCTACTCTTGCCAGGAAAGCACGGATGTGGTGGAGTCAGGCACGTACCAGGGCACCGTGGACGAAGTAGAGGCGGATAAGACAGAGATCTATGTAAAAACAGCCGAAGGCCAGGTACTGGAACTGTATTTCACAGATAATACCACCCTCACCAGAAACGGCGAGACGGTGGCGTTCGACCAGTTGCAGACAGGCCAGCAGGTGGAGGTGCAGGTAGAGAAGGTAGGACAAAGACTGGATCCGATCGCGGTCAGGATCCTGGAATAGCATGAGTGACCCAACCTTCTGGCGGACCGAGATCTGGCACCCGCTCTCGGTGCACTTCCCAATCGCGCTGCTGCTGTTGGCAACCATTGCAAAGCTGCTTGCGCTTTTCCTGCCCAACAGCCGTGCGGACTTCTGGCACAGAGGCGGCGCGTATTTGCTGTACGCCGGCACCCTGCTGGCCTGGCTGAGCATCTACACCGGCGATATGGCGGACGGCATCGTATCCCGGAAGTTGTGCGACCCCACGGTGCTGAAGGACCACGAAATAGCGGCCTACAACCTGGCCTATGCCTTTTCGGCGGCAACCGCCCTGGAACTGGGCCTGCGCCTGAAGCTGGTGAGGTTTAAAACAGGCTTGCTGCAGGTAGTGGTCGTGCTGCTGATGGTGGTAGGTTCGGGGTTCCTGGCCTATGCCGGGCACCTGGGTGCCCGCGTGGTGTACCAGCAGGCAGGCGGCGTAAACGTACCTGCCGGCGACTGCGCCGGCTTCTAAGCCAAAGGCGAAAGCCCCATATAAAACAGGCCCTTGCCACTACTGGCAAGGGCCTGTTTTATATAGGACAGTACAGTTGGTCTATAGAGGTATTCCATCCCCTTATCAAGGCTCTGCCTGTCTTCGGCCAGAGGAAGGTGGCAGCGCACCTATATCCCCCTTCCTTCACGAATCACGCACAGGGGCCGGAGGAACTATGTGCTTCCTGTTTATCTTGTAAAGGTGTAACTTTGCCTCTAACATAACGACACCGCATGCTTTCAAAAAAAGCGAAATACGCCCTTAAGGCGCTACTTTACCTCACCAGGCAGTACGACAAAGGTTTGGTCATCATCTCTGAGATAGCTGAGCGAGAGCGGATACCGCGTAAGTTCCTGGAGGCGATTTTGGTGGACCTGAAAACAAACGGGGTGCTGCAAAGTGTGCGGGGCAAAAACGGGGGCTATTATCTGGCTAAAAACCCCACTGAGATTTCTGTCGGCAATATTATCCGGATGATGGATGGCCCGCTGGCACCCATCCCGTGCGTGAGCCAGCTGTATTACCGCAAGTGCGACGAGTGCCAGGACGAGGCCACCTGCGAGATCCGGATCGTGATGAAAAAGGTGCGCGACGCCACCGCCGAAATCCTCGACAACACCTTTCTCAGCAACCTCGAGGCCCTCTCGGGCCTGGTGGCGGAAGCGGAAGACAGCATCCCCACAGATAGAAAAGCCTGAGCCCGGCTTATATATAAAAGTATCGCTTCTCACCCGGTTCACACCCAGCGCGATCGCGCATGCTACTCGAAAGCCGCCTGCGACTTTTACAGAAGGTATATACCCGCTAAATAGTGCCCCAGCCCGGCCAGTGCGCTGACGATGATCCAGGTGATCATACCCACTTTGAAGCGGTACATGGCTATAAAAGACAGGATGATCCAGACCAGGCTGAAGGGATCCACGCTGCCCGCACCCTCCGGGAATACCACCGCTCTTCCGAAGTAAACTGTCAGGTTCAGCACCACGCCCACCACGGCAGCCGTCACCACGCCCAGCACAGATTTTACCCGGGCATCGCCTTGCGTCCGTTCTATTAAAGGCCCTCCCACCAATATAAAAAGGAAGCACGGCAGGAACGTGTAGTAGGTAGTGGTAAAGAGCCCGAGGGCGCCCATCAGCAGCGATCCGCCGTACTCGTGGTAGCCCGCCATAAACCCTACAAAGGCCAGTACCATGATCAGCGGGCCGGGAGTGGTCTCGCCCAGCGCCAGGCCGTCAATCATCTCCAGCTGCGTCAGCCAGTGCAGCTTCTCCACCGCCACCTGCGCCACATAGGGCAGCACCGCATAAGCCCCGCCAAACGTAACCAGTGCGGCTTTGGTGAAGAACAGCGACAGTTCCTTCCAGAAACCAAACCCGCTGCTGGCGGTATAGAAAATGAGGAATGGCAGCACCCACAGCACAACCGCGATGCCCGTTCTCCTGACAATCTGTACTCCATTAAATTTAGTCTCAGCCGTCGCACTTTGGGAATTAATGTAATACTCCTGCTCCCTCTCGCTCTTTGAGGAGGTGCCGTTGTTGTTTTCAAAGAAAGCGGGAAGCAGCTTCTGCGCCACATATCCCAGCAGCATCGCACTCAGGATGATATAAGGAAAAGGAATTCCCGCGAAATAGATGGCGATAAAGCTCGCCAGCGCCACCACATAGTGCAGCCAGCTGTGCAGCGACTTCTTACCGATCTTGAGCAGCGCCAGGATCACGATGGCCACCACGGCAGGCTTCAGGCCATAAAACAGCGCCGACACCCACGGGATGCTGCCGTAGGTGACATACACCAAACTCAACCCCAGCAGTATAAACACCGAGGGCAGCACAAAGAAAACACCTGCCACCAGGCCTCCCCGCACGCCGTGCAGCAGCCAGCCTATATAGGTAGCCAGTTGCTGCGCCTCCGGCCCGGGCAACAGCATGCAATAATTGAGGGCATGCAGAAACTTGGCGTCGGAAACCCACTTTTTCTGGTCCACGACAAACTCGTGCATGATGCCGATTTGCCCGGCTGGCCCGCCAAAGCTGATAAAGCCCAGCTTGAGCCAGAACAAAAAGGCCTCCCGGAAGCTGGGCTTGGCAGGTGGCGGTGTGGTCGTCACTTCTTTCTTTGTTTCGTTGTTTTGATACGTCATCTGTTCCATAAGATTCCCCGGCGGCTAACATATTGCATATATAAATTCCCACATCCTACGCCATGCGTGCAGCCCCGCTTCGGTACTCTACAGGGCAGCTAAGTATAGGGCCAGCCAGAAGGTATCTCAAAGCTAAAGGTGCCCCGGTGCAGAGGAACAATGCACTGGTAGGGTCCTCCTCCCATTGCATATGTTGTTGTACAATAGTAACAGGTCCTGGAGGTAAAAAATAGCACAGTGTTAACCTTTGGAACCGTCTTTACCTTTTGGCAGGCTTTTTTTGTAGGCCGACGGGCTTTTGCCGGTGTGTTTTTTGAACGTTCGCGTGAAATGGCTCTGGTCGGAGAAGCCGGTGAGGTAGGCTATTTCCGATAAAGAATACGCCGAAGTGTGGAGCAGGTGAATGGCTTTCTCAATGCGCAGCTTGCGGATATACTCCCCAAACGACAGGTTATCGAAGTACTTGGAGAACGCCCGCGACACGTAAGCCGGATGCACGTTCAGTCCCTCCGAGATCTCCTTGAGGCTAAGGGTCAGGTTGGTGTCTATCTGGTCCTGGATCACCTCCCGCAGCCCCTCGGCCCAGGCCGGCACCTTCTTTCCGGCCCCCTTCTTTTGCCTGATGTACCGGTGGAACACCTGCAGGAGCAGCTGCTCGGTCGGGCTTTGCGTGTGTTTCTCCTGCTGCAGATGCTTTGCCCAACTGTAGAGGGCATCATAGAGAAGCATGCCTTTTTCAAGCAGCTCGTGGTCATCTTTTATATTATAGGCAAGCCCCGCTGAGATGGCCCACAGCCCGGAAGCCTGGCTGGCCAGGCTGTGGTCGTCGGTGTCGGCGCCCCGCACGATAGGCGCCATGGTCTGCAGCGCCGGGTCCTTCAGGTTATACTTCCGGAGAAAGTAATCGAAGGTGCAGCGGTCCTCGTAGTGCGTAAACTCCACATCCGGAATGTCAAACGGGACAGCCTCCAGTTCCAGGGCCTTCTCCCTGATCTGGGGCAGGGGCGCGAAGATGAACTCCGCTTCTTCATCAATAAATCTCCTGATCAGCCAGGGACAGGCCAGCCGGTCGATCTTGGGGCGTTCGCGCGTGATCCATTTCATCAGCCAACGATTTTACAGGTAGGGTCGAATAAAATTATCAGTCATTACGGGAAGTGTTGCTTTGTGGTGTCGCGCCTTGATCCGGCCCTGCGTATATATAACCATAAACCTGATTAATGAAGCAGCCAAGGCTTTCAAATCTATAGTCCGTATTATCCTATATAGGGCAACAAGTTTACGTTTTCAGGATAAACGACAAAGATCATTCAAATTTTTTATCCTGATATACTTCGGTTTTTTTCTGAAGTAGAAAAATAATTTCAGCTGTTTTCTTGGAGGAGATTGCTATAAGCACTTTATTTGTATACTAAATCTATAGAGATTATATAATAAACTTCCCTACACCATGAGAACAGTTTATTTCACCTCCGCCAGCACCGCATCAGTCTCTATCACGCACAACAATTGTTGCTGTTGTTGCTAATGCCAGCAGCTGCGCAGCATCCTTGTCTGCCGCACTTCCAAATCCCTCCATCCCGAGGGTAAATATTTCAGTCAGTTAAAATCTTACAACGCTTCTCCTGATTAAAAATCCGCCGAAAGGTAAAATGGATGCCAAAGGTTAATTCCGTGCTATCTTCTTTTTAGAAGAGCGGCTAACATTGTAATCCGGAATCCCTTGCAAGGCTGATTTAAGTATGCTTTGCCTTTTTCTAACGCCGCTAACGGCCTTTCCCCTGCTTCTATATCAAGTAATTCTCCTGCCATACCAGCAACCGGAAGACTGAGAGAAGAAGTGGGAAGGTCAATCACCGGCTGATGCTGTGGCTTGAAAGTCAGGAGGAGTTGTGTTCTATCAATCAAATTTCAAGAAATCTACCATGAAAAAAATTTCTCTCTTTATATACCTACTGTTCCTTTCCTTTGCTGCCTTCGCGCAGGAAAGCAATTTGATAGAAGTCACCGGCCAGGTGGTGGATCAGGACACAAAAGAGCCGTTGCCTGGCGTAAGCGTCTATATAAAAGGCACCGTTACCGGCACTGTTTCCGACGTTTCGGGTGCGTTTGTGCTCCGCACCAAGCTGAAATTCCCGTTTACCGTGGTGTTCTCTTCCATTGGCTTCCAGCCGCAGGAAGTACAGGTGCAAAGCATCGGCTCGCGGCTGAGCATCGCGCTGGTGACGCAGACCATGCTCGGCAAGGAGGTGGTTATATCAGCCTCCCGCATGGAGGAAAGCCAGCTGCAATCTCCAGTGGCCATCGAGAAACTCGACATCCGGGCCATCCGGGAGACGCCCGCCCCCAGCTTTTACGATGCGCTGGAGAACGTGAAAGGCGTGCAAATGACCACCTCCAGCCTTACCTTCAAAGTGCCGAACACCCGTGGGTTTAATATCCCGAACAACTTCCGGTTTATGCAGCTGGTGGACGGCGTGGACATGCAGGCCGCCACGCTGGGTGTGCCGCTCGGCAACGCCATCGGGCCCACGGAACTGGACATCGCCAGCGTGGAGATCACACCTGGTGCCGCCTCCGCTTTATATGGCATGAACGCCATCAACGGCATGGCGAACCTCATCACGAAAAGCCCCTTCCTGTACCAGGGCCTGAGCATATATCAAAAGACAGGGGTGAACCATATAGACGGCATCGACCACAACCCCAGTATTCTGACAGAGACAGCCATCCGGTATGCCAAAGCCTTCAAAGACAAGTGGGCCTTTAAGATAAACGCCAGCTATATGCGCGGCACCGACTGGCGCGCCAACACCGCCACCGACCAGAACCCGAATAACCTGAACACCGCGAACCCGGCTTTCCCGGAGCTGGCCGGCGCCAACAACCCCGCCTACGACGCCTGGAACAAGTACGGCGACGAGAACAACAACGCCGTGACCATCAGCGGGGTGCAATACGGCGGCAAAAGCCAGACGTTCCTGGTGAGGAGAACGGGGTATTGGGAGCGCGACGTGGTGAGCCCCACCGTAGACAATCTGAAGTTTGACGCCTCCCTGCACTACCGCCTGAACGAAAATGCGGAGCTGTCCTACGGTTACCGTGTGGGCAAAATGGACGGTGTGTTCCAGCGGGGCAACAAAATACAGCTCGACAATGTGCTGGTGCAGAACCACAGGCTGGAGCTGAAAGGGGCCAACTATTTTGTCAGGTCCTATCTATCCATCGAGAACACCGGCGACTCCTACAACGTGAAGCCGCTGGTGGATAACCTGGATATAACCAGCGGGGGCACCAACCCGGTGTGGGGAGCCAAATACAAAGCCGCGCTGCAGGCCGAGCTGGACCAGGACACGGACCTGGCCACCGCCATGGAGCGGGCAAGGCAGGCGGCAGACCTGGGCCGGGTGGAGCCGGGCACCGCAGCGTTTGATGCGCTGAAGAACACCATCATCGGCATCAACAACTGGGACAACGGGGCCGTGATTCCGGGGGCACCGGCCACCGGGGGAGCCTGGCTCACCCAGCAAAGCCGCCTCTACCACACCGATGCCCAGTGGGACTTGAAAGACAAGCTGGATTTCGCTGATTTGCTGCTAGGCGTGGATGCCCGGGTATATGAGGTGATACCGGACGGCAACAACTTCGTGGATTTCTCCAGGCCGATAAATGAGCGGACACTGCCGGGCGGCGACAACGTCTACTACAAGAAGTTCGGCGCCTTCGGCCAGTTGACGAAGGCTTTCTTTGAAGACAAACTGAAGCTCTACGGCTCGCTGCGCCTGGACTACAACCCGGAGTTCGACCCGAAGCTTAACCCGCGCCTCGCGGCGGTATATACCCTGGCGGAGCACCACAACTTTAGGGCATCGGTGCAGAACGGCTTTCGATTCCCGTCGCTGTTCGAGGCGCTCTCTTACGTGAACAACGGCAACGTGCGGCGCGTGGGCGGCCTGTCCTATATAAACGAGGGCCTGGGCTACCTCGACAACTCCTACACCCTGGCATCCGTGAATGCGTTTAACGCGGCCGTAAACCGCGACGTGACAAACGGATTGACAGCAGACCAGGCGGCGCTGCAAAACAAGAGCCTGCTCAACATCACCAACCTGGCCGCCACCAGCCCAGAGCGCATCAACTCCTTTGAGGTTGGTTATAGAAGCGTTCTGCTCCAAAACTCGTTTGTGATAGACGTAGATGCCTACCTGAATGCCTACTCAGGTTTTCTGGGGCAGGTGGAGGTGGCCGTGCCAGCCTCCGGGGAGGTGGGTTCTGACGCCGGCGTGCTGGACATGCTCGCGGCAAACAGAGCCAGGCAAACGAGGTACCGGGTATATACCAACGCGAAAAACACCTACCGCAACTACGGCTCGTCGCTGGGCCTTACCTACAACTTCTTCAGTAAATTCACTTTGGCTGGCAACGTCAACTACAACAACATCCGGGCGAATGAGGAGCGGGATATATTCGTGACGGGCTTCAACACCCCCAAATGGACAACCAACCTGTCTTTCGGAAACCGCGAGGTGCTGAAAAACCTCGGCTTCAACATCGTCTGGAGGTGGCAGGATGCTTTCCTGTGGGAGAGTCCGCTGGCCAACGGCAAAGTGTCCGCCTACCATACCGTGGATGCCCAGGCAACGCTGAAAGTGCCGTCCCTGAAGGCGACGGTGAAAGTGGGAGGCGCCAACATCTTCAACAACCGTTATATCCAGTATGCGGCAGGTCCCACCATTGGGGCGCTTTACTATGCCGCCTTCACCTTTGATGGATTACTGGCTAAGTAAATAATCTGATTGGATATTGTCGGCCCGGGTATGGCGTTGCTTCTGAAGCAATGCCATACCCGGGCCGGCTGTGTTTTCAGTAAGGGCAGCAGGCAAAAAAGCATGTGAGGCCATTCTCTTCTTTTGGGTTCCGGCCTATAAATCCTTATCTTAATCCTACGATAAAAGCCCGGGAACCTGGCGGCATAAAGTCACCGGCAGCCTGGTTTAGTCAGGCTCAGCACAAATCAGTTGAAGGCTATATATTACCGGCTTTCAGGAGATTCGCTTTGCTGATTATCGTACATATGCACCATTCATATCAACCCATAGATGAACGCTGGATGAGAAACCTGAAAGTAGCCGTTGCCCAGTTTGAGCCAAAAGACGGCGACAAAGCCTATAACCTGTCCGTGATAGAGGAACTGACGGCCAAAGCGAAGGCGCGTGGCGCCGAGGTGATCAGCTTCCACGAGCTCTCCATCACCGCCTACACCTTTCTGAAAGACCTGACGCGGGAGGAACTGGTGGCGCTCGCTGAAAACGTGCCGGACGGGCCAAGCACGCAGCACCTCATCCGGCTGGCACAGCAGTATGACATTATCATTTTGGCTGGTTTGGTGGAAATCGAAGACGACAAGCTCTACAACACCTATGTGTGCGTCGATAAAAACGGCTTTATTGCCAAGCACCGCAAGATCCACCCCTTCATCAGCACCTATTTGGAAGCAGGCACGGCCTATACCGTATTCGACCTGAAAGGCTGGAAGTGCGGTATCCTCATCTGCTACGACAACAACGTAGTCGAAAATGTGCGGGCCACCGCGCTTTTAGGCGCTGAGGTTATCTTTGCCCCGCACGTCACCATGTGCACGCCGTCGGCCATGCCGGGCCGGGGCTATGTGGCCGACGCGCTGTGGCAGGCCAGGCACACCGACCCGGTGCCGCTCCGGCTCGAGTTCGACGGGCCCAAAGGCCGCAGGTGGCTGATGCGCTGGCTCCCGGCCCGCGCCTTCGACAACGGCGTGTATTATGTGTTCAGCAACCCGATCGGGTACGACGGCGAGCATCTCAAAAACGGGAATGCCCTGATCCTCGACCCTTACGGCGAGGTGCTGACGGAGATAAAAAGCTTCGAAAACGAGATAAGCGTCGCCACGCTCACCGAAGACAAGCTAACCCTTGCCGGCGGGTACCGCTACCGCAACGCCCGCAAGCCGGAGCTGTACGGCGATATTTTAGGGGCAGCCCATCAATCCGAAACCAAGCCCGTTTGGCTGAAGGACAAAGAACCTGATACTGAAAAATCCTGAAACAAGCGCCTCCAAAGGTTAGGCTTTAACATTTCACCGCACATGAACTTATATATAGACAGCTATATCGCCGGCTTCTCCGGCCCCTTTGCCGCGCACAAGGATGCCTTGCCATGGCAACTCACCAAAGACCTGCCCGGTATCATAGAGGAGATGATCCGCCGCCTCGACGACAGCTACATCATGAAAAACGGGATAGCTGTTCACAGATCGGCCACGGTAGAGGAAGGCGTGGTGCTGAAAGGCCCTGCTATTGTTTCGGAAGGTTGCTTTATAGGGGCGCATGCCTATATAAGGGGCGGTGTGTTTTTGGGTAAAGGCACGACGGTCGGGACAGGCTGTGAGATCAAATCAAGCATCATCCTGCACCAAAGCGCTGTTGCACACTTCAACTTCGTTGGCGACAGCCTGATCGGGAGCAACGTCAATTTCGAGGCCGGTTCCATCGTCGCGAACCATTACAATGAGCGGGCAGAAAAGCAGATATGGGTCGTGTTGAATGGCGGCATGATCAACACTGGTGCAGAGAAGTTTGGCGCGCTGGTGGGCGATAACTGTAAAATCGGGGCAAATGCGGTGCTTTCTCCCGGTACCATCTTGGCGAAAGGCACCGTTGTGAAGCGGCTGGAGTTGGTGGAGCAAACGGTGCGACACGGAGGGCAGGAGCAGGAGAAACAGTAGGCTGCGCCCCTACCTCTTTTATTTCAGCCCAAACGCACCCGCCGTACGCGCACCCTTTCGTTAATGCTTCTTTGCAGCGGCTTTACTGATTTCCAGCCCCCTGGCCCAGGTCAGGTCGCGGTAGTGGATGAGGGTGAACTTCTTGCCCACCAGGCTGCGGAACTCCGGGGTCAGGAGCATGTCCAGCTCGGTCTGGCGGTGCAGGCTGGCTTTGGGCTTGCCGTCTTCGGTATTCATCAGGCTGCTGTTCATATCCACCAGCACATCCATCTCCGGGCCGGACGGCTCCTGCTCTGCTCTTCGAATCCACTTCTACATTTATCTCGAAAAAATTCACGATCCATCCTATATAAGTTCAAATAAACTATATATTTAACGCTTAATATATAACCCCTGACTTATTTACCTCAACTCTATTTTAAATGAAGCGACTTATCCCCCCTTTTCTCTTTACTTTTTTGTTTTCTTCCCTGACTTTCGCGCAGTCAAATTTCAAACCGGCCCTGGTGGTCACACCAGCTGGCGACACGCTTCGCGGTGCGATCGACTACCGGGAATGGGACCTGAACCCCAAAGCAATAACGTTTCGAAACACGGCAAGCGGCAACGCCGAACAGCAGTACACGCCTAAAACCGCCCGCTATGTTGAGATCACAGGCATGGAGGCTTTCCAAAGCTACGAAGGGCCTATTTCAATGGACCAGGTGGACAAAGACAATTTGGTTGTGGGCAAGGCCGATACCCGGGTGGCTACGGACGCTCTGTTTCTAAACATACTGCAGCATGGAGACAAGGTAACGCTGTACCGCTACAAGGATGAATGGAAAGAACGGTTTTTCATTCGGCTGAGAGGCGAGGAAAACCTGCAGGAACTAAGCTATAGAAGATACTATAAAGCCTCCAACAGCTCCCAGCTGGTAACCCAGCGCTTTTACATAGGCCAGTTGCTGAACGTTGCCCGCCACTACGGCACCCTCACCAACAAACTGCAGCGCGAGATAGAAGAGGCAGCGTACTCCGAGCACGACCTGCTCAGGGTAGTAAGTAAGTTAAATGGGCTGAGCGAGGAGGACACCCGGTTGGAGAGCAAGGGAAAAATAAGCTCCCGGCTGTTTGCCGGGGTAGCCTTAAGCAGAAGCACGATGAGCGTTTATGGGGATGACCCTTTTGCGCAGGCAGACGAGCACCCGGTCTCTTACATGCCACGCCTGACTGTTGGCAACGATATCTTTTTGAACAGCAACGTGCAAAAGCTTCGTTTTAGGTTTGAGGCAAGTCTCACCAGCGCTGATTTCAAACATAAAACAACAGAGGAAACCGGAGGGGGTGGCTATGATGAAAGGTTCTATTACGTGGCGCAACACACGGTTTCCATATCTCCCCAGGTTCTTTACAATATCTACAATCGTCCTGATTTTAAAATATACGCCGGGGCGGGGCTAGCCTTGAACTACTCCCTTTACAATAAGAACAACAGCACAACACAGCATTTTTACCCAAGGCTCAACCAGGAAGGAAAGGTATATGAAAATAAAGATTACAGAGTTCTGCAGCCTATTTGGGCCTCTTATACACTTAGAGCAGGAATAACACTCCGTAACAGGTATGAAGTAACGGCCATGTACCTGGCACCCGGCACTATCACCCGGTACACCAGCAGGGAGTATAAAACCGGCTCAACGAACATAGGCATCAACTACCTGTTCGGCAAATAACCGGAACACTCCTTGCCGGCACCTCCCAAAGTCTGAGAGCTGATTTGCACGGAGGCGGCTGCTCTACATAGTCAGTCGCCTCTTTGCCTATCGGATCTGGCCAAAGCGCATGCCCTTATATATATACCCTCCGCTTGTCTATCCAGTACCCGAGCAGCTGCAGCGAGTTGTTTTCAGGCGCCAGCCACGCGGCGAACGCAGGTTGGCAGAACCCTTGCTTATCAGTTTAAGGATGATACAGGACAGGGCATATATACTCAAGCGGGTTTCGGCCAAACTTTAAAGCAGCGTTGGCTTCGGGCCTGTAGAACCTGCGTGTTGGCAGAGGGGGTACTCCGGATAAAATTTCAGGCGAGGGGAGGAGAGCAAGAGGCGCCGCATCCGTATAACATCGGAACGGGAAACAAGGCCCCTTCCGTTGCGCCAGCGCTTTACGGGAGGCAGTGTATCGCGCTGGTAAACACCCTCACCGGAACAGCTGGCTTTCGTTTCTTATGCAAAAAGAAGTATAATATGAAAAGAAGAGCTTTTCTGCTGTATAGCCTGAGCGCAACCGTCCTGGCTTTGCCTGTGGCAGGCTGCCTGGACCGAAAGCCGATGGAAGCCTTAGCCGAGCCGCAGGTATTGATGCGCCTCTGCGATGCCCCCACAATTCAGAAGATCGGGGAGGCATACCGGGCAAAGGTACCGGCTGAGTCAGGTAAAGAAGCCCTTACAGAACGGCTTTTAGAAGCCTCCTCCGGCAATCCGCTACCAACGAAAACGGATAACAACGCCCTCCATGCTTTCCTGAGCAACAAAATAAAGCAGGATTTTGAAGCAGGCCGTATCGTGACTTTGCTTGGCTGGATGCTATCCGAAACCGAAGCCCGCCAGTGCGCTTTGTTTTCTTTAAAATCATCCTAAACTTTTAGTATGCACACTGACGCAAGAACACTGGAGAACGGTTCACTGATCGAGGGGGATATTTGTATCGTCGGCGCGGGTCCGGCTGGCATCAGCATGGCGCTGGAATGGCAGAACACCCCTTATAAGGTTATTCTGCTGGAGGGCGGCGGATTTGAGGTGGAAAGTGATGTACAGGACCTCTACCGTGGCCAATCCATTGGGCAGCGTTACTTCCCGCTGCAATCGGCCCGCTTGCATTATTTTGGCGGAACGAGTGGCCATTGGGCAGGTTTCTGCTCCACCCTGGACCCGATTGATTTCCAGAAAAGAGCCTGGGTGCCGCATAGTGGCTGGCCTATACAATTCAGTGACTTAGATCCCTTTTATCCGAGAGCGCAGAAACTCCTGGAATTAGGCCCATATGAATATGGCTTGAATTACTGGCAAAAGCAGCAGCCGGGCCTGACGCCCTTACCGCTGGACGAAAAGGTGTTCTGGAACAAGGTGTGGCAGTTCAGCCCTCCCACCCGCTTCGGCAACACTTACCGAGATGCCATCCTGAAAGCCAGAAACATCCACCTATATACCTACGCCAACGCCGTGGATATCAGGGCAGACGAAAACGTGTCGCAGGTAAAGGAGATAAGCGTGAAGAACCTGGCGGGGAAAACCCACACGGTAAGAGCGCGTCACTTTGTACTCGCCTGTTCGGCCATCCAGAATGCACGGCTGCTACTGGCCTCCGACAAGCAGGCGCCATCCGGCCTGGGCAACGACCATGATCTGGTGGGGCGTTATTTCATGGAACACCTGGAAGTAGCCTCCGCTGACCTTTTCCTCACATCCCCTGCAGCACTGCGGCTATACCTTTGGGAGTTCTTCACAACCAAGATGCGGACAGAATTAGCGATCACCGCAGAAAAGCAGGAAGCGTACAAGATTCTGAACGGCACTGCCTCACTGTGGCCGAAAGCGCAGGATACGGAATCGCCTGCTTTTATTGACACCTTCCCCGATAGTGCCCAGGCAACAGTACGCGAATGGGAGGAAAGGGAGCAGCAGTTTAAAGCGGGTAAAACAGAGAGCAAGCCGCCCGCCTTATATAAGCAGTTCTCACTCTTTACCCGGATGGAACAGTCTCCAAACCCCTTATCGAGGGTAACCCTGGACAGGGAAAAGGATGCGCTGGGTATGCCGCGGGTGGTGCTGGACTGGCAGTTGCTGCCCCTGGAAAAGAGAAGCATCTACAAACTGTATCAGCTTATCGGGCAGCAGATAGGCATGGCCGGTATCGGGAGAGTGCGGGTTCAGGACTGGTTGCAGGAAGAGAACGACACCAACTGGCCCGATACCTTAGGCGGAGGCTGGCACCACATGGGCACCACCCGCATGCACGATGACCCGAAGCAGGGTGTGGTGGACGCTGATTGCAAAGTGCATGGCATACGTAATTTATATATGGCTGGCTCCTCCTGCTTTACCACCGGTGGCGCCGCAAACCCGACACTTTCCCTGGTTGCGCTGTCGTTGCGGCTTTCTGATCATCTAAAGCAGAAGATCAACCAGAGCGCTTAAACCTATATAGGAAGGAAGTCCTCGGATTTCCGGTCAAGCAGAGACAGGGCAGCCTATATAACAGCACCTGCACGCTACAACCTATATACCTCCCCTCGCGATGCGCTTCTGCCAGAAGTTGCGCCCCCTTCATCACATCCATAAATCATAGCAGCATAAAGCCTGGTAAAGGCATCCCAGGAAATAATAGCCATATATAACCGCCGCAATTCTTTTTCACTTCCGTTGCTACCTGTTCCACCAATAGGTAAGCTTCAGCACCAGGGCGCGGCTGCGGATCGCGAAGGGCGCCGGAAAGTAATTGTCGGTATAGACGATATATAAATCCGAGGCCGGCTGGTACCGCCACTGAAAGCGGGTGTTGATGTTAACGTTGTTGGCCTGCTCGTTGTACTGCAGAAAAGTAGAGAAAAACAGCTTGTTCGTCATGGTCACGTTTACCTGGGAGCCGACCAGCCAGAACTTTGTTTTTCCCCAGGGCTCCGGCAGGCGGATGTCGTTGTAGCTGGCGTTCGCCAGGATGCTCACGTAAGGCTGAAAGCGGTAGCCAACTTCAGCGGCCAGGTTCAGGCGCGTGCCGTCCGCATAGTACCTGCCATAGCGGGTGTTAAACGCATAGGTAAACACACTCTGGGGCTTTGAAACAAACTCAGTCCGCCAGGCATTCCAGTGGTGCTTCGTGCCGCGTGCCAAAGTGTCTCTGCCCGTATTGGTGGGGTCGAAGGGCTGCAGCAAATGGACGTATTCATCAATCAGGGCCACCGTAAAATTACTCTGCGTCCGGAAGGTGAGCGTATAAAATAACATATTCAGGTTATCGGTCCGGTTCAGGGCATTATCAAAGTAATACATAATGCTTGCCTTGGGCCCGTGGCTGAGGATGGGGCCACTGCGTGGAAAGAACAGGCGACTGACTGCCGGGTTGATTTTAAAGTAGTTGTTGCGGGGCACATACCCTACTTCGGCGGTGTAATTCTCCCCTACATACTCCTCCTGCAGCTGCACGGTCCAATGCCGGCTCCGGTACTCCAGGTTAGCCGCCTGCACCAGGTCATCCCCCGATTTACCCGGCGAAAAGGATTTAAGCAAAAACGCTTTCCCCACCCACATGTTGTTAGCCGAGGCCAGGTTGTATTCCAGCCCGATGTTGCGGTTATACTGCGAGTAGGTTGGCTGTAAGGTATCCCGCTCCGGGTGATAATCCAGAGACTCTTTGTTCACGAAAAGGAAGCCGATGTTGGAGCGGGCAAACACCCGGCGCTGCAGCGTCGCAATCGCGAAGTTCTGCGCCGGCAAACCGGTCTCCTCCACGCGGGCCGTCTGCATGTCCATTACCCCGATGCGCCAGTCTTTGTTGAGCTTGCCGCTGAGCCGCGCCCCGGCCCGGATCGGCACCCCCAGGCCAATGCGGCGGGAGAAGAAGGGGCGGATGGCAGGATTGCCGAAGTTGCCGAACAGGTCCCCGTTCTCCAGGAAAAACTGCCGCCGCTCCGGGAAGAACAACTCAAAACGGTCGAGGTTGGTCACCTGCCGGTCCACCTCCACCTGCGAAAAATCGGGGTTGATGGTCAGGTCGAGGTTGAGCGCGGAGGTGATGCCGATCTTGACGTCAGCACCAATCTTTTTCTGGTAGACAGACGGTTTTTCCGTCTCGTGGTTTTTGGCCACGCCGCCCAGCACGTAAGGGATCACCGAGACGTTTGCCCCTGTCGTCGGGGGAGGCTGGTCCCAGGCCAGCACGCCGGAATAGGCCAGCGAGGCGGTGGGGAATTGCCGGGGCACGGGCGCCCAGCTCGATTTCTCGGAGGTCTGCAGGTCCAGGCGGCTGAAATTGATCCCCCAGCGGCTAATGCCTTTTTTGTAGCGGATGGTGGTGAACGGAATCGCCATTTCCAGCACCCATTTCTCCGGGTCGTTCTTTACCACCGACACCCATTTGTTGTCCCAGTTCAGGTCCACGCTGCCGCCGCCGTACATAGTGCCGTCCCACTGCGCGCCGGCCGCATTGGCGCCAAAGGAGAAGCCGTTCGTCTGGTCCTCAAAAGGGTCCATAAACAGCAGGAAGTTGTCGTTTTTGCCGAATTCGAAATCCCGGCGCAGCGACTCCACAAAGTAAGTGCCCGGCACGGCCTTGTAGCAATGGGCGATCAGGTACAGGTTCTGGTCGTCGTACGTCATCCGCACCTCGGTGCGCACCCGCGCCTTGCTGGTGTCCATGGGCAACACCATAAAAAAGTCGTCGGCCACCGCCGTTTCCTGCCAGGCCGCCTCGTCCATCACTCCGTCTATCTTCACAGGCAGCGTGGTTTTGCGGATAGGCAACTGGAAGGCCTCGTTCTTTTTTTGGGCGATGGCCGGCAGCCAAAGAAGCCCCAGTAAACACAGCAGGAAGTATTTTTTCAGCATTATAATTTGGTTAGCCCGCCACGGACTTGCTTAATGTTGAAGATGGAGGGATATATAAAAACAGAGGCACATCCCCTTCCCGGCAGCCGCCGAAATGAGCGGCTCCGTTACAGTTTCTGTGTAGCGACTTTCATTTTATCCAAACCTTTTGATTTAATCAGGCCCCGGTAGTTGATCAGCGTAAACTTCTTCCCCACCAGGCTGCGGAACTCCGGTGACAGGAGCATGTCCAGTTCTGTTTGCCGGTGCAGGCTGGCTTTGGGCTTGCCGTCTGCGGTGTTCATCAGCTTGCTGTTCATATCCACCAGCACATCCATCTCCGGGCTCGATTCGGCTATATGGATGATGACCAGGTTGGGGTTCGTCTGGTGGAGGTTGTTGATGAACTTCATGAATTCCTGCTTTTTCGTCTCTACCGGCACGCCCCACATATCGGTATATGTCTCCCCAAAGTAAGTGTTTTCATTCAGGGTAGAGATGCCCAATTTGTATTTGCGGGCAAGTTTTTCAGTGATGGCCCGGAGTTCGGGCGTAGACAGCGCCACCCCCATGTGCGGATCGATGTACGAGATGTGCACACCCGACGCCAGCGCCCTTTCTATCTGCGCCGTCAGCTCCTTCTCTATCTCTTCGAGCTGGTAATTATTTTCCCGCAACGCTTCACCGGTCGGGAAAAAGTAACCCAGGCTATCAACCAGGCTGGGCACGGCGGAGCGGCCGGTAACCGGGCCCCAGCGGTAGTATTTCCATTCGGCCGTCAGAGTGAGGTGCACGCCTACATCAGCGTTCGGGTATTTCTTCAGAATCGCCACGGTTTCCTGGTACCAGGGGCACGCGAACATCACCGAAGCCGAGAATGGCATGCCGGTTTGGGCCAGCTTTTCGATGGCCATGTTGGTCGCGTGGTTCATGCCGATATCATCTATCCGCAGCAGCACTTCGGGAAGCCGGTTCTTGGTTTTCTGTGCCGTAGCCGTTTGCAACGGGAATACCGAGATACAACTCAACAGGAATAAACAGGCGAGCTTTCGCATGATTGATATATAAAATAACATGTCTTGTGGAAATAGCTGAAGCGGAAAGCCCCTTTTACACTTTTATATATACCCGCTTTTTATCCATCCAGTACCCGATCAGCCAGAGCAGCAGCATATAGGAGATGGCAAACAGCAGCGAGGCGTTGTTACCGGCCAGCCACGACAGGTACAGGTTATCATATAGCCACCCTCTCAGGCTCGTGTCCCCCACCGGGATCAGGCCCAGCAACTCGATGATGATACCCGACAAGGCATATATAAACAGCGGGTTACGGCCGAACACCTCGAAGAAATAAGTCCAGCCTTTGTAGCCGGCCACCTCAATCACCAGCATCAGCACGGCCAGCACCAGCAGGTCCAGGCCGATGGTGTACACCACATAGGAACTCGTCCAGATCGGCTTGTTGATGGGGAAATAAACATCCCAGACGAGCGCCACCACAATGCAGGCCGCTGCAGCCAAAGCAAGCTTAAACACGGTGCCCCTGTTGTTGCCGTTCCGCTGGATATATAAACCCGCCAGGAAACCGCCGATGACATTCACGATGGCGGGCAGGGTGCTCAGCAGCCCCTCCGGATCAAACGGAATGCCGTAGCCGCCATATAAATTCTCGGCAGGCAGCAGCAGCAGGTCGAACTTCAGGGCCGCGTTGCCTTCCAGGCTGTAGGGGTCGGGCTGGTCTCCGAAGTAATACAACATGGCCCAATAAGAAAGCAGGGCGACGGCGCTGAAAACAATGGCCCCCTTCACCTTTAAGTAGTGGATCACCAGCGCCGCAATACCATAGCACAACGCGATGCGCTGCAACACGCCCATGATCCGGAGACTGGAGAAATCCATCAGCGCCAGCTCCCCGGAATCGGTATAGGAGACGAACGGGAAAGCATTCAGGAAAAGGCCGATCAGGAAGATCAGCGCCGTCCGCGTCAACACCTTTTTCAGGAAAGCCCCCTCCCCCTGCGCATCGAATTTGCGCATGCTGAAACTCATGGCGTTGCCCACCACAAACAGGAAGGTCGGGAAAACGAGGTCGGTGATGGTGAAGCCGTGCCAGGCGGCGTGCCGGAAAGGCGCGTAGATGGTCTGCCAGCTTCCGGGCGTGTTCACCACAATCATCAGGGCAATCGTCATGCCCCGCAGCACGTCCAGCGACAGGTAGCGCTGGCGCGTTGTTTCCTTCAGCAGGCCATCCGGAGAAATAGCCTGCGCAGTAAAGAGTTTATTCATATAGAGGCACAGTTAGCAATCGGTTTATATATACAGTCATTTCACAACGAAGCCAGGGCCTTACTTCCCGCCCACTTTATCTACCTTATCGAAATACTCTTTCTGAAGCTCCAGGGTCTTGGTGTCCGCTTTCACTGCTTTCAGCGCCTTCGTCAGGGCTTCCACTTTGTTATCCGTGATCAGCTTGCCAAACTCTTTCGTGGCTTTGGCCCCCTCGCCGGCGTAATGGTTCGGGTAGCTGGCATACCACCAGATGCCGGTATACAGATCCGGCAGAGACGCCATGCGCTTCAGGTTCTCGCCCGATTCCTGCGTGGCCCGTTCCTGCTTCACCAGGTCGGGGCGCAGGTACAGCAGCGAGGAGGTCTCGTTCTCGCCCGCGTGCTGGTCGCCGGCAGGATCGGATTTGCGCATTTTCTTTGCCTTCTCCGCAAATGCCTGGTCCTGCGCCGGGTCAAAGAAATACACGGCATAGTCGCGGCGCTTCTCCAGCTGCGACTGCACAAAATAGCGCAGCAGCTGCGGGTTGCCGCCATGCCCGTTTACGATCACGATCTTGTTAAAGCCGTTTCGGGCGATTTCCTCCACCGTGGCGTGCAGCAGGTCCCACACCAGCTCGCTTGGCAGGGCAAAGGTGCCCGGTTGCTGCTGGGCCTCATATACCTGGCCGTAGAAGTAGTCGGGGAACACCACGGCGTACTCGTTTTTGGTGGCGCGCGCCGCCCACTCCCGCACATGAATCAGGTCGGAGCCGAGGGGGGCGTGCGGGCCGTGCTTTTCCAGAATCCCGATGGGCAGAATACAGGTACGGTTCGATTTCTCCAGGGCCAACGGCCAGTCGGAGGCGGTTAACTCGTCCCAGCGCGAGGGCAGGTTCTGGGTGTTGGCACCGCCCGCAAGCAGCATCAGGAAGGACAGTATATAGACAAGCTTCATATGAGAACGAATAAAGGATGAAAACTTTTGAGATAGCTTAGTCAATATAACAACATTTAAATTTTCATAACACAGTTTTCTTAAAATTTTATCAAAGTACGGCATAACCTATTCCGAGCGGCTTTTAATTTTACAGGAGATTAAAAACAGGGATCGAAATGGCAGGAAGACGAAGCGCAGCCGTTTTATATATATGGCTGCTTCAGAAATCATATATTCGCAAAGAGCCGATCATGCGATGCGGCCGAATCGCACGTTCAGGAAGGAACAGGAACCTGGCCTGTCCGAAACCAGTACAAACCTGTATGCCACTAAGCTTAAATCATATATAACTTACTTTATGAGACCATACATATTAGCTGAAGCCAACTGGAAGGATATAAAAGAACAGCAGTTTGAAGTAGCCATCCTGCCCTGGGCCGCCACCGAAGCGCATAATTACCACCTGCCTTATGCCACGGATATCATCGAAGCCGACCACATTGCAGCCGAGTCGGCACGGAAGGCCTGGGAGGCCGGTGCGAAAGTGATCGTACTGCCTACCATTCCGTTTGGCGTGAACACCGGCCAAACGGATATCCTGCTGGACATGAACATGAGCCCGAGCACGCAGGCGGCCGTACTGAACGATGTGCTGGAAGTTTTGAACAGGCAGGGAATCCACAAGCTGCTGTTGCTAAACAGCCACGGCGGCAACGACTTTAAGATGATGATCCGGGAGTTGGGGCTGAAGTACCCGAAAATGTTTATCTCGAGCTGTAACTGGTTTCAGGCGATGAACAAGGGTGAATTTTTTGAGCACGCAGGCGACCATGCCGATGAGATGGAGACAAGCCTGATCCTGCACCTGCGCCCCGACCTGGTGCGGCCGCTGGAGGAAGCCGGCGACGGCCACGCCCGGAAACCGAAGATAAAAGCGTTTACGGAAGGCTGGGCCTGGGCCGAGCGGAAATGGTCGCAGGTGACGGAGGACACGGGTGTGGGCAACCCCAAAAAGGCGACGAAGGAAAAAGGCGAGCGCTTTTTTAACGCCGTGACAGACAAAATAAGCACCCTCTTTGTTGACCTGGCCAAGGCAAAACTGGACGACCTGTACGAGTAAAAGGTAAACAGCCAGCTATATATACAGAGCGCCTGCTACACTTCATCGGTAGCAGGCGCTCTGCATATATAGCTGGCTTCAACCGGCTTAAAGCACTTTCAGTATCTCCTCGATCGGCGTTTCCCCGATAAAGGATTTCACCAGGCGCCCCTCCGGCGAGTACACGAACAGGGAAGGCGCCTCTATCGGCCCCACCTGGTTCAGTATCTCATTGATCGAGGTCTGGGCAAAGTACACGTTGCGCTGGTCTGCCAGTTTGTATGTTTCGGCAAACTGGCTCAGCTGCGGTATGCCGGCATCCGACACGAAGTAAATTTTATAGTCTTGGAAGGCTTCTATATGCTCGCGTATCTGGGCGGCTTCGCGCTGACAATGGTCGCAATCCGGCTGAAACAGTACCAGGACAGTACTGCCCTCCAGTTCGTTCACCATCAGTTTAGTGCCATCCAGCGTGGTGAGGGGCAGCATGGGCAGGTCGCTTGACGGCGTTGCTACTGGCGCCCCCGGTGCCGAAGCCACTTCCGGTGCCGAAATCAACTGTTTCGAACTTGACTTGCTGCCCCGGGAGTCCAGGAAAAATATAAGGGCCAGCGCCAATATTATCACTACTATGATTATTATTCCTTTTTTCATATTACCAACATTTCTGCGCTATAGCCTGATTCATATATATAACTGCTGTAACTACCTGGCTCACAACAGCAACGAAGGCACGCTTGTTCCACGTTCCCGCAGTTTGGAGGAGGAAACCCTGATGCTCTTTCTTTGTCTCCCTAATATAAGAAGCAAATTTGTTGAAAATCTGAATTTACCCCATTAATGGGTTTATCTCAGGGACGGAAATCATATTCGCAGCGGGATACGGGCAGCAGAACACCGCCTTTGGCGCTCACCATTTCTGCTGCAGCCCGTTCAGCAGTGCGTCCTGGTAGCGATCTGTATCAAAACAATATAAGTAGGGAGCCTTGTGAGCCCCACCGCTCCGCCGCTCCTCTAACCGCTTCAGAATGCCGTAGCCCAGCATTCTGCGCTGGAAGTTGCGGCGGTCCAGTTGCTTGCCCAGGATGGTTTCGTACAGCCTTTGCAGTTCCGGCATGGTAAACTTCTCCGGCAGCAGGCTGTACCCGACCGGCTGGTCGCTCAGTTGCTTCCGTAATGTCTCCAGTGCTTTCTGCAGAATGTCACCGTGGTCCAGGTTCAGGGGCGGCACCTCCTGCAGGTCCCACCACGCACAGGCCTCCGAAGTGGCATCGGGCCGGGGCACGGCACCCGAAAAATTAACCAGCGCATAATACCCCACGGTGACAAAGCGCTGCAGAAACCAATGATTTTCGTCTGCCTGCAGGCCGGAGGAAACCAACAGCTTTTTGTTCAGTAGTTTGTCGGTGCGCGAAAGTTCGCCAAATGTGTGAAACTGGCGGAGAAAAATGTTGCTGAGGCCGGTGCGCGACTGCAGCACCCGCACGGCGGCATGCTCTACTTCCTCCTCCTTGTATATAAAACCGCCCGGAAGCGCCCACTTTTCCGCATGCCGCATCTTGAGGAGCAAAACCTTCAGTTGGTTATCATGAAAACCGAAGATCACGCAGTCCACTGAAAGGCCGGGGAGGAAAAGCGCTCCCCCGTTTTGTAGTATGCTTCCGGCATTTTCTTCCACAGCCCGCTCTTTTTTTGATTTAAGTAACAAATATACCCCGATGATTCACAAAAGAATAAGAAATTTATCTACATTGTGTTAGAAAGACACATTACAAAACCTTTCATCTTGGCGAGACCACACATGAAAATAAATTATACGAGGCAGCTCCCCCTGGCCCTGTTGCTCACTGCCATGGCCTGCAACAGCAGCCAGCCAACCGGCAGCGCAGACACCCCTGCCACCGCAGCCGCAGCCCCCGCCAATTACCGCGACCTGAACAAGAACGGCCGTCTGGATGTGTATGAAGACAGCACCCGGCCGGTGGAGGAGCGGGTCAGCGACCTGCTGGCACAGATGACGCTCGAGGAGAAAGCCGGCATGATGTTCATCAACGGCACCTTTATCAACGCCGACGGTTCTATCGTGAAGACAGCGGAGACAAAGGGCATGGCCGCGCGCCTGCCGACCGCGGAAGAATCTATCACCGGTAAGCACATGAACCATTTTAATTTATGGGATGCCCCTGCCACCCGCGCCTTGGCCACCGGGTATAACGCCATCCAGAAGGTGGCAGAGAACACGCGCCTGGGCATCCCGGTCACCATTGCCTCCGACCCGCGCAACCACTTCAGCGAGAGCATCTTCTCGATGGCGGCAGACGGTTTCTCGCAGTGGTGCGAGCCGCTGGGCTTGGCCGCCATCGGCGACGAGGAACTGACGCGGCAGTTTGCCGACATCGCCCGGCAGGAGTACATCGCCGTGGGCATGCGGGAGGCGCTGCACCCGCAGGTAGACTTGGCCACCGAGCCCCGCTGGGCGCGCATCGGCGGCACCTTCGGCGAAGACGCCCAACTCACCGCCCGCATGGCGAAGGCCTATATCCTGGGTTTCCAGGGTGAGGAGCTGGGGCCGAACAGCGTGGCCTGCATGACGAAGCATTTTTCAGGAGGCGGCCCGCAGAAAGAAGGCCTCGACCCGCACTTCGAGTTTCAGAAGGGGCAGGTGTACCCCGGCAACAACTTCGATTACCACCTCATCCCGTTTGAGGCGGCCTTCGAGGCCAACACGGCTGCCATCATGCCCTACTATGGCGTGCCGACAGGCCAGACGGAGGAGAACGTGGCCTTCGCATACAACAAAGCCATTATCACGGGCCTGCTGCGCAACAAGTACAAGTTTGATGGCGTGGTGTGCACCGACTGGGGCCTGATAACGGACGTAAACATGGGCACCACCATCTGGCCTGCCCGCGCCTGGGGCGTAGAGAGCCTGAGCGAAGAAGACAGGGTGAAGAAGGTAATCGACGCCGGGGTAGACCAGTTTGGCGGCGAGAGCGTGCCGGAGCTGGTGGTGAAGCTGGTGCAGGACGGCAAGCTTACCGAGGCGCGCCTCGATGAGTCAGTGCGCCGGTTGCTGCGCCAGAAGTTCCAGCTGGGCCTCTTCGACAACCCTTACGTGGAGGTGGAGAAGGCGGTGGAGGTACTGCGCAACCCGGCCTTTAAAGCGGCAGGCGAAGCCTCGCAGCGCCGCGCCATGACGCTGCTGAAAAACGACAACAAGGTGCTGCCGCTGCAGCCGGGCAAGCTGAAGCTCTATGTGAAAAACGTGGACCCGAAAGTGGCCGCCCTCTATGGCACGGTGGTCGAAAACCCGAAAGAGGCCGACATGGCCATTATCCGCCTCAAGGCCCCCTGGTACCCGGTGGAGACCAAGAACCCCTTCGCACGCAGCTTCCACCACGGCGACCTCGATTTTAAGGGCAAGGAAAAAGTGGAGATCCTGCAGCTGCTGAAAACCGTGCCGACCGTCGTGGACATCTACCTGGACCGCCCGGCCGTAATCCCGGAGATCAGCCGGAACGCGAAAAGCTTGCTGGCTGACTTTGGGGCCAGTGATGCCGCCGTGCTGGACGTGATCTTCGGCAAGGCAAAGCCGGAGGGCAACCTGCCGTTCGAGCTGCCGTCGTCTATGGAGGCCGTGCGCAACCAGAAAGAGGACGTACCCTACGACTCCAAAGACCCGCTGTACAAATTTGGCTTCGGGCTGCGATATGAGTAAGTGCCCTAACACCGGCACAACTTACTGTTATATATAAAGGACAAAAATCACTGATCTATGCGTGTGTTAGGAGCAATATGGTTGATCTTTTGGGCTACCTGGGTAGCGGCCCCGCCCCTGGCTACGGCGCAGCAAAAGCCTCCCAAGCCCCGCACCATCGTCACCACCGATGGCGAGGTGGACGATGTGGACTCTTTTATCCGGCTCCTGCTGTACGCCAACGAGTTCGACATAGCAGGTTTGGTGTACAGCAGCTCGCAGTGGCACTACGCCGGGGACGGAAAGGGGACCTTGTTCACCTCCGAGATGCAGAGCACGGCGGAGCGGTACGGCGAGCGCACCGAGCTGCGCTGGCCCGGCACCACCTGGATGCAGCACTACATCA
Source organism: Pontibacter saemangeumensis (assembly GCF_039541895.1). Classification (NCBI taxonomy): domain Bacteria; kingdom Pseudomonadati; phylum Bacteroidota; class Cytophagia; order Cytophagales; family Hymenobacteraceae; genus Pontibacter; species Pontibacter saemangeumensis. Next base: position 41,402 of record NZ_BAABHC010000014.1, read on the forward strand.
GCCAGTACGGCAAGGTATATGACAACCTCCGGAAGCATGCGCCAGGATATCCCTCGCCCGATTACCTGCAAAGCATCGTGCGGGTAGGAAACATCGAATTCGAGGGCGAGATGGAAAAGGACACCGAAGGGTCGGATTATATCAAGTCTGTCCTGCTGGACGAGAACCCCAGCCCGGTGTACCTGCAGATCTGGGGAGGTACCAACACGGTGGCCCGTGCCCTCAAATCCATTGAGGAGGAGTATAAAAGCACGCCACAGTGGCCGGGGATATATAAAAAAGTGAATGACAAGGCAATCATCTACGCCGTGCTGGACCAGGACGCCACCTACCAGAAGTACATTGCCCCCCACTGGCCGGAGATAAAGGTGCTCTACAACTCCGACCAGTTCTGGAGCTTCGCCTACCTCTGGCCCAGGGTGGTGCCGGTGGAATTGCAACCGTACCTGAGCGGGAAGTGGTTTGCCGAGAACATCAAGTTTAACCACGGCCCCTTGCTCGCGGAGTATTACCTGTGGGGCGACGGCAATCAGATTGCAGGCGACCCGGAACACACGCACGGCGATATGGCGGAAGCGCGGAAATTTGACCGCAGCCAGTACGACTTTATATCGGAGGGCGACTCGCCGGCGTTCTTTTACCTGCTCGACGTGGGGCTGCGGAGCATGGAAGACGCCTCCTACGGCGGCTGGGGCGGGCGCATGGTGCAGTCCGCGGAAAACCCCAACCGCTGGGAAGATGGCAAGCAGGTTACCGACTTTAACCCCCACACGAAAAAAGAGGACACCACTTATCCCCAAACCCGCTGGATAGACGTACTGCAGAACGACTTTGCGGCCCGTGCAGATTGGTGCGTTATGACCTACGAAGAAGCCAACCACCCCCCAGTCGTGAAACTCAACAATGCCAGGGACCTGGTGGCAAAGCCAGGCGGTCAGGTAACCCTCAGCGGCGGGGCCACTGACCCGGATGGCGACGCCCTTGGTTACCGCTGGTGGCAGTATGAGGAGGCCGATACTTACCAAGGAAAAGTAACTATCCGGAACCATGACAGGCGAAAGGCCTCTTTCACGGTGCCCAAAAACGCCGGAAGCGGCGACACGATTCATCTTATACTGGAAGTGACCGACGCTGGAACGCCCCAGTTAACCAGATACCAGCGGGTAATTGTGACAGTTGAATAGGACGTACAATGGCCGCCCTCTCTCCAATGAGCGCCCCAAAAGCTTAAAAATATCATTTCATATCCATTAACTTATTTGAACACAACCGAATGCTGAACAGAAGGAAATTCTTTAAAACTACAGGCGCGCTGGCCTTAGGCAGCCTCCTGCTCCCCGCCTGCGCCGATGGCACCACCTCAAAGGCTGAAACCACGGAAGCGGCTGAAAGCGCGGCCGGCCCGTCGGCTGCCTCACCTGCCACAGACCTGGCCGTTGGCCTGCAACTGTACACCGTGCGGGAGCAGCTGGACCAGGACCTGAAAGGCACGCTGCAGAAAATAGCCGACATCGGCTACAAAGACCTGGAGTCCGCCGCCGGCATGAAAGGCCACTACTACGGCATGAAGCCCCAAGAATTCGCCTCGCTGGTGGAGGGAATGGGCATGAAGCTCCGCAGCAGCCACGTGCTGCTGGGAACGCAGCTGCCCGAGGAGGCGCCCCTGCCGCCTGAGTTCCTGACGCTGACAAACGGGATGCAGCAGCTCGTGGACATGGCCGCGGAATCCGGGCAGGCCTTCCTGACCTGCGCCTATATGTTCCCGAGCGAACACAAAACCCTCGACCAATACAGGCGTGCCATCGAGCTCTTTAACAAGGCCGGCGAAGCGTGCAAAAAGGCGGGCCTGGGATTTGCCTACCACAACCACGATTTTGAGTTCGAGACACTGGAAGGGCAGCGGCCATATGACCTGATCCTGGCGCAGACGGACAAGGACCTGGTTCAGATGGAGCTGGACCTGTACTGGGCCACCAAATCGGGGAACGACCCGGTTGCCCTGTTTGAGAAATACCCCGGCAGGTTCCCGATGTGGCACGTGAAGGATATGGACACCACCGAGAAGAAGTTCTTCACCGAGGTAGGCAACGGCTCTATCGATTTCAAGCGCATCTTCGACAAAGCGGAACTCGCCGGCATGAAGTACTACTTTGTGGAGCAGGACCAGACGCCAGGCAACCCGATGGACAGCATCGCCACCAGCTACCAGAACCTGACCAAAATATTGGGGTAGGCTGAAAGGATGAGGCTGATGTTTTCAACAGTTTATATATAGAGATAGCCCGTTATAATTCGGCCTGCTTTCTATATGGCAACCGCTGAATCTTAATGCCAGTCCCTTTCTGGAGTGGCGGTTTTTTAACACAAGAACACAGCTACACCTCTATACCAAAAAGGCTCCCTGCAAAAACAGGGAGCCTTTTTGGTAGCTGGATTAGAAACGGCTTAATTAACAGTCATACCATCGCCGGTACCGGCATCAAAGTATATCCAGTCCAGCACCATGAAGCGTTTGTCTTTGGCGTCCTTGCTGCGGAATACAAAGAACAGCTCTTGCGTGCCGCCCGGATTCGACTGCACCGGCGCCGACACCGTGCGCAGCTTACTCCAGCCACTGTTATCGGCAGAAGCATGCACGGTGGCAGTGCTCACCAGCTTCCCTGTCGGGGACCCGGCCCGCACCTCGATTGTTCCGGCGTCTGTGCCGGAGGCCAGGTTAAAAGTGAGCTGCTGAATACCCGTTAAGTCTATCCCGCGGAAACTTATGTAGGACCCGTCTTTGATATCGCTCACCACCGAAGGGCCGTCGCCGTGCGGTTGCTGCCTCCCTACATTCCGGAATGAATCAAAATCCTCTGCCTGCACCCTCGGATGGCGCAGCAGTACCACCTCACGCCCCGTCAGCGGCCCGGTCACTTTACTGCCTTTGTCGGTATAGCTAGCGGTGATCACGTAGGTCCCGGACTCGCCTGCGCCCATATGCTCCTTCAGGGCATACGTGCCTGCCAGCGGGAGGCTTGCCTGCTCTCCGTCGGCAAGCGACAGGATATATTTCACCATCTCGGTTGTTTCCTCCTCGGTATGCTGCGGGTGCGCGGCCATCACGTTTTTGCCCCAGTTGCCGCTTCCACCGGAAATGATTTTCCTGGCCAGCATCGGCAAGGCCGCGTTATTTCCTTTGTACCGCACCGCCACTTCTTTGTAGCTCGGCCCGATGGATTTGTCAGCCACGGCATGGCAGGATTTACAGTCGCTTTCCGCGATCAGGGTTTTGCCCCGCAAATACTTCATCGATCCGGCCTCGGCGTTCTGGCTGTTAGAGCTCAACAGGGCAAGGTCTTTTCCTTCGGAAAGGTAATCAACCGCGAAATTCACCTGGTTGGCGGCAATGCCCTTGTTCAACTGCCCGTCTTCCTTATCGGAAACACTCACTTTGTAAGTTACAGCCCTGTTATCGAAGTAAAAGCTTCTGTTGCCGGCAATCGCCACCTTCACTTCCGGAATCTCGTTGCCCACCCTGATCTCCACTTCAGCGGTTGCTTTGTCTCCTTCTTTGTCAGTCACTGTAAGCTTGGGCCTGTAAACGCCCGGCTTGCTGTAAGTGAAAACAGGCGCAGCCTCCGAAGACTCCTCTCCTGCCCCTGACTCCCAGGCAAAAGTCAGCTCGTCTTCTTTGTCATAGTCATAGGATTGCTCCGCCGAAAGTTTTGCTTTGAACGGGGCGGCGCCAACCGTTTTCTCCGCTTCGATCTGGGCAATCGGCTGCCGGTTGCCCTCTGCGTATTCAATGCGCACGAGCGTGGCGTCAGGGTTGCGGGCAAAGTAGTTCGCGCCGTACTGCAGCACATACATAGCCCCGTCACGCCCGAACTTCACATCAATGGGATGCGCAAATTCCTGACTCTCCAGGAATGGCTCGATCTTCTGCAGGTTTCCGTCCTCGTCAAATGTCAGCACCTTCATCCAGTCGCGCGCCCACTCAAAGATGAACATCTTGTTGTCGTAGTACTTCGGGAAACGGTACCGCGACTTTTGGTAGTCGTTGACGTAAAAGAACGGCCCCGCCATGGCTGACCGGGAGCCGGTGCCCAGCATCGGGAACTCCGCTGACTCGCCGTAAGGATACCAGATCATGGCTTTGCGGGCAGCAGGCAACACTCTGGAGCCGTAGTTGTTCGGAGACTCGTTTAAAGGCCGGGCCGGGTTGAACTTCGGCCCCACCTCATTGGTGGCAAAGTTAAAGTCCGCATAGGCCTTGTTGTCCCCCACAAAATACGGCCAGCCGTAGTTGCCCGGACCGCGGGCCTGGTTCCACTCGTCCTGGCTCAGCGGCCCGCGCTCGTTGGCAATGCCGCCATCCGGGCCCACGTCTCCCCAATACACGTAGCCGCGTTTGTCCACGGTCATGCGGTACGGGTTACGGGCACCCATGATATAGATCTCCGGCCTGCCCTGCGAACCGTCCTTTGGAAACAGGTTCCCGTCCGGGATAGCGTACGTACCGTCCGGCTTTAGTTTAATGCGCAGGATCTTGCCGCGCAGGTCATGTGTGTTGCCCGAGGATTTCTGCGCATCGAAGGGCCCGCGGCCCGGACGCTCGTCTATCGGCGTGAACCCGTCTGACTCTTTGGAACTGGTATTGTCACCGGTGGTCAGGTACAGCAAGCCGTCCGGCCCGAAATAGACGTTCCCGGCAGAGTGGCAGCAGGTTTCGCGCTGCACCGGCACCTGCATCACCACCTTCTCTGAGCGCATGATCAGGCTGTCGCCGCCCAGCAGTTTGAAGCGCGAGAGGTTCTGCACCGGCTTATCCCCTACGGGCGAGTAATAAAGGTATATATAGTTGTTGCGGTCAAAGTCCGGGTCAAGCTCCAGGCCAAGCAAACCGTCTTCGTAGTTTCCTTCGGTATTCACCTCCAGTTTGGCCAGCACCTTCGTCGCTTTCTCTTCAGGGTCATATAGCTTCACGCTGCCGAGGCGCTCAATGAACAGCACCCGGCCATCGTTCAGGATCTCCATCTCGATGGGCTCATGCAAATACGTATCCAGCACCACCTGCAGGAAACGGTTGTCTTCCGGCACCTGCGCGGTATAGGCTTTGTCATAGTCGAGCGCATGCCCCTGAAGCGCATATTTTATGCCGCCAAGGATATGCTGCAGGAAGTTCTCGTTATTGTAACTCCCGGCCGTGCCGCCCGCAGCCGTGTAGAAAATGCGCCCACCGTCATATTCCCGGTACCAGGAAACGGGCACTTTCTGCTGCGCCTCCACCAGTACGTGGGCATCTGGCGTCAAAGACTCCATCCTGTAAAGCGCGTCCTGCTGCTTCCAGCTTTTCTGCAGCCCTTCAGTCAGCTCTTTCTCCTCTCCCACCACCTGCATCGTTACATCCGTTTCCGTGAGCAGGCTGTCCGGCTGGTGTATATAGGTTGCGCCCAGCATGGTGTTGTACCAGGGCCACTGGTACTGCGAACTGCCCGGGGCATGCACGCCCACCAGGCCGCCGCCCGCCTGCACGAAGCGCTCTATTTCGTTCTGCTGCCGGGTATTCAGCACATCCTGCGAGGTGTGCAGGAACACGACAGCGCCATAGTGCTTCAGCGAGTCCTCCGCAAAATAAGCGGGGTTAGTGGTTGTGTCTGCGGTTATGTTATTTTTTGAAGCGTAGGCAGCCAGGGCCTTCATCCCTTCCTCCGCCACCTGCTGCCCCGTGTTGCTTTTGGAGAAGATCAGGATGCGATTCTCCTTCTCTCCGGCGCAGCTCCACAGCACTGTGAGCAGGGTACAGTACAGGAGATACCTGAACATTTCTCGAGGGTGTTTCTTTAATGTCATGTGTAGAGCTTATTGAAATTACTGCCCCTAATTTACAAGCTTTAGGCCGCTTAGGCAAACAGAGCACCTGCTGTTTGGTGTTTCAACTTCAGCACGAATAAATGCCGGATCACCTTTTACTGCGCTGCCAGATACAAACCAAACGGCATGAAGTTGTCCGCAGCGGCGGGGCATTCGTCACATGCATACTCCGGGGGGCGGCTGTTGTGCAATACCCTGTTTTTGGTCGTAAGATCAAGTAGTTTAAACCTTCTTCCATATATGGCATTATCCTTTTCAATAAAATGAAAGGGAACGGCATTTTTCCTGTAGTTATAAAAGGAAGTATATAGGTTTGGCAATAATACCATTATCAACCCAATACCGCGCCTGGAATTGTGCTACAGAGCCCACCCCTTCCCCTCCCGGGAGGGAAATCTGCAGACAAGTAAAATGCCATGCGCAGGAACCAGCTGAGATCAATATATACTTTCCTATAGAAGAAGCGACACACCATCTCCGCGAAGCGCCTCGTAGGAGGCGACCGGGATGGCAAAAACAACAAAGCACTGGGTTTTCCCGCGGGGTCAGATGGCCTGCGCGCTGCTGGATGGCGACAGGTTTCCGTGCAGGTCCACGGCCCGGACGGTGAGCTTTTTACCTTTAAGCCTGGCGGCGGCCGGCATCGAAAAGCTCGTAAGCGGGGTAAAGCCGACCTTCTTGCCGTCGAGGTACAGGTTGTAACCGAGCAGGTTCCTGTTGTCCGTCGACTTGCCCCATTGCATCACCAGGTTGTTCCTGTCGGCTTTCACCTTCAGGTTCTTCGGCGTAGAGGGCGCGGCGGCGTCTGGCCTGAGCCGTTGCACCACGTTGGCGAGCGCACGGAACTGGTGGTAAGAGGCTTTCCATATCTGCGCCTTGAGGGCCGTTTTCTGCTTCGGCTCTTTGTCGATGCCGCCCGGGTACCAGTCGCCGTGCTCGTGGTCAATGATGTACTTGTCTATATACTCCCACTGCTTCCGGAACAGGTCGAAATAGCGCAACTCATCCTCCGGGAAGTGGTCTGCCATGAGCAAGAGCGTGTTCAGCCCTTCCGCCTGCGCCCACCAGTTCTTGGTGTCCCGGAGGATGGTGATCCCGTCCTTGCCCTTAAAATAGTACCCGCCGTCATAGAAGCCGCCAACGGCCTTGTCGAAGCCGGTTCGGATGGTGTGGTCGGCCATTTTCTTCGCCACCTGCATCGTTTTGCTGTCGTGCTCCAGCCCCAGCACATGCGAGGCCTCCAGCATCAGGTAGGCCGTTTCAATATCGTGTCCAAAGGAGACTTCGTCGAGGTGGTGGTTCTTCCTGATCACCTCTTCCGAGGAATCCCTGAAAGTGACTGGCTCCCACTCCGGTGTCAGGAACAGGGTCAGGTAGCCTTTGTCGGTTACGATCGTGTCGCGGATCAGGACCAGCATCTCCTCCAGCCGCTCCCGCACCAGCGGGTCGGGCCACACCTGGTACAACTCTGCCAACGCCTCGAGTATATGGATGGAGCTGTTCTGGTCTTTGTAGCCGACGGACGACCCGGGAGGCGTCTGGCTTGTGCGCTGCATCGGGGTGCCGTCTTTCTCCAGCGCCTGGTAATAGCCTTTGTGCACCGGGTCGTGGCTGTGCTCCTCCAGCCACCTGAATGTCTTCTTGGCAAGGTTCAGGGCGCTTGTGTCGCCGGAGGCCTGGTAGTAGGCGGCCAGGCCATATATGGCAAAGGCGTTTCCGTAGGCCGATTTGGCTGCCCCCGCATAGCCGCTGTTGTTCGCCTCCTCCTTCACCTTCCCCTGCCGGTCAACCAACGTGTAAAAGCCACCGTTCTCTTTGTCCCACATCTTGTCTCTCAGAAAGGCCACCCCGTGTTTGGCACTGCTCAGGTAATGCGATTCCTCCGGGTACAGCTGTGCCGCCTTCGCGTTCGACCATATATGGCGGGCCTGCGTCACGATCATTTTATCCTGCGGGCCTGTGGGTTTCCAGTCGTGGGTATAGGTGCTCGTGAACCCGCCGTGTTGCTTGTCTACGGCCTGCGGATACCATTTATTCAGCATCTCTGTTTTGATGGAGTTCTCTATTTCGGCGGCAAGCCTCGCCCTTGTATCCGTCTGCGCAGGCGTGCCGGTGGTATATGCCGGGGCGGGCTGCGGCTGGAACGCGCTGATGGGCAAAACAGCAGTTGCCAGGAGCAGTAGCAGCGTATTACGTTTTAATCTCATAGGATTTACCAGGTGTGGTGATATATAACTGTTTGATCTGTTTATATATGGGGGTGAACGAGGGCTCCCGTCATCTGTCCTGTTAAGGCGCTGCTATATATAGCCACACGCGTGTTTAAACTTCTGTATAACCCAGACATAGCGCGATTATCCGGCACCGGTTCTGTTAGCACATCAATCCCATATAAAATGGCAGCGTTGATTTCTTCCATTTAGCGCTTGGTCACAATCAGGTCCTGTTGCAACTCCACCTTTCTCCGCTCGCCCCGGTAGCTTGTGATAATTACCTCCTCCAGCTTATCGCTCTCCAGCAGGAGCGTGCGCGAGGACTGAGACAGGTAGCCGGAACCATAACTGAACTCCTCCCGCCTCTTTTTGCCACTCTTGTAACGGAGGTCCGCAAAAGCATCCGAAGCCCGCAGCTTCACTACCTGACGGGCACCGGCATTCGCCTCCTCAAAAACCTTCATACTATCGCCGTTCACACCCACCAGCAGCAGGGGGCTTCCCTCTGCCGTGATGAGGCGGGCCAGGGACTTGGTGTCTCCGCCCGCCACGAACCCAGTTGACATGGAAGTCACAAAGCCGCCTTTTCCATTGCCCAGCAGTACCGTGCCGTAAGAGGCGTCGTAGTGGCCCATGCCGGTTTCTGAGGCGTCGGAGTTTCCAACCAGCACCACGTCCAGGTTACGATCCCCGTTTACGTCTGCCACTGACATCCCGAAAACCGGGGAGAACTGCGCCCGCGCCGGCAGGGCCTTCATGGCGAACTTTCCATTCCCCAGGTTCTCTATATAGCTGCTGCTAAATAGGTAGCTTTTGCCGATGAACGCCCCCTCCAGTTCCTCCTTACTGAATAGCTCGTCCAGCTTCACTTCTGCATAAGCGGCGTAGCTGGTGAATCGCCTGCGCATGGAAACGATCTGGTCGGTGAGCGCGTCGCGGGTGGCGACCGGGTAACTCTCCCCGCCGATGTAGCGGCCGATTACAGGATCAATCACGCCGTTGCCGTCGAAGTCCTTGGCGTATATACACACCGGCTCTTTTTTGGAGGCCTTGAAGCGCGTGTTCAGGCCCAGGTTGCCTGCGATATAGTCAGTGTCGCCGTCATTGTCGAAATCGCCGGAGGCGATGCTGTTCCACCAGCCGTTCGTATGCTCCAGTCCTACGGTTGCAGTTACATTAGCAAGCTTTCCATTGTCGTTTTTGAAGAAGCTGACCGGCATCCACTCTCCCGCCACCACCAGGTCCACCTGCCCGTCAAGGTCAAAGTCCGTCCACAGGGCCGAGGTCACCATACCAATTTTCCGGAGTTCCTTACTCACTGCTTCCGTGGCGTCGGTGAAGACGCCGTTCTTGTTCAGCAGGATGCTGCTCTGCCCGGGCAGCGGGTACTGCCGGGGGCTGTTGCGCCCTCCCACGAACAGGTCCAGGTCGCCGTCAGCGTCGAAATCGGCCGCCACCACGCAGGAGCCGCCGGACACTAGCCGGGGAATGGCGCGCGGGTCAGGCCGGAAGTTTCCGCTGCCGTCGTTTTTGTAGAGCCGGTGCCGGTAACTTTCAGAGCCCGCCGCCTCCTCGTTCCCGCCCGCTGCCACGTACAGGTCCAGGTCGCCGTCGGCGTCGGCGTCGAAGAACACCGCGCCGGCGTCGTCCGCTGTGTTAGTTTCGCTGCCAAGCGGTCTGGCGCTAAACCCGCCCTGGCCGTCCTGCAGGAAGACGGTGCCGGTGCGCCGGGCAGAGCCGCCCACGAAGAAATCATCCAGCCCGTCGCCGTTTATATCGCCTACGCATATGCCCGGGCCGTTCTGGGTGAGCTTGTGCGGCAGCAGCGGCTGGTTTTTAAAGTCGACATAATCCTCTTCTTCGTGCTTGTAGGCAATGTGATAGGCACCTGCGGCGGCCCGGAAAAGAGGTTCCGGGGCGGGCATTGCAGCAGGGTTCCCATGGATGGCATTTTTGTGGTCCACCTCCAGCACCTGCTTGCCCTTCACGTTGGTCAGCAGTTGGTACCTGCCGTCGGGCCAGGTGATCTCTATTGAGTCAACGGTGGCTGCCTGCCCCAGCCCGAAGTGTACCGCCTGGTCCACCGACGATTGGAAGCCCCGCGAAAGGTGATGCTCATATACCTGCTGCCCGCCCCGATGCCGCAGCCGGACTTTGGCCCCGATCCCGCCCAGGTTCGGCGCCTGCCCCCGCAGCCTGACTTTCAGGTAGCTGTTGCCCCCGGTCAGTTTCTCGGCGTTGTTGCGGTAGACGAAGGCCTCGCTGTTGATGTTGTTGACGACCAGGTCGAGGTCCCCGTCATTGTCCAGGTCCGCGTAAACCGCCCCGTTGGAAGTGGATGGCTCATCCAGCCCCCAGGCAGCGGATCGGTTTGTGAAGGTCAGGTCCTTCTCGTTCCGGTATATATAGCTGGGCACCACAATGGGCTTCAGCTTCTCGAATTCACTCTGAAGTTTCGCCTCAATCGCCTCATCCGTGCCAAACATGGATTCCTCCGAGTTATAGCGGATATAATCCAGGTCGATCATGTCCTTTAAATACCCGTTCGTGATGAAAAGGTCGCGCCAACCGTCGTTATCATAATCTGCGAAGAGGGCGCTCCAGCTCCAGTCTGTGGCATATACGCCCGCCAGCTGCCCGATTTCGCTGAAAGTGCCGTTGCCGTTGTTCAGCTGCAGGGTGTTGCGCACGTACTGGTCTTCGTAGCCAAGGCGCCTGTTCAGCATAAAGCGGTCGTAGTTGCCCGCCTCCATGGTGGTCTTCTGCCTTTTGTTGTCTTCCGGCAACATATCCACTTGTATGATATCCGGCAGGCCGTCGTTGTTGTAATCGGCGATGTCGGTGCCCATGCCGTTGTAGCTCTGGTGCCGCAGGTAAGTGGCCACCTTGTTCGTAAAGGTGCCGTCCTGGTTGTTTATCCAGAGCAGGTCGTTGCTCAAAAAGTCGTTGGAGGCATATACATCCGGCCAGCCGTCCTGGTTCACGTCGCTGATGGCCACGCCCAAACCCCGGCCCTCCTGCAGAATGTCGGCTTCCCCCGACACATCGGTGAACCGGCCCTTGCCGTTGTTCCTGAACAGTTTATCCGTGCTGGGGGAGCTTCCGTTTGTTATTTTCGGGCGGCTGATGTTGGGGTTTAGGTTTTTGTCGGCCGCATTCCGGAGGAGGTACACGTCCAGATCGCCGTCCTTGTCATAGTCAAAGAAAGCCGCCTGCGTGCTGTTCCCGACACTGGCTAAGCCATAGGCCTCCGCCTCCTCCCTGAAAACAGGTGTTCCGTCCTTGCCCTTGCCTTGGTTGATGAACAACAGGTTAGGGCGCTGCGGCTGGCTCGCGAGGGGGCTGACCGTGCAAACATATATATCTAACAGCCCGTCCTGGTTTACATCCACCATCGTGACACCGTTCGCCCAATACCTGGTGGCGGCCCCGGATTGCACCGTTATATCTTCAAACTGAAAATCCCCCTTGTTCAGATACAGCCTGCTCGAGACCATGTTGCCGGAAAAGTAGATATCCGGAAGGCCGTCGTTGTTCACGTCCCCTACCGCCACGCCGCCGCCATTGTATATATAACCATAGGTCAGCACATTAAAAGTGTCCGACTCAGTGATGGTGTTGGCAAAGGTTATACCCGTGGCTTCTGGCTCCAGCAAGGTGAACAAGGGCTCCTCCTGCCGAAACATGTCGCAGCTGTTAAACAGGAAAAGGAGTAGGCTTGTAAACAGGAAATTTTTGAATGCCATCAGCGAAAAAGCTCAACCATAAAAAACGTTGCACCGCACAGATGCTGCTTGCCTTCAGCGCCTGCCCTCCAACCCTTCCAGAACCCCTCCCCAGGGGAAAGAACGCCTCTCTTCTCCTCCTGTTTCAGGTTACGGGATGTATGCAGGCAGGATCTGGCAACGGCCTATCCGGTGCAGGCCGTTTACTTTGGTGGATATATGGATCACCATACCCGGTGTCAGCTTGCACTTACTGCAACCCGCCGGAGCAACGGCTAAAACCACTTAAAAAGGTCCCCGGCTATATGCGCCGGGGCCTTTTAGTGAGTTGTATTTAATAATTCGGATTTTGACGCTCGATACCGCCTGCACCCAATTCCGGGTTTCTGCTTATCTCATCCTGCGGAATCGGCAACACAAAGTCCTTTTCAGGTTTAAAGGTGTAGGTGGTGAAAGGAGGCGCGGTTTTACCCTCTTTTATCCAGCGCAGCACATCAAAGTCACGGCCCTCTTCCCCTCCCCGCTCAACCTGGTTCTCGTGCATGATGGCGGCAAAGACCTGCTCCTGCGTGGCCACCGGGAATTGGGCAGTCGGGTAATGCGGCATCATCACATCCGCGCGGTCACGGATCATGTTCAGGTACTCGACTGCTTTCTCCTGGTTCCCGAGGTGGTTTTCGCACTCAGCCAGCAGCAGCAGCACCTCTGCATAGCGGAAAATCCGGGTGTTGATGCCCGCAGGCTGAAAACCCGAATCCGATTTGTAAAGGTTCGTGTATTTTTGCCAGCTCACCTTGATGGGCTGGCCGTTGAGGATCGAGGAGCCGGCACCGCCCTGCATATCCTCTGTTAATTTATTGGCGCCGTTGTTGAATTCATCACCCGGGAAATAGACCGTGTAGTCTAAGCGGGGGTCTCTTTTCGCAGCCCCGTTCTCCGGCGTCTCGAATTCGTTCAGGAGGTCGTTCGACGGGATCAGGTTACGCCATGAGATAGGGTTAATCTCCTGGTTGCGCACCGAAGACTGCGGTTGCGTAGGACCGTCCCCACTGCCCCAGTTGTACCCGTTGTCGCTCCTGCCCTGGAACCCGATCTCCCATATAGACTCCACGTTATATTCTGTCTCCTCCCTAAAGTTATCCAGGTAATTGTCAGTAAGCGCGTATTTCCCAAGCAGCTTCTCCAGTTCTGTTTTTGCCGTTGCATAGTCTCCCTGCTGCATATAGGACTTGCCCAGCAGGAAAGTGGCCGCCCCGGAGGTTGCCCGGCCGAGGTCTCCCGCCGAGCGGGTGGCGGGCAGTTCCGCCTGCGCCGCCTGCAGGTCGGCCATGATCAGGGCGTACACATCGGCGACCGGCGCACGGGGCTGGAAGTCAGCCACAGCGTCCACCGGCTCGGTGTAGATAGGCACAGGGCCGAAGAAATTCACCAGCTCGTAATAAGCCCAGGCTCTCAGAAACTTAGCCTCCGCCACCATCAGCCTGATTTTCTCCGCATCGCCGGTGGCCTCCGGGCCGTTCACGATAACGGTGTTGGCCCTGTGAATCATGGTGTAAAAGCCTGTCCAGATAGCGCCCACCACGGAGTTGTCCGGGGAAGTGCCGCCGTTGAGGATTTGCGCCCTGGGGGCCTCCAGCTGCGCCCCGCCCGTGGCATAGTCGGGGCTGCGCAGGGCGTGCGTGAAAAACCACTCCCTTGCCACCAACAGGTTGGAGTGCGCGACGGCGTAAATGCCGGTCACGCCTTTCTCCAGGTCCTCCGCGTCCTTGAAATAAATTTCTGTGGTTATATAGTTGGGGTTTACCTTGTCTAACTCATCGTGGCAGTTTGTCAGGAAAAAAGCCCCTGACAAGCATGCGGCTATATATAATTTTCTCATTTTCAGGTCGGGTTAAGTTGGGTTTACTATTCAAACAAGAAATTACAGGGTGATTTGGATGCCCCCCATCAGGGTGCGCGGGGTAGGATACTGCCCAAAGTCAACGCCATTGGATAGCAGCCCTCCCTGTAAGGTCCCAACTTCAGGATCCAGCCCGGTGTAGTCACTGATCGTGAACAGGTTCTGAGAAGTAAAGTAAACCCTTAAACTGCCCAGCTTGCCGCCCGCGAAAGAACTGAGTGCCTCTGCAGGTATGGTGTAGCCGATCACAAGGTTCTTCAGCCTTAAGTAAGAGCCATCCTCGATAAACCTGTCAGACACGCGGTTGTTGCGGTTCGGGTCGCCGGCCACCATTCTCGGGATGTCCGTGTCGGTGTTGGTGGGCGTCCAGGCATCCAGCACCTGCGTACCCGCATTGAACAGGCGCTGCCCGCCCTCGATGATGACCCGGCTCGCGTTATATATCTCGTTGCCCTGCACGCCCTGGAAGAACAGCGTCAGGTCAAAGTTTCTGTAGCCGGCGGTTGCGTTCAGGCCGTAGCTGAAATTAGGCAGGTAGCTGCCGATAAACGTTCTGTCCGCGTCATTGATCACGCCGTTGTTATCCAGGTCCTTGAAACGGATATCCCCGGCACTGGTGCCGTTTTCCTGGGTAGGCGCGTTCGCCACTTCATCATCGCTCTGGAAAATGCCGTCAACCTGCCAGCCATAGAACGACTGGATCGGCTCGCCCGCCTGCGTACGGGTGATCTGGTTAGAACCGAAATCCTGGTTTCCGGCGGCATCGATCACGGCACTGGCAGCCGTCAGTTCCACTACCTCGTTCCTGATCCTGCTCAGGTTGGCATTCAGGCTCCATTTAAAGGGTTTCTCGCTCTCGTTATACCCCGCCTGAAACTCAAAGCCCTTGTTTTCCATGGTGCCCACGTTGGCGAATACCCCGGCACCGCCAAAACCGTAGGAGTTAGGCGTCGGCACGCTCAGGATCAGGCCGTACTTGTCGTCCGTCTTCCTTCTGAAATACTCGATAGAGAACGTCAGTTTGTTGTTGAAGAGGCCAACGTCGACACCACCGTTTATCATGCTGGTGATTTCCCATTTCAGTTCCCGGTTTGCTATCCCCGAGTAGTACGATCCCAGTACCGGGTTGCCGTCCGTTGTGAAAGGATACGCGTTGGCGTTTACCTGTGCCAGCACCATCCAGGGATAGTTGCCCAGGCCATTGAAGCCCACCTTGCCGTAACTTGCCCTCAGTTTCAGTTCAGACACCGCCGCGACGCCTTTCATGAACTCTTCTTCTGAGATACGCCAGCCAACGGAAGCCCCGGGGAAAGAACCCCATTTGTTGCCGGGGGCAAACTTTGAAGAACCATCATAGCGCATGGAGGCGCTCAGCAGGTACTTGCTTTTGAACTCGTAGTTGATGCGGCCCAGGTAAGAGATGATCAGGCTCTCCTCATACCCGCCGCTCACCGCAAGGTTGGCGGCATTTGTCAGCGTCTGCACAATGTTATTCGGCTGGCTGCCAGACATGTTCTCCGTTACGTTCTTGAACCCCTGCCGCTCCTGTACCGCGATCGCATTCACGTAATGGTCGCCGTAGGTGTCGTCGAAAGTCAACTGGTTCGTTATGAGCAGCGAACGGCCTGAGGTCCTGTTGTTCTGGATGGTGGCGTTTGGCCGCGAGACCAGGCCGCCCGTGTTATATATCGGCAGGTAGATATCATTCAGGTTGTTGTAGTAATCCAGCCCCCCCGTAGACCTGAAACGCAGCCAGTCGGTGATTTTGGCCTCCACGAAAAGATTGCCCAGTATTTTCACGTCCCGGTTGAAATACTCATCCATCACCGCCTCCCTGATCGGGTTGGTCGGGTCGGAACTGTCCAAGGCATCCGCCTCCCTGAACCCGCCTAACTTGGTCGGGTCATATACGGGTATATAAGGCTGCGAGCGGATGGCATTCACCAGTTTGCTCCTGTTCCCGGCAGCGTCATACCGCTGGTCGCTGTAGGAACCCATCAGGTTCTGCCCGACCGTGAACACCTTCCCTAAAGAGTGGTTGGAGTTGATCCGGAAGCTGTAACGCTCGAAACCAACGCCCTCCATGATACCGTCCTCCTTGAAGTAACCGGCATTGGTGAAAAACTGCGATTTTTCGTTACCCCCGGATAGCGTGATATTGTTTTGTGTGATGATGCCGGAGGTAAAAAGCTCGTCCTGCCAGTCGGTGTTGGTTTGCGCGTATGTCTGGGAAGCGCCGGGATATATAGGCTGGTTAAATTCCTCCGGGCTCAGCCTGGAAGGCAGGTTTGCGTCCGGGTCAGAGTTTTTGATGAGCGTAGTGGCATACTGCACGTATTGCTCCGTGTTCAGCAGGTCCAGCCGTTTGGTGGCGTGCTGGGTGCCGATGTTTGAATCGAGTGTCACCCGAATCCTGCCGTCCCGTCCCCCGGATTTGGTCGTGACGATCACCACCCCGTTTGCCGCCCTGGAACCGTAAACGGCCGTAGCCGCCGCGTCTTTCAGCACGTCCACCGAGGCGATGTCTTTCGTGTCGATGCCGGTGAGGCCGCCTGTCGGCACGCCGTCCACCACGTAAAGCGGCTCGGAGTTGAAGTTAACGGAGCCCACGCCCCTGATGCGGACCACCGGTGCTGTACCGGGCGTTCCCGTATTTACAACTGTCACACCGGCCACGCGCCCCTGCATTGCCTGGGCCACACTGGGCACCGGCAATTCGGAAATTTCCTTGGATGACACAGACGAGATGGCACCGGTAACGGCCTCTTTCTTCTGGGTGCCGTAGCCCACCACCACTACTTCCTGCAACGCCTTCGTATCATCCTCCAGGGTCACGTTCATCGTGGTCGGCCCTGTGAATGCCCGCTCCACGCTCGTTGACCCCACGAAAGAGAACACCAGTGTGCCTGCCTGTTCCGGCACCTCAATGCTAAACGTACCATCTGCGCCGGTCGCCGTCCCGCGGGTAGTGCCTTTCAGCAGCACGGTTACCCCCGGAAGCGCATCTCCGGAAGAAGACACCACCTTACCCGTGATCGGCCAGTCGAAATACAGGTTTGCGGAACTGCTGCCCGGAGCAGCGTGCATGTCAGGCGCTGGTTCACCGGAATAGGACGGCGCGGCTTCCGCTTGCGCGCTGAGCGTGCTAACGACAGCCAAACCACACAATACCTTCTGCCAATTCTGTGTAAATCTTTCCATATAGGCAATACTGTTAAGTGTTGAGAGAAATTAGGGCTTATGTCTGGTTGTATGCATGAACCAGCACAGGTAAAGGCTGTGGTTAGTCACTCACTAAAGGAAGCACTGAAGCTACGAATTATATATAACTTTTGTAAGCATTTATTTACTTATTTTGTTTTGTCTGATCTATATATAGCCTTGCTTAAACAGCTGAAAGCCGAAGGAGCTGAAGGTTTCCCTCTGGTGCTCGGTAGCACGCGCTACAGCTTATATGCCTGCCGGGCGAGCAGCTTCCATTCGCCACGCTGCTTTTGCCACACCTGCATCACCCCGATCCTGATGTCGGTGGGGGTGCCGTTGTTGGTGGCCTTGGAGGAGAACACGTGCCGCACCACGGCCGTGTTGCCCGCCATCGTGATCGTCTCGTCCGCCGCGTCTATGGTCAGGAAATCAAAAGGCCCGCTCACCACGTCCTCCACAAACGCGGCTTTGTCCTGAATATTCCCGCTCGAGTGGCCGTAGCTGAGCTCCGCGGCCGTCAGCCGCTCCAGTTGGCTCTTGTCGGCGCTCACCATGGCCTGGTTAAATTTCGCGACTGCTGCGGCCACGCCCTTCTCGTCGTTCGCCTGCGCGCAGGCGACAACTGTCAGCAAAAGGAAAAGCAGAAAGGGGAAGAGGCATTTTTTCATCGGTGGTATAGTTAGGTAAATGATTTATATATGAATTACAGTGATGCTGGGCCTACTCTCTAGGTATAACCGCTGCGGTAAATCCTAGGATGAAACCGGCCAGTGGAACAGGTTACCGCTTTACCAGCTCCACCTCATCTTTGTCCAGCTGCTCATCCAGGTCGCCCACCGGCGGCTTCCGGTGCCAGTAAGAGGCCAGGATCGAGCCGGTGATGTTCATGAGCGGGCCGAACACGGCAGGGGCCAAACCGACCGTGGCGATCTTGCCCATTTCCTTGGCGATGGCCGAGGCCAGTCCCCCGTTCTGCATGCCCACCTCGATGGCGATGGTGCGGCAGTCGCGCTCGTCCATCCTGAACAGCCTGCCGCCCCAGTAGCCGAGGGTGTAGCCGGCCAGGTTGTGCACCAGCACCAGCAGGATCAGCATGCCTCCGATGTCCAGCAAGCTGTCACGGCCAGCGGCGGTGATGATGACGATGATGAAGGCGATGCCGAACATGGACACCAGCGGCATGGCCTCATCGAGCCACTTAGCCTTACCGTGCAGCAGCTTGTTGAACAGCAGCCCTGCCCCGATGGGGATGATCACCATCTTGACGATGTCCCACATCATGTCCAGCACGTTGATCTCGACCAGGGCGCCGGCCAGCAGGCTCATCAGCAGCGGGGTGAAGAGCGGCGCCAGCAGCGTGGCCAGGGCGGTGATGGTGATGGAGAGGGCCAGATTAGCCTTGGCCAGGTAGTTCATCACGTTCGAGGCCAGCCCGCTCGGCGAGCAGCCGATCAGGATGATGCCGGCGGCGATCTCAGGCGGGAAGCCGCTCACGCTGGCGATGCCGAAGCCCAGGAAGGGCATGATGGTAAACTGGCACAGCAACCCGACGATTACCCCCTTCGGCATCCTGGCCACCCCCACAAAGTCCTGCACGCTCATGGAGGTGCCCATGCCGAACATGATCAACTGGATGAGCGGGGTGATGAGCACGGCGAACTTGAAGCCGTTCACCTCCACGAAGTACTGGGGGTAGTAGAGGGCGGCTGTAACGGCCGCGAAGATCATAACCGTGTAGGAGAAGCCCCTGAAACGCTCGTAGCCACGGAAACCGATGGCGAGCCCGGCGAAGAAGGCGATGAAAAAGGGACCCGCCTGCGACAGGTTCCCGGTCAGTGCCATCACCAGCGCCACCACCAGGCAGACGGTGGCAAGGCCAAGGGCTATCTTATATATTTTTGAGTCTTTCACAGATAAACGCTATTAAGTGTAAAGGATGAATTATATAGACAGGCGATAGAGAAATAGCCCTTGGGCTGCCTTTCTCCTGTATCAGCTCCACAGCCTGTGGTGCGACTGGCTGTCGTTCCACTCCGGTGTTGGCCTGAAATAGCTGTTGTCAGATTTGTGCAGGTGCTGCTTCACGACCTCCTCGTTCAGCTCAACCCCCAACCCTGGTGCCAGATGGGGCACATTGGCAAAGCCTTTCTCGATCAGTTTGCGGCTATCCGTTGTTTTCACCAGGGACTCCCAGAAAGGCACATCCGGGGAGTGGTGCTCCAGGGCCAGGAAATTCTGCGTGGCCGCCGCGCAGTGCACGTTGGCCATAAAGGAAACCGGGGTTCCGGCAAAGTGCATCGCCATCGCCACACCGCCCTCCTCGGCGTAGTCCCCGATCCGCTTCGTCTCCAGCAAGCCGCCGGAAGAAGCCAGGTCCGGGTGAATCAGGTCCACCGCTTGCCGGTCGACCAGTTTCTTGAACTCTTCTTTCAGGAAAATGTCCTCGCCGGTAATGGTGGGTGTCTCCAGCGCCTGCGTTACCGTTACCCACTGGTCCGTGTAAAACCAGGGCACCATATCCTCCAGCCAGGCCAGCCGGTATTTCTCCACCGCTCTGCCCAGCCGGATCGAGTTGTTCACATCAAAGTGCCCGTAATGATCGGAGGAAAGCGGCACCTCATAGCCGATCACGCTCCGGACGCCCTCCACCACGCTTGCCATATGCTCCAAACCTTTCTCTGTGATCTGGATCTGGGTGAAGGGGTGCAGCGTGTTGGCATAGGAGGTGATCGACGGGTCATTGAACTGGGAGGCCGCGCCCGCACCCCAGAACCCGGTGTTGACAGTAGCCCCTTTCATCCCCTGCAACGACCGGATCGACAAGTCCATTTTCAGCCAGGTGAAGCCCTGGTCCTGAAGCCGGGTTCGCACCTTTTCCTTCATCTCGGATATGTCCGTGGACTCCGGGGTGTCGGCATATAGCCGCACCTTGTCACGGTACCTGCCGCCCAGCAGCTGCCAGGTAGGGACGCCGTAGGCTTTCCCGCACAAATCCCAAAGGGCCATTTCTACGCCGCAAACGCCGCCCGCGGCCCGGCCGTGCCCCCCGAACTGCTTGATGGATTTAAAAATCTGCTCCACGTTGCAGGGGTTCTGGCCTAAAATACGGCTCTTGAGCATCAGGGCGTAGCGTACATCCGCCCCATCCCGCACCTCGCCCAGGCCATATATGCCCTGGTTGGTGTCGATGCGGATGATCGCGCATTTCCCGGAGGTGCTTCCCTCCGCCACAGGCTCATTTTTGATGAACGTGATGGCATACCGCAGGTCCGTTATCTTCAGTTCAGCGGGGCTGGAGGCGCGGTTCACTTTGGAGGTGGCCTGAGCCAGCGTGTCTTCTAACGACATCCCCATAAAACCGCCCAAAGCGATGCCGCCAAGGGCCGTCTTCTTCAGGAAGTTGCGCCTTTCGTTGCCCGTGGCGGGGTTCCGGATTTCTGCCTGCATGGCAAGAGCAGCCTTATTTTCCTCTGACCTGAATTTATCGGAAATTTGCTGAAGGATACTTTTCATAGTTGCTTGTTAGAGATTGCGTACTCTGCCGGACAGGCTTTCAGGTTGGCTTACCAGGTCCGCTTGCTCATCACCTGGTCCAGTTCCGTCCGGGTCATTTTGCCCAGTTCCGGGTGCTGGTCAAGCCACTTGAGGAAATCCTTTTTGATGGGGTCCGTCCACTGGCTGTCGATCTGGCCGGTCGTGTATCGCCCCGATTTCACCATCTCAAACCCGAACTTGTCTTTGCGGGTCACGAACTCAGCCGTGCCCACCACCTGCTCGGCCAGGTGCGCCGGCACAAACAACACCCCTTCCCGCTGCGCGATCACCAGGTCGCCGGGCAGTACCATGGCATTACCGATGCGGATGGGCGTGTTAAGGCCCATCAACACCATCTCCTCCAGGAAAGAGGGGTGAAAATCGCGCACAAAGGCGTTGAACCCCTCGATGTTCTGTATCTCCTGCAGGTCGCGCGCGCTGCCGTTGAACACCACGCCGTTGCCCGATTTGCTGTAGATGGAGTTGGCCAGCGTGGCGCCCATGAGCGTACCCCCGCCGATCTTCCCGAAGCCGTCGGCCACGTATACGTCGCCTTTGGTGAGCACCTCGATGGGCCAGGCGTTGGTGTTGCCCTTGCGGCCCTGCTTTGTCGTGCCCCGCTCCTTTATGTTCTTCTCCACGTCCGGGCGGCTCGGCATAAACATGGCCGTCACGGCGCGCCCGATCACCGGTACGTCGTCCTTCACCATTTTCCAGTCGCCGGCGTACTGGTTGGTGTAGCCTTCGTTTTTCAGCACCGTCCAGGCATCATCGATGCCGATGTGCTTTGCCCTCTCCAGCAGGGCATCCGGAATTTTGGGGCGGCCATCAGGAAAACGCTCGCCTTTCCACTCTGAGGTCAGGAAGATCAGCTCGTCCTTCGGAATAGTCTGGGCAGAAAGCGCGCCTCCACAGCAGAGGCTGATGCCAAGCGCCAGTATTAGATAAGTTTTGAATTTCATTCTTTAGATTTTGGTATTGAGACGTAGGTATTTGATTTTTAAAGTTGCTTTATTGAATCCTTCAGAAGGGGGAAAAAGCGCCTGAGGCCAACCGCTATATCCCTTCAGAAAACCTGCCCTTCAGCCTGTATCGTTTTGGGCTGTTGGCCAGCGTACTTTTGCTTCGGCTAACTGCTTTTTGCCCCATCAATTATCCTTTTTCGCCAGGTAGGCTTCGATGTCTTTTGATGTGATGGCCAGCTTCCTGGGGTATTTGGCAACCCAGGCCCTGAACTCGTTCTTGATCTTGTCGGACCAGTCGCCGTGGATCTCCCCGGACGGGTACTTGCCCTGCTGCAGCAGCACCCGCTCAAACTCGTCGCGCAGGGCCGTCATTTCGGAGGCAGACACCAGCCCCTCCACCAGATGGGCCGGAATGAACACCACGCCGTACTCGTTGGCAAACACCACATCACCCGGGAACACCGTCACCTCCCCGATGCGGATGGGGGCGTTGATAGCGGTCGGTGTCATGTCTTTTATATAAGAGGGGTCGTGTCCTTTCACCCAGGCATTGAACCCCTCGGTGGCCTTCAGTTCCTGCATATCCCGGACAGAGCCGTTGAAGATGACGCCCTTCCCGGTCTTGCCATATATGGCGTTGCCCAGACTGGACCCGATCAGGGTGCCGTCTTTCACCTTCCCGAAACCGTCTGCCACATACACATCGCCTTTCGTCAGGATATCGATCGGCCATATATTGATGCCGCCCTTCTGGGAGCGCCCTTCTGCTTTGCCCTGCGCCCTTACAAGGCTGTCGAGGTCAGGCCTGGTGGGCATAAACTGTGCGGTTACCACGCGCCCCACCATGGTTTCATTGGGTTTGAGGATCACCCAGTCCTTGGCCACCTGGTTGCGGTAGCCTTTGTTTCCCAGATAGCCCCACACCTGCTCCAGAGTCGCGTGCTGCAACCGCTCCAGCACAATGTCCGGCACCTTGGGCCGGCCGTCGGCAAAGCGCTCCCCCTTCCACTGGGAGGTCAGCATTTTGACGTACTCAGGGGAGGCCCCCAGCCGTTGGGCCTGGGCAACAAAACCGCAAAAAAATAAGGCTATCAGTAGCAGTACTTTTTGTCTCATGATATCACGCATTATTATTTACACATTGGCTACAGACCATCCGCCAAAGAATGGTCCGGCCACTATTGGGCTTTCGGATCAGAAGATACCCCTAAAAAAAGATTAAGCCGTTATCTGAACCTGAACTCCTCGCTGCTATTCATCAAAAAATCATCCCTGGTAATAAAAAGGCAGGCTTAACAGAGAAACGCTGCCAAACCTGCCTTCCATAAATCAGCTCCAGAGCCTGTCATGCGAGCGCGGCTCGTTCCATTCCGGTGTCGGCTCGAAATAGCCCTTTGCTTTTGGATGGAGGTGCTGCTTCATCACCTCGTCATTCAGTTCGATGCCCAGGCCCGGCGCGTCGAGCGGCACGTTGGCAAAGCCCTTGGTGATCAGGGGTTGCTTGCCCGTCGGCTTCACCAGCTTCTCCCACCAGGGATCATCCACGGAGTGGTGCTCCAGCGACAGGAAGTTTTGCGTGGCAGCCGCGCAGTGCACGTTGGCCATGAACGTGACGGGCGAGCCGGCCTGGTGCATCGCCATGGCGATGCCCTGCTCCTCGGCGTAGTCGCCGATGCGCTTGGTCTCCAGCAGCCCGCCGGAGGTGCCCAGGTCCGGGTGGATCAGGTCCACGGCCTGCGCGTCGATCAGCGGCTTGAAGCCCCCTCTCAGCCCGAAGATATCCTCGCCGGTAATGGTCGGCGTCTCGATGGCATGCGTCAGCACCTTCCATTTCTCAGTGTCCATCCACGGCACCATGTCCTCCACCCAGGCCAGCCTGTAGGGCTCCATTCGCTTTGCGAAACGAATCGAGTTGTTCACATCGAAGTGGCCGAAGTGGTCGGAGGAAAGCGGAATCTCATAGCCCACCGCGTTGCGCACCTGCTCCACGTACTGCGCCAGGGCGTCCAACCCTTTTTCCGTTATCTGTACCTGCGTGAAAGGGTGCAGGGTACTGCCATAGCTCATATAGTCGCGGGTGTCGTACTGGCCCTGCATTTTCCCGTCTGCCCCGGACCAGAACTTGCTGTTCACGATGGTGCCGGGCTGGTTAGCAACCACATGAATGCCCAGGTCCATTTTCAGCCAGGTGAATCCCTGGTCCTTCACCCTTAACTCCATTGTTTTTGCAAATTCTTCAGGACTGTTGGCTCCCGGCGTATCGGCGTAGAGGCGTATCTTGTCGCGGTACCTGCCGCCCAGCAACTGCCAGGCCGGCACACCGTAAGCCTTGCCCGCCAGATCCCAGAGGGCCATCTCCACGGCGCACACGCCGCCGCCCTGCCGCCCGTGGTACCCAAACTGCCGGATCTTCTTCCAGAGTTTCTCCACGTTACAGGGGTTCTCGCCCAACAGGCGGCTCTTAAGCATCAGGGCGTAGCGCTCGTCGCCGCCGTCGCGCACATCGCCCAGGCCATATATGCCCTGATTCGTGTCGATGCGGATAACGGGCTGGCGGCCTGTTACCTGCAGTACGGCCACCCGCATGTCGGTTATCTTCAGGTCAGACGGGTTCGACAAGCGGTTTACCTTGGAGGTGGTTTGGGCCATGACGTCTTCTATGGGAGCACAGGACATTAAGCCCCCCAGTGCAATTCCACCCAAAGCGGTACGCTTCAGAAACTCACGGCGGTTGTTGGTGGTTGCAGGGTCCTGAAGTTCTGCCTGCCTTGCAATCGCTTCCTGTTTTTCTTCCGCCTTAAACCTCTCAGAAATCTGATGTATAATACTTTTCATAGAAAATTATTAGTTATGATTTAATATGATGTATGAAATATTGATTCTTCTCTATCCAGAGGTTCGAACCTGTTATAGAACCTTTCTATGTTTTCAACCGGCCAATATGCTCTCTGCAACATCCACCAGCCGAAGCCCATATGAAAGCCCGGCGCTTGTACTCCGGCAAGAAACCGGCCGTCTGCACGCTCCTACCTGATGGACGCAGGATACCCTATGTTATGGGGTCCTGTTTCCCTATTGCCTGCCGCTATGCTCGCTGCCTAAAATCAGACGAAGAAGGGGTACCCCTTGGTCGCGTACTTCTTCATTCCCTCCTCATTAATCTCCACCCCGATGCCTGGCTTATTCCGCAGGACGATATACCCGTCTTCGATCATCTCGCCATCAAACGTCACGATGTCTTTGAACATGGGATCGGTGTGGAAGTAGAGTTGCCATTCCAGGATGGCGAAGTTGGGCACCGAGGCGCACACGTGGCTTGAGGCCATCGCGGCCAGGTAAGAGCCGACCATATGCGGCGAGAAAGGCACGTAGTAGAGGTTCGCCAGGTTGGCAATGCGCTGGCCCTCGCCCAGCCCGCCGGCTTTCTGCAAGTCGGGCATGATCATATCCGCGGCGCCAATCTCCAGCAACTTCCGGAACCCGTGGGCCAGGTACAGGTTCTCCCCCACACAGATCGGGGTGGTGGTGGAGTCACTGATGAGTTTGAGCGCGTCCACGTTCTCAGCCGGGATGGGCTCTTCCAAGAACATCAGGTTCAGCGGCTCCATCATTTTGGCGACGCGCTGCCCGGTGGTGGTGTCGTAGCGGCCGTGCATGTCCACGCATATATCTATATGGGGGCCCACTGCTTCCCGCACGGCGGCAATCTGGTTGTACATCCTGTCGAGTTCGGCGGGGCTGGCGGTCCAGTTGTAGTGATCGTATTTGTTAGGGTCCTGCGCCTGGTCGATGTCCAGCTTCACTGCGGTAAACTTCCGCTTCACCACGTCCTTGGCGGCTTCCCCGAACATCTTCGGGGTCGGGTTCCTCTCGCGGTAGGCGGCCGTGTCGCAGTACACCCTGATCTTGTCCCTGAACTTCCCGCCCAGCAACTGGTAAACCGGCACGCCAAGCGACTTTCCCGCCAGGTCCCAAAGGGCCGTTTCAATGGCTGAGAGCACCGCGATGTACATACCGGCCTGCGCCCCTTCAAAAAATCCCCCGCGCCGCACATCCTCGAAAATGCGGTTCACATCGAGCGGGTTTTTCCCTTTTATGCGCTCCCCGAACATCTTTACCAGGTGGTAAGTGCCGGGCGTGGCATCCACGGCCTCGCCGCACCCCCATATATCTTGGTTGGTATATACCTTCACGAACAGGCTGTGCCCGTTGCGGATGTAGCCGGCTTTTATATCCGTTATTTTAAGGTCAGAGGGCTTGGATTGCAGGGGTCCTTTTGCGACCGCGGCCTGCAGCTCGTTTCCAAAACCCGACATCAGCCCGGCCCCAGCGAGGCCAGCCATGGCACCCTTTGTTAAGAAGGAGCGCCTGGAGTGTTTATTTACCATGTTATATGTCTTTTATATATGATTCCCTGCACCAACCTACCAGGTGCGGGTTTTTAACATTTCCTGGATTTGCTCTTTCGGAACCGGTAATTCGTTCAGGTGGTCGTTCAGCCACTTGGAGAAATCCTTCTCGATCTCCGGAGACCAGCGGTTATCGATCTGGCCTGCCGTGTATTTCTGCTCGCGGAGGCGCTGGTGTCCGAACATATCCCGCAGCCTGACCACCTCCGAGGTTTTCACCACCTTCTCGGCCAGGTGCGGCGGGATGAAACTCACGCCCCCGTCGCGGCCCAGCACAATGTCGCCCGGCATCACGGTTACCTTGCCTATCCTAGTTGGCTTGTTGATCCCGATCAGGGTTGTGTTGAGTTCCCCGTCCGGGTTGTTCAGGTGATGCGAGGGATGATAGCTTCGTACGAAGGAGGTGAAGGACCCTAACTCTTTTAATCCGGCGATATCGCGTATGGCGCCTTCATACACAATCCCGTTCCCCGATTTGGCGTAGATGGAGTTGGCCAGGTTGTCGCCGATGGTCGGCCCGTTTTCGTGCGCCCCGAACTGGTCCGCCACGTACACGTCTCCCTTTACCAGCATGTCGATGGGCCAGGAATTCTGGTCTTTGATCCGGCCATCCTTTTTATGGCCTTTCTCCGTTATGACGCGCTGAATGTCCGGGCGGCCCGGCATGAAAGTAGCCGTGAGGGCGCGGCCCACCAGCACGCTGTCGGGGTTTATAACCAGCCATCCTTCGGCGTACTGGTACTTGTAGTTTTCCCCTTTCATCACCGCCCAGGCCTCTTCGTGGGTCACCTGTTTCATCCTTTCGATAATCGCGTCCGGCACCTTCGGGCGCCCGTCGGGGAAGCGCTCGCCTTTCCATTCAGGCGTGAGGAAGAGGAGCTCCTCACGGGAAATCTGCTGCGCGAACGCGGCGGTGGAAAGGCAAAAGCATAATACGATGAAAGAGAGTGCGTAAATTTTGTTCATATACTTTGGTTTGTGGTTCTGCTGCATTCAGCTTATCCTTATTTATCCTACCCTTTATTAGAGGGTAAAACCTAACGTCATAAGTTTTACCCTCTAAAATTTGCTGATATTCACATAAAAAAAGAGTAATAGAATCTACTCGGTAGGGCAAGCAGCTACTTCGCTACCGCACAACATCCCAGAAAACCGGATTTCCAAGGGTGTTGCCTCCCATCCGGGCAATTGCCTCGTCTACATTGTCTTCGTTTACAGACCTTTCTCTGAGCGGGTAAGGTAACCTGCGGATGAAGCCGCCCCCGGTTTCATTTACAGAAGGATCCTGACCTGGATAATTGATTGGTTCCAAGATTGGATATTCAGTTCTTCGAAAATTAGCCCAGGCTTCGTGGTATTGGAGGAAAGATGCCACCCAATACTGTGTGTTGATCTGCTCCAGCGCTCTGGCCGGATCATAAGCAACTTGTGGCTGTGCCAAATAAGCGTCCACCTGCTCCGTCGAAATATCAATAATGGCATTCTCAGTATCACCACTGTAAGCTTCCATCTGCTCCATGTGCGCCCTGATTCCAGTTTCGTAATACTCCTGAGCCGCAGCCTCACCACCCGGAATATAGCCTCTGTGCGCTGCCTCGGCTAAGAGCAGCGACGTTTGGGCGTAGGTCACCAGAAACTCCGGCCTGTCGAGGCGCAGTATCGTTCTGCGGTTAAACTGAGAGTAGGCGAAAGCAGCATTGATCTTGCCCGGGAAACCAGGCGCGCTGGCTATGTTGGTATCATCATACCCGTACGGCATACCCTGTTGATCTTCTGGATTCGTGTTCTCTGCCCCTGCTGTCTCGAGCGGGTTCACGGGGTTCTCGTATTTCACGGCAATGTATTCCAGGCGCGGATCATCCGTACTTTGAAGGTACTCCACGAACGGAGCTCCCACATAATAATTATGCCGCTCAGTAGCCATTAGCGGAGCTGAGAAGGGATGGATGAAAATCGAACTATAGGAAACATAGGCATTGCCCTCATTGGAAGTTATGACACCGCCTCTTGCCGGATCAACCGCTATTGTTACAATAGATTGAGCTTTTGCCTCGTCAATTTCAGTATAACGCATCCCGGTGCGCAGCAGGAGCGAGTTGCCCAGCCTCTTCCACTGTTCGATGTTGCCCTGGTAGAAAAGGTCTCCCTGCACAATGTCACCGTTCGGGTCCAGCGCGTCTGTGGCCTGCTGGTACTCCTTCAGGATGTCCTCATATATAACAGAGGCCTCATCGTATTTAGGCAGGTACGTGCTTTCGAGGAAGCCTTTGCCTGCCTCAAAATAAGGCACATCGCCGTAGGTGTCAACTAAAATCTGAAAGCAGTAGGCCCGCCAGATCCTGGCCATGTTGTAGAGGTTGCTCTTCGACGGGTCGTCCTTCGTCTTGTCGATCACATCCGTCAGGTTCCGGATCGCCCCTGTGTACAGGTCGTTAAAAATGGGGGCAGATTGCGTTTCATTCACCACGTTAAGATTACCGCCTGCAGGGTTCCCCATATAGGGAATCTGCACCTGCTGCACAATGGGTGCCTGATAACCCAGCGAGTTGACTGCAGAAATCAGCTGCGCGTTCGAGAAGAGATACTCGGGGTTCAGCGAAGTAGGCTGTATCGGGTTGGTGTTGATTTCTTCAAAATCCTTGTCGCAGCTCCCTGTGCCAAACAGCAGGGCAACCAGCGCCATCGTTATATATAGGTTCTTTCTCATGGTGTTGCTCATATAGGGTCTTACAACTTGATGTTCACGTTCAGGCCATAGCTGCGGGTAGTCGGAAGCGAGTGCCCCTCAAGCCCGGCCAGGTTATCAGAAGCAGAGAATTGTGATTCCGGATCAAGGTTATCCACGTACTTCTTGATCATCAAAACATTGTTAACATAGGCGTTGAGGTTCAGGCCTTTGATGAAGGTGCCGCTCAGGAACTTAGTCAGGTCGTAGCCCAGCGACACGGTGCGCCAACGCACAAAGCTGGCGTTGTACACAAAAGGAGTGGCGATGCTGAAGCTGCGCACGCCGTTATAGAATGTTCCGGGGAGCACAGCCGTTATATTAGGTTCACCAGTCGGGGTTACACTTGGATAAATAACGCCTCCTTCCCGGCCCTCTAATGTTGCCTTATGCAGGCCATGGCGGTACCAGTTAAAGTTGGAGTTCGAGAGCATCTTGTGGCCTGCCTTGAAATCCACCTGGGTAAAGAGGCGGAAGCCTTTGAAGTTGACGGTGTTGAGCCAGCCTCCGGTGTGCGTCGGAACAGCACTGCCGTAGGTCACGATCTCCCCTCCTAACATCCTGCCCTCAGAGGTTACCACATTGCCCTGGTCGTCGCGCCTGAAATCGACGCCGCGCAGCGATCCCAGCGGCTTGCCCACCTCATGCGACACAATACCGATGAATTCGCCTGTTCCCACGTCGATGCGCTGCTGGTTGTTTGCCAGTTCCAGCACCTCACTTTTGTTGTAGGTCAGGTTTAAGGCGGTTTCCCAGGTAAGGCTGGCGTTCCGTACCGGCATAAAACCCAGCAGCATCTCGACGCCCTCGTTTCGCAGCCTGCCCACGTTCACTTTTGTCTGGCCATAGCCGGAGGCGTTGGAAATGTCCACGTTCAGGATCTCGTCCTCTGTGTTCTTGCGGTAAGCCGCCACATCCAGGTTGATGCGGTTGTCAAACACCTTCAGTTCCAGGCCTACTTCCGCTTCCTTCACTTTCAGCGGTCTCAGGTTGGGGTTCGGGCTTGTGGAACCGGCAATGGTTCCGAGCGGCACGCCGTTCAGCGTGTTGTTGTTCAGCGAGTAGAAAAGCTGGTTGGTATAAGGGTCTGTGTCACCGCCCACTTCGGCATAGGCCGCGCGAAGCTTACCAAAGCTAATCCAGGTGGGCAGCGAAGAAGCAAACGCCTGGCTGAACACGAAGCTGGTGCTCACAGACGGGTACAGGTAGCTGTTCGACTCCGGGTTCAGGGTAGAGAACCAGTCGTTTCGGCCTGTCAGCGTTATGAACAGATATTCCCGGAAGCCGAAGTCTACGGTTCCGTACAAGGAGTTCACCTTCTTTCTGTAGTAGTCGAAATCCGGCTCTTTTACCTGGCCGTTGTTGATGGTGTACAGGTCGCGGACATAGAAGTTGGTAACAGAGGTGCTTAGTGTCTGAGACGTCTGCTCCATGGAGTTTCCGCCAAAGGTGGCGTCGACACTGAAGTCCCCGAACTCACGGTTTGCCCCAACCAGGAAGTCCAGGTTCAGTTCGCGGAAGGTCTCTTTGTCGCGGTAGTAGTTGCCGTTAAAGCCGGTTGTTGACGGCGGCGGCAGGAAAGCGGTGCCTGTCGGCCGGTTCACCTCATGGTCCACGGAAAAGAAGTCCTGCCCTGCACGCCCCTGCACATAAAGCCAGGGCGTAAGCTCATATCGCAACGAAACGTTGCCGAAAAGGCGGTCGCGCTTGCGGTTCTCGAAACGCTCATTGATGGTCCAGTACATGTTGGTGCGGTTGGTAAAGCGCGCCGGGTTGATTTCGCGACCCGTTACCGGGTCCTTGTAGGCATCCTCCATCCATCTTGGGTCGATGCTGTTGGCAAGCGTATAGAGGGTCGAGTTTATGTTGTAGTCCTGCTGGGAGACAACCGGCGGATTCTTGTTGTACTCGTTGGAGTAGTTGGCGTTTACCTGCGTGGACAGCTTGTCTGTCAGGTTGTAATTCACCCCCAAGTTCACAGATCTTCTGTTGAAACCGGACTTCTCGATGATAGCGTCTGAGTCGGTGTCGGAAAAAGACACCCGGAAGCTTCCTTGCTCGTTTCCGCCTGCCAGGGCCACGCTGTTCTGCAACATCAGCCCGGTTTGGTAGAAGGCATGGGTGCGGTCTTTGAAAGGCACATAGGGGTGCTGCTCTCCGTCGACCTGCCATGTGGGCTGGCCATCGAAACGCTCGCCGAAGCTCCAAACGCCTGATGAGCGGGCATCGCTCACGCTCTGAGGGCGCACGCCGCCTTCGCCCTGGCCATACTCATATTGGAAATCCGTGAAGTCAAGCGCGCGGTCGGCCTGCACCGTAGACGAAACGGTGATCCCGATACCCGTCTGGTTCTTGCCGGACTTTGTGGTGATGATGATGGCACCGTCTTTTGCCCGGAAGCCATATAGGGCAGCCGCAGCGGCGCCTTTCAGCACGGTCATGGACTCTATATCCTCTGGGTTGATACTCTGCAGGCCATCGCCGGTGTCTGACATGGCCTCCCCGGCAAAGCCTTCGCCTGCACCGTTTCCACGACCACCGGCACTGTTATTGATCGGCACCCCGTTCACCACGATCAGCGGAGAGTTATTGCCGCCAAACGACGACTGGCCGCGAATACGGATCTTGGAGGAACCGCCCGGTCCGGTTGCAGGGGCCTGCACGTTTACCCCGGAAACTTTTCCAACCAGGTTATTGCCTACATTGGTGGACCGGCTGCTTAAAAGTGCCTCCGTATCCACGGTAGCCGTGGCATAGCCCAGTTTCTTCGCTTCCCGCTTTATGCCCAGAGCCGTTACCACCACTTCCTGCAGCGCCTCGGCGTCCTCGCCCAGCACCACATTCAGGGTGCTCTGGTTACCCACTGTTACCTCCTTGGTTTCATAGCCTATATACGAGAGTACAAGCACGTCGCCGGGGGAAGCGCTTAACGAGAAGTTCCCTGATGCATCCGTAACAGTTCCCCTGCTCGAGCCTTTCACGGCAATGCTCACTCCGGGCAAACCTGTGCCGCTGTTATCTGTCACGCGCCCGGTAACCGGGGCCTGCGCCTGCGCCCTGGCGGCGGGCATGTTTGCCGGCAGCGTTTTATGCGCCGGTGAAAGGCGGATATGGATGTTGTTGTTGATGAGCTTAAACTCCAGGCCCGCCTCCGCCGCGATCCGTGTCAGGACCTTATCCAGTGGCTCATTCCTGGCTTTTACTGTGATCACCTTTTTCCCGGTCAGTTCTTTCTCATCGAATGTGAACCGAAAAGGCGTCTGGGTCTCCACGCTTTGTATAAATTCCTTCAGCGGGGCCTCGGTCAGTGAAAGCGTTACTCTTGCTTTTTGCATGTCAGCCTCCGAGAGCGCTGTGTCTGCTGCAGAGGCGAAGAAAACAGTGGCCAACAGCGTCAGGGCTACACTCAAGGCCTTTCTTGCTCCACCTTTTAGTAGGTAGTAAAAATTGTTTTCCATAAATTTGGGATGTTTAATTAAGTGAATTCTTTAAACAACAGCCCCTCACAAAGAAAATGCGTCAACAGGTTTCTTTGGGGGGCAACCACAGCCAGCTCCATTCAGGGTCTGGCTGTTTTCATTCTATCTGCTCATTCATATTGGAAGTTAGTTAAACACAATGCTCACTTTGTTCTCGGTCCGCTTGTAGGTAAAATTTTTCACGAAGCCAATGCCTTCCAGCACCTTATCCAGCGACTCTTTTTCGTATTCGCCGGTATAGTTCCACGCCCCCCCGTGCATCCCGCGGGTGTCCACTGTTATATCCACGCCATACCAGTTCTCCAGCTTCCTGATGACCTGGTCCATACTGGCCTGCCTGAAGTACAGCACCCCTTGTCTCCAGCCCAGCACCTCTTTCCTGTTAAAGGGCGCCACGGCATGGTGCTGCGACACCTTGCTAAAGGACAGCTTCTGGCCCGGCACCAGCCTGGCTAAGTGCCGCTGCTCGTCCCGCTCCTGCTTTTCGATCTGCACCACGCCCGTGGCCAGCGCCACTGTAATGGCCGTGTCGTACAAGCTGTAGTTGATGTTAAAGGACGTGCCCAGTGCTTGGGTGGAGATATTGCCGGTGCGCACGATGAACGGGCGCAGGCTATCTTTGGCCACCTCGAAAAAAGCCTCACCGCGCAGCACTATCTCGCGTTTGTCTGCGGCAAAGTTTTCGCGGAAGGAGACCTTGCTGCCTGCATTCAGCGTGATCACGGAGCCGTCGGAGAGGTTGATTGTTTTCTTCACACCGGGCGCAGTCGAAACAGACACATATACTGCGGCAGCCCTATCGGAGGAGGCATATTGCACAAGCGCCCAGATCAGGCACAAGGGCAGCAGCACGGCAGCGGCTGCCTTAAACCAGAACTGCGGCTGTTGCGGCCGCAGGAAGCGGCTTGCTGTGCCGGCTTCCTCCTGCGGCTCCTGTATCTGGGCTTTAATCCTGCGGAAGATCCCCTCTGCATCATGCCCGGACTCCGCCGCCCTCCCCTCTCCGGCTTGCTCCCATATGCCATGCAGTTCCTGCTCTTTCTCAGGGCCCATGTTTTCATCCTGAAACCACCTGAGCACCGTCTGCACTTCCTCCTGCGAGCATTCGCCTCTATAAAATCTATCAAGCAAGCCTTTCTTCATTTACTTATCCTGGGGTTTATATAGGGATTACACACAACTCCGTGCCTGCACCACCTCCAGAGGAAAAATAAATTAATTAAGTACTCACTTTTGCAGTTTCGTTTTTTATTTTCTACTTTCCGATGTAATGATTTCCAGTTATCGCTCTGCATAGCTGTGCCTGCTTAAGATTCATCACCTCACCTCAGCCTAATTTTATATGAAGTCAGGAAGTATTGTATGTTTGGCCAGTGTCCTATCGGCTCTTAAAAAAGACGATATGGCTGCATTCGAAAGCCTTTACAAGCTGTTTGAGCCCAGGCTCTATGCTTTTGCGCTGCATCTCTCCCGGCAGAAAGTGGATGCGGAGGAAATCGTGCAGGAGGTGTTTCTGAAGGTGTGGGAACGGCGGCACCTGCTGGATGCGGACCAGAACTTTGACGGCTATCTCTTCAGCATCGCCCGGAACCTTGTGTATAACAAAGCGCGGCGCAGGGTATATGAGTTCGCGTTTACGCAGTATGTTGCCGCGACAGGCGAGCACGCGGGTTGTTTCACAGAGGAGACGGTTGCTTACCGGGACCTGGTAAAGCTACTGGAAGAAACCTACGCCACGCTCCCCCCCATCCGGCGGCAGGTGTTTGTGATGAGCCGCGTGGAGGGCAAGAGCAACAGTGAGATTGCCCGGCTCCTGAACACCAGCAACAGCAACATCGAAAACCACCTGAACAAGGCGCTCAAGTCAATCAAAGAAAGGTTCAAGGGCTACGAAATCGCCTATATGTTTTTTCTGGCCTACTTACCGGAAGCCGCCGCTTCCCTACCGTTTCCGGCACTATGTGCCTGAGCATAGCCTCTTCGCAGATGTAACGCCCGCCGCACCTTGAACCAACCCTGTTTGCACGGCCTGCCAGGTCGGTCACCCACCCGCACACCCCCAGAAGGTCTTTCCAAAAGCACTGCTGGCGCCGGTGCGCACGGCAGAACATTGGCTTCCGCCTCCGATACCTGCACCAACCCAGCTTCCCATACCGGCTCCACCGGGATTTTAAGCCTAACGGCAGCTTCTTTCAACCCTTTTCCGGGGCGGGACAGAAGCCGGCCACCTGTACGCGACCTCCTTCTGTATCCGATACCTGCTATGACCTGTCTGGTATATGGAGCAGGCACGCCTTTCATCATCAACTAAAAAATAAACCGCTCCGGGCTTTATGACTTCAACGCTCTCCACCCTTGATTACATCGTTTTTGTTTTATATGCCTCGATCATCGTATTTCTGGGCCTTTGGGTATCGAGGTCTAAAAAGGGCGTGCAGAAGACGGCCCAGGATTACTTCCTGGCCGACAAATCCCTGACCTGGTGGGCCGTTGGCTCTTCCCTGATCGCCGCCAATATCTCCGCAGAACATTTTATCGCCATGTCGGGCTCGGGGTTTGCCATTGGCCTTGGCATTGCGGCCTACGAGTGGATCGCCGCTATCGCGCTGATACTTGTAGCCAAGTATTTCCTGCCTGTTTTTCTGGACAAGGGGATATACACCATGCCCCAGTTTTTGCAGCAGCGGTACAACAAAGGCGTGAGCACGGCCTTTGCCATTTTCTACCTGTTGGTGTATGTGTTCGTGAACCTGACCGCTGTAAGTTACCTGGGCGCATTGGCGCTGGAGAAGATCATGGGGGTGCCGCTGGTGTACGGCATCGTGGGGCTGTTGGTATTCTCGGGCATCTACTCTATATATGGGGGCATGAAAGCGGTGGCCTGGACGGACGTGGTGCAGGTGATTTTCCTGGTGGGCGGCGGGCTGATCACCACCTATATCGCTTTAGACGCCGTGGGTGGGGGCGATGGTGTCTTTGCCGGGTTTGCCAACATATATGAAAGGGCCAGGGATCACTTTGTCATGGTCATCCCGGAAGGCCGGATAGCGGTGCCAGACGGCGCGGGGGGCACAAAAGACGCCTTCCAGGACCTCCCCGGCCTGGCCGTTATCCTGGGCAGCATGTGGCTGACTAACCTGGGCTTCTGGGGCTTTAACCAGTTCATCATACAGAAGGGGCTGGCGGCAAAGAGCATCGTTGAGGCGAAACGGGGGCTTCTGTTTGCGGGCTACCTCAAAATCCTGATCCCGCTGATCGTCGTCATCCCGGGCATTACGGCGTATGTGCTCTTCAACGACTACAGCCCTGCGGAACTGGCCGCCATTTTAGGCAAACCGCTGGCTTCCGTGGGCACCATCGAAAAGTCTGACGAGGCCTATCCGTGGCTGTTGAAAAACTTTGTGCCGTCCGGCTTCAGAGGGCTCGCCTTTGCAGCCCTGGCCGCTGCCGTCGTTTCATCGCTGGCATCCATCATCAACAGCACGTCCACTATTTTCACCATCGATGTTTACAAGTCCTTCTTCAGGCCGGAGGCAGGGAACAGGGAGTTGGTGCGGGTAGGGCGGCTTGTTGCCATCCTGGCACTCACCATAGCCGCCCTGGTTGCCCCGCAGTTGCAAACGCTGGACCAGGTGTATCAATACATCCAGGAATACACCGGTTATATATACCCGGGAACGATCGTGGTGTTTGTGATGGGGCTGTACTGGAAGCAGATGACACAAAACGCCGCCCTCTGGACGGCTATTGTCACTATCCCGGCTGGCATCATTTTCAAGCTTATATATCCCGAAATGCCCTTTATTCTGCGCATCGGCTATGTTTTTATTTTCCTTTGTGTGCTGGCCTCTGCCATCAGCTTTATGGAGAGAGGAGAGAAGGTAGTGGTGCCAAGGCCAAAAGGCAGCAGACACGACGGCTTGCTGAAGACGAGCTATCTCCTTTTTCTGCTGGCCTTGGTTTGCCTGATAATCGGAATACTCTACTCGGCTGAATACAGCTATCTCGGGATCGAGTCGATCTATACCCTGTCCATGATCTTCCTGATGCTCGGCATGATCATTTACACAAACGTTAAAATGGATACTGCCGATAAAAAGGCGATTGTCTCGGACCCGGTATTGTTCAAAACGCAGCCTACGTTCAATATAGCCGCCGGCGGGATACTCGCGATCATCGGCACGCTGTATTACTTTTTCTGGTAGGCTGGCATATATGGCTGCTGGAAATTTTGGCTGGGGAATCTGATGTGCAGGGCCGGAGGTTCAATCCGATTTTCGTAGTTAATCTAAATAATGTAAGGATTTACAGGACGAAATTTCTTAGATTTAGTACAATAGGTAAGTCACTGAATAAAAATACTTTCATTTTAAAATAATCAAGATTATGAAAGCCACCAATATAGACGAAAAAAACCCATTAGAGAGCCTGGATGTTTGGGAAGAAGACCTGTTAGAACGTTTCCCTGACCCGGACAACATCGTACAGGATAAAACGAAGGAGGAATACCGCAATTACGAAACCCCTGCCCGCGAAACGGTGAAGGAGTTTTACCGGCTCAACCACCTTCACCAGACCTATGACTTTGTTTTGCAGAAGGAGAAGGAGTTCCTGCGCTTCGATAAGAAAGAGATGCCGATATGGGACGCCTTTACTTTCCTGAACCAGTTGGTGGATGACTCTGACCCCGACACCGACCTTGACCAGATGCAGCATCTGCTGCAAACCTCGGAGGCTATCCGCACCGACGGTCACCCGGACTGGATGGTGCTGGTGGGCCTGCTGCACGACATGGGCAAAGTGCTTTGCCTCTTCGGGGAACCGCAATGGGCCGTGGTGGGCGACACCTTCCCGGTAGGCTGTGCCTTTTCGGACAAAATCGTTTTCTCAGAGTTTTTCAAAGACAACCCGGACTACAACGATAGCCGTTACAATACCAGGTTCGGGGTGTACAGCCCGAACTGCGGCCTTCGCAACGTGCACATGTCGTGGGGGCACGATGAGTATGTGTACCAGATGATGAAAAACCACCTGCCGGAGCCCGCTTTATATATGCTCCGATACCATTCCTTCTACCCGCAGCACCGCGAAAACGCATATGACCACCTGATGGACAGCCATGACCATGAGATGTTTGAATGGGTGAAGCTCTTCAACCCATACGATCTGTATTCCAAAACCCCGACACCCCCTGACTGGAATAAGCTGCGCCCCTACTACGAAAACCTGGTGGCCAAATACCTCCCGCCAACATTAAAGTTCTGATACCTATATATAAGAGACAGGCACAGGCTTAAACGGAACGCCTGCCATTTCAAAGAAGCCTATATAAGTACCATTTGATTGCCGGCAATCCCTGTCGAATAATTTGGGGAGCAGTAATAAACTGCTCCCCAAATTATTCGACAGGGATTGTTCATTTTACCCGCACCCCCTGCTTTCATAACAGATCAATAACATCTGCTCAATGTTCAGGTAACGTCGGCGGTCTTTCTTTGCACCCGGACTTAGAAAATGAAACAGCGCAGCCTATGAGCAGAAATAACAGCCTTCCCCACTACAATCTTCAAAGGCATATATAATGGCCTTACTTTCTTCCAACTAATAATCTGGCCACAGGGCGTCAAATTATAAACCCCCTCCTGTTCAAAACCAATTCTGCAATCAATTCCAGGCGCTGCTGGAGACGAAGCACAAACTATCTAATACTAAACTTTCGATATGAAATCAAAACTACAAGTCAAAAGCAAACGGGCCTCCCAGGGGTGCTCGCTGCTGCTGCTGGCCATGCTCGGCATGGTACCGGCAGATGGTTTTTCAAGCGGGCCTGCGTTCGCCGCCTTCGGTTCGACAGTGGCAATGCCCTCCCGGGAGGGGAAAAGGCAGGACGATGCGGTGTCAGGCCAGGTGAAGGACGCCACTGGTCAGCCGCTGCCCGGCGTTTCGGTGTCGCTGAAAGGCACCTCCGCCGGAACCGTTACCGACGCGGAAGGCAGGTTCACCCTCAGCACGGCTGGTACCGCGGAACCGGTGCTGGTCCTGTCGTATATCGGCTTTGTGAGCCAGGAGATGGCCGTGGGCAACAAGGCCACCCTGGATGTCACGCTCCTGGAAGACACCAAAGCGCTCTCCGAAGTGGTGGTGGTAGGATATGGCACGCAGAAGAAAGCCAACCTGACGGGTGCCGTGGACCAGGTAACGGCTGAGGTGTTCGAGAACCGCCCGGTCCCGAACCTCGCCCAGGGGCTGCAGGGCGTTCTGCCCAACCTGAACCTGGTGCCAACGGACGGAAAGCCCATACAGTCCCCCACTTTTAATGTGCGTGGTACCACCTCTATCGGGCAGGGCGGGAGCGCGCTGGTGCTGATAGACGGCGTGGAAGGCGACCCCAGCCTCCTCAACCCCAACGACATTGCCAGCATCACGGTGCTGAAAGACGCCTCCTCTGCGGCCATATATGGAGCCAGGGGTGCATTCGGCGTTGTCCTCATCACCACCAAGGACCCCTCTAAAGACAAAACGAGCGTCACCTACTCCGGAAACTATGCGATCAAGAGCCCCACGGCCGTTCCGGATTATGTTACCGACGGCTATACGTTCGCTAAAATGTTCAATGAAGGCTGGACAGCCTGGAACGACTATTCCCAGTCGCCGCAGAACGTGAACAAGACGGTAAAGTTCTCCCCGGAGTACCTGGCTGAGTTGGAGCGGCGGGCGAATGACCCCAGCCTGCCGGATGTGGAGGTTGGGCCCAACGGCGAGTATATGTACTATGGGAACACAGACTGGTTCGAGGAACTGTATAAAGACCACACCAGCGCCACCGAGCACAACCTCTCCGTTTCCGGCAGCAGCGGCAAGGCGAGCTTCTATGTCACCGGCAGGTACTTCGGGCAGGAAGGCCTGTTCCGCTACAATTCGGACGATTACAGGATGTATAACTTCAGGGTAAAAGGTTCTGTAGAGCTGTTCCCGTGGCTCCACATCGACAACAACACCAGCTATTCGAACATGACCTACCACAACCCGCTGAACGTGGGCGAGGGCGGCGGCATCTGGCGGAACATTGCGGATGAGGGGCACACCATGGTGCCCATGTTCAACCCGGACGGGACGCTGACCTACTCGGCAGCCTATTCCGTGGGCGACTTCTGGTATGGCAAGAACGGCATTGACATGAATGAGCGCCTCATCCGGAACACGACGGGCTTTACCGCCACCCTGCCCGGCGACAAGTTCAAGGTCAACGGCAACTTCACGTTTCAGAACATGGATGATGACGAGACGCAGATACGCGTTCCGGTTCCCTACAGCAGAATACCGGGCGTGATTGAATATGTGGGTACGAACACAAACGACATTCAGGAAACCTACCGGGAAACCAGGTACCTGGCTGCGAACCTATACGGAGAGTATGAGTCCGTCTTTGGCGATGCGCATTACTTCAAAGCCATGGCTGGCTACAATTATGAACAGTCCACGTACCAGGGGCTCCGGACACAGCGGAACGGCCTGATCTTCGAGGGGGCGCAGGATATCAACCTGGCACTGGGGCAATCGATAGGCACAGGCGGCGGCTGGGAGCGGTGGAACATCGCGGGGGGATTCTTCAGGCTTAACTACGCCTTCAAAGAGCGGTACCTGCTGGAAGTAAGCGGCCGGTACGACGGCTCATCTAAATTCCCGGAGGATGAGCGGTTCGCTTTTTTCCCCTCTTTATCGGCCGGCTGGCGGATCTCCAACGAGCCGTTTTGGAAGATATCCCCCCGTGTGATCTCGGAGCTGAAGCTCAGGGCATCGTACGGTTCGCTTGGCAACGGCAACATCGCCTCCTATGCGTTCCAGGAGCAGTTCGGCATCTCCCAGTCCGGCAGGGTGCTGAACGGGGTGAGGCCGCAGCGGACAAGCCAGCCTGGGGTTATTCCGGACGGGCTGACCTGGGAAACGTCCACCACACAGAACGTCGGCCTGGACCTGAGCATGCTTTCAAACCGGCTGACCTTTAACGGGGACGCCTATATCCGGTCGACCACTGATATGTTCACCGTGGGCATGACGCTTCCTGCCGTATTCGGGACGGCCGTACCGAAGGGGAACTACGCTGACCTGAAAACGACGGGCTGGGAACTGGCCGCCAATTGGCAGGACGTATTTACTGTCGCATCAAAGCCCCTGAACTACAGCCTGCGGGTAACGCTGGCAGACTACACGGCGGAGATTACCAAGTACAACAACCCGGAAAAGAGACTGAGCGACTATTACGCAGGGCAGACGGTAGGCGAGATCTGGGGGTACGTGACCGACGGGTACTTCACCTCACAGGATGACATCGCGAACTCCCCGTCACAGGCCCTGATCAGGGCATCTACCAGCGGGCAGTTGCTGCCCGGCGACATCAAGTTCGCGGACATCAACAACGACGGTGTCATCAACAATGGGGACAATACGGTGGACAGCCCCGGCGACCGAAAGATTATCGGCAACTCCCTGCCGCGCTACACCTATGGCGTTAACCTGGGCTTGGACTGGAACAACTTCTTCTTTACGACCTTCTTCCAGGGAGTGGCAAAGCAGGACTGGTACCCGGGCAGGGAAGCCTCTACCTTCTGGGGGCAATACAACAGGCCCTATAATAAGCTGCCGGAGTGGCAACTGGGCAACATCTGGTCAGAGGAAAACCCAGATGCTTACCTGCCCAGGTACCGAGGGTATGTGGCGCAGAACAGTTCCGGGGAGCTTGCACAGGTGCAAACCAAGTATTTGCAGAACGTGGCTTACGTGCGGATGAAGAACATCCAGGTGGGCTATATGCTGCCGCAGGCGCTGATCGGCAAAGCGGGCATGAGCAACGCGAGGGTCTTCCTGTCAGGGGAGAACCTCTGGACCTGGTCACCTCTCTACAAGCTTACGAGGGACCTGGATGTGGAAAGCATCAACGGGTCTGACAGGGTGCTTACCAGTGGCACGAGTGGGAACGGGTACAATTACCCTATCCTGAAAAGCGTCAGCATGGGCTTGTCCCTTACATTCTAAACAGCAGGAAGATGAATAACCTACTATATACTATCATGAAGAAGCAATTGGTGTGGCTTGTGCTCTTAAGCGCTTTTTTTGCAGGCTGCGAGAAGCTGGACCAGGCCCCGGTGGCCACCGCCACTAAAGAGGCTGTTTTCACCAGCGAGAGAGGTCTGGAGTTATATGCCAACTCCTTTTATGATGTGCTGCCGAGCGCAAACGATGTGCACCGGGGCGATGCGATGGCTGATTACTCCGCCAGGACACAGGTGCCTGATTTTCTGAGGGCGGGCGCTTTCGGGCCCCGCGAAAGCTCCGGCTGGAACTGGGGAGAGCTGCGGAACATCAATTACTTCATCGCCAACAACAATGACCCGGCAATCTCCCCGGCCGTGCGGAGCCACTATATGGGGCTGGCCAGGTTCTTCCGCGCCTGGTTCTACTTCGATAAGGTGAAACGGTTCGGCGACGTGCCCTGGATCAGCACCCCGATGGCGGTGGACGACCCGGCCCTGTACAACGGCCGCGACCCGCGCGCGCTGGTGATGGACTCAGTGCTGGCGGACCTGGACTATGCCTGCGAAAACATCTCCACCACCGGCGACGACTCCCGCAGCCTGATCACGAAATATGTTGCTTATGCCTTCAAGTCGAGGGTATGCCTGTATGAGGGCACCTACCGGAAATACCACACGGAACTGCAGCTCGGGAGCACGGCCGAAGCCTGGCTGCAGGAGGCTGTCTCCGCCTCAGAAAAGGTGATGCAGGAGAGCGGCTTCCGCCTGAACACAGCCGGGGGGCCGGACAATGCCTACCGGCAGCTCTTCACGAGCCAGGGTCCGGTTGCGTCGGAAGTGATGCTGGCGGCCGTGGTAGACCCCGCCCTGAGCGTGTTCAACGATGCCAACTGGTGGTGGACCAGTTCCACGTACGGCGCCAGGGTGAGCCTGATCCGGACATTTGTGAACACCTATATGAACATAGACGGCACCCCGTTTACCGATACGCCCGGCTACCAGACGATGGTGTTCGCGGAGGAAGTGAAGGGAAGAGACAGGCGCCTGGAGCAAACCATCCGGACAGGGGATTACAAGCGAATAAACGGAGGCACCGCGGTGCCGGCTCCCCCCGTTTTCTCCTACACCTACACCGGCTACCAGCCCATCAAGTGGACGCTGGACGACACCTACTTTGACGGTGGGAGCCGGAACACCAACTCCATCCCCATCATCCGCTACGCCGAGGTGCTGTTGAACTATGCGGAGGCAAAAGCCGAGTTGGGCACATTCACGGATGAGGACTGGGTAATGACCGTCGGGGCTTTGCGGCAGCGGGCCGGTATCACGGGTGGGCTGGAAGCCAAGCCACAGGCAGCCGACCCTTACCTGCAGGCCAATTACTTCCCCAGCATCTCGGACCCGGCCCTGCTGGAGGTGCGAAGGGAAAGAGGCATCGAACTGGCCTTGGAGGGTTTCCGGTTTGATGACATCGTCAGGTGGGAACGGGGGGAACTCATGGAGATGGTCTGGAACGGCTTCTACGTGCCCGCGCTTAACCAGCCGCTCGACCTGAACGAGGACGGTGTGCCGGACGTGAGCTTCTACAAAAAAATGCCCGCGGACCCGGTGCCCGGCGTCACTTACGTGAACGTGGCTGAGACGCTGAGCGGCGGCAACCAAAATCCCCAGCAATTGTCAGAGGACACGCATGGAGAGCTGACGTGGCTCGCCAACATCCCAAGGGTATGGGACGACAAATATTACCTGTATCCTATTCCTGAAACCGACAGGCTGCTGAATCCGGCGCTTGGGCAAAACCCTGGTTGGTAAAATCATGCTGTATTCCCTTGAAAGACCGGCTTGAATTATTAATTTCAGGAAGCCGGTCTTTCAAGGTATATATAACACTTACATCCCATTTAAAACAAAAAGGTATATATGAAAATCAAGTCCCTGCTTCTTTCGCTTCTGTTTGTTTGCGGTTTCACCGCCTTCAGCCTCGCGCAGCAACTGACGGTTGGCTCCTACAACGTGCGCTACGACAACCCCGGCGATACCGGGAACCTGTGGGTGGACCGTGCGCCTGTGGTGGCGGCGTTGCTCCGCTTCCACGATTTTGACGTGTTTGGCACGCAGGAAGCCCTGAAGAACCAACTCGACGATATCAGCACCGCCCTGCCGCAATACACCCGCTACGGGGTAGGCAGGGACGATGGGATAGAAAAAGGCGAGCATTCTGCTATCTTTTTCAAGAAGGATAAATTCAAATTGCTGGACAAAGGGGATTTCTGGCTGTCGGAGACACCGGAAAAGCCTTCGCTCGGCTGGGACGCCACCTGCTGCAACCGCATCGTTTCCTGGGTATACCTGCAGGACCTCAGCACGAAAAAGAAATTTTACTTCTTCAATGCCCATTATGACCACCAGGGGATGCAGGCCCGCAGGGAGAGCAGCAAGCTTATCCTGCGCAAGATAAAGGAGATAGCAGGGAAAGAGCCCGTGATCCTGTCAGGGGACTTCAACGGCGACCATGCGAGCGAATGGTATCAGACGCTCGCCAACTCCGACCTGCTGAAAGACACCTACAAACAAGTGGAGCACCCCTACGCCAGCAACGCCTCCTTCAACGGGTTCAAGCAGCAGTCGGACAGGGATGAAATCATCGACCATATATTTGTTACAGGAGACTTCAAAGTGAATAAGTGGGGGCTGCTGACCGATACCTATCACGGCAAGTTCCCATCCGACCACTTCCCTGTGCTGGTTGAACTGAATTACGCTTCAAAAAAATAACTGCCTGATCAGGAGGCGGACAGTTAGGGCGGGAGCCTTTAGCGCAAGCGCGCTTGAAAACTCCGGCTCTATATAGGCATCTACCTCACAAATCTATATATACCTCCTATACTTCAAGTTTTCTGAAGTATAGGAGGTTCTTCTGCAACTGGCGTATATGGCCTTCACCTGAGCGCGAGAATGAAAAGGTTGTATTGCCGAAGCTTGCTCAAATATTGGTTTAACGTTAAATTCAAATCTTAAAGGTCTCTGATGCGCATCCAAAAAACGATTCTCCCGCTCCTGTTGCTCATTTCCCTAAGCCAGGGCCTGTCGGCTCAGAGGCGCTATACACCCGCGAATGTGCATGCCCACAACGACTACCAGCAGCCTGTCCCCTTTTTCACGGCGCACTCGAAACAGGTTGGCTCTATCGAGGCGGATGTGTTTTTGCAGAACGGGGACTTGTATGTAGCGCACGAGCTGAAAGAAATCCAACCGGACCGCACTTTGGAGGCACTTTACCTCAAGCCGCTCCGGAAACAGATACAGAAGCACAACGGAACCCCCTATGGCCAGCCGGAGGCGAAGCTGCAATTGTTGATCGACCTGAAAACCGACGGCAAAGCGACCTTGCCGGTACTCGTAAAAATGCTCGAGAAGTACCCGGAGATCAGCGCTAACCCCGCTATCCAGGTTGTCATCAGCGGCAACAAGCCTGCCCCGGCCACCTGGTCACAGTTTCCGGGTTTTATCCGTTTCGACGGCACGCCGGGCGAGCCCTATACCCCGGAAGAGCTGCA
The DNA here is from genome assembly GCF_039541895.1 of Pontibacter saemangeumensis. NCBI lineage: Bacteria > Pseudomonadati > Bacteroidota > Cytophagia > Cytophagales > Hymenobacteraceae > Pontibacter > Pontibacter saemangeumensis. Next base: position 86,001 of record NZ_BAABHC010000014.1, read on the forward strand.
GCGGATACCTGTGTTCAGCGACAATTTCAGAAAGTACACCAAATGGAATGGCAAGGGGCCGATGGACAGCAATGAACGCGCTATAATTGAGCAACTGGTAGACAGCGTGCACCAGCTGCATAAGAAATTCCGTTTTTGGGCAACGCCTGACACAGAAACGTCGTGGCAAACGCTGATGCGCCTGAAGGCCGATTACCTGGGCACGGATGATGTCGCGGGACTGACCGGTTACCTGCAAGGGTCACCGGCCAATAAACCCCGGCATAAGGAGCGGTAAACCGCTCTTGGCTTTTAACCGACGGCACGGAGCCTTCGTTTGCCTAGCTGGGCTACGCCGAGGCTGGTCAACCATTTCTTCCTTTCGCAAAACACCACTCCTGCCGACAGCCCCACGCACCGCCTTACGGTGTGGCGCCCCCTGCATCAGCGGCTCCGGAACCAGACGCCTACCTCCGGGAGCCGCTTCTTTTAAGCCTCAAAGTGAACTTTATTTCTGCGATAACTGCTAACCATTCAAGCGGCTGCAAAGCTGTTTCCATAGCGAGGAGCCCCTATCGCCTGCGCACAGCGCCTGATTTCTGAAGCATGCGTTCCCGGCGCCCTGCTCCTTGACGAAAAATTGGTTTTGTTCGGGTGTTTATATGTTTGAACTTGCGGCAAGATATACTAATTTGGAAGCTTTCTTATGTCTGAACATACCCTACGCCTTCTGCCCCCGATCTGTTTGCCATGCATGATATGAAGCATATATTCTTCTTTTTTATAGGCGCCGCCTTCCTGCTGAGCAGCTGCGATGAGAAAGAGCCTAAGCTCTTCCAGCTGCTGTCGCCGGATGAGACGGGCATCTCGTTCAGCAATACGTTGCCTGAGAACGACACCCTCAACGCCATTGAATACGATTACCTTTACAACGGGGCTGGTGTGGCCATCGGGGACATCAACAGCGACGGGCTGCAGGATATCTTCTTCGGCGGCAACATGGTGTCCAGCAGGCTTTACCTGAACAAGGGCGACCTGAAGTTTGAGGACATTACCGAGCAGGCAGGCGTTGTAACCGACCGCTGGGTGACGGGCGTTTCGATGGCTGACGTAAACAGCGATGGCCATACCGATATTTATATCTGCGTGGCCGGGCCTGATAAAACGGCGGAGAAACCGAACATGCTGTTCGTGAACAACGGAGACGGCACCTTCACGGAGTCTGCCAGGGCCTATGGCCTGGCAGACACAGGATACAGCACCCAGGCGGCATTCCTGGATTATGACAAGGACGGCGACCTGGACATGTACCTGCTCACCAATGCACTGGAGAACTTCCCGCGCAACAACTCACGCCCCAAGAAAACGGGCGGCCAGGGGCTGAGCACCGACAGGCTGTACCGCAACAACGGCGACAACACCTTTACAGACGCCTCCAGGGAGGCCGGTATCCTGCTGGAGGGCTACGGGCTGGGCGTGGGCATTGCCGACATCAACAACGACGGGTGGCCGGACATCTACGCGGCGAACGACTTCATCACCAACGACATCCTCTACATCAGCAACGGCGACGGCACGTTTACAGACCGGGCAAGACAGTATTTGAAGCACCAGAGCTGGAATGCGATGGGCACGGATATAGCCGACTTCAACAACGACGGCCTGCTGGACATCATGACGGTGGACATGCTGCCCCCTGATAACCAGCGGGAGAAAACCATGATCGCGGCACCCAACTACGACCGTTACCGGCACAACCTCACGCTGGGCTACCAGCCGCAGTATATGCGCAACACCCTGCAGCTGAACAACGGCAACGGCACCTTCAGCGAGATCGGCCAGCTGGCGGGCATCCACCGGACAGACTGGAGCTGGGCACCCTTGTTCGCTGATTACGACAACGACGGGCGCCGCGACCTGCTGATCACGAACGGGTACCGCAAGGACGTCACCAACCTCGACTTTATCATATACAAGCGCCAGGAAGGGCGCTTCGGGGACGAGTCGCATCAGTCAAAGGCGATGGCGAAGCTGATCAAGGAGCTCCCCGGCGTAAAGGTGCACAACTATATCTACCGGAACACCGGCAACCTCACCTTTGCGGACAAGTCTGAGGAATGGGGCCTGGATGCCCCCTCCTACACCAACGGCACGGCCTTCGCCGACCTGGACAATGACGGCGACCTCGACCTCATCATGAACAACATCGATGAAGCCGCTTTTATATATAGGAACAATGCCAACACCCTGCCCGACCGCCACTACCTGCGCATCCGGCTGGAGGGCGACGCGAAAAATAAAGCCGGCCTCGGAGCAAAGCTCACCCTAACATATGATGGCCAGCAGCAGTACCACGACCACTCCGTGTACCGCGGATATAAGTCCACGGTAGAGAACGCTGTTCATTTTGGCCTCGGCAAAGCCACGAAGGCCGAGGCGCTGGAAGTAACCTGGCCGGACGGCAGGCAGCAAACGATACAAAACATCAAAGCTGACCAGGTGCTGACGGTACGGTATGCAGATGCCACTGCACCGGGCACTGCGCCTGCCCACACAACCATCGCAACGATTTTCGAGGCACAGGACAGCACCGCCACCGGCATCAGCTACCGGCACCAGGAGAGCGATTTTGTGGATTTCAAGCTGCAGCCGCTCCTCATGCAGAAGTATTCGCAGGGAGGCCCGGGCATTGCCGTGGGCGACGTGAACGCCGACGGCCTGGATGACTTTTATATAGGGGGTTCCTCCGATGCTCCCGGCAAGCTATATATGCAGGCATCGGCTGGCAAATTCAGGGGGCGCACTTTAACCGATGCAGCGAAGCATGGCGATGACATGGGCAGCCTGTTCTTCGACGCGGACAACGACGGCGACTTGGATTTATATATCGTAAGCGGGGGCAGCGAGTTTAAGGAAGGGGCTGCGGAGTACCAGGACCGGCTGTTCCTGAACGACGGCAAGGGAGGCTTTACCCTGATTCCCGCCGCGTTGCCGGGCCTAAAGTCGAGCGGCTCCTGCGTGGTGGCGGCAGACTACGACCAGGATGGCGACCTGGACCTGTTTGTAGGGGGCCGGGTGGTGCCGCAGCGCTATCCTTTGCCCGCCAGTAGCCATATACTGCAGAACAACGGCGGGAAATTTACGGACGTGACAGAAAAAGTGTGCCCGGAGCTGAAGCAGATCGGACTGGTTACCGCCGCGCTCTGGACGGACGCAGACCTGGACGGACACACCGACCTGCTACTTGCCGGGGAATGGATGCCGCTGACTTTACTCAAAAACAAAAGCGGCAGGTTTGTGAATGCCACCCCGGGCTCTGGCTTGCAGCACGCCGTAGGCTGGTGGAACAGCCTGGTGGCCGGTGATTTCGACAAGGACGGGGATATGGACTATATAGGCGGCAACTTCGGACTCAACTCAGACTACAAGGCATCCCCCGAAGAGCCCGTTACCGTCACGGCAAAAGACTTCGACAACAACGGCAGCATCGACCCTGTGCTGGGCCGCTACCTGATGGGCAAGAATTACCCGGCCCACCCCCGCGACGCCATGACCGACCAGATGGTTTCGCTGCGCAGGAAATTCCAGACGTTCGAACAATACGCCAGCGTAGGCTACAGCGAGCTTTTCTCGGAGGAGGAGTTATCAGGCGCCATCGTCGCCCAAAGCACGCATTTACAGAGCAGCTACATCGAGAACCTGGGAAGCGGAAAATTCAGCGTGCGCCCGCTGCCGGTGCAGGCACAGTTTGCCCCGGTGTTCGGCATGGCGGTAAACGACTATAATGGCGACGGCAACCTCGACCTGCTGCTGACAGGCAACAATTACGCGACGGAGGTAAACACGGGCTGGTACGATGCCTCCATCGGCCTGTACCTGCAGGGCAACGGCAAGGGAAACTTAGCGCCCGCCCGTGCGACCCGGAGTGGTTTTTTTGTGGATACAGATGCGAAAGGCCTGGCCGAGCTTGCGCTGCCGAACGGCAAAAGCATGATACTCTCCGCCTCTAACCAGGGGCCTCTAAAATCTTTCCTGTATGCGCGGCAGCAAGAAACCATACCGCTCCGGCCTGACGATGCCTGGGCTGTCGTGACGCTGCAGGACGGCAGGAAAATGCGGCAGGAGTTTTACTACGGCTCCGCGTACCTGTCACAGTCATCCAGAACATGGGCTGTACCCGCAGGGGCCAGGGCCGCAACGATATATGGGTTTTCAGGGAAGAGCAGGCTGGTTTCCTTCCCTGACGACAAGGTGGCCCTGCGCCCTTAGCAGGCGCAGCTTCGCCCTCTTCACGGCAGCTGCCATGTCTTGTCGCAACTGCTTTGGTTAAAAGCAGATAGCATCGAAAAAATCATACTCCATGATTCTTAAATATAGTTGCCCGCGCCGGAACTTGTTTTAGATGAAAGTAATTGGTTACTTACATGCACGCTTGTAGCCTGAGCGCCGAAGCATGCGACAGGAAACGGCTGCAAACGAATACCGGCATATAAAATCCCTTTCAGGAACCATGAGAAGCATTAAACTCCTATTCCTCTTACTGGCTGTTCCCTTGCTGTTCGGGTGTGAAGAAAAGCATGATGTAGCAGGGCTGGATACGTTTTCACAGTCGCAGCTGATCGTATGGAACGGCCATTTGAGTGAGATCATCATCAAAGATATCTTTACCCCGCCTGTCGCCAGCCGCATCTACTCCTACCCGAACATTGCGGCCTATGAGGCCCTGGCCCCAGCCTACCCTGCTTACCACTCGCTCTCCAGCCAGCTTAACGGCTTGAGCGCTGTCCCGCAGCCTGACGCCACCCAGGAACTGTACCTGCCGGTGTCCAGTATCATCGCCTTCTCTACCGTCAGCAAGAAGCTGATCCTGGACGAGCTGCTGATGGAAGCATATGAGGCAGATTACCTTGCGCAGATCAGGAAGATCGGTATTAGGGAAGAGGTGTTGAAGAACTCCATTGCCTATGGCCGCCAGGTGGGAGAGCATGTACTGGCCTGGTCGAAGAAGGACGGGTATGTGGAAACACGGGCCCTCACGCGCCATGTCATTTCAAAGGAACCCGATGCCTGGCAGCCGACCGCCCCGGATTATATGCCTGCCGTAGAGCCGCATTGGAGTAAGATCAGGCCGTTTGTGATGGATTCTGCGGCGCAGTGCAAGCCGCAGATGGCAACTGCTTTTGATTCCGTGGCTACCTCCGATTTCTATAAGGAAGCGATGGAGGTGTACAAGCTCGTGAAGGATACAGATGAAGAGAAACTCCTGATCGCGCGCTTCTGGGACGATAACCCGAACGTGTCTTACACCACCGGCCATGTTACCTACTTCAAGCAAAAGCTAACGCCCCCGGGACACTGGATGTCTATTACCAGCTCTGCTATCCGCAAGAATAAACTGGACATGATGGAGGCGGCCGAGACCTACGTGATGGTGGCCACTGCAGTGGCTGACGGCTTTATCAGTTGCTGGGATGCCAAGTACGCCTACAATTCGATTCGCCCCGACACCTATATAGAGCGTTACATCGACGCAGACTGGGATCCGATCTTGCAGACGCCTCCTTTCCCCGAGTTCCCGAGCGGGCACAGCGTGATTTCATCCGCTGCCGCCACGGTGCTCACCCATAAGTTCGGCGGCGCGTATGCCTTCGTTGATTCTACCCAGATGGCCATCGGCCTGCCGGTTCGTCAATTCAACTCCTTTGATGAGGCGGCGGTGGAGGTCGGGGAAAGCAGAATCTACGGAGGGATTCACTTCCGCCCCGCCTGCGACCTTGGCTACAAGCAGGGCAAGGAGGTAGGAGAGCTCGTTATCTCTAAACTAAGAACCCGCAAAGCGGCCCAAACAGCAAAGCTTTAACCATCTGCCTGACCACCGTATTAGATGATCCCTTAAAAAAAGCAGTCTGCGCAGGTCAGCAACCGGCATGCTGCTTTTTTCAATTTCATATTACATGTACGCACCCCTCACCAACGCCCTGCCTCACAAACTGAAAGGATTAGCCCTTGCTGCTCTCTTACTCATTACAGGCTGCAATGCCGAACAGGATAAGGAGAGCCCTTTGGCAACAGAGCCCGCAAAAGCAGCAGCGCCGTTTTTATATGAAAGCATCCCCGCCTCAGAGACAGGCATAGCCTTTGCCAACACGCTTACCGAGACGGCAAGCCTCAACGTGCTGGAGTTTGAGTACTTCTACAATGGCGGCGGCGTGGCGGTAGGAGACTTTAACAACGACGGCCTGCAGGACATCTTCTTTTCCGGGAATATGGTGCCCAGCCGCCTCTACCTGAACAAAGGCAATCTGAAGTTCGAGGATATAACGGAGCAGGCGGGCATCAACACCTCCGGCCGCTGGGCAAGCGGCGTGGCCTTAGCGGATATAAACAACGACGGCTTTCAGGACATCTATGTCTGCGTGACAGGCAAAGCCGCGCCGCAGCAGCGCAAGAACCTGCTCTATATCAACAACCAGGACAACACCTTCACAGAAGCAGCACAGCAATACGGCCTTGCCGACGACAGCTACTCCACGCATGCCGCTTTCCTGGACTACGACAAGGACGGCGACCTGGACCTGTACCTGCTCAACCACACCCTCGAGGAGAAAAACCCGAACCTGCTGCGTCCCCAGTTGAAGGACGGTTCCGGGAAAAACACAGACAGGCTGTATCGCAACAACGGCAATAATTCCTTTACGGATGTTTCGAAGCAGGCCGGAATACTCGTGGAAGGGCACGGCCTGGGTGTAGCTGTCAGCGATATCAACCAGGACGGATGGCCGGACGTCTATGTGTCGAATGATTACCTGTCGAACGACATTCTGTACCTGAACAATAAAAACGGCACCTTCACCGACAAGGCGGCGGCTTATTTCAAGCACCAGAGCCAGTCGGCGATGGGCAACGACGTGGCCGACTTCAACAACGACGGACTGGTGGATATTATCACGGTGGACATGCTGCCCGAGGACAACCTCCGGAGCAAGCTGATGTTCGCGGGCATGAACTACGACCGCTTTACAGGCGAGCTCATGAACGGCTATACGCCGCAGTACATGCGCAACACGCTGCAGCTGAACAACGGCAACGGCACCTTCAGTGAGATCGGGCAGCTGGCCGGCGTGCAGAGCACAGACTGGAGCTGGAGCCCCCTGCTGGCCGACTTCGATAACGACGGCTACAAGGACGTGCACATCACGAACGGCTTTCCGAAGGACATCACCAACCGCGACTTTATCATGTACCGCATGCAGGGCCTCAACAGCAGCATGCCGATGGACGTGCTGAATAAGCAGCTGATGGAAGTTATAAAAAAGCTTCCGAGTGCCAAAAAGCCAAATTATATATACCGCAACAAAGGCGATCTCACCTTCAGCAACCAGACCAGCGCCTGGGGCCTGGATGTGCCATCTTTCTCAAACGGCGCAGCCTATGCCGACCTCGACGGCGACGGCGACCTGGACCTTGTCACCAACAACATCAACGAAAAAGCTTTTTTATACCGCAACAACACGGAAAAGCAGTCCGGAAACAATTTTTTGCGGATAAAGCTGCAGGGAGACAAGGCAAACGCCGCCGGATATGGCGCCAAGGTGAAACTGACGCTGGAGGGCAAAGAGCAGTTCCAGGAGTTCTCCCCTTTCCGCGGCTTCATGTCCACGGTAGAGCCTTTTTTACATTTCGGGCTGGGGCAGGATTCGGTGGTGGCCGCCGTGGAGGTTACGTGGCCGGATGGCAAAGTTCAGCGCCTTGGGAACGTGCAGGCAAATCAGGTGCTCACGCTGCAGCAGAAAGATGCCGCCGCCGTGAAAGCATCAAAGGAAACACCTGAACCCCGGTTGTTCCAGCAGGTAAACGCGACGCACAGGATAGCCTACACGCACAAGGAGGAGCCCTATATAGATTTCAAGGTGCAGCCGCTGCTGCCGCACAAATACACGCAGAACGGGCCGGGCATAGCGGTAGGGGATGTGAACGGCGACGGGCTGGACGATTTTTACGTGGGCGGGGCCTTCAAATACCCCGGCAGGGTTTTCCTGCAGTCCAGGAACGGCACTTTCTCAAGTGCCGCTATCACCGACCAGACGAAGTACGAAGAGGACATGGGCAGCCTGCTCTTCGACGCAGACGGCGACGCAGATCTGGATTTATATATCGTGAGCGGCGGGAACGAGTTTCCGGCCAACTCCCCCTACTATCAGGACAAGCTTTACCGAAACGACAGCAAAGGCAATTTTACGCTGGATGCGCAGGCGCTGCCCCGTACAACCTCCAGCGGCTCTTTTGTGACCGCTGCTGACGTGGATACGGATGGCGACCTGGACCTGTTTGTGGGCGGCAGGATGTCGCCCCAGCAGTACCCGGCCCCGCCAGAGAGCTATATCCTGTTGAACGAAGGAGGGAGATTCCGTGACGCTACGGCACAGGTGTGCCCGGACCTGCAAAAGCTAGGGATGCTCACCGCCGCCCTTTGGACTGATTTCGATAATGACCGTGCTGTAGACCTGATTGTGACAGGAGAAGGCATGCCCATTACGTTTTTCCGTAACGCCAACGGCAAGTTGCAGAACGTGACGGCCGCCACCACGCTGCCGAACACCAGCGGCTGGTGGAACAGCCTGGCAGGGGGTGACTTCGACAATGATGGGGATATAGATTATATAGCCGGCAACCTGGGGCTGAACACCAAGCTGAAAGCCTCAGGGGGAGAACCCGTGAGCGTATATGCCGCCGACTATGACGGCAACGGCAGCATGGACCCGATCGTGGCGCACTACGTGATGGGCAAAAACGTGCCGGTGCGGCCGCGGGATGATATCTTCGACCAGATGGTGTCCATGCGCCGGCGTTTTACCAGTTACGACAGCTATGCCCGCGCCTCTGTCACGGAGGTTTTGTCTCCAGCAGAACTGAACCGTTCTTATGTGCTGAAAAGCGTGAACATGCACTCCAGCTACATCGAGAACCTCGAGAACGGCAAATTCATGATCAAAGCCTTGCCTGTGGAGGCCCAGTTTGCGCCGGTGTTTGGCATTACGGTGCATGACTATGACGGCGACGGCAATCTGGACGCGCTGCTCACAGGCAATTCGCAGGCCCCGGAAGTGATCAGCGGCGCCTACGATGCCTTTACCGGCTTGTACCTCAAAGGAAACGGCCAGGGAAGTTTCCAGCCAGTGCCGCTTCAGCAAAGCGGTTTCGTGGTGGACGGTGATGCGAAAGGAATGGCGAATCTGACACTGTATAACGGGAAAACGCTTGTGCTGGCAGCCAATAACAACGGCCCGCTGCTGGCCTATACCGCGGGCACCGGAAGCCACGCACAGGTTATTCGCACCATGCCTTCAGACGTAAGACTGGAGATTACACTTGATTCAGGGAAGAAAATCGTGAAAGAGCTTTATTACGGCTCCGGTTATCTTTCGCAATCCACCAGAAGTGTTGCCCTGCCCCAGAATGCCGTATCGGTGGTGGCTTTCGATTTTAAGGGAAAAAGCAGGAAGGTTAAATAACATTGCTGCTTAAGGTATTTAAACAAAACATATATAATGTTCCCGCCTCCTATATATAGCAGGGCCATTTCCTGCACATTGCTTGCTGCCTTGTTCCTGCTGGCTTCCTGTAGCGAGGAAAAGCAGGAAAACGGTCACATCGGGATGGTAACGCTCCTCGAAGAGGTGGCGCAGAAATTTTACGTGCCCGGCAACCGGTTTGCGAACCATGCCCGCGTCGCCCACTTCGATACCTTGGCCGCCAAAGCCTCAGGCCGCAAGAAGTTCGACTTCGAATATGAGAAAGCCACCGAACTGCTGCGGGCGGGAGACCCGGAAGGAGCGGCAAAACTGTTTGAGAAACTGCACCAGGAACTGCCGCAGGTGGCCTACAGCTTTACCCCAAAAGACCAGGGACTGGCCGACAGGCTGCAGGCGGATATCGCGCAGGCTTACCTGCGCTTCGGGGAGCAGGAAAACTGCCTCATCAACCACACCTCCGCCTCCTGCATCTTCCCCATTGCCAGCCCGGGGTTTCACCAGTTGCCGCAAGGCTCCCGCAAAGCCATTGAGCACTATACCGCGCTGCTGACGCGAAACCCAGAGGCACTGCACTACCGCTGGCTCCTGAACATTGCCTATATGACTCTGGGCGAATACCCCGACAAAGTGCCGGCGCAATGGCTGATACCGCTGGAAAGCCAGTCTGAAGCTGCTGTGGCCCCTTTTGAGGAGGTGGCCGGAGACCTGGGCGTGGACGTGGATGCCATCTCCGGAGGATCTATTCTGGAGGATTTCGACAACGACGGCAACCTCGACATCATGGCCTCTTCTTACGGGCTGCGGGACCAGATCCGGTACTTTCACAACGACGGCGACGGCTCCTTCTCTGACCATACCGAGAAAGCGGGCCTGAAAGGCATCACCAACAGCCTGAACATGGTGCAGGCGGACTATAACAACGACGGCTATATAGATGTGCTGGTGCTGCGGGGCGCCTGGTTTGAGCAGCACGGCAAGCAGCCCAACTCGCTCCTGCAAAACAACGGCGACGGCACGTTTACGGATGTGACGGCAGCGGTTGGCCTGCTTTCTTTTTACCCTACCCAAACAGCGACCTGGAGCGATTTTAACAACGACGGCTGGCTCGACCTGTTCATCGGCAACGAAACAGCGGACAAATTCAGCCCGAACCCCAGCGAGTTATATATAAACCACCGGGGCGTTTTCAAGAATGTGGCGAAAGACGTGGGCATCGAGTTGAATCAATATGTGAAGGGCGTAACCTCCGGCGACTACGACAACGATGGCTGGCAGGATTTATATATCTCCACGCTATATGGCCAGAACTTTCTGTTTCGGAACCTGGGGCTTGGGCGCAACGAGCAGCTTAAGTTTGAGGACGTGACAGATAAGGCGGGCCTGGCCAAGCCGATGATGTCGTTCCCGACCTGGTTTTATGATTTCGACAACGACGGCTGGCTCGATATTTTTGTTTCTGGCTTCAAGTTCAGCAACGACCCGAGCGTTTCCTATAATGTGGCGGCCGAGTACCTGGGCCTGCCGAACGAGGCTGAGAAAGCAAGGCTTTACCGCAACAACCGCAACGGCACCTTCACCGACATCGCCGAAACAGCGGGCATCAATAAATCCTTATATACCATGGGCAGCAACTTCATGGATATGGACAACGATGGCTGGCTGGATATGTACCTCGGCACCGGCGACCCCAGTTTCGAGTCCATCATCCCGAACAAACTGTACCGCAACAAGGCCGGTAAGGCCTACCAGGATGTCACCACCGCTGCGGGTGTGGGGCACCTGCAGAAAGGGCACGCCGTTTCGGTGGGGGATATAGACAACGACGGCGACCAGGATATATATACCGTGATGGGCGGCGCGTATGAGGGCGATAATTACAGGAATGCCCTGTTTAAGAATACCTACCAGGGAAGCGCCCCGGCTGGCAATAACTGGGTGAGCATAAAGCTGGAAGGGGTAAAAGCCAACAAGGCCGCCATCGGCACCCGCCTGAAAATAACGTTTACGGAGCAGGGCAAGCAGCGAAGCATATACCGGGACGTGAACTCAGGGGGAAGTTTCGGCGCCTCTGCGCTGCGATCTGAAATAGGACTGGGGCAGGCAACCAAAATTGACAAACTGGAGATTCTGTGGGCCGGTTCAAACCGGAAACAGGTGTTGGAGAACATTGCCGCCAACCAGTTTATCCATATAATAGAAGAAGACAGTCAGGTAAAGAAACTCGATATCCGGAAGCTGAACTTACAGAAGAAAAAAGGTGCGCATGATTTGCACCATGCGCACCTCCCAAATCATCAGGATTAAACCTATTGCTTCGTTGGCCTGCCTTTGGTGGCAATGAGTTTTGCCTGCGCTACGTCTGATATCATTGTCCGGACCTTTCCTGCCTTGCCTATTATCTGCACTGACTTTGTCCCGGCTGGCAGCCACAGGGTTCTGGAGGATTGGGACAGGTACCCGGAGCCGAAGTAGAATTCCTGCTTCCTTTTCTGGCCGTTAGGTAGTGTGAGGACGGCGTAGGCGTCGGATGGCAGCACGGGAACAACATATAGTTCAGCCGCTGGATACGCACTTTTATATGCCCGCAGGCTATCGTTGTGCGAAGCAACCAGTACCAGCGGACTTCCTTTTCCGGTGTTTAATTCTGCCATGCCTTTGGCATCCGTATCTATCATAAATCCGCTCTTGTTTATAGCAACCGGTGCGAACTGCCCTTTTCCGTTGCCTTTCATATATAAACCGGTAAAGGCGTCATACCGCCCCACCACCACTTCGGTCGCGTAAGAGTTACCGACCAGCAGCATGTCCAGGTGCCCGTCGCCGTCGTAGTCGTTTACCGTGATGCCGCACACCGGGGCGAATTGCGCCCGCATTGGAAGCGGTGTCATTTTAAATTTCCCATTGCCCAGGTTCTCAATGTAGCTGCTTTTAAAGTTCTCGCTCTTCGCCACGTACGCGTCCTGCAGCCGCTCTGCCGTGAAAATCTCGTTAAACGATTTGCTGGCGTAGTCTTCGTAGGTCCTGAACTCCCGGCGCAAAGACACCATCTGGTCCGTCATATCGTCCCGCCCGTGCACCAGTTGCTCTTTGCCCTGGATATAATGCGTCATCACGGCATCTGTCGTGCCGCTCTTGTCGAAGTCCTTGGCATATACCTGCACCGGCTGCTTCTCCGAAGCTTTGAACTTAGAATTTAGCCCTAAGTTGCCGGCTATATAGTCTGTATCCCCGTCGTTGTCAAAGTCGCCTGCTGCCAGGCTGTTCCACCAGCCGCTGGTACCTTGGAGCCCTGTCGTGGCGGTCACATTTTTTAGTTTGCCGTTTGTGTTCTTCAGAAATGTGAGCGGCATCCACTCTCCTGCCACCACCAGGTCTATGGCGTTGTCGTTGTCAAAGTCTGTCCAGAGTGCGGAGGTAACCATGCCTAAATCAGAGAGCATCGGCCCAACAGCCTGGGTGGCATCAGTAAACTTCCCGCCGTTGTTCTGCAGGATATAGCTCTTCGCCGGCAGTGGAAACTTCCGCGGCTGCACCCTTCCCCCTACGAACAGGTCTAGGTCGCCGTCCTGGTCATAATCTGCTGCTGCCACGCAGGAACCGCTTGCGTCTATCGGTGGTAGTGCCTTAACATCGAGGGCGAAATTGCCTTTCCCGTCGTTTCTATAGAGCCGGTCCTGGTAGGCGCTGTCCCCGGCGGGGTACTCGCTTCCGCCGCGCACGACATATAAATCCAGGTCGCCATCATTGTCCGCGTCGAAGAACAGGCTGCCCATATCCTCCCCGTATTTCTCCCCCGTAGAAAGCGCTCTTGAGCTGAAGTTTCCATCGCTGCCCTGCAGAAACAACATGCCGGTCTGGGAAGCACCGCCACTTATATAAAAATCCTCCAGCCCATCGCTGTTTATATCCCCTACCGAAATACCCGGTCCATTTTGCGAGTACTTGTGCGGCAGCAGTGGCTGCAACTTAAAGTCTATATACTCCTGGCTTTTGTCCTGGTAGGCAATACCTACAGCCGCTGTTATATCTTTAAATAGGGGAGCCGCCCTTTCTGCAGGCCCGCTCTTTTTCGCTGTTGCCTCCCTGTAATTCACCACGAGCACCTGGTTGGGCTTCACTTGCTTCAGCACCTGCTGCCTCCCGTCGGGCCATGTGATCTCCAGCTCATCCACCAGCGTCACTGCCCCCAACCCGAAGTGCAGAAAAGGCTCCACCGTCGACTGAAAGCCCCGGAAAGGGTACTGCTCGGCCACCTGCATTTTCCCGTTATATCGCAGCACAGCCCTCGCCCCAATACCTGCTTTGTTTGCATCGGGCCCCATAAATTTCAACCGGAGGTAATTCCTGTTGCCTGCTCCCTCTTTTCCCTCCCCGCGCCGCTCCGACACCATGTTCTGGTACACGTAAGGCTCCTCGTCCACGTTATTTAGCACGATGTCCAGGTCACCGTCATTATCCAGATCGGCATAGGCAGCCCCGCTCGAAAAAGACTCCTGGCCAAGCCCCCAATTCACCGATTCGTCGGTAAAGGTGAGGTCGGCATTGTTCCGGTACATGAAGTTGTGCTTTTTCACCCCCTCCATGGTCTCGGCGATCTTCACCAGGTGCTTGCCGGTGCCCTCGTTGCCAAAGCTGGACCTCGCCTGCGTGACATAGTACGTCGCAAAATCCAGGTGCGTGATGTCTTTGCGGATGCCGTTGGTGATGAAAAGGTCGCGGTTCCCGTCGTTGTCGAAATCGGCAAACAGGGGCGCCCAGCTCCAGTCGGTGTAATGGATGCCAGCCAACTGGCTTATCTCACTAAAAGTACCGTTGCCGTTGTTCAGCTGCAGGGTGTTGCGGACGTACTGCGGCATATAGCCCCGCTGCAGCGCCAACTGAAACTCATCGTAGTTCTTCACCCCGTTCATGAGCTTCTGCCGCCGGCTGTCGTCGGGCATCATATCCACGCTGATAATGTCCGGCAGTCCGTCGTTGTTGAAATCGGCTATATCCGTCCCCATCGAGAAGTGGCTGGTGTGCTTCAGGTAATCGCGGATGCGCTCGGTGAAGGTGCCGTCCTGGTTGTTGATGTAGAGCAGGTCGTCATATATAAAATCGTTCGACACGTAGATATCCGGCCATCCGTCCTGGTTAATGTCCCCGATACCCACGCCTAAACCGTAGCCCTCTTTTGTGATGCCCGCTTCCCCGGCGACATTGGTGAATGTGTTGTTCCCGTTATTCCTATATAGCCGGTCCACACTGGAGCCCTTGCCCTGCCCCGGCTTGGAGGCAATCACATTGGGATTCACATCCGCACGGTTCACGGTTGCCAGGTACATATCCAGGTCCCCGTCCCGGTCATAATCAAAAAACGCGGCCTGGGTAGAGTAGCCCGTATCGGCCAGCCCGTATTTCTCCGCCTCCTCCTCAAATTTCGGTGTTTTGTCAGCACCGATACCCTTGTTGATAAACAGCAGGTTCTTTCGCCGGTTGGCAGCTTTATATCCCGACATGCAGATGTATATATCCAGCAGGCCGTCGTTGTTTATATCCACGATAGAGGCACCCGTTGCCCAGTTGCTGGTTTCTACGCCCGCCTGCTCCGTTATATCCTCAAACTTGAATTTACCTTTGTTCAGGTACAATTTCCCAGACACCATATTGCCGGTGAAGTACAGATCGGGCAGGCCGTCGTTGTTCAGATCGCCCACCGCCACGCCGCCGCCGTTGTAGAAATACTCAAAATTTAGCAGGTTGATGGAATCGTTGGAGGTGAGTTGGTTCTTAAACGTGATGCCCGTTTCGGCCGGGTACCGTAGCTCAAACAGTTTTTCTTCCTGGCCACAGCCGGCAAAAGCTACCGCCACAAGCAGAAAGAGAGGTATCTTTAAGAGAATTGAGCTGCTATTGAAATTCAGAATCATGGTATATATAGGGCTCGTAGGCTGCGGATGCGAAGGAGGCTACACGCTTGCATGTGCTGGGGTGAAGCACCTGAAAGTAGGTAACAACTTTATATCCTAAAAAGTGACATTTTCAATTTTACCGGCCACCACAGTGTAAGTCGTTTCTCCGGGAGCGGACATACTGAACCCGAAATCACCGGACACTTTATAGTCTGAAGCATCGTACTCCGTAATCCGAAGTTCTCCGTTGGTAATGCCCCCGTTGTAGGTTTCCTTCGTCTCCTGCAAGGCATCACCTGAAATTCGGGTCAGATAATAAGCAGTCCCCTCGGCGGTAGTGCCATTCCCGAGGCGGTAAGAACCCACTTTTTCCGCCTCCAGTTTCACCGACAGCACAATGGCTGTGGTATCTGCGCCCTGCACCTGCACCCCAATGATGGTGAGCGTGTCTCCGGCGCCTACATATGCGCTGGCTCCGTTGGTGACGGTGCGCGTGCCCAGTTTAAAATTCCCTTTGGATGATGCCCAATCTGCACCATTGGCCACTGCCGTGATGCCACTCTGTTCTGTGCTAACAGGAGTCGGCGCATCGTTATCGCTGCAGCCCGAAAGCGCCAGCAGGCCTGATAAAGCGCCTAATAACAAGCCGCTGCCTTTTTTATATATGTCTTTCATTTGAAATCCCATTTTACCATCCCGTTAAAATAAGAAAAAGGATCACAACCTGCGATCCTTTTTCTTATTAACTGCTATAGAACTGTTGCTGTTCCTTCTTTAAATCTAAAAGATTAGAAGCCGGGGTTTTGCACCAGTTCAGGGTTTCTGTCAAGCTCGGCCTGCGGTATCGGGAACAGCTCATGCTTGCCTACCTGGAATGGTCTTCCCATGGCATTCAGCACTTCAGACGCTCTGCAGGTTCTCACAAGGTCAAAGAAGCGGTGTCCTTCGAAAGCAAGCTCAACACGACGCTCCTGTATAATGAGGTCACGGAGCTCAGCCTGGCTTGTTGTGGTAGCAGGCAGTGGGCAGGTTGCACCAGCCATGCTTTCACGGGCACGGGCTCTCACCTTGTTCAGGGACTCCAGTGCCTCTGCTGTTCTGCCCAGTTCATTCAGGGCTTCCGCATTCCACAAAAGAACATCCGCATAACGCATAAGCGGAATGTTGAGCGGCGAGTTAGCAGCACCCGTTAATTCAGACTCAGGGATCAAGAACTTCTGGATGCTATAACCGGAACGCGCCCATGATGCATCATACGTAAGGCCATTGATAACATCGCCCGGCTCAAGAATGGAATATTCCAGGCGAGGATCACACGGCTCGAACGCCTCATAAATATTATTCACCTTGATTTTAGGATTACCACCGTAACCAGCAGGTGTATTAGGACCGATTGGTGTACTAAAACCCCAGCCTGATATATCCGCAGTACGTGGTGAGAGCCACTGGTTCAGGGCTAGTCCATCGTTTTCGTTGGCCCAGCCACCAGTTCCGCCTACGCCTTGTACTGAGAATATATGCTCTGAGCTGTTCTCTCCAGCCAGCGTAAATAAATCCGGGTAGTTCGGCAGAAGGGAATAAACTCCTGAATTAATGATCTCGTTCGTCAGTTGAACAACCTCCTCATACTGGTCAGTTGTAGCATATGGGGTTTCACTACAGCCTTCAGGTGTGGATTGCCAAAGCTTTGCTTTCGCCAGAAGAGCCTGTGCAGCACCCTTTGTTGCTCTACCTACATCCGCTCCACCATACGTCAGCGGCAGCACGGGTATGGCCTCCGTCAGGTCCTGCTCTATCAGGGCCCAGTTCTCAGCAATAGAGGCAGGGCGTGGAACAAACACCTCATCCGGGTCAAGCACCTTCGTAATAATCGGAACCCGACCATAGGCTTTCACCAGGTCAAAGTAATACTGCGCCCGAAGGAACTTGGCCTCTCCCAGTATTCTTGCCTTCAGCGTTTCATCCATACCCTCAATAGGAGGCACACGCTCCAGCACCAGGTTCGTACGGTAAACGCCGTCATACGACTGGCTCCAGAAGTCCATCAACAGCGGGGCAGTAGCCACCTGCGTAAAGTTCTGAAACTGCAGGATTTCGGCATAGTCCTGGTCGTCCGTGCTTCCTTTGTCCGTGTCACCGCCTACTACATCCCCGAATATCCAGTCCATTCGCGAGTGCACATCCCATTGCAAGGGATCATAGGCGGCGTTAAGGGCTGCCAATGCATCATCAGCTGTAGTATAGAAGTTTGCGGTTGTTAATTCAGATAGTGGCTGCCTATCCAGAAACTCATCCTCACAGGCCTGCAACACCAACCCACCTGTAATCAGCCCCCCAATGACAAAGGACAGGTGTATCGTTTTCTTAAAATTTATCATGGTTCGTTTGAATTAATACTTTAGTTAAAAACCGAAATTTACTCCGAATAAGAATGTTCTTGACTGTGGATAAATGCCCCGGTCAACGCCGATCTCCAGCACGCTGTTTGACTGCCCCTCTAAGAATCGGGCAGAGCCAATTTCCGGATCAAATCCATCATCATACTTCGTCCAGGTAAACAGGTTAGCGGCACTTACATACACTCTCAGGCGCTCTATTTTCGCTTTGCTGGAAATAGCTGTCGGCACATTGTAACCTAGCTGCAGGTTTTTAAGCCTAACATAAGACCCATCTCTGATCCATCTGTCTGAATCTGGTCTCATGTTCTGGTTCGGGTCGCCCGCTATCAGCCTAGGGAACTCTGCATTCGGATTCTCAGGCGTCCAGGTATTGTTGATCAGTTCTCTGAACTTGTTACCTGGATCCGGAGAATAACCAAAACGGGCAATAGGGCTGAAGATTTCATTACCGAAACTACTGTTAAACAGGAAGTTCAGGTCAAAGTTCATAAAGGTCAACTCACCATTCAGACCTGCTGTAAAATCAGGAAGGGGATTGCCCATAAACGTTCTGTCATCGCCTGTGATAGCACCGTCACCATCATTATCCACAAATATGATGTCACCTAATGCGGCATTCGGCTGTATTGGCTTAACACGATCAAGTTCCTCCTGTGTTCTGATGATGCCTGCAGTCTGGTAGCCAAAGAACTGCGCGAGTGGCTTGCCTTCCTGCGTACGGCTGACCTCCTGGTTTAGCACCAGTCCATTCAGGTCCAACACTTTATTTTCAACAGTGGTCACATTCAGGCCGATGCCATAGCCGAAGGCATTGTCCATGTTACGATAGCCTAAAGCGAACTCAAAGCCACTGTTACGGATGCTACCTGCATTTGTGAACGCAGCCGCAGGACCTGTACTCTCCGGTATTGGGAGTTGCAGCAGCATGTCTTTCGTGGTTTTCACGAAGTAATCGGCACTAAAAGTCAGCTTACTCTGCAGGAAGCCTGATTCCAGACCGAAGTTAACCTGCTCCGTAGTCTCCCACTTAATATCCGGATTAATCTGAGTACCCTGGAAGAATCCTGGCACCTGAATCTGGTCAGCTCCCAACGCGTATCTACCGCCTCCCTGGATCACACCATAGGTTGGATAGTTGCTACCAATATTCTGGTTACCGGTTTCTCCCCAGCTGGCCCTCAGCTTCAGGTTATCTACGAAGCTAACGTTATCTTTGAAGAAAGTTTCTTCCGATACTCTCCAGCCGACGGATGCAGAAGGGAACACGCCGTAGCGGTTATTCGCAAACTTGGAGGAACCGTCTCTTCTGATGGAGGCTGTAAGCAGGTATCTGTCGCCAAAGCTATAGTTTACCCTCGCCAACTGTGAGAAGATGGCGCTCTCGCTTGCACCGCCACTCACAAAATAATCTCTTGTTGCCTGGTTTAAGTGTTGGATTTCTGCGTTCTTCAGAAAGCCGCCTCCTCTGGCAAAGGCATTTTGGTAGTAATTATCCTGCGCTTCAACACCTGCAAGCAATGAAAGATCATGCTCGCCAAAAGTCCTTTCGTAGTTAAAGAGGTTACTCCACTGCCATGCTCTGTTCGTGCTATTGTTAACACTCATCGAGTTAGCATCGTTTCGCCTGTTACCTATCGCATAGGCTGGATCAAAGTTCTGGTTCCTGAAGTAGTTAAAATCCAGGTTAAAGCTCGAACGGAACGTTAAACCCTCTACAATCTCGACATCTCCATAAATAGAACCCAGCACGCGGTAGTTTCTGTTTTTGTTGAATGACTCCAGCGCTAACCACACAGGGTTCTCAGACTCGCCTTGAAAGTTACCGGTAGGGCCAGCAAAAGTGCCATCAGGGTTGTATACCGGCACAGTAGGCAACTGGCGGATACCTCGTTCAAGCACTCCTGTGTTCAGGCCCTCGTTGTTCGGAACCAGCGCTTCCTCTGTTGAGCTTAGCTGCAGGGTATTTCCGATTTTTACCCTCGTCCCGATTTTATGGTCTGTGTTCAGACGGAAGGTGTAGCGGTCAAAATCAGTCCCGATAACGATACCCTCCTGCTTGAAATAGCCTCCGGATACATAGAGTGTCGAGTTTTCGTTACCACCAGACCATGACAACTGATAGTTAGAGATGGGCGCTGTTCTGAATAATTCGTCCTGGTAATCAGTGCCTTCGCCTAAAGACTGCGGGTTAGCCCAATCAGGATTAGTCTCCAGACCTGCTGCCTGTCTTGCAAGATTATCTAATGCGACATATTCCGCAGCGTTCGTCATGTCCAGTTCTCTCCAGGCAGACTGCACGCCTGTGTAAGCAGAGAAGTTTACTTCAGACGTTCCCGCCTTGCCTTTTTTGGTCGTCACAACAACTACACCGTTTGCCGCTCTGGAGCCATATATGGCCGTGGCAGAGGCGTCTTTCAGGATTTCGATGGAGGCGATGTCATTCGAGTTCAGGTAGTTGATGTTTCCTTCCACCTGCACGCCATCCACTACATAAAGCGGGTTGTTGTTACCAATGGTACCAGCACCCCTGATGCGGATGCTTGATCCGGCGCCCGGCGCACCAGAGTTGGCGGTTACCTGCACACCCGGTGTTTGCCCCTGCAAAGCCTGCGCTACCGTTGGAGTAGGAATCCGCTCGAGCGCGTCACCCTGCACAGATGAGATTGCTCCCGTCACGTCAGCACGCTCCTGCGTACCGTATCCCACCACGACCACTTCTTCCAAAGCTTTCACATCTGTCGCAAGCGAAACATTCACGGTCGAGCGGTTGCCGATAGCCACTTCCTGTGTTTCGTAGCCGATAAAGGATACGACCAGCGTATTGCTGCCGCTCGGCACGCTGAGCGTGAAGTTACCGTTGGCATCCGTGGCGGTACCCACCGTGGTTCCTTTAACCACTACCGTTGCGCCGGGTACCCCCTGCCCGTCATCGCCGGTCACTTTTCCTGTCACCGCTGTGCCCTGCAACACAACCCCCTCAAGTAAAGAGGCACCGCTTGCTGCCAGGTACAGCGAAGCGTTTGAGTTGGCAGTGCCGGCTTCCGCCTGCACTTGCCCTTGCGAGAGGCAGGCAGCAGCCAGCAGCAGAGCGAGTACCTTCTTCTGAGGTACGGTTTTCATATGGCTGCGCTGCGAGAGCATCCATGTACTAAAGTAACTCTGTTTCATAATAGGTTTTTTGTGATTAGAAAATCTTTCAACCATGAGGTACAGCCAACAGGCATGCACAACTGATTTCGCTGAATGTGAAGTGTTAACGCTAAACAGCAGTACTAAAACTAACAAAAGCAATGGATAGTAGTGATGTTACATAGGCATAGTGACTGAGCGCTCAAACCCTAATATTATCCAAATATATAATATTAACCAACATGAATGATTGATCACTATCTACACTTTATGTAAGGTGCTCAAAATAAGGTATATAAATTTCTTTACCCTCAAAAATACAGCAGTACAACAGCAGAAGCGGTGAATGGTTTTCGATCTTAAATAGTCTGCGATAATTGATCCTAAATAGCTGCTGATTATCAGATGAAGCTGGGTGCTGTCAAATGAAGCCGGGCACTGATAGAAACATTCCCTTATGTACGTTAACTATACTTAGAAGTTAGTTATCATACTTTATAGCTCCTTGCCAGCCACTATTTAGGCCGCATATTGGTAAAGGCTCAAAAACAGAGCTTAGCAAAGCAGCTTTTTTTACGTTAACCATAGCTATGTCCTGAAACTCCGTTTTTCAAGCAAGCCAGCTTACATGATACGTCCGCAGGAGCCACAATCAATCATCAGATTGCAAGGTACACCCGTGTTATACCAGCTCCTATATACTTTTTTCCATCGCTATAGTTAAAATACCAGTCCCCTTTAACACAAAAGGAGGAAGCCATATCCATATATGGAAGAGGCTTGAGGCTACTTGGCATTATATCCCTCATCTGCATCCTGCCCACGAAGCGCACCCGCTCCTGTCCCTGCAAGGAGGGGCAGCTGCAGACAGGGTGTTTGCAAGGCGCATGGTCCAACGGATATGGGTATACGATGACAAGAGCCCTATTTTGATTTTATGTTCGGCGCAGCATGGCGCTATACAAAGTTCCCTGCCGGGGAAGGGGCTCTGAAAACTGGAAAGGGGTTTCGCATTGATTCAACATGATTGGGGCTCATATGCACCTAAGCAGGTAATGTATGCGGCGATATATAAGCTGATGTATCGCAGGGCCGGCCTATGGCAAAAACCCCTCATACTGAGGTTCCGGTAGTAATTGAATGAGGGACACACAGAAAAACAAGTTATGCTTTCCAGTAACAATCCCGCTGGCCGAAGAAGAAGCTGTTCCTGTATTATATGTAAAAGGGATACAGCAGGACTTCATGCTGGTTATCTTCGGCTAATATACGCAGGCTTTATCTCCCGTGTGCGTCCGCTGAAGTCCTTTAGCACGACAGATGCCATGTCACTGGTAATGATTAGTTTCCGCGACGACTGCGACAGGTAGGTATGGCCGTAGTAAAATTCCTTCACCTGCTTTTTACCGTTCTTGAAGGTGATCGTAGCCAGGCAATCCAGCGGCTGCAGCGCCAGAACGCTCGCTTGATTTTCCACTCTTGTAGTAGGGGCAAAAATCAGCAGGCTATCGTTGTTCTGGGTAACTAAGGTCAGTTTCTGCCCTTTGGCACCGAAGAGCTGCGCCACTGCCTTGGCATCTCCGTCCACAAAGAAACCACTTTCCGAAAGAGGCACCGGCCTGAACCCTCCTTTCCCATCGCCTTTGAGGTATAACCCGGTAAAGGCATCATAGCGGCCTGTAAAAACCTCTGTTCCATAGTCGTTCCCAACTAGCAGCAGATCCAGGTTTCCGTCTCCGTCTATATCGTCTGGCTGCATGCCGTAGATGGGGGCAAGCTGTGCTGCTTTTGGAAGCGGCTTCAGCTTAAATTTACCCTTTCCCAGGTTCTCTATATAGCTGCTCTCGAAATGCGTGGCCTGCATCATGACAGCCCCCTCGCGCTCGGCCAGCGGTAACACGTCATCTATCGTTGCGTTGGCATATTGGATATAGCGGCGAAAGATGCTGCGGGTGCGGGGCATCTGCGCGTTCAGGTCATCGCGGGTGTGCATCGGGAAAGGCTGCATCGTGCCATCCTCCGCTTTCAGGTAGCACGCTAATACCGGGTCTATGCTTCCGTTGCTGTCAAAGTCTTTGGCAAAGATGCGCAGCGGCTGTTTCTCCGAGGCTACATAGTTTGTATTCAGGCCTAAGTTGCCGCCCATATAGTCCGTGTCGCCGTCGTTATCGAAGTCACCGGCCGCCAGGCTGTTCCACCAGCCAGTATAGGCGGCGAGCCCGGCTTCCCGGGTCACGTTTCTGAACTTGCCGTTCCTGTTCTGGAAAAAGGTAACTGGAAGCCACTCCCCTGTCAGCACCAGGTCCACTGCTCCGTCTCCATCGAAATCAGACCACAGAGCATCCGTTACCATACCCAGGCGCTGCAGTTCCGGGCTCACCGAAGCCGTGGCATCCGTAAACCTTCCGCTGTCGTTTCTGAGTATATAGCTCCGCGGCGCAAGAGGATACCTGCCCGGTTCTACACGGCCCGCCACAAACAGATCCAGGTCACCGTCTTTGTCATAATCAGCTGCTCTCACGCAGGACTTGCTTGCCTTCAACGCTGGAAGCGCCGTAGCGTCAGGTTTAAAGTTGCCTTTCCCATCATTTATATAGAGTCGGTCGTGCAGCTCCTCAGAACCCGCCATGAACTCATAGCTTCCGCTGGCGGCATATAGGTCCGGGTCGCCATCGTTGTCCGCATCGAAGAACAGTACCCCCATATCCTCCCCTGTTTCCCCCCCTGGGATATTGCCCTGCGCCAGCCGGAACGTGCCGTCCGGCAACTGTGTGAACAGCCCTCCGTCATTGCCCGCAGAACCGCCTATATAAAAGTCGTCTAACGCATCGCCGTTTATATCGCCTACTGCTATGCCGGGGCCGTACTGCGAAAGTTTATGCGGCAGCGTACGCTGCCAGTCAAAGTCTACCCGGTCCTCTTCCCGGCTTCTGTACCTGACCCCGAGTGCTGCGGCAACTTCTGTGAAAGCGGTCTGCTGTAGCTGGTTTCCCTCTTTTGCAGGGGGGGCGGCCTGTAGGGTCGCATGCTTCTGGTCGAGTGTCAGCACCTGGTCTGCCTTTACATTTCTGAGCAGTTGGTACTTCCCCCCCGGCCACACCACCTTCAGCGAATCAACTTGCTGCGTGTTCCCTAACCCAAAGTGGGCGACGTTCTCAACAGTAGACAGGTACCCTTTGTAAACACTGTTTTCGTGGAACTGCGTTTTGCCCTTGCCATAGTAGATGGTGGCCGTAGCCCCTAATCCGGCTCCGTTCGGGGTATTGCCTTTAAACTTCAGGCGCAAGAAATGATTATTGGCTGGGCCTGTCTCGGCCGTGTAGAGACTGTTGCGATAGACCAGGGCACTGTCGTTGATGTTGTTTACAACAAAATCCAGGTCGCCGTCATTGTCCAGGTCAGCATAGGCCGCGCCATTCGAAAAAGACGGAATGTCTAATCCCCACTTTTGCGTCTCGTCGCTAAAGGACAGGTCCCCACGGTTTTTAAAGGCGTAGTTCGAGACCTTCACCACCGGGATAGAGTCGGCGAGATGTTCGTAGCTCCCTACAAAGCCTGCCGGCCCGTTTCGGTATACTCTGAAATCCTGGTCGGTGATGTCTTTTGGGAAACCGTTGGTGATGATCACATCCCGGAGGCCATCATTGTCAAAATCCGCTACTAACGGGGCCCAGCTCCAGTCGGTCTGGTAGAGGCCGGTCAGCTGGCCTACCTCACTAAACACCGGATGCCCCTCAGGCGCCATGCCCTGGTTAAGCTGCAGCGTGTTCCGGAAATACTGGTGCTGATACCCGTACCTGGCGTTGTTGAGGTAGGTGGCGTAATTATTTGGCATCAGCATCATTTTCTTCCGCTTGTTGCTCTCCGGCAGCATGTCCAGCGCCAGAATATCCACCAAACCATCGTTGTTGATATCGGTCACGCTGTTGCCCATGGCCGAGTAACTGGTATGCTTCAGGTAATCCCCGATTTTATCGGTGAAGGTGCCGTCCTGGTTGTTGATATAAAGCAGGTCGTTGGAGAGGTAGTCGTTGGTAACGTATATATCCGGCCAGCCATCCAGGTTTATGTCATTGATCGCAATCCCCAGACCGAACCCCTCTGTCAGGATCCCGGCCTCGCCCGACACGTTGGTGAACGTGTTATCCCCGTTGTTGCGGTAAAGCCGGTCCGTGTTCAGGGCGGAGCCGTCGGTTATCTTCTTGCGGTATGTACTGGGCACCCCGGTATTGATAACGCTGATAACTACATATAAATCGAGGTCGCCATCGTTATCGTAATCAAAAAAAGCGGCGTTGGTTGTATAGCCCGTGTCGGCAATGCCGTACCGTGCCGCTGACTCGGTAAAGGTAGGCACCCCGTCCTTGCCTGTGCCGTTGTTGATGTACAGCAGGTTCGCCCGGCTAAGCGAGTCTTTCTTCATCGTGGCACCCACGTATATATCCAGCCAGCCATCGTTATTTATATCCACCAGCGCCACGCCCGAGCACCATTTGCCCTCGCCCGTCACCCGTGCTTTCGCCGTGATATCGTCGAACTTAAAATCGCCTTTGTTTAGGTACAGTTTGTTGGCGACCATATTGCCGGTGAAGTAAATGTCGGGCAGGCCATCCTTGTTGAAATCCCCGATGCCTACGCCGCCGCCATTGTAGATATACTCCGACTTGAGGACGTTCATCGTATCAGATTCGGTGATGCGGTTAGAGAAGCTGATGCCGGTTTCGTCGGAAGGCAGTCTCTCAAAAAGATGCTTTTCCTGCTGCCTGCATGCCGGTAACAGAAGAAACAGGGAGAGTAGTAAGAGAAGGGTGTTACAGGAATAACGCATCATATATAACAGAAACAGACAGGGCATGTTGATTACCTGGCACTCACTGCTTTACAAACCAAACAGCTGTTTATTAGGTTCTTTGCCGCAATCAATATGCAGAAATAAAAGCAAATTTCAGAAACACTTTCTCCCTCCTGCCGCAAGGAAGCAAAAAGCCCCCAGAGCATTGGCTCTGGAGGCTTCCATGATAATTTTGTTTTAACTTATGTCATAGAAAAAGGAAGACACAAGGCATTCTACAAATAACCCGGGTTCTGTGTCAGCACAGATTCCCCGCCCACAGTCTGCAAGTCTATCTGTCGTTGCGGGATAGGGTAGTATTCATTTTTGCCGGTCGTGAAAAACCCACCCTCAACATCCGGGAGAATGGCTCCTTCGTAGTCGAAGAAAGCATTTAACTCCTCGGCAGCTTTTCCCCAACGCACCAGGTCGAAGAAACGGTGGCCTTCCAGGGCCAGTTCCAGTTTGCGCTCAAAGTAAATGGCTTCCAGGGCCCCTTCCTGACCGAGTCCTGCAAAATAGCCAGCCGGGTATGGCGCTACATTGTAATTGGCTGCCGGCTGGCTTGTGAAGCCATCCAGCGGTTCGGCTGGGTCTACGTAGGTGTTCACGATGTTCTCAGGCTTTGCGGCCCTTTCGCGCACCATATTCACATACTCCTGCGCCTGCTCCAGGTTCCCTAACTGCGCCTCGGCCTCGGCCGCCATCAGCAGCACATCCGCGAAACGGATGATGAGCACGTTTATGGCAGAGCCTGGCGCCCATGAACTCTGGTCTGAATAGGTGTCTGCGGTGGCTTGCCAGTAGATGTGCTTCTTGGCAGAGTACGGACCGGCAGTAGACTGCTCACGAATCCAGGCCTGCCCTGGGTGTAGTCCCCAATCCAGGAAAGGGATGCCCCGGCGACCTACTGTCCAATCCAGGCGGGGGTCCACCGGCTGCTGGTCTGGCACAAAGGCCTGGTCAGATCCGATGCCCTGATCGTTCTTCAGTGGGTCCGCATTGTAATTGTCTATCACAGGCAGGCCCTGCGGGGTTGTCTGGTACGAGTTTGCCAGGTCCAGGGTCGGCTGGTAAAAGCCGCAGCAGCGGAAAGGGCTGTTGTACGGGAAGTTCAGCATCTCGCCCTGGTTAGCATTCGCTATGGTGTTGGTACCGTCGTTGGCCACCATCTGCACCGCAAAAACCGATTCCTTGTTATTCTCAGCGCTGGCATCAAAGTTGTCCTTAAATTTGTCTACCAGGCCGTACGTTAGCCCATTGCTGGTAACGCCTTCTGTGATAACCTGGTCAAAC
Source organism: Pontibacter saemangeumensis (assembly GCF_039541895.1). Taxonomy (NCBI): domain Bacteria; kingdom Pseudomonadati; phylum Bacteroidota; class Cytophagia; order Cytophagales; family Hymenobacteraceae; genus Pontibacter; species Pontibacter saemangeumensis. Next base: position 113,059 of record NZ_BAABHC010000014.1, read on the forward strand.
ATACCCTTTGCCTCCGCATATTTCTTCTGATACAGGTAAGTTTTACCCAGATAAGCGGCTGCTGCCCACTTATTCGCTCTGCCCACCTGCGCCTGCGTGTTTGGCAGGTTATCAAACGCGAACTGGAAGTCTGCCTCAATATTTGGCCAGATGTCTACGTTGTTTGGCTGGTTGAACTCAGTGGTTGTCTCATCAATCCAAGGCACCATGTTGAACATCTTCTTCAGTTCAAAGTAGTAGTGTCCGCGCAGGAAACGCGCCTCCGCTGCAATCCGCTGCTTGTCCTCTTCCGAAATACCTTCTGCCACGGCGAGTACATTCAGCACCGAGTTCGTACGGGAAATGCCCTCATACATCGCCCGCCACTTGAGGTTTATAAAGCCATTGCTTGCATCTATGTTGAATGTTGCAATAGGGTTGATCGCAGGCTGGTCTGCGCCGTTGCTGCCTTTGTGTGCCTCTCCTCCGGCCACGCTACCATATACCCAATTGGAGGGGGCTACTTCCCAGTTGCCTATATCTATTCCATCCAGGGATGCATAGGCACCAATCAGAAGTTTTTCCACACCCGCCTTATTGGCCAGCACATCATCACTCAGGGCGCCTATGGCTGGCTTTTCCAGAAAGTCATCGCTGCAGGAGATAAACAGCGGCATGGTTGCCACCATGGCCGCGTAAACTATATATTTAAACCTTTTCATATATCGGAATTAATTAAGACAAAAAATTAGAAGGAAACATTAAGCCCTACCAGGTACTGGCGCATGTTCGGGTAATTGCCTTCATCTATACCAAAGGCAGTTGTGCCTCCCGAAATCTCAGGGTCAATGCCCGAATAGTCTGTAATCGTAAACAGGTTAGCTGCCTGCACATACACCCTCAGACTGCCCATTCCGTATTTGCTGATCAGTTCAGTTGGCAGGGTGTAGCCCAATTGCGCGTTCTTCGCTCTCAGGTAAGAGCCATCCTCCACGTAATAGGAGTTGGGAACGTTCGAAGTGCTGAAAGAGCCGACGTTCTCCTGAATAGGCGCTGTGGCATTCTTGTTTTCAGGTGTCCAGGCATCGTACACGGCAGTGTTACTTTTTGCCCCGAGGAAGTTCGGGTAGAAATCAGTCCACCATTTTACCTGGTTCCAGATCTCATTGCCCTTGCTACCATACAGGAACATACTGAAGTCGAAGCCCTTGTAATTAGCCGCGATGTTCAGCCCGTAGGTGAAATCCGGGTTCGGGCTTCCCAATATCGTTCTGTCATCAGGGGTGATGAAGCCGTCCCCGTTTGTATCGGCATAACGGAAGCGGCCTAAGCTCACATCTGACTGGTAAACAGCATCAGGATTGCCTGTTGCTGCCTTCGCTGCATCGTTGGCAGCGTTGATCTCTGCCGCATCGTCCCAGAAGCCTTCGATTTGATAGCCGAAGAAAGAACTCATCGCATCACCCACCCGGTTACGGATAATGTTACTGCCGTTAAAGCGGCGTGACTCCAGGTCAAAATTCTGCGCACCATTGGATATCTTCAGAATCTCGTTGTTATACGTGGTGAGCGTACCGGTAATGTCGAACCTCAGGTCAGAGGTAGCCTCAATATGCCCGGTCACAGCGGCATCAATCCCCTGGTTCCGCATCTGGCCAATGTTCACGAACGGCACGGCTGCAGCACCTGCGGTACCTGGGAGTTCCGGGTTAAACAACAGGTCCTCAATTTCCTTCACATAATAGTCAGCGGTCACGTCTATTTTGCCATTGAACAGAGTGGCATCAAAACCGATGTTGCTGTTGATGTTGGTTTCCCACTTCGCATTCGGGTTACCGATACGACTCTTTCTGAAGCCTTCTTCATTAAGACTGTTGGTACCATTAATATCGTAGAAGGAAACAGTTCTGCTTGAACCGTACGTAGTGAAGACGTTGCCGGGTGTCACGTTCAGTTGGTTCCCCATCACACCATACCCCCCGCGGATCTTCAGGTCCGTGATCCAGGCCACATCCTGCATAAAGGCTTCCTCGGATATACGCCAGCCGGCACTCACCGCCGGGAACACCCCATATCGGTCATCCTCCCCGAAGCGGGAAGACCCGTCCCGACGAATAACCAATCCCAGCAGGTACTTGTCCAGCAGGCTGTAATCCACCCTTCCGATCAGGGAGAAAAGCGCATCTTCGCTTCTGCCACTGAAGTTAGTCGGGGTGCCTGAACCGGTGCTGAGCGTGGTAAAGTTAGGATCAAAAGAGAAGTAGCCCTGCGTGGAGCCGCCTACCTCATTATAGAAATTATTATAGGCTTCCGTTCCTACCACTACACCCAAGTCGTGTATGTCGTTGAAGGTATTCTTATAGGCCAGCGTATTGGTCCAGGTCCAGTTATAGCCGTTGCTGGCGCTCTGGTTAAACTGGTTCACCGTATTATTCTCGGCATTTTCATACTCCGGATAAGTAAAGGACCTGTTGGAGTTGTTGTACATCTCGCCCCCAAAGCTGGTGCGGGCCGTGAAGCCATCCAGGAAGTCTACCTCTGCGAACACGTTACCAAAAAGGCGGTTGTTCAGCGCATTGTTATCCCCGATCCTGGTAAGTTGCGCCACAGGGTTACGGGCGTTCCCCAGTCCATTGCCAAACGAGCCGGCAAAGTTGCCCATAATATCATATACCGGGATTATCCGCTGCTGCCGGTAGGCCATGTTGATAGCGTTTTCACCGCCGCCAACCTGCACGTTGTCGATGATGGAGTACGACAGGTTCTCCCCCACCCGGATCTTCTCCGTCACATTATAGGTGCTGTTTGCCCGGACGGTGTACCTTTTAAAGTAGGTGTTCATCAGGGCTCCCTGCTGGTCGAAATAATTGGCTGAGAAATAATAATTCCCCATATCGCTACCACCGCTCACGGCTACGTTATGGCTCTGGATAGGCGCCGGATCAAAGATTTCCTCAAACCAGTTGGTGCCTTCTTTATTTGCGCGCACGATGCGATAGAAAGACCCCAGTTCGCTGCTACCTCCTGTGTAAAAAGGATTCACGTTGTAATTTGAAGGGTCTGTCCGTGGGTCGCCTTCCATCAGGCCGGTATTGTTGCCGACAGCCAGGTAGTCTGGCAGCACAGGGTTCGCTCCTGCGCCATATAATGTCTCATTAGGCGCAACACGGAAGTTGAGTTCGGCCATCCCCTGTGGGTCAGCCAGATCCCATACATTGCCCTCAGGCGGCCTTTGCGTGCCATAGTACCCGTCGTACTGCACCGTTACTTTGTTCTTCCCTCGTTTTGTGGTGATGATCACCACGCCGTTGGCGGCACGGGAGCCGTAAATAGAGGCAGAGCCGGCATCTTTCAGCACCTGCAGAGAGGCGATGTCGTTCGGGTTGATGTCGTTGATGTTCTGCGTAGGCACACCATCCACCACATAGAGCGGGCTGTTGTTCCCGAACGTGTTAAAACCGCGTATACGCACCTGCTGTGCAGCACCCGGCTGCCCTGAGCCAACCACCGTCACACCGGCTGCCCTACCCTGCAACATGCTTGTCACCTGGGCCTCTGGCTGCTTGGTCATTTCGGTTACATCCACCACGGCCACTGCACCCGTCAGGTCCTTTTTCTCCTGCGTGGCATAGCCTGTCACGACCACTTCCTGCAGCGCCTGCGCGTCTGTAGCCAGCGAAACATTCACGGTTGAGCGGTTATTGATCAGAACCTCCTGCGACTTATAGCCAATAAAGGAGACAACCAGGGTATTGCTGCCGCTCGGCACACTGAGCGTGAAGTTACCGTTGGCATCCGTGGCGGTACCCACCGTGGTCCCTTTCACCACCACCGTTGCGCCGGGCACCCCCTGCCCGTCATCGCCGGTCACTCTTCCGCTTATTTCCGTGCCCTGCAGCACAATCCCTTCCATCAAGAAGGCGCTTCCGCTTTCAGTGTGGTAGAGGGAGGAAGTTGAGTTGTCAGTGTAGGCTTCTGCCTGCACTTGCCCTTGCGAGAGGCAGGCAGCTGCCAGCAGCAGGGCGAGTACCTTCTTCTGAGGTACGGTTTTCAGATGGCTGCGCTGCGAGAGCATCCATGTACTAAAGTAACTCTGTTTCATAATAGGTTATTTGAGATTAGAATAACTTTCAACTCTATAGGAGAGCTAAGCTATATATAGCCTCCAAGCATCTGAAGCTGTTGAGCATTTAGTGAAAAAGAAGCGTAATAGAAGAAACTACAGTGTAATAAAAAGTGGTACACAAACACAGTGATTGAGCACTCAAATGCTGTATCATCTCCAAATTTATGATAAAAAACCATATTTACTAAAGAATAAAAATATTTTTTCTTTCAAGCTAAACAACTTACATAAACTGTATAAATTACATTTAATAACTTTAAGAACACTTTTAAGGAACAGGCATTACATCTTGCTTTTTTATAAATACCGGCACTTTTTAAAAAAATTAATAAAAGATTTTGTCGATTTTAAAGTTTTATTCAATTTAGCGTAAATTTTAGCAGCAATGGAGCCGACACTTATAGAAGAGAGGCATATAGGTAGCCTGAACAACCTGGAGCGCAAAAAACACCTGCAGAAGCTCAGGATTATAAAGCACCTGTATGTGAAGGGCGCCAAAACAAATACGGAGATCTGCACCCGCTTCCATATCAGCCCCCCCACTGCGATGGGCATCCTGAACGAACTGATCGCGGAGGGCTTTGTGGAGAAACAGGGGCAGGGCAAGTCCGTGGGCGGGCGCAAGCCCGACCTCTACGGTTTGAAAGATAACTCGCTGTTCGTGCTGAGCATCGACATGGAGCGCTTCAAAACGCGCATGACCATCTTCGACAACAACAACAACAAGATCACCGCCACCCAAACCTACCCTTTGCAGATATCCAAAGACCTGAGTGCCGTGGAGCAGCTGCACGCCTATGCCAGCAGCCTGATCCGGGAATCCGGCATCAACACGGACAAACTGATGGGCATTGGCGTCAGCATGCCGGGGCTGGTGGCTTCTGCGAGCGGCAAGAACCACACATATCTGCTGACGCAGCAGGTAGAGGAGTCGCTGCAGGAGGTATTGGAGAAGAAGTTTGAGAAGCCCGTTTATATACAGAACGACGTGAAGAGCGCGACACTGGCCGAGTACCGGTTCGGCCTCGCCCAGAACAAGAAGAACGTGCTGGTGCTCTCGATGGACTGGGGCCTGGGGCTCGGCATTATCATTGACGGCAAGCTGCGCACCGGCGCTTCCGGGTTCGCAGGGGAGTTCGGGCACATCCCGCTGGTAGAAGACGGCGCGCTCTGCCATTGCGGCAAGCGGGGCTGCCTGGAGACCGTGGCCTCCGGCATTGCCCTGGCGCGCATGGCAAGGGAAGGCATCCGGTCCGGACAGAGCACTATGCTGCGCTCCCTCACAGAGGAGCAGCTGGAGCAGTTGGAGCCCCGCCTGATCATCAATGCCGCCAACGAAGGCGATCAGTACGCCATCAGCATACTGGCAGAGACCGGCAGGCACCTGGGCAAGGGCATCGCCATCCTGATCCAGCTCTTTAACCCGGAGACGATCATCCTGAGCGGAAAAATCGCCGAGGCAAGACAGTATATCACCATCCCGATCCAGCAGTCCATCAACACCTACTGCATGACACAACTGCGGGAAAACACCTCCCTGGCGCTCTCCGACTTGGGCAAGGACGCCGGCATACTGGGGTCCGTGGCAACGGTGATGGAGAATATTTTTGAGAAGCAGATAGCGTCTGTGAAGTGACAGGAGGCGGCAGGCTGTGGATCGCCTCCCCGAAATCATATATAAAACATATAACAGCTTAAAACTATGGCCCGATTAAATCTTCTGGAAGAAACACGCTTTGAAAAACTGCCGGTAACGGTGTACCCCGACGAGCACATCGCCTCCGTGAAGGTCGCCCACCGCGTGGCAGACCTGATCCGGGGCAAGCAGCGCCAGGGGGAGCGCGCGGTGCTAGGCCTAGCCACTGGCGCCACCCCCGTCGAGATGTACGCCGAACTCGTGCGCCTGCACCGTGAGGAAGGGCTGGGCTTCCAGAACGTGGTCACGTTTAACCTGGATGAGTACTACCCCATGAGCCCCACCGCCGCCCAGAGCTACGTGACGTTCATGAACGAGAACCTCTTCGACCATATCGACATCCCGAAGGAGAACATCCATATACCAGACGGCACCCTCAGCAAGGATGAGATTGTGGCCTACTGCCTGGCCTATGAACGCAAGATAGAGGAGCTGAACGGGCTGGACCTGCAGATACTGGGCATCGGCCGAACCGGCCACATTGGCTTCAACGAGCCGGGCTCGGCGCCTAACTCGGGCACGCGCCTCGTCACCCTCGACGACCTGACACGCCGCGACGCCTCGCGCGACTTCGGGGGCAAGGAGAACGTGCCCACCAAGGCCATCACCATGGGCATCGGCACCATCTTCAAGGCCCGCGAGATCATCCTGATGGCCTGGAGCCAAAAGAAGGCCCCTATCATTAAAAAGGCCGTGGAGGGTGAGATTTCCTCTGATGTGCCCGCCACCTACCTGCAGCTGTCGGACAAGGTGGAGTTTGTGCTGGACATGGACGCCGCTTCCGCCCTGACGCGCTTCGATACGCCGTGGCTGGTGAAGGATTGCGTGTGGGACGAAAAGCTGACGAAGAAAGCCGTAATCTGGCTCTCGAACACCATGAATAAGCCGGTGCTGAAGCTGACGGAAGAAGACTACAACAACCACGGCATGGCGCAGCTGGCCGTGGAGAAAGGCCCGGCCTACAACATCAACATCCATATATTCAACAAGCTGCAGCACACCATCACGGGCTGGCCGGGCGGCAAGCCCAACGCCGACGACACGCAGCGCCCAGAGCGCGCCGAGCCCGCCCGCAAGCGCGTCATCATCTTCTCGCCGCACCCCGACGACGATGTCATTTCGATGGGCGGCACGTTTATCCGCCTCGTGGACCAGGGGCACGACGTGCATGTGGCCTACCAGACCAGCGGCAACACGGCCGTGTGGGACGATGACGTACTGCGGTACATGGAATTCGCCATTGACTTCGACAAGAGCATCGGGGAAGACAGCCAGCGGCTGAAGGCCATATATGAGGAGATGCGCACGTTCTTCGAGACAAAGCAGCCAAACCAGCCGGACACCCAGGAGGTGCGCAATGTGAAGGGCTTCATCCGGAAGAGCGAGGCCATTGCCGCCGCGCGCTATGCCGGGCTCGAGGACGACCACATCCACTTCATGGCCCTGCCTTTCTACGAAGAGGGCAAGGTGCGGAAGAACTCCGTGACGGACCGCGATATTGAACTGACCATGGACCTGCTGAAGCAGGTAAAGCCGCACCAGCTGTTTGCCGCCGGCGACTTTGCAGACCCGCACGGCACCCACATCGTCAGCTTCCGGATCATCATTGAGGCCCTGCGCCGCCTCCGCGAGAGCAAAACAGAGCGCTGGATCGAGAACTGCTGGCTGTGGATGTACCGTGGCGCCTGGCACGAATTCGAGACGCACGAGATAGAGATGGCCGTGCCGCTGTCGCCCCAGGAGGTGGAGCGGAAAAGGAACGCCATCTTCAAGCACCAGTCGCAGAAAGACAGGCCGGTTTTCCCGGGAGACGACGCCCGCGAGTTCTGGGTGCGGGCCGAGGAGCGGAACCGAGAAACCGCCCGGGATTACGACAACCTGGGGCTGGCAGACTACGAAGCGATGGAAGCATTTGTCAGGTACCATTTCTAGTTTGCCGGGTTACTAGCAGAAACATTTTGTGAGGGTGAAAAAGCCGGTGTCCTGCATAAAGGGATACCGGTGATTTCTCTTTTGAGAGCCGGAAAGGCACACCGGGCAACCGGGCGACAGCCGCTCTTAACCAATAAGCCATATATAACGCGCTATGAAAAGCCAAAAGATCATCTGTATAGACATGGGGGCCACCAAGGTCCATATCGGCGTCATACAGGATGGAGTACTCCTGAAGCAGGTAAAGTTGCCCACTTCCGCACATGCTTCGCAGAAGCAGGTGCTGGCGGAAATAGCGGCAGGGGTTTCGCCGCTCATAGATGAGCAGGTGGCCGGGATCGGGATTGGCGTGCCCGGCCTGGTGGACGAGGCAGCCGGCTGTGTGTACGATGTCGTCAACATCCCTTCGTGGCAGGAGGTGCCCCTCCGCACGTACCTCGAGGACCGCTTCCATATACCCGTGTACCTGACCAACGACGCCAACACGTTTGTGCTTGGCGAGAAAGTATATGGCAAGGCGAAGCCCTACAAGAACGTGGTGGGGATAACGCTCGGCACGGGCATGGGGGCAGGCATTATCATCAACAACAGCCTCTACACCGGCACCCTCTCCGGTGCGGGGGAGTTCGGCAGCATCCCTTATTTAGACAAAACCTATGACGCCTACTGCGGCGGCAAGTTCTTCCAGCAGCGGTACGGCCAAGAAGGAGGCCAGATGAGGAAGAGCGCGGAAGCCGGGAACAAAGAGGCAATCGAGGCATTCCATGAGTATGGGCAGCATGTTGGAAACGTCGTCAACCTCATCTTATATACCCTCTCCCCGGAAGCGATCTTCCTGGGCGGCTCTGTCAGCAAGTCGTTCCACTTATATAAAGAGGCGATGCTGGAATGCGTGCGGGCTTTCCCGTTCAAGCGGGTGACTGCCCGGCTGGTTATCGAGCCGTCCGAGATCGATAACGCCGCTTTGCTGGGTGCCGCGGCACTCTTCCAGCTGCGGAGCGCAGATAAAGCCAGCGCTACACTGGTATAAAGCCGGTGTTTGAACTAAATTTCCAGACCTTACCAGCAACAAGCATCAACTAAAACCTATCCTATAAACAGCTAAACAGCATTATCCGATGGCACAAAAATCATTAGCAACAGAAGAAAAATCAGCCACCGCCTCACAGAGCAGCGGCAGTATGCGGTCAATGCTGATCATAGGGGCGTTGTTCTTCATCTTCGGCTTCGTAACATGGCTCAACTCCGTCCTCATCCCCTACCTGAAGATCGCCTGCGAGCTCAACAACTTCGAGTCGTACCTGGTGGCCTTCGCTTTTTATGTGGCTTACCTGGTGATGGCCATCCCATCGGCCTGGGTGCTCAAGAAAACCGGCTTCAAGAAAGGGATGTCGGTGGGGCTGGGCGTCATGGCCCTGGGTGCCCTGATCTTTATTCCGGCCGCCATGACGCGAACCTATCTCTTTTTCCTGATCGGCCTGTTTGTGCAGGGTACCGGCTTGGCCATCCTGCAGACGGCGGTGAACCCCTACGTGACCATACTGGGCCCCCGCGAGAGTGCAGCAAAGCGCATCAGTATCATGGGTATCTGTAATAAAGTGGCCGGGGCGCTCGCGCCGTTCATCCTTGGCGCCATTATCCTGGATAACGCCGATGCCCTGGTGAACAGCCTGGGCGGCATGAGCGCCGCGCAGCAGGCCCTGGAGCTGGATGCGCTGGCCACGAAGGTGATTACGCCTTACCTGGTGATGGCAGGTGTGCTGGTGGTGCTGGCCGTGCTGGTTTCTTTCTCAGCCCTGCCCGAAATAGACACCGACCAGGAAGACGAAACCGTAGCCGTTGCCAATACAAATAAAACAAGCATCATGCAGTTCCCGCACGTGCTGCTGGGTGCCTTTACACTGTTCCTGTATGTAGGCGTGGAAGTAATGGCCGGCGATACCGTGATCAGCTACGGCGCCTCCAAGGGCATCGATCTGGTGGATGCAAAGATCTTCACCACCTACACCATGATCGCGATGCTGGTGGGGTACGTCATCGGCATCTTCGCCATTCCGAAGTATATATCCCAGTCGAAGGCGCTGCAGTTGTCGGCGGTGCTGGGCGTGATCCTTTCACTGGTCGCTATTTTCTCTGAGGGCTACGTCTCCGTGATGTCGATCTCCCTGCTGGGACTGGCAAACGCCCTGATGTGGCCTGCCATCTGGCCACTGGCCATCGCGGACCTGGGCCGCTTCACCAAGATAGGCTCTTCGCTGCTGATCATGGGTATTGCAGGCGGCGCCGTACTGCCCCTGCTATATGGCTGGCTGGCCGACACCATCGACCCGCAGCAGGCTTACTGGATCATGGTGCCCTGCTACCTTGTAATCTTTTACTTCGCCATATATGGGCACAAGATCAGGACGGCGCAACCGGTATCAGGCAGCCTTCCTTTATAGTTAAACCCTCTTACCTAAACCAGATTACATGAAGAAGTTATTTTTCCTGTTTCTCCTGCTGGCGCACGTGGCGTCAGCGCAGGAAGTGAACATCATCCCGAAGCCTGCCAGCGTGCAGGTGAAGCCCGGGAACTTTACGATCACGAAAAACACAACGATCGCGGTAAAAGACAAGGCAGACCGGAAAACAGCCGAGTTCCTGAACGAGTACCTGCAGGAGGTATATGGCTTTCAGCTGGACATCGACAAGAAGGAAAAGAAGGACTATATACGCCTCACCACGCGCAAGCCAGCCAAAGACGCTGCGGCAAAAGACGCCTACCGCCTGAACGTGACCGAGGGTGGCGTGGTGATAGAAGGCGAGACGCATGCCGGCACTTTCCATGGCCTGCAGTCCCTGATCCAGCTGCTGCCGGTGGAGAAAAGCGCTTCGCTGGCGGTTCCGATGGTGGCCATAGCGGATGCGCCGCGTTTCGCTTACCGCGGCATGCACTTGGATGTGGGCCGCCATATGTTCCCGGTGTCTTTCATCAAGAAGTACATCGATTACCTGGCCCTGCACAAGATGAACTACTTCCACTGGCACCTGACGGAAGACCAGGGCTGGCGGCTTGAGATCAAGAAATACCCGAAGCTGACGGAAGTGGGCGGTCAGCGCAACGGCACCATCATTGGCCGCTTCCCCGGTACCGGCAACACGGGCAAGCCTTACGGCGGTTTCTACACCCAGGAAGAAGCCCGGGAGATCGTGCAATACGCCGCAGACAGGCACATCACGGTGGTTCCGGAGATCGAGATGCCCGGCCACGCCAGCGCAGCCCTCACATCTTACCCTTGGTTAGGCTGCCCCGGCACCGGCCCCTACAAAGTAGAGGAGACCTGGGGGGTGTTTGATGATGTGTACTGCGCCGGAAAAGACTCCACGTTCACCTTTCTGGAGGATGTGATGGATGAGGTGCTGGCTATCTTCCCGTCGAAGTACATCCACATTGGCGGCGACGAAAGCCCCAAGGCAAACTGGAAGGTATGCCCGCTGTGCCAGAAGCGCATCAAAGAAGAAGGCCTGAAGGACGAGCACGAACTGCAGAGCTACTTTATCCAGCGCATGGAGAAGTACATCAACAGCAAGGGCAGGACCATCATCGGCTGGGACGAGATCCTGGAGGGCGGCCTGGCACCCAATGCCATCGTGATGAGCTGGCGGGGCGAGGCAGGCGGTATCGCGGCGGCCCAGCAAAACCACTATGTCATCATGACCCCGGGCTCCCATGTGTACCTGGACCACTCCCAGAGCCAGCGCGAAGACTCCGTGACCATCGGCGGCTTCACCACGGTGCAGAAAACCTACAGCTATAACCCCATCCCGAAGGAACTGACGGCAGAACAGGCAAAGTATATACTGGGCGCACAAGGCAACGTGTGGACAGAGTATATGAACAACCCGGCCAAGGTGGAATACCAGGTTTTCCCGAGGATGACCGCCCTGAGCGAGGTGCTGTGGACCGCCCCGGAGAAGAAAGACTGGAATGACTTTGAGAAACGGCTGCTGACACAGTTCAAGCGTTACGACCTGTGGGGAGCGAACTACAGCAAGGCCTACTACGACATTAACGCGGAGGTTGCGCCCACACCAGGCGGTGACGGTATCACGGTGAAGATGGACGGCAAGAAAGACCTGGGCAAGCTGCTGTATTCGATCAAAGGCAAGCAGGGCACGCAGGCGTACACCAGTCCGCTCCAGTTGAAAGAGTCGGCGCAGGTAACAGGGCTCTTCTATAAGGGCGACGAGCTGGTTGATTCCCTGACCCTGAAACTGAACATCAACAAGGCCACCGGGAAAGCCATCTCGCTGAAAGAGCAGCCTTCGGAAAGCTTTCCCGGGAACGGCGCCTTCACGCTCGTCGACGGCATCATCAACGAAAAAGGCGGCCGCGATGAGAAATCGATCGGCTACTCCGGAAACGACCTGGAGGCGACGATCGACCTGGGAACCGCGCAGCAGGTAAGCAACGTGGTGGTGCACGCCCTGAACACGGGGGGCACGTACGTATATCCCCCGAAAGGCGTAGAGGTATATGGCTCCACCGACGGAAAGAGCTTCCAGCCAATGGGCACCACCGATGCCGTTGCGGAAGTAGCCGGGTCTAAGGCCATCATGAAAGTAGACGTGAAGCCCGCGACAGTGCGCTACGTGAAAGTGACGGTGAAGAACACGCAGACCGTTCCGGAAGGCAAACGCGGCGCCGGTGAGAAGACGTGGCTTTACCTGGATGAGATTCAGGTGAATTAACAGGCAGCTACACCGCCCTCATTTATATATAAAAGGCCGCTCCACCATATGGTGGAGCGGCCTTTTATATATAAATGAGTTTTTTAAGCGCAGCAGGTTGCTCAGGCTGAGACCGCAGCATCGTCTTCAAGGGAGTAGCGGTTTCTCAAGCTTAGCAGGATACGCAGTTCCTCGTCTTTCAGCCCATACTGCAAATGGTCGTGCTGTAGCTCCTCCCAATAGCTGAATACTTTCCAGGTCTCGCTGCTTTTGTACAGGGCTTTTTCGCGTGGGGTGAGTCCGCGCTCAAAAAAGGCGGTTAGCTCCAGGTCCTCTTCCCGCATGGGCACCTGCACCACGTCGGAGCCGCTGTTGAGCACCTCAATAACCTCCGATTGCTTCGAAGGGTTAGCGGGCAGGTAAAAATACCGCACACAGGGGGATGTGCTTTTTTGGTTGAAAGTGAGCATGTCAATAAGGGTGTCTCTGTTCTTCTGAGCTTGGTTGTAATGCAACAGCAACCTGCAGTATCTCCTTCTCCGGCCCAAAAACTGACAGGGCAAAGACGCTCGGCAGGCAGGTAAAAGCTACCCGGCTCCCTTGCGTTGCAGTGGCTGCGACACGCTGCCATGTGCTGTAATTTTAGCCTATACATCCTTAGGAACGAAAGGGTTATGCTTTATAAATAGATTTATGAATATTCTATATATAATCAAATTAATATTTGAATAAATCCTGCCTTCCTTCCTTGAGCGAGCTCTCCGGAAACGGCATCTATCTTTTTTGGTTCTGATTTGTTAACTTTGCAGAACATTTACACTTACAAACTGAATTCATATGGCAATGTATCCTGAATATATGGTTGCGCCTATCCGCGAGGACCTTACGTCTTCTGGCTTTGAGCAGCTTATGACACCTGAAGAAGTAGACCAGGCAATTAAATCGGAAGGCACCGTGCTGCTGGCCGTAAACTCTGTTTGCGGCTGCGCAGCCGCTAAAGCACGGCCGGCCCTTAAAATGGCGGTGGCCGCCAGCGACAAAAAGCCGGCGAAACTGGTAACGGTTTTTGCCGGCATGGAGCAGGACGCCGTCGCCAAGGCGCGTGAGCATATGCTGCCTTACCCGCCGTCATCCCCATCCATCGCCCTTTTTAAGGACGGTGAGCTGGTGCATATGATCGAGCGCTACCACATCGAGGGCAACGAGTTGAACCGCATCGTTGACAACCTGCAGGGTGCTTTCGAGGAGTACTGCTAAGCATCTGTGCAGTAACTAAAAAGCGAAGGCCGGTGAGATTCACCGGCCTTCGCTTTTTAGTTTAACTTATATATGGCCTTCAGGCAAGCGTGCTTCTCAGGTCAAAGCCAATATCATGACGGTAGTAGCGATCCTGCCATTTGATAGCGGCCGCCGCGGCGTTTGCTTTCTCCAGCGCCTCCTCCATGGTATCGGCAAGGGCTGTTACCGTTATCACGCGGCCGCCGTTGTTCACCAGCTTGCCGTTCACCAGCTTGGTGCCGGCATGGAAAACCAGCACATCCGACGGCACGTTCTCAATGCCCGTGATTTCCTTTCCTTTCTCGAACCCCTCCGGGTAGCCGCCGGACACCAGGAAGACGGTAGCAGCCGTGCGCGGATCGATTTCCAGTTTAAACTCGCCCAGTTTGTGGTCGTGCAGCGCCCTGAACAGCTCAAACAGATCTGACTTGATGCGCGGCAGGATAGCCTCCGTCTCCGGGTCGCCGAGGCGCACGTTGTACTCAATCACGAACGGGTCGCCGTTCACATTCATCAGCCCGATAAACAGGAAACCTGAAAAATCAAGCTGGTCCTCCTGCATGCCGCGCAGCGTTGGCTCAATTACGCGCTCCTTCACTTTCTGCATGAACACGTCGTCCACAAAAGGCACCGGGGATATGGCCCCCATACCGCCCGTGTTCAGGCCGGTATCGCCTTCGCCGATGCGCTTGTAGTCTTTCGCCTCCGGCAGCAGTACGTACTCTTTTCCGTCCGTGAGGATAAACACCGACACCTCGATGCCCTCCATATACTCCTCGATCACCACCTTGCTGCTGGCATTGCCGAAGCGCTTGTTGCGCAGCATGTCCTCGAGGGCGTCTACCGCCTCATCGTAGTTCTGGGCGATGATCACGCCTTTGCCTTGCGCCAGGCCATCCGCTTTCAGCACGATCGGGAAGCTGCCCTCCCGCAGGTAAGCCGTCGCCTGGGCAAACGTGTCTTCCGTGAAGGTCTGGTAGGCAGCCGTCGGGATGTTGTAGCGTTGAAAGAACGCCTTGCAGAAATCCTTGCTCCCCTCCAGCATGGCGCCGGCCTTCTTCGGCCCGATCACCAGGATGTGCTTCAGGTACTCCGACCCCTGGAAGTAATCGTGAATGCCCTCCACCAATGAGTTCTCCGGCCCAACCACAATCATCATGATGTTGAAATCGGTGGCAAACTTGGCCAGTTCATCAAAGTTGTGGATATCTACCGCAGCGGTGGTGCCGTATTGTGCAGTGCCTGCGTTGCCGGGCGCCACAAATACCTTGTCGCAGTATTCGCTCTGGCTCAGCTTCCAGGCAATGGCGTGCTCACGCGCCCCGGATCCTATTATCAGTACGTTCATTCGTTGGTAGCTTAATTGTTAAATTGTTGTATGGTTAAATTGTTGATCTCATAGACAGTACAAAGCTTCTGCGTATGCACCAAATTAAAAACGGCACAAAACTGAGACCATAAGTTACCCGGCAATTTAACAATTAAACAATTTAACCATGTAACAATTTAATTCGCGTATTCCGACATGAATTTCACACGCATCAGGCGCAGGTCTTCTTCGGTGTAGTCGTCGGTGCCAAGCTCTTTCACCGCTTCTGCGATGTTATCGGTGCTGGCATTTAGGAAGTAATCGTAGATTTCCTCCTGCCGCTCGTGGTCCAGCACATTGTTTATATAGTAGTTCAGGTTGAGCTTCGTCCCGGAGTAGCATATATGCTCAATCTCCTCTATCAGCTCCTGCATGGTCAGGTCCTTTGCCGCCGCGATCTCCTCCAGTTCCACCTTCTTATCGATCTGCTGAATGATATAAATTTTGATCTTAGACTTGTTCACCGTGGTTTTCACCACCACGTCAGCCGCCGTCACAATGTCGTTCTCCTCCACATACTTGGTGATCAGGTCGAGGAAAGGCTTGCCGAACTTCTGCACCTTCCCCATGCCCACGCCGCCTATATGCGCGAGGTCGTCCCTTGTGGTAGGGTATACCGTGGCCATCTCTTTCAGCGACGGATCCTGGAACAGCACGTAGGGCGGCAGGTTTTTCTCTTTCGCCAGTTTTTTGCGGAGGCTCTTCAGCAGGTCGAACAGCACCTCATCGTGGCCGGCAGAGGCCTGCGTCTCTTCCTTCTCCTCGTCCTCCTTCACTTCCTGCTCGTAGTTGTGGTCTTTCGTGAGCTGGATCGCGTGGGGCTTCTGGATGAAGTCCATCCCTTTCTGCGTCAGCTTCACCAACCCAAGGCTTTCGATGTCCTTCTCCAGGTAGCCCGACAAGAGCACCTGCCGCACCACTGAACTCCAGAACTGGGAGTCATTCTCCTTGCCCGCTCCGAACACATCCAGTTTGTCGTGGTCGTAGCTGGTGACGTACTGGTTGCGCAGGCCCGTCAGCACGGCTGTTATATGGTCGATTGTGAAACGCTGGCCTGTCTGCTCCACCGCTTTCAGCGCCAGCTGCACCTCCTGCTGCGCCTCGAACCGCTCTTTCGGGTGCAGGCAGTTGTCGCAGAAGCCACAGTCTTTCTCGTACGTCTCGCCGAAGTAGTGCAGCAGCTGCTTGCGGCGGCACACGGCGGAGTCAGCGTACGAGGCCATTTCCTGCAAGAGCAGCTTGGAGTTATCGCGCTCCGTTACCGGCTTGTCTTTGTTGAATTTCTCCAGCTTCACGATATCATCGTAGCTGTAGTACATGATGCAGTTTCCCTCCAGGCCATCGCGCCCGGCACGGCCGGTTTCCTGGTAATAGCCCTCAATGGATTTCGGCGTGTCGTAGTGGATCACGAAGCGCACATCCGGCTTGTCGATGCCCATGCCGAAGGCAATGGTGGCGACGATCACGTCGGCGTCTTCGTTCAGGAAGGCATCCTGGTTGGCCATCCGCACATTCGAGTCGAGGCCGGCGTGGTACGGCAGCGCCTTCACGTCGTTCACGCGCAGCAGCTCCGCGATCTCCTCCACCTTTTTGCGGCTCAGGCAATACACGATCCCGCTTTTGCCCTTGTGCTTCTTCACATACTGGATCAGTTGCTTCTTGGTGTGGTGCTTCGGGCGCACCTCGTAATAGAGGTTGGTACGGTTAAAAGAGGATTTGAACACAGAGGCCTCGTCCATCTGCAGGTTCCGCTGTATGTCGAGCTGCACCTTGGGCGTGGCCGTGGCGGTGAGCGCGATAATGGGCAGGTTGCCTATCTGGTCGATGATGCCCCGGATGCGACGGTACTCCGGGCGGAAGTCGTGCCCCCACTCCGAGATACAGTGCGCCTCGTCTATGGCGACAAAAGACAAATTCGAATTGCGCAGGAACTCAATGTTCTCCTCCTTCGTAAGCGACTCCGGCGCCACGTAGAGCAGTTTCACCTCGCCGGCCAGCGTTTCCTTCTTCACCTTGTTTATCTCCGCCTTCGATAAGGTGGAGTTCAGGAACTGGGCATTCACCCCGAAGGCGTTGAGCTGGTCCACCTGGTTCTTCATCAGGGCAATCAGCGGCGAGATGACGATGGCGGTGCCGGGCAAAGAAAGGGCCGGCAACTGGTAGCACAACGACTTGCCCGCGCCTGTCGGCATAATCACGAAAGTGTTCCGGCCGTTGATAATGTTGTTTATTATCAACTCCTGGTTTCCTCTGAATTGATTATACCCAAAAACTTCTTTTAATTTGTTCTTGAGATTTATCTCTTGTTTTACTGACATGTAACCGTACTATTTAATCAGGTAGCAACGTACTCCCTTAGAGTATACTATACAAATTTAATTTGAATCTCCCACATAATATAACCCTCACTGCAAAAAAAGTCTTACAACTTGAAGCGGAGGCAATCGCCAGACTGGCAGAATTTATCGACGAAGGGTTTCAGAAATGTGTCGAAGCCATTCTTTCCATCAAAGGGCGCGTGGTGGTGACGGGTATCGGCAAGAGTGCAAACATCGCACAGAAGATCGTGGCCACGCTGAACTCAACGGGTACGCCGGCCTTGTTTATGCACGCTGCGGATGCCATACACGGTGACCTGGGCATGATACAGCAGGACGACTTCGTTATCTGCATTTCTAAAAGCGGCAATACCCCCGAGATAAAAGTGCTGGTGCCGCTGCTCAAACGCAAGGGCTCTAAACTGGCGGCGATGGTTTCCAGCACCGATTCTTACCTGGCCAAAAACGCAGACTATATCTTAAACGCAAATATTGAGCGCGAGGCCTGTCCCTTTAACCTTGCCCCCACTACCAGCACCACCGCCGCCCTCGCCTTAGGCGACGCGCTGGCCATGTGCCTGCTGGAGGCCAGGGGCTTCAGCAGCGCCGACTTTGCGCACCTGCACCCGGGCGGCTCCCTTGGCAAACGCCTGTACCTGAAAGTAGGCGACCTCTATACCCAGCACGAGGCGCCGTACGTATCGGAGCACGCCAGGCTGAAAGAGATCATCATCGAGATCTCCTCCAAGCGATTAGGGGCCACCGCCGTTTTGGAAGCGGGCACAGAAAAGCTGGTCGGCATTATCACAGACGGCGACCTGCGCCGCATGCTCAACAAGTATGATTCGATCGAGGGCATCACCGCCACAGACATCATGACACCGGCCCCGCTCACCATCGAAGCGGCTGAATATGCCGTGGAAGCCCTGGCCCTGATGCAGAATAAAAGCATAACACAACTTATTGTGACAAATTCAGGTAAATTTGGGGGCTTTGTGCACCTGCACGATTTACTAAAAGAAGGACTTATATAGATATGAGAAACAACACGTATGTGGTCATTATGGCGGGCGGCATTGGAAGCCGCTTCTGGCCCTTTAGCCGCACGAATTACCCGAAGCAGTTCCACGATGTATTGGGAACAGGCGAAAGCATGCTGCAAATGACCATGAACCGCTTCCGGGATATATGCCCGATCGAGAACGTTTTCGTGGTGACGAACAAAGACTACAAAACGCTCGTGCAGCAGCAGCTCCCTGAGTTGAGCGATAACCAGATTCTACTGGAGCCTGTCGGCCGTAATACCGCCCCCTGCATCGCGTACGCCTCTTATAAAATCGCGCAGCTAAACCCCGACGCCAACCTGGTGGTAACTCCCTCCGACCACGTGGTGCTGAAGCAGGATGAGTTTACCCACGTGATAAAAGAAGCGGTGGAGGCTGCCGCCAAAGACGATGTGCTCATTACCCTGGGCATCACGCCAAGCCGACCCGACACCGGCTACGGCTATATACAGTACATCAACGACGAGTCGCAGCGCATTAAAAAAGTGAAGACCTTCACTGAAAAGCCGAACCTCGAACTGGCGCAGATGTTTATGGACAGCGGCGACTTTGTGTGGAATTCCGGTATTTTCATATGGAACGTGCAGAGCATCATCCGCGCTTTCCGCCAGCAACTGTCAGAAATAACGGAGATTTTTGAGGAAGGCACCGCGGTCATGAATACGCCGGAGGAGCAGAACTTTATCACAAAGGCCTACTCGCACTGCCGCAACGTGTCCATCGACTACGGCATTATGGAGAAGGTGGACAATGTGTTTGTGCTGCTGGCCGACATCGGGTGGTCTGACCTGGGCACCTGGAACTCGCTCTACACCATCAACGAGAAAGACGCGAACGGCAACGTAGTGGACGGCGAAGTGATGCTATATGACACCAGAAACTGCATCGTGAAAACGCCGAAGGAAAGACTGGTGGTGCTGCAGGGCCTGGAGGATTATATTGTGGCCGAGTATGACAATGTGCTAATGATCTGTAAGAAGGGAGAAGAGCAGAAGGTAAAGGATTTTATGGCCGACGCCAAGTCTAAGAAAGGCCCGGATTATATATAGGCAACGGGCGGGGTGCGAAAGCATCTCCCGCCTCTGGCAAAGGAAGAAGGTCGAAAAAGAAAGGCGTGCATATAGCATCCTTTCTTTTTCGCCCTTCTTCTTATTATATCCTGTGATATATAAATAGCTTGGCTTGTGGCTTCAGACGCTGGCGTTGCTGCCGTCGTGGAGGCGCTGTTTCATGGCTTCATATAGAATAATGCCGGTGGCCACGGATACGTTAAGCGACCCGATCTGGCCCATCAGCGGAATGCGCACCCTTGCATCGGCGCGTTTCAGGTACTCCGGCGATATACCGTCCTCCTCGCTTCCCATGATGATGGCGGTCGGGCCTACCATGTCCAGTTCCGCGTCCGTCAGGTTCTGCTCTGTTTTCTCGGTACAGGCCACCACCTGGAATCCCGAATCCTTTAAATAATCAATGGTATCCTTCAGGTTCGGCTCGCGGCACACCGGCATCAGGTGCAGTGCTCCCGCGGAGGTCTTCACGGCATCCGCGTTTATCTGGGCGCCGCCGCGGCTCGGGATTACGATGGCGTGCACGCCCAGGCACTCGGCGTTACGCGCAATGGAGCCGAAGTTCCGCACATCCGTCACCCGGTCCAGGATCAGCAGCAGGGGGTTTATGCCCTGTTCAAACAGCGCCGTCACGGTTTCCTGCAGCGGAACATAGGTAATAGGTGAGATCAGGGCCACGGCGCCCTGGTGGTTCTTGCGCGTGAGGTTGTTCAGTTTCTCCAGTGGAACCGTTACGACGGGCACCTCGAAGCGTTTGGCCAACAGCACGATTTCATCCGTGGCGGGGCCTTTTGCTCCTCGCTGCAGAAAGATTTTCTCCAGCTCTTTCCCTGCCGCCAGCGCCTCCAGGATGGGGCGCGTGCCGAAAATCATCTCGCTCTTGTCGTCTCTTGATGCCCTGGGGCCACCGGTCCGGTTACCTATGTATTTATTCTGCCTGCTCTCCATTTTGCTACGGTGCTGAACCAGCTCTCCCCGTACTCGCGGCGCCGTATCAGCTCATAATGATTTTCAGTAAAGGTATTCTCTTTTTTGGTAAAAACGAATTTGATAAAGGGTGCCTCCTCCGCATCGCGGTATAACCATGTGATGGTAGAACCCACCTCGCTGACCTGGCTGGGCTGGCCGAAGATGATGTAAATCATGCCCCTGTCGGTGGCCCAGCCTGCCTTGTGGGAGGAATAAAGCCTGTTCGCCAGCTCCACCCGGCTATAAAACTCCCGGATAAGGGTACGGGCCGCCGCTTTGCTGCCGCCCAGGTCCAGCCAGAACCTATCGATCGCGGCCTTGGTATCCCGGGCCTCCAGCAGCGCCTCCCGCTCCTCAGACGTTGTCAGGTACACGAGGGGCTGCAGCATCTCCTGTGGCCGCGTCACCTGCGGGAAACGGCCGGGCAGCACCAGCAGGCTCCTGGCGTAGCTTGTGTTCGGGTCTACCCTATATATCCCTTCCTGCTGCAGCGAAAGCGTATCCGCCGGGCCAATGGTATACACGTCGGTGGCGGAGAGCGTGCGGGGGCCGGCAGGGGGACGCATGGACATGGGCGGCGCAGCGGGCATAAAGTCGGGGTCGAAGCGCTGCAGTGTTACATTGGCCGAGTCGGCCCCGTAGCGTTGCACATATAATTTATCGGAGGTAGTGGCGTAGTTCTGCAGCAATGGTTTGCCCGTCGCGGCGTTCATCAGCAGGTATTTCTTCTGCAGCATGCGCTGGTGCAGGGGCAGCCTGAACTTGGTGCCCATCAATTCCTGCCCCATCAGCTGCTGCCACAGCCGCAGGTGCAGCACGTTCGGCTCCTGCACCACCTGGGCCGGCAGCAGCACCTCCACCGTCACCTGCCCCTCCGTGTCTGTTATCTTTCTTTTGGGCATGTCCACGGAGTCGCGCGCCACCAGTTCATCTTTTTCTGTGCTGCCAGACCTTACGTCGAACTCATAGGAGGTCGCCGCCTGCAGCGGGTCTATCACTTTCCGGGCATCCTCAAACCGCAGGAACAGGTGCAGGCTGTCGTTGCTGGTGTAGTAGCTGTGCTGCAACGTCATCTCCGGCGACTCCTGCTTCACGACAACGGGCTGTAGCCTAGCCGGCGGCATGTTGCCGCCACACCCTGTCATCAGTAACAGCAAAAAGAGCAGCAAAGAGGGGATTTTCATGTTGCGTTGTTTTACGTTCCGGCTATCACTTAAAAGGCCGGACAGTACTGCTACTGTCCGGCCTTATTTACTGTATGTGCCTTTGTTTTGTTTAACGGCGCATGCGCTGCAGGTACTGCATAAACTGCTGCTGCAACTGCGCTGCCCGGTCCTGCATGCCCAGGCTCTCGGCTGCGCCGATAAGCTGCTGCAGCACCACCATGTTGGTCTGTATCTCGGTATCGAACAGGGCGCCTTTGGCAAAGTAGTAGTCCAGGGCTTTTTGCGAATCCTGCGCCATCTCGTTCAGCAGCTGCTCGGCCTTTTCCTGCTCCCCCAGGGCATCATATAGCGGAATGAACTGCGGGGTATAGTAGTCGTAAGGCACGGTACTGCCCGGCAGTACTTTGAAAGCGTACTCGACAACCTCTTTCGCACGGGCGATGTTGCCATCTTCTAAGTAAGCCTCTGCCAGGCGGGCGAACTTATCACGGGCGTTAGCAGAGAAGCGGTAGTAATTCTCATCGTAGAAGATATCGGGGTCGTCGAAGTTACGGAACTCGAACTCCTTCATCATATTTTCGTACATCACCTCCTTGTTCACAAAGCCTACATCCTCCGTGTCCGTTGACTTGACAGGCACAACCCGGTAAGCCAGCCCCTCTAACTGGAAGTACTCAGAAAGCCCCATAAAATCTGCGCTGTTCACGGTGGTGGAGAAGTACACAGGCCGCACCCAGTCGTTTGTGGCCAGCAGGTCCAGCATTACCAGGTGCTTCTTCTCCAGCAGCGACTTGTTGATCGTCCACTGCATGCGGCTCACGATCTCGTCCTCCTTCTCGTCCGCCACGAACCCCATCTTCCTCACCCTTTCCGTGTCCACGTTCAGGCTAAATATCTTGGTAGGCATGGTGAGCAGCGTGGTGCCCTGCCCGTACTCCACCTGCAGGGCCGGGTGGTTTTGCTTCACAAGGCCGATGTACTGGTCGAGGTCGATGCCAGCCGCTACCTGCGCACGCTCCACGTATGGCAGGTAATCATTGGTGCCCTGGCGGTAATTCTCCATCTCCAGTGTCAGCGGCCACGGCTCCGACTCATAGGAAGGGCGCTTCATCTGCTCGATGTACCAGTCAGTGTTCAGGTAGCTGAGCACCGCCACCCGCACGTCGGTGCGGTAGCCCTCCACTTCCTGCGCATACCACAGCGGGAAGGTGTCGTTGTCGCCGTTTGTGAACAGGATGGCGTTAGGAGCAACGGAATCGAGCAGGTTCTTGGCAGAGTCCACGGAGTGGTAGCGGTCTGACCGGTCGTGGTCGTCCCAGCCCTCGGCGGCCATGACGGTGGGCACCGCCAATCCGATGACGGTAGCGGTGACTGCCCGCGCGTGTTTTTCTTTCAGGAACCTGCCCAGCAGGTCAGCCAGCCCCATCACCCCCAGGCCAATCCAGATGCTGAAGGCGTAGAACGACCCGGCGAAAGTGTAATCGCGCTCGCGCGGCTCCACGGGCGGCTGGTTGAGGTACAGGGCAATGGCAATGCCCGTGAAGAAGAACAGCAGGCCGATCACAAAGGCATCACGCTCCGCTTTCCGCACCTGGTATATAAGCCCCAGGATACCGATCAGCAGCGGCAGCAGGAAGAAATAATTGCGAGCCTCGCTTTCCAGCACACGCGCCGGCGCATTCGGATCGTCTGTGGGGAACCACAGCACACCGGCGTTCTGCACATCGCTCTCGCGCCCAACAAAATTCCACAGGAAATAGCGCCAGTACATAAAGCCCAACTGGTAACGCATCAGGAAACTCAGGTTCTGCCCAAAAGTTGGCGCCTGCCCCTCGCGCAGGTCCACCCACTTTTTATACGCCTCTATATGCTGCGGCTGGTCACTGTAGATGCGCGGCAGCAGGGTTTTGTCTTTGCTGTCATATATGGGCTCAATTTTAGGGTTTGTAGGCAGGTAGCGGTCCTCGCCCCGTATGTAGCGCGGCGCGCCCTCCTCCTGCGCTATGGGCTGGGCATTGTATTGCGGGCCGTACAGCAGCGGGCGGTCACCGTACTGCTCGCGCTTCAGGTAAGCCACAAACGACAGGATATCATCCGGGTCATTTTCATCGATGGTCGGGTCGTAGGAAGAGCGGATCGGGATCATCATATAGGAAGAGTAGCCGATCACCACAAACACAAAACTGAGCAGAGCCGTGTTGAGTACGCGGTTGCTGTGCCGGATAGAGTAGCGCAGCCCGAACACGACCAACCCAACCAGCAGGATAACGAACACGATCAGGCCAGAGCCGAACGGCAGCCCGAAGGTGTTCACAAAAAACACCTCGAAGCCCCCCGCCATGGTTGGCAGCCCCGGTATAATCCCCCAGAGGATGGCGATCACAATAACGGCACTGATGGCAAAGGCGATAACCCCTCCCCAGAAAGTCGGCTTGTAGAGACGGAAGTAATATATAAATGCCAGCGCCGGGATGGTAACCAGGTTGAGCAGGTGCGCGCCGATAGAAAGCCCCACCAGGTAAGCGATCAGGATCAGCCACTTGTCGGAGTAAGCCTCCCCGACCTTGGCCTCCCAGCGGAGCATGGCCCAGAACACAATGGCCGTGAAGAAAGAGGACATGGCATAAACCTCAGCCTCCACCGCCGAAAACCAGGCAGAGTCGGAGAAGGTGTAGGCCAGCGCGCCCACGGCGCCGCTTCCCATGATCAGGATCAGGTTGCCTCTTGTCGGCTCCGCGCCTTCCTTTACCATTAGCCTGCGCGCCAGTATCGTGATGGTCCAGAACAGGAACAGCACCGTGAAAGAACTGCAAAGCGCGGAGAGCAGGTTTACCCACCAGGCGACCTGCGCAGGCTCGGAAGCGAACATGGAGAACAGGCGGCCCACCAGCAGGTAGAAAGGGGCGCCCGGCGGGTGCGGCACCAGGAGTTTATAGGAACTGGCTATGAACTCGCCAGCATCCCAGAAACTGGCCGTCGGCTCCAGCGTGAGCACGTAGGCCATGGTCGCGATAAAAAAAACGACCCAGCCCACAAGGTTATTTATCTTCCGATAATTCGTCATAACGATAGTAAATTCAGCCCCGAAAATAATAAATAATGTAAAGCGGCTGCGGAATAATTAGATGTTTATAAAGAAAAAGCCGACCAATTGGCCGGCTTTCATGTTCTATGCGTGTAGAGGCAGCTTTATTTCTGCAGCACAAGGCGTTTTGTCTCCACGGTTTTATCGTTTACCAACAAGCTGTAGAAGTAAATGCCCGAAGGGTAGCTGCTCAGGTCGAGTTCCACCTCCATCGTTTCGGCTGGCGCCAGTTCATGCACCCTGATCACGCGGCCAATGGTATTGGAGATGCGGATTTTATAGGTATTGTCGCCAGGCAGGTTAAGCGCCAAACGCGTAATGCCGCGCGACGGGTTCGGGTACGCATTGATAGAAGGCATGGGCTTGATGCCGCGGCCCGGAGCCAGCGCGGCCAGCGTAATGCTGGCAAACATCGCCTTATCGGCCTTTGCTTCCACCACATGAAAAGCCTGGCTCACGGAAGAGGCATATAGCTTCGAGCATGTGTGCTTCTCGTTATTGATCACGAACGCAGGGCGCGAGTTATTTGCCGAAACAACCAGTTGCGACCCAGACTTTTCCGTCATAAGCTTCCAGATGGTGTTGCCACCTTTATTGATGGGAGCCACACCCCCGCCCACGCCGGTTGCCGCGAAACTGAGCAAGTGCGTTGTGATCAGTGTAACTAACAGGAATGCTCTTGTAAAAATTCTCATATACTACTCATTTTTGTAAAACCGACAAGAAAATGGCTTACACACATCAAATATAGCTTAAAAATGCATAATAATTTAGACATTATTTAAATTATCTATCCACAAAGCATACTACTGTTGCGTTTCAGCCGTTAGCGGCGTTTGCCTTTTCCTGATATTTGAAATATCAACTATCATGCCCCTCTTTTTGTGCATGGCTTATTTACCTCACTAAACTTCCGGGTGCGCTCATATCCAGGCGCCCATCCCTTTCACTTGCAGTATTTTGGTGCAATCTTAAAATGAGGCTCCAGCCGGACAAATCCCCCCTGCTCCACATTTCAGGCAGGCATATACAGCACATTTCAGAAATATTTATTCCTCAGCTATATAAACCATATCCTGCATTTGCCCTTGCACGTTGCAGGCAAGGGTATGTACGGCCATTTTCCTGTGCAAAATTGATATTTATTACCACCGGCGGGCTCAGCCATATATAGCCCATACCCCCTGTTCAGGGGCGCCCTGAATCCTGATGTGTTCTAGGGAGGATTGGAAAGAGGCGGCAGGATGGAGTGAGGCCTTCTCCGCCGCAAAAGGCAAGGCTATATGCAATAAGCGATCTCCTTGAAGCTGAAGTAACGCAGCTGGTTTTCAATTTCTACTGCCAGCCGCCCGTCTTCGTCCACGCCCACGATCTGCCCCTGCACCTGCTGGTTGTCTGCTATATAGGCGTGTACCTCCTGGTACCGGTAAAGCGCCTGCAGGTACGCGTGCCGCAGTTGGCCGGTGTGGCCGTTGCGCAGTTGCAGGTAGCGCTTCTCCAGCAGCTCCAGCAGCCGCTCCGTCACGCTTTCCATATCCAGCACACGGCCCAGCTCGCGGGCCATAGAAGTCGCCGTGGGGGATTCAAACTGTAACTGGTTCACGTTTAAACCAATCCCGACAATGCTGTGTTGTATCTTATAGCTGTTTATTGAATTTTCTATCAGAATCCCGCCGAGTTTCTTATCTTGAAAATACAAATCATTCGGCCACTTGACCTGTGCCTCCGGCAGGCCCTGCTCGCGGAGCAGGTCGAGCACAGCCAGCGATACCGCCATGTTGAGGTAAAACTGCTGCCTGGCCATTAGAAACGAGGGTGACAATATAACCGATAGCGTCACGTTTTTACCGGGCTCCGCCTCCCAGGAATTACCGCGCTGTCCGCGCCCCCTGGTTTGGTGCGCCGCCACAATGGTGCAACCCTCTATGGCTTCATTTTTGATAAGAAGCTGATAGGCTTCTGAGTTAGTAGATTCACAAACTGGCAGAAAATAAAGCTGCTGGCCTATAAACAGCGTATGAGGCAACATAAATAAGCGTAAATATTAGTACTTTTACAGATCAAATTTAAAGAGCACAAATGAAAGAAACCAAGGTTGAGGCTACTTCAGACATATTGGCAGAGCTTGTAGTGAAGGGAATGCAGGAAAAGAAGGCCACCGATATTGTTGTGATAAACCTCAAATCACTTAAAAACGCTGTATCAGACTACTTCGTAATAGCATCCGCTAACTCCGACACACAGATAGACGCCATCGCGACCTCCATCGAAGAAGAAGTTTTCAAATCCGTACGGCAAAACCCGTGGCAAAGTGAAGGCCGCACCAACAACGAGTGGGTGCTGCTGGACTATGTGGACGTAGTGGCACACATTTTCCTGAAAGACAAGCGCGAGTTCTATGCCTTGGAAGAACTTTGGGGCGACGCCAAAATAGAGCACGTAGCGTCTGAATAAACATTTACGGCCGTACACGAACAATTCGTAACGGCCCATGTTTCTCATGTATCTGAATTTAAACATCAATGGCTGAAAAAAATAATAAAGGCAATAACAAGAAGAAAAAGCCGATGATCCCGAATACGCCTCCACGCCCCACAATGCAGTTGTGGATGCTGGCGGTGCTTATTCTGCTGATCTTCGGGCTGACTTACTTAAACAAGAGCAACTCCACAGTAGAAACCACCCAACAGGAATTTGAGGAGATGCTGCTGAGCGGCGATGTGAAGCGGCTGACGATCGTAAATGGCAAGACCGTGGAGGTGGCCCTGAAAGAGGAGGCGCTGCAGAACGACAAGTACAAGACCGAGTTGAACAACCGGGGCACGATCGGGGGGATGGAGCAGGGACCGCACTACCACTTCCAGATTATCTCCGCCGAAACGTTTAAAGAGGACCTTGAAGAACTGCAGGAGAACACAGAGAAAGACCAGCGGGTGGGCTACACGCTCGAAAACCGCACGGGTTTCGCCGATTTCTTCCTGCAGTGGGGCTTCCTGATCCTGCTGGTGTTTGGCTTCTGGTTCCTGATGCGCCGTGTCACCACGGGTGGCGCAGGTGGCCAGATCTTCAACATCGGCAAATCAAAGGCGGCGCTTTTTGATGCTGAGAACAAGGTGAAGATCACGTTCAAGGACGTGGCCGGCCTGGAAGAGGCGAAAGAAGAGGTGCAGGAGATCGTGGAGTTCCTCAAGACTCCGGCGAAGTTCACCATTCTGGGGGGTAAGATACCGAAAGGCGCGTTGCTGGTAGGCCCTCCGGGGACAGGTAAAACCCTTCTGGCGAAGGCCGTGGCAGGCGAGGCGGACGTGCCGTTCTTCTCGCTTTCCGGATCTGACTTCGTGGAGATGTTTGTAGGAGTGGGCGCTGCCCGTGTGCGTGACCTGTTCAAGCAGGCGAAAGCGAAGGCGCCATGTATCATCTTTATTGATGAGATCGACGCGATCGGACGCCACCGTAGCCGCGGTTCTACCCCGGGCGGTAATGACGAGCGCGAGAACACCCTGAACTCCCTGCTGGTGGAAATGGATGGTTTTGCGACGGATTCAGGGGTTATCATCCTGGCCGCAACCAACCGCCCCGATACACTTGACTCTGCTTTGCTGCGCCCCGGTCGTTTCGACAGGCAGATCAGCATCGACAAGCCGGACATCAATGGCCGTACTGAGATATTTGCGGTGCACCTGAAGCCGCTGACACTGGCAGCTGATGTGGATGCCAGAAAGCTTGCCGCCCAGACACCGGGCTTTGCCGGCGCCGAAATCGCGAACGTTTGTAACGAGGCGGCCCTTATCGCTGCCCGCCGGAACAAGAAAGCGGTAGACCAGCAGGACTTTAACGACGCGATTGACCGTGTGATAGGTGGTTTGGAGAAGAAGAACAAGATCATCTCTCCGGAAGAGAAGAAAATAGTGGCCTATCACGAGGCCGGTCACGCAGTAGCAGGCTGGTTCCTGGAGCATGCCGACCCATTGGTGAAGGTAAGCATCGTGCCGCGTGGCGTGGCTGCCTTAGGCTATGCGCAGTATCTTCCGAAAGAGCAGTTTTTATATACCACCGAGCAGCTGATAGATGAAATGTGCATGGCCCTGGGCGGACGTGCCGCGGAGGAGCTAGTTTTTGGCAAGATCTCTACAGGCGCCCTGAGCGATCTGGAGCGCATCACAAAAATGGCGTACAGCATCGTGACGATGTATGGTATGAACAAGAAAATCGGCAACGTCTCGTTTTATGATTCGAAGCAGAGCTCTGACTATACCTTCAACAAACCGTATTCTGAGGCCACTGCCGAGACGATAGATGAGGAAGTCCGCATCATTATCCAGGCGGCATATGACCGCACGAAGCAGTTACTGACGGACAAAGGCCCTGAGCTGGAGATCATTGCACAGGAACTGCTGGCGAAAGAGATCCTGTTCCAGAGCGACCTGGAGCGTTTGGTTGGTCCGCGCCCCTTTGAGGCACTGACAGCTTACCAGGCGCATACGGCCGGCACAGACCGCAGCCAGACGCTGAGCGAAGTGGAGCCGCACGCCCCGGTAGTGGAGCA
This sequence comes from Pontibacter saemangeumensis, assembly GCF_039541895.1. Classification (NCBI taxonomy): domain Bacteria; kingdom Pseudomonadati; phylum Bacteroidota; class Cytophagia; order Cytophagales; family Hymenobacteraceae; genus Pontibacter; species Pontibacter saemangeumensis. The sequence goes on from NZ_BAABHC010000014.1 coordinate 142,364, forward strand.
AGGACTGACCGAGCACCCGGAGCAGGAAGAAGGCCACGTGTCGGGAACACCCCTGAACGGCAAAAGCAATATCCCGGCCGAGCAGGATGATTCTGTAAATTCAAGAACAGCTTGACCTAAACAGGCATGTACGAAGCAAAATCAAAAGAAATAGTTTTAAGACGAGTAAGAGAGGCGCTGGCTAAGTCGGCGCCTTTTCTGCCTCCTACCCCTGACTTCACCTCTCCGCTGTACCCGGTGATGCCCATCGAGGACATGTCGATCCTGTTCGCGGAGAACTTTATCCGCAATGCCGGTGTGTTCATCTACTGCGAAAGCCAGGAAGACTTCTTCGACCAGCTTTATATATACAAGAAAGAGCAGAACCTGCAGCACCTGTATGTATGGGAGCGCAATCTGCAAACCGCCCTGGCGCACGCGGGCATCGAGTTCAGCGACGACGAAGAAACCTTTGTGCGCGATGCGGAGGCCAGCCTGACCACCTGCGAGTCATTGATTACCCGCACAGGCAGCCTGCTCGTGAGCTCGGCCAACGCCGGAGGCCGCCGGCTGAGCATCTACCCGCCTACCCATATCGTGGTGGCGCAGGCCAGCCAGCTGGTGCCGGATATAAAAGACGCCCTGCAGCGCCTGCGCAACAAATACAAAGAGAACTTCCCTTCCATGGTTTCGATGGTAAGTGGGCCAAGCCGCACCGCCGATATTGAGAAGACGCTGGTGATGGGTGCCCATGGCCCGAAAGCTTTAGTCCTGTTCCTGATTGATGACCTTCCGCATTAACGAGCTTTTACCCGGTAAGAAAGTATACTTTGCCTCTGATTTCCATTTAGGGGTGCCCGATGCCGAAACCAGCAAAGCAAGAGAGCAGAAGATTGTACGGTGGCTGGAGATGGCGCGCCAGGATGCGGCGGCAGTACTGCTGGTCGGCGATATATTCGACTTCTGGTTCGAGTACAAGCACGCGATTCCGAAGGGATATGCGCGGCTACAGGGCAAACTGGCCGAGTTGACGGATAGCGGCATCCCGGTGCTGCTGTTCACGGGCAACCACGACATGTGGATGTTCGATTACTTCCCGACGGAGCTCAACATCCCGGTGCTGCGCGAGCCTATCTCCACTACTTTCGGAAATAAGACCTTTTATATAGGGCATGGCGATGGCCTTGGCCCCGGCGACCACACCTATAAGCTGCTGAAGCGGGTGTTTAACAACAAGGCCTGCCAATGGCTCTTTGCGCGGCTTCACCCTAATCTAGGGATCGGAGTGGCAAACATGTGGTCCAGGAGAAGCCGCATCAGCAACAATAAGAAAGATGAGTCTTTTCTCGGCGAAGACGAGTGGCTGCTGCAGTATTGCCGGGAGGTGGAAGGCACCCGGCACCATGATTTTTACGTGTTCGGTCACCGCCACCTGCCCCTCGACCTGCCCATCGGGGAACACAGCCGCTATATGAATCTGGGGGAATGGGTTAATTTTTGCACTTATGCCGTATATGACGGCGATACTTTACAACTGAAGACCTTTGAAGGCTAAGGCATTTATATACCTCCTGCTACTGATGCTGTTCCTGGCACCCGGGTATGCGTTTGCCCAGGGGCAGGAAACAGGTCGGCTGCTTTACAGCCACAGCTTTCCGCAGAGTTCACCCACCACCATTTCGCAGGACCGCAACGGCTATATATACCTGCTGGACCCGCTGCACAACCTGGTACGCCTCGACTCGCTGGGCCGCCCTGTAGATACTTTCTCGCCCCCTGCCCGTGGCCGCATCAGCAACATGCAGGCCTGGAACCCGATGAAGATCCTGCTCTTTTACGAAGACCGGCAGTCGCTGCTTTTGCTCGACCGGTTCCTGCGCCCCATCAGCAGCACCGATCTCCGCGACATCAACTACGAAGGCATCGCCAAGGTTGCCACACTCGCCTCCGATGACAGCTTCTGGCTCTTTGACGAGACAAACCTGACACTCAGCAAACTGGACCTGCGCCAGCGCAGCGTAACAGTAGAAACGCCCCTCAACCTGATTCTGGACCGGGAGCGCTTTGATGTGCGGCAACTGCGGGAATACCAGAACATGCTGTACCTGCTGGACTTCAACAACGGTATCTATGTGTTTGACAATCTGGGTAATTATAAGAAAAGCATTTCTTTAAAAGGCCTGAGCCATATAGGCTTCCGGGGAAATAAGCTGTACTTTGTGCAGGAGGGGAAGCTACACTTCTATGATCTATATACCTCCGGGAAGCAAACCATAGACCTGCCGGGGGAGAAGCTATATAGAACCGCACTCGCCGGAGACAACTGCCTTTTCCTTTTCACAGAAAACGAGGTGGATGTATATGACTGGCAGTAGCGGACATCCTATTTCGCAAACACCTTCAACCCCACCACCCCTGCTATAATCAGCAGAATGCATATAATCCGGATGAGGTCGCGCGGCTCGTTGAGGAAAACAATCCCAAGGATCGCGGTGCCCGCTGCCCCGATTCCCGTCCAGATGCCGTAGGCGGTGCCGAGCGGCAGCTGTTTCATCGCCTGCGCGAGCAGCACGAAGCTCAGGATCATCACGATAACGGTGATCACGCTCACGCCTAACTTTGAGAATCCCTCGCTGTACTTCAGCCCAAAGGCCCAGCCGATTTCACATATGCCCGCCAATATCAGGTATACCCACGCCATGTTCATCTTTCAGGTGCTGCTTTAGTTGAAGCGCAAAGATACACAATCGTAACGGCAGGCCAGCTCCCTGCGCCTGCCCGCGCGAATTTATATAGCCCCGCATCCTGGGTACCGCGCTGATTTTTTTGGCCTAATGGCGCATTTTATATATGCCGCGGCACTATGATTTTGCCTTGAAGAGCCTATACGATAGGGAGCAGCATTTCATATTGCCTGAGCACAAGCTTGAAATGGCGCCGCTCGAGGTATGATAGTAGTGAGGTGGCGGCGGTATCGATGTTCACAAACATGAGGGAAGGGGCCGCTGAGCGCTGCACGGCCTCGCGCAGCAGCGCAGTGCCAATGCCTTTGCCGCGGCTGCGCCTGTCCACTGCAAACTGCGCCACAGAGCCAGTGTTCGGGAAGAACAGTATATGGCCGACGGCTTCCTGCCCCAGGTCCCGCGCCTCCAGCATTACTTTTTCATCGGGGCTTTTCCTGATAGCCTCCGCAGAATTCTGCCACGATGGCTCCCCGTCCCGGAAACAGGCGTATGTCTTCCAGTCGGGTTTAGTAGTGGCCGCGATGGTGATGTGCTCCGGCTCCTCTACCTTCAGCAGCAGCTCTCCTTTTTTGGCCCTGAGCAGGTCCAGCGTCCGCGTTACCTTGAACCCCACAGCTTTATAGGCCCTTAGGGCAGGGGCGTTTTCCTGGATAACTTCGAGCAGGCACTGTTCTACACCGCTCTCCCTTAACTTGGGCAGCAGGTAGGCATATAGCTGCTGCGTCAGGTTATAGCCCCGGAACTGCGGCAACACGCCTGTCCCGGCGTTGTAGGCAGTAGGCATGCCTTGCCACTCCCCCAGGCCGGTCAGGATAAAACCCGCCATCTCGGTGCCCACGTAGGCCGCGGCACAAAAAGAGGGGGCAATTCCCTCGCGCTTGATTTTTGTCTTGAACTGCGCCGCACTCAGCTGAATGGGTACCAGGTAATCCGCGAATGCCTGTAGAAATGCCTCGTGTAGTTCGGGGAGCTCTTTTTCAGTGAGGAAGGTAAATCGGAAGTCCGGCATTATCGCGGTATCATATATGGCCGTTTGGGTTTACGTCTAACCCCGGAAGGATAGTTGCCTTCGCCGCCACATTGATGTCAGTCCTTATTATAACTCGTTCATTACCTGCCCCGTTTATAGTACCTACATACAATGCCAGAGCATCTGGCGACGCAATTTTTAAAAATAAACCATAAGCTATGAAAGCAGCAGTATTTCACAAAATGAAGGACATACGGGTAGACAACGTGGAAGACCCCAGAATCCTGGACCCGCGCGATGCCATCATCCGGGTTACCTCCACCGCCATTTGCGGCTCCGACCTGCACATCTACAACGGGATGATCCCGCAGGGCAGCAACATGGTGATGGGGCATGAATTCATGGGGATTGTGGAGGAGACAGGCGCACAGGTGAGGAATGTAAAGAAGGGAGACCGCGTCATTGTGCCTTTCCCGATTTCCTGCGGCAGCTGTTTCTTCTGCCAGCACGGGCATTACCCCCACTGCGAGAACTCTAACCCCGAGCACTACGGCCCAGAGGGTGGCTTGCTCTCTGAAAAGGGTGCCGCCCTGTATGGCTACACCGATTTATATGGCGGCTATGCCGGCGGGCAGGCCGAGTTTGTACGGGTGCCGTTTGCCGATGTAGGGCCGGTGAAAGTCTCCGACCAGTTCTCAGACGAGCAGGTGCTTTTCCTCACAGACATCTTCCCCACCGGCTATGCGGCCGTGCACTGGGGCGAGGTGAAAGGCGGCGAAACAGTGGCCGTTTTCGGGTGTGGCCCGGTAGGCCTGATGGCCCAGAAAGTAGCCTGGATAAAAGGGGCAAAGCGCGTTATAGGCGTGGACCTGGAGAATTACCGCCTCGACATGGCGCAGCGCTCCGCTAAGTCAGAAACCATCAACCTGAAGGACATTGACCCCATCGAGGCCATTCGGGACATGACCAACGGACGCGGCGCCGACGTCTGCATCGACGCGGTCGGCATGGAAGCCGACAAGTCGATCCTCGACCGCGCCTTGTCTGTGGTGCATATGGAGAAAGGGACGATCAATGCGCTCAAGATGTGCCTGAGCGCTGTGCGCCGCGGCGGCATTGTATCCGTGGTAGGCGTATATGGCTCTCCTTACGACAATTTCCCTATGCACCAGGTATTCGACAAAGGCCTGACCATCAAAACAGGGCAGGCGCCTGTTCAGCTATTCGTGGACGAGCTGTACACGTGGGTAGACCAGGGTAAAATCGTGCTGGATGATATCATTACCCACACACTTCCGCTGGAACAAGCCGCCCATGCCTATGATATCTTCAACAAGAAGGAGGATAACTGCGTGAAGGTGGTGCTGAAGCCGTAGAAAGTTAAATTCCTGTAAGCAGCAACATCAGTTGCTGCTTACAGGAATTTAACTTTCTCCCTGAAAGCATCCGGTAAACGCTGCACCCGCTGCGCATACTCCTGATCAAGCGCTGACACAAAGGATGCGAATGAATATACCTCCCGGCCGCATTGGGCCGCATAAATCCCCACCGAACTCAGGAAAATATAAAATACAGTTTGGGAGTTGAGTTCATTTCCTGCCACAAACTCCAGGCTGATATGCTGTGGCAATTCCTGTATCGATAAAAGCTCCGAACACCGGTCAAACACCTCCTTATACAGGCGCTTCACTTCAACAAAGTTTGCCTGATCCGGGTGGTATTTCACCCAAAGCTTTTCAACCCCTCTTTCCACTAGCTGCTGAAGTCCCTTTTCTAAGGCGCAGAGCATATTTTTAACGGATGTGACGCCATATTCAGCAGTTGCATCCAGCACAAGGATGTGTTGATAGGCTGGCATCGGCGAGCTGTTATGGAAGGGGAATGGCAGCGTCTCCCTTCGTTCAAAGCCAGGGAATGATGTCTTGGATATGCCGTAAGCACGATCATACCTGCTGTTATAAAACCACTTCTTTGGCGTTAGCCTGCCTTTAAAATTCAAAAACAAGAGCAATTTAAAAAATGCCGTTGAACCACCTGAAGGACTAAGCTGTGTATTCACTTGCTCCAGGGTATAATAAGATGCCAGCCCCTCTTCCAAAAAACTAAACCCGGCGCACTGCTTATGACGGATAAACAACCTGATAAAGTCAATGCCGCTTTGGTTGGTGTAGATTTTAAACCTGTGCCCCCCAACAAGACCTCGGGCGAAACGATCGAATGCAGCGAGTTTATTCCAGCCCTTCCAAAACCTCCTGTCTACAGCAAAACTATTGGTCGGGTGATGCGTGAAGGGGAGGTTCACCTGCTTGATGGCTGAAGGCGCGGCAAGAGACTGAAACTTCCTTCCGTACATGAAAACGCAGTCAGAAAGCTCCAGATGTTCATGTTTGATAACCTCCAGACTTACATGGTAGGTGATGTGACTATGAATGTAAAAAAGATGCTTCATGCTGCTCCTCTCCTATGATACAACACAAAAGCCAATCCCAACACGCTTAACAATGCTGTAACTGTGATCTTCACCACCCCTTCCGCATCCGCCAGTAAGTAAACGCCAAGCAGGGCGGCTACATTAACCGGCAACCAAATCCAAGGCAAGTAATTTACACGCCTGATCTGCTTATATTCTTTCAGCAGGTAGCCAGCGTAACCCATATACATGAGCGCAGCGAAAGTGGTGAAGGCGGCGGCCTCAATCCCGAAGACAGGCACAAAAACAAAGTTAAGCACCACGTTGCCGGCGCCTGCCACCGTAGATATTTTCCAGAGGGCTTTCGTTTTCTCCCGATACACCAGCTGGTTTATCACCGCCAGGTACATTGGCTTATAGTTATACCCCATCAGGATGATAATGGCCAGGGGAAAGGCAGACTGCAAGGCCTCATTCCTGATCAGGAGAATAAATACCTCCTTCATCCAAAGCCCCAGCAGCGAGGTCCCCACCAGGAACAACACCTGCAGAGAGAACGTCAGGCGCCTTGCCTGCAGCGCGGCCTCATCATCTGCAGAGGCGGAATACAGTCGCATATAGAGCGGATTCGCCGCCTGCACGATGGCGTTGGATGCCGATGAAAAGTACACCCCAAAGCTCGAAGCGACATTGTAAAGGCCGATCTGGGAAACCGGCACCCGCAACACATCCATCACCAGCCTGTCGGAGGTATCCAGCAGGAAGAACGAGAAATGGTGGGGTACAACGGGCAGCGCCACCCGAAGCGAGTGCCGGATGCGCTGCCACTTAAACCGGAAGATAGGCCACATCCGTTCGTGCCTGTACATCATATACCCATACAGCAGGAAGCCGGCGGCGGCACCCATAAAGTTGGAGTAAAACCAACCCATATACCCCAGCCGGAGATAGGCGATCGTGTAAATATTCAGTGCCACCACCAGCGCCCCCACCACAAAAGAGTTTAAAGCGATGGGCAGGGGCCGCTGCTGCATCTGGTAATACAGCCCCCCGAACAACCCCATGCTGTGAAAGAACATGGCAGGCAAAACGTTCAACGCGATTATTTGCCACCTGTTCTCTGCCGCCCCCTCCGGTATAGCCCAGTAAAGCACAATGCCCAGCACCAGCCCGTACACCACCGACCACAGCAGCGTAAAACCGTGCAGCTGCCGCCAAATCCATTTATAGCGTGCCGGGTGGCGGGCAAAGCTGTTCACCATCACCACCGACAGCCCCAGCGACTGCATGATCCCCAGCGCGCTGGCATATGCCGTGACCACCCCGGCCACGCCGTAATCGGTCGTGGTCAGGTAGCGGGTGATGATGGGTAGCGCCAGTACTCCTGCCAACCGCGGCACCTGAGCTGCCAGCCCGTAGATGGCGGCATGTGAGAGAAGTTTCTGAAGCATCACCTAAAATTATACTTTAATTTCCAACCCAACCTTACCTGAAGCCTTTTTTAGTGTTTGCCCGTTAGTAACGTATTTCATGGCGATTGCTGCACCAAACACGCCCCGCAGAAGTCGCAAAGCCCGGTAGTTTTGAAGGTTGCCACGGAAAAGCCTTAAAAAATTATTATATTTGTTAATTAAGTATATTAGAAAACAAGAATAGCCTAGCTATATAAGGAGATATAAAAGTGGGATGTAGTTCATGTTCTAGTGGCGGATGCAGCACCGGCGTAAGCGGCTGCAAAAGCAACGGCGGGTGCAGCACAGGAGGTTGCAACCGTTTAAACGTATTCGACTGGCTCAGCGACATGGAATTACCAACGTCGTTTGAGGAGTTCGATATCATCGAAGTAAGATTTAAAGGAGGCCGCAAAGACTTCTTCCGCAATGCCAGTCGGCTGGACCTGACAACCGGCGACGCGGTGGTAGTAGACGTGCCCAATGGCCACCATATCGGTTTCGTGTCGCTTAAAGGCGAGTTGGTGCGCCTGCAGATGCTGAAGAAGAAGGTGGACAACAATGAGGAGATCCGCAGCATCTACCGCATCGCCAACGAGCGCGACATGGAGAAGTTCGAGGAGGTGCGCGACCTGGAGGCCGGCACCATGTACCGCGGCCGCGAAATTATACAGCAACTCCGGCTGCGGATGAAGCTGTCGGATGTAGAGTACCAGGCAGACAAAAGCAAGGCGACCTTCTACTACTCCGCCGACGACCGCGTAGACTTCCGGGACCTGATCAAAAAACTGGCCGACGAGTTCAAGGTGCGCATCGAGATGCGCCAGATCAGCCTGCGCCACGAGGCCGGGCGACTGGGGGGCATCGGCTCCTGCGGCCGCGAACTCTGCTGCTCTACCTGGCTCACAGACTTCAAAAGCGTTTCCACCACTGCTGCCCGATACCAGAACCTCTCGCTCAACCCGAGCAAGCTCTCAGGGCAGTGCGGGCGCCTGAAGTGCTGCCTCAACTATGAGCTGGAGACCTATATGTCGGCCCTGAAGGATATCCCTACCGTTAACCGCCCTTTGCAGACACAGCAGGGCGACGCCATGCTACAGAAGACGGATATCTTTAAACGGATGATGTGGTTTGGCTACAAAGGCGACAACAACTGGTACCCGGTGCCGGTGGAGCGGGTGCAGGAGATTCTCGAGGAAAATGCCAAAGGGGTGGCCGTAGAGGCCCTGCTGGTGTCAGTGCCGGATGAGCCGAAGCAGAATGAGTTCGTGGCGCAGGTAGAAGGAAACCTGGAGCGCCTGGATGACAAGTTCAAAAGTAAAAAGAAGAAAAAGAAGAAAAGCAAAAGGCCATTTGGTGAGGGTTCACCGCCTGAGCAGGCTGTGGCGCAGGAGCAGGCACTGAAGCAGGAAAGAATACCGGGCCAGCCTGGTGAGCAGAAAGAGGGAGCTGGAAGGCAGCAACGCCCCCCGCGCAACCGAAGCCGCAGCAAAGACGGGAGAATGCCACGCGAAGGCAGGGAAAACCGCGAACCCAAAGAAGGCCGTGAAGTTAGGGAAAACAGGCCACCCAAGGCGGTGAAACCAGATTCGCAGGCGCCTGCTCCCCAGCCGGGGGCTGAAGGGCAGCCTAACAGGAAACCACGGCCGCGTAAGCCTTTCAGGGGCAAAAAGCCGGACCAACCTAAACCGCCGCGCACTGATGCTTAGAATCGTCGTGATATGGGTAGCAGCTTTGCTGCTGTTGGCTAGCTGCGACCCGGACCGTATATATGAGCAGAACGTGGAGCTGCCTGAAGGTAACTGGCAAATTGACAATACCCCTGTTTTTGAGTTTGAGATACAGGATACCGCGGCAGTATATACCATTTTCTTTAATGTGCGGTACAACCTGCAGTACGATTACTACAACCTGTACCTGCGCCACCAGCTCATAGGGCCTGACAGCACGCAGCTGTCAGCGTCGCTACATGAGTTGCTGCTGATGGACCCTAAAACGGGAAAGCCGCTTGGCAGCGGCTCCAGCGACACCTATGACCTGCAGACACCTGCGCTGAAGGAGATCCGTTTCCCCAAGGCGGGTACTTATAAGCTAAAGCTTACGCAGTATATGCGCCGTGACCCCTTGCCCCAGGTGCTGGCGATAGGCGTGCGGGTAGCCAAAGCATCCGCGCAGTAACGTTCCAGGCGCCTTCAAACAGCCCCTGCCAGGCAATTGGTGCTTGGCAGGGGCTGTTTTTATATATGCTCTTTGATTTTGCCTGGTATCCGCCTTCTTCCTTGATAGCTTTTACACAGACAACAAAACATGTTTTGCAGCAGTATGTACTAGCCCATTAGCACCTAAAGACAATGAAAAGCACCCTCATTACACTTGGCTTTGTTTTCTCCCTCTTCTCCTTTCTTCCGCTTATCCGGACGCCATTGTGGTGGATAAGGGTGCTGGATTTCCCGCGCCTTCACGTCGCCGTATTGCTTTCCGCCGTCATCATAGCGTATGTGGCAATATTCGGTGTGGAGGGGGCCGCAGAAACAGCCATGGTTGCATTTTGGGTACTGGGTGTATTGAACGAGGTGCGCTATATCTACAACTTTACCCGCGTGGCAAAGGTAGAGGCACTGCGCACCGAGCAGGCCACACCCCGCAATGCTTTCACCCTGATGATCTCGAATGTGCGCATGGTGAACAGGAAGTATGATAAGTTCCTGCAGTTGGTGCTAAAGGAGGACCCGGACATGCTGGTGATGAACGAGCCAGACGAGGCATGGCATGAGAATGTGCGGCACGAGCTTGAAAAACACTACCCCTACACCATTAAGAAGCCACTGGACAATACCTACGGCATGCTGCTGTGGAGCAAGCTAAAGCTGCACGAAAGCAAGATCAGGTACCTGGTTGAAGACGGCATCCCGTCGTTCCACACCGTGGTAGAGCTCCCGAGCGGCAAGAAGTTCGATCTCTTTACGGTGCACCCACAGCCTCCCCGCCTGATGAAAAACACGGAGACCCGGGAGGCGGAACTGCTGCTGGTGGCCAAGGAACTGAAGAAGACGAAGTACCCCAGCGTGGTGGCCGGCGACCTGAATGACGTGGCCTGGTCTAAAACCACGAAGCTGTTTAAAGAGATAAGCGGCACAATTGACCCACGCGTGGGCCGCGGCTTCTACAATACGTACAGTGCGCTGGTCCCCCTCTTCCGCTACCCCCTGGACCACGTGTTCTATGATCCGGCCTTCAGGCTGGTTTCCCTGAGAAGGTTGGAAAAGTTCGGATCAGACCATTTCCCGATAGCCATCACACTCAACTATGAGCCACAGCACGAAGAGGCGCAGGAGCACCCGGTGGCCGGCCAGGAAGACCGCCAGGAAGCCAACGAACTGATACAGGAGGGGCTTGAGAAGGGCGAAGAGCGCAACATGGAAAAGCTGGAAGATAAAAAACCCGCTCAGTAGCACTGAGCGGGTCAAAATAGATGAATGTTTGCCTTGCGGCACTATATGTCTTTAACTTAGATACGCTCTACGTTAATAGCATTCAATCCTTTTTTGCCATCCTTCACTTCGAAGGACACGCGGTCATTCTCGCGAATTTCGTGGATCAGACCAGACTGGTGCACGAAGATGTCTTGGTTAGTGTCATCAGCAACAATGAAACCGAAACCTTTAGAAACGTTGAAGAACTTTACTTTACCTGTTTTCATTATAATAAATTAATTAATTAATGTAGCAAAGGTAATTATTTGTTCTGAAATAATTACCTGTTTTCAAAAATAAATAACTGAAACACCCTCAGTTACTTACCCTGTTTCCAAGGGCTTTTCAGCCAGATCTGCGCCCTGTTATCGTAGTCCGTCCGCGCCCTGCCGGGCTTCCTTTCTCGCCTGTCTTACCCTATATGGTTCACGCTTGCAACAGGACTTAGAAGAGATGCCCTGTAATAACTATGTGCCGTGCAGTTCGTATAGTTAAGACATTCAGTTACACTGTAAAACAGCATCATCACTATGTATTTTGGTGTAACTGAAACATACGAGTGCCACATCTGCGCCCCTGTGGCTAACCCTGTGTGGGGCCTTCAACAAACTTAATTTTTAACTATTATCTAAGGAGAACAAACTATGGAAGACACAGAGAAAAATCAGAACTCGAGCCAAGCGAAAAATTCATCAGATAATTCGTCTAGCATGCAGGGTTCGTCATCAGGCAGCACTGCAAGCAATAGTAGCAATAACAGCGGCGGAAGCAGCACCAGCGGATTCGGATCTAACCAGAACTCTGGTATGGGTGCCACATCCGGCTCTTCTACCTCATCCACTTCAGCGAAAGACGATAGCAATAAATCCTCATCTGCCTCCGGCTCAAAATCATCTTCAACGAAAGCCAAGGCAGGCTCCACTTCCAGCTCTAAAAAGGACAGTAAAACATCTGATTCCAAGAGCGGGAAATCATCTTCAGGAGCAACAGGCTCAGCCAGTAAATCTGCCGGAAGCAGTTCATCATCCGGCAGCACTTCAGACTCCGGCCGCGGCCAGGGCCAGCTTTCCGAATACGGCAACTATGGCTCTATGAGCAGCGGAAGTTCAGACCAAACCTCACAAACAGGCACCGGCCAGGGAAGCTACGGCAACCAGATTTATGACCAGCGATCTGGCGGTAGCCAGGGCAGCCAGAACAGTGGCTACGGCTCGCAGGGAGGCTATGGGTATGGATCGCAGAACAGCAACTATGGCGGCCAGAGCGGCTATGGTTACCAGGGCGATTACGGCTCCCAGGGCAGCTCCGGTGGCCAGAGTGGCAGTGGATACGGCGGCTACGGTTCCCAGTACGACTCCGGCTCACAGGGAGGGTTTAACTATGGCAGCCAGGGCGGCATGGAAGGTAACCGCGTGAGAAACCAGGATCAGGACTTTGGAGCCAGCAGAGGCGGCATGCAAGGCGGCTACCAAGACAGAGAGGGCGATAACCAGGGCGGAATCATCTCCGGGGGAACATCGGGTGGTTTCGGCATGGAGGGCAGCTCTTCTCAGGGAGGCTACGGCAGCTACGAAAGTGGCCAGAGCAGAGGCTTCGGCAACCAGGGTTCAAGGGGCGGCCAGGGCGGCTCTTCCTCCTACGGCGGAGGGTATGGCCAGGGCGGCAGCTCCCAATCCGGCGGCTATGGCTCTCAGGGAGGCTACGGAGGCCAGAGCGGCTACGGTAGCAACCAGGGTGGCTACAGCGGCTCATGGCAAAGCGGCAACCAGGACCGTGACAGAGGCTACGGCATGATGAACGACCAAGGTGGCATGGGCCGCTACAACCAGCAGGGCTCACGTGGCCAGGGCGGTTATGGCTCCCAGGGCAATTACGGGTCTGCCTCGCAGGACTATGGCTCCCAGAGCGGCGGCTATGGTTCCGGCCAGGGCGGATATGGCTCCAGCTTCACAGGCTCAGGCCCGACAAGGTCATCCGGTAGCGGCAGTTACGGCGACAGAGACCGTTATGGCTCCATGGGCTACGGCTCGTCCAGAGGCATGAGCGAGTACGACAGCGACAACCAGGGATCATCCAGGGGCTACGACTCGCAACGCTCGATGCAGGGTGGCTACAGCAGCCAGGGTGGTTACGGCGGCTCTAGAGGCGGCTCTTATAACGATGAATATGGCACCAGCAGCCAAAGCGGACGCGCTGCCCGCTATGGCTCACAGGGTAGCGACTATGGCCAGGGAGGCTACGGCTCTTCTGCTTACGGCGGTGATCGCTCAAGCAGGGGCGGCGGCTATGGCTCCGGCTCGTCTGACAGATCAGAAAGGGGCGGCTACGGCGATAGCAACAGCAGCCGCGGCATGAGCGGTGGCTACGGCTACGGATCCGGCAGTTCTTCCGGCCAGGGCGGCGATTTCTCAGGCCGATATGGGCAAAGTGGCTATAGTGCCGGCGGATACGGACAGGGCGGCCGTGGTGGCGATCAAAGCCGTTACGGCTCCATGGACAGCGGCACATCGTACTACAGCGATAACCGCGGATCCAGCTCACGTGAGAACTACCGTGGCTACGGCAGCCAGGACCAGGGCAGTCAGCGCGGATACGGTGCTTCCGGTTCAGGCCGCAGCGATCAGGACCGTTTCGAGTCCCGACGCAGTGAGCGTTACAGAAACATGGACAGAGACCAATAGCAGTCTCGCCTATATATAACCAGAAAGCCACTCCTGTTACGGGAGTGGCTTTTTTATGTCATCGCCTCAGCAAATTGCCGCTACACGAAGCACTCTTTGTAGTCTTCAGCAAACTGCCGGAAAGAATGGGGTGGGCGGCCTGTCAGCTGCTGCACGGTGTCGGTGGTCTCGCTGAACTGGTTTTCCTTGTACGATCGCTCCAACTCCAGCATTGCGTTCACCATCCACTCGGGCATATGGTGCTGTAGCATGGTGCTTTTTGCAGCGTCTTCCGGCACATCCACAAACTCCACCTGCCTTCCGGTTACCTCACTGATGATGCCGGCCACCTCCTGGTTCGTGAGCGCCTCCGGCCCAGTAAGCTCATAGGCCTTCCCCTCGTGCCCTGTCCCGATAAGCGCCTCTACACCGGCGGCGGCGATGTCCCTTACATCAATGCAGCTCACTTTGCCGTTGCCTGTCGAATGATAGAACCGGCCTTCTTTTTGGATGGTTGAAGCGTCGAAGTTGGAGTAGTTCTGCATGAAGGAGGACGGCCGCAGAAACGTATAGGCGATACCGCTGTCTATGATATACTGTTCGACCTCACGGTGCCAGCGCCCTAACTGCAGGCCCGGCTCCGTATCCGCCCCTATGACAGAAAGCTTCACGATGTGCTTCACGTTCGCTTTCTTTGCCTCATCCACCAGGGTCTTTGCCATCTCCACCTGGTCATCAGAGAAGGGAGTTATCAGAAAAACCTTGTCTACATGCGTAAAGGCAGCATGCAGCGAGTCCCGGTCCTTGAAATTCATCTCACATACTTCCACATCCGGCAGGCGCTTCAGGTTCTCGCCTTTTATGATGGAATGCACTCCTGCCCGAACCCGTACGCCATCAATGATGGAGAGTTGTATGACCACCTCTCTGCCTACAGTGCCTGTTGCCCCTGTTACTAGTATCGTAGTATGCATATATAATTCGTGTCGTTGTTTCCTTCTACTACGGCTTAGGGGCGGTTCTGTTCTTGAGGCGGCTTGCGGGTGTTCGTAACAGGGCGTTATTTCTTTTGCAGCGTTACCAGGTACAGTTTTCCGTTCTCGTTGGTGAGGAGGAGCTGGGTCGGGGATAGATATAAAACCGCTTCGGCCTGGCCGGTTTTACCGATGGGCAGGCAGCTTCGTTTGCCGCTTAGGCTAACAAGGCCATCTTCCATCCCGAACAGGTATAGCCTGCCGTAGCCCAGCAGCGCAAACTGGTCCTGTGAGGGGGAAATGGCCGCTGCCGTTACCGGTGATTTTAGCCGAAGTTCTTCCTGCGGCTGTAGCGTGTAGTTTCCGCCTGTGGCCGGCAAGGCATAGCGCCTTGTGACTGTTTCGCGGAGTGCCCGGCTTTTGGTAAAAAGATGCAGGCTGTCGGCCTGATAAAAGAAGCCCTCAAGGTCGTAGTGGCGCTGCGGCAGCGGGGGCGGGAATGCCACTTGGTCGGCGTAGCGGAATCGGATGCTGTCTGTCACGGCCATTCCCGCCGGCCGCACTTTATATACCTGCAGGTTCTGGCGGTTGTTGGAGTTGTTCCCCACGTCCCCTATATATAAACTCCCCTGCCCATCCTCGGCTATATCTTCCCAGTCGTGGTTCGGCACCCGGAGCGGCACCGTCTGCAGCAACTCCCCCTCCAGGCTGAAGCGGTACAACTCGCTCGGGGATCCGCCATCGCCGTGCGTCCAGAAAGTGGAATCGGTGGCATGGGCGAGCCCGGAGCTTTCGGAAATGCGGCTGTCGAGGCGGCTGATGCGCTGCACCTGCACCTGGTAGTCCTTCCTCAGCCGTTCGAAGTCGCTGTTGCGCCTGTCGGAGCCGCAGCCGCAGAATACGGCCTGCAGGTACACATATACCGTGAAGAGTTTGATGAGCATTTATATATGGATTATCTAAAAACAGGGCATTGCGAATACCGGTATATATAAGTTTTCGCCGCTGGTGCGTGTTTTTGCCATCAGCCTGCCGGTCAAACGGCGCAGCAAGGTCGGTACCGGTTTTTGATCAGCATCTATATATAAAAAGGGAATTGCAAAGGCAGATTTATATATAGACATCATATAGCCCTGAGCCTGCGCAGCACCTCCTCCCGGTCGGCCCAGAACTGGCGGCTGTATACCTTCAGGAATGGCCAGTGCCGCTGCCGCAGCAGTTGCGGCACATCGGCGTGCGAGTGGCGCACCGAGAGGTGGCTGTAGTATAGATCATCATCCGTCAGCACCACGCCCGTGTACTGCTGGTCCTGCTTGCGGGTGAGGTCGGCGAAAGGCACTTCCTGCCCCAGCGATTCGATTTCCTCCTGCAGCCGTGCTTTCAGCATCGGCACCTGCGTGGCGAGGGCGGTTTGCCTGGGCTTGTACTCGAAGTACCGGCGGCTTACCTGCTGCGCATACTGCAGGTAGGCCTGCAGCAGCTTCGGCCCCAGATGCAGCGTGTTCTCCACCTGCAGCTGCTCTGCCCGGATGCTGCTCACCACCAGCACCTGCTGTTTGGCGCGGGTGATGGCCACGTTCAGGCGGTTCTCGCCACCGGCCTGGTTCAGGCTGCCGAACTGCATCGCCAGCCGCCCCTGTGCATCGGGCGCATAGCCTATGGAGAGGATGATCACTTCCTTCTCATCCCCCTGTATGTTCTCAATGTTCTTCACCAGCACAGAGGCCGGCAAAGGGATGCCCTGCTCCCGCACCTTGTCCTCCAGCAGGTCCTGCACCAGCATTTGTTGGGTGTAGTTGAAGGTGATGACGCCGATCTCCTCCTGCCCCGCCTGCAGGAACTGCAGCACCAGCTCCACCACTTTCTCCGCCTCCGGGAGGTTTGCGTTATCCTGCCACAGGCCGTACACCTTCACAAACTGGATCGCTGGCGTACGGGAGTTGGCGTCCTGCAGCTCCGGGATCAGCTCCAGTTTATGGCCGTAGAAGTAGTGGTTCGAGAACTCGATCAGTTCCGGGTAGCGGCTGCGGTAGTGCTGCGTGAGCATGACCTGGGGCAGGTAGAGGCTGCACAGCTGCAACAGCGATTCTGCCGACAGCTCCTCCGCCTCCTCCTGCTCATTTGCGCTCCAGCGGGCACGGTATAAGTCCGACGGTTTCAGCTGCTGCTCGTCGCCGGCCACCACCACCTGCTGCCCGCGCTGCATGGCCGGGATGCCGGACTCGGCATAGCATTGTGAGGCTTCATCGAAAATCACCAGGTCGAAGCAAGCCTCCAGTGGCAGCACCGCCGACACGGTTTCAGGCGAGGCCAGCCAGCAGGGCACCAGGTCCAGCATCTCGCCGGAGAAGAGCGAGAACAGCTTCCGGATGGGGTACAGGCTGCGCTTCTTGCTCACCTGCGCCTGCAGCCTGCGGTACGTCACGGTGTTGCCGAGGCGGTTCTGTTCCAGGTGCGTATAAGTCTGCTCCCGCAACTGCGACAGGACAATCTCCCCGCTAAGGCGCTGTTTTTCGAGCAACAGCTCCTGCAGCTCGGCCTCCAGGCGTTCCAGCTCACCGCTGGAGGGCATTCGCAGCTCCGGGTGCTCGGTCTCCAGCTCGTTTATCCAGGCCAGGTACAGGCTGTTCAGGAACAGCTCCTCCCCCGCTTCCGCCGAGGCGCCGCACTCCACCATCAGCAGTTGCGCCACCTCCCGCTCCGGCTTCGTGAGCGCGGCATATACCGTGTCGTGGGCCACCAGCGACTCGAAGTGCTTCTGTAAACCCTCCAGCAGTTTCCCGCTGTGTTGCGGCTGCGCCACCAGCGCCTTTACCTGCGCCTCCGGCAGCCATTTCAGCCACTCGGCGTAGCGTACCGCGAAGTTTTGAATGCCCTGGCTCAGCTCCTTCAGGTGCGTGACCAAATCCACCTTTTGCAGCAGTTCCTCTGCCAGCACTTTCTCGCGGTGCAGCTGGCGCAGCAGTTTGTGCACCGCGAGCGCCTGCTCCACGGCCTTCAGCTGCTGCAGCACCGTCTCTTTCGGATCCGTGACCTGCAACGAGTAGCCAATGCTTTTGTTCAGCTGCTGTAGCTGCTCCTGCGCCTGCTGCCGCAGTGCCAGCCGCTGCTGCAGCAACTCCACGTTCTCTTCGCTCAGCTCCTGCCGGTAGAGCGCCAGCGCCTGTTGCAGCAGCCTTTTCTCCTCCGAGAAAAGCCACCCGACGCTTCTGAGCCAGTCTGCGCGCTGCTCGCCGTATGCCGCGATCGCCTTCTTCAGGGCTGGCAGCTGCAACGCGGGAATGGTACTGTCCGGTGCGGGCGTGGCCATATATAGCTTTTGCACCTTCACCACCTGCAGTTGCAGTTCCTCCGGCTTCACCTGCCCCTGCAGCAGCGCCTGCACCGTTGGCAGCACGCCTGGCAATTGCAGCAGCTTTTGAAGCTCTGTGATGTTCTGAAGCGCCACTTTGTAGGTGGAGAGGTTCGCCAATGTAAAGGCATAGCCGCTCAGGCTGCTCATCTGTTGCTGCAGCTCGGCATACTGCGCCGGCAACTCCCGGATGGTCTGCTCCAGTTGCTGCCGCTGCGGCCAGCCAAACCCCTTCATGCTGTGCCGCTCTTTCCAGATAAAGTGCTCGTTCTGAAAAGGCACGGCCTCCTGCAGGTACTCCCGCAGGCGCGGCAGGAACTCGGAGACGGTGGCGGCGGTAAAATAACGGAAGTCGGTCGGGAGCAGGATGTGCGGGGCTTGCAGGCTGCTGCGCAGGTAGAGTTCTTTCGCAGACCAGCCGCAGCGGCTGGTGTCGAAGAGGGCCTGCTTGAAAGAACCAAGCTTTAGCAGGCACCTGTTGATGCCGCGGCTCACTTCCAGAAACTGCCGGTCGGTGTAGAGGCTGTTGAGGGCGAGGTTCTGCTTTTTATAGTCGTCGATGGCTTCGATCTGCCGGAGCAGCTGGCCATATATGCCGCTGCGGTCGGCGTTGATATCATGCACCAGACCCGTGAACGGCCCCATCCCTTTCTGCGACAGGCGCTTGTACACGACGTCGAGGGCGGCACGCTTCTGGCTCACCACCAGCACCTTTTTGCCGCGCGCCGTGAAGTCCGATATCAGGTTACAGATGAGCTGCGACTTGCCTGTGCCCGGCGGCCCCTGCACCACCAGCGACTTGCCCTGCTTCACGGCCTGCAGCGCCGCCTCCTGCGAGGCATCCATCTCAAACACCGTGAACGTCTGCTGCGCCTGGTTAACGGCCGGTGTGCTCTCTGCGGGCGCCGGGGCAAAAAGGTCTTCCATCTCCTGCAACCCGTCCCGCTCCAGCAGCTCGTCATAGTCCGAAAGCAGGTAAGAAGCCGCCTGCGGGTATATGCCCAGCACCGCCTCCTGCACGAGGTGCAGTTGCCCCGGCTGATGCGCGCCCTCAAAATCAGCTTTCTTATAATCGCGGAAAGGGGTGAGCTTGTCTGCAAAAAACCCGCTCCCGACATTGACTTCCAACTGATGCGCCTTCAGCAGCTCATATACCTGCGTCCGGAATTCCAGCGGCTGGCGCGGCAGCGTGCCCAGGTCCAGTTCGGTGAGGGGCTCGGCCAGCGGGGTGCCCATATAGTGGGCGTAGGCCAGCAGGAAGCTCTGGTTAAACTGCGGCGGCTGCGAGGCATCGGGTACCAATTCCCACTCCTGCGCCGCATTTACCTGCAGCCGCACCGGGAAAAACAGCAGCGGAGAGCGCACGGCCGTGCCATCAGAGAATTTGCCGTGCACAAAAGGCCATCCTATATATAGCTCGCGGCTGCCGCGCTCCTCGAAAATCATCTCTGCCTTGCGCCGTATATAGCGCAGCCGCTGGCTGACAGGCGCCACCGGGGCATGGCGGCTGTCGGCATACGGGGTCAGGCTGACCCGGCTTTTGCCGGACAGTAGTTTCTCAATCACGGAAAAGGCTGGCTGGCTGTTCAGGAAATCGAGCGCCTCCACATCCACGTGCATCTCCCGCGAAAGGCGCAGCAGCAGCAGGGCTCTGTTGCTGGAGCCTAAGTTGAGTAACCTGCGTCGGTAGTTTTTAAGGATGTCTTTCATGTGTCGCTGCCCCGTTAACGGAGATACGTGTGCAATAGTCTATCAAAAAAAAGCAAGTTACTATGATTTGGGTTGAGTTGGAAGTGCGGGACCCTCTGGATGTGTTGGAAAAGGTGCTTAGACGGAGAAACGATCAGCTCCCTGTTTTATTGGTTTCCCGTATGCCGGCACTTCAGCTTCTACCATCGCTCCCACCGCTAACCGGCAGTGTTTCGGCAGGGCAGGCAGGCTAAAACCCGGCGGGCTGCAGACGAGTAAAGAAAGGTATACTGCACTATCCGGCAGTATGCTCCCCATGACAAAGCCGCAACAGCTAAGTTTATTTCCGCAGGGGCCAAAGCTCCCCGTGGTGAACCAGGTCTCCTCGGGCGGCGTTGCTTTCCGCATCGGTGCTGCCGGCGTGGAGGTGGCGCTGATCTCGGTTGACCCAGAAGAGCGGTGGCAACTCCCGAAGGGATTGGTGGATGCAGGTGAAACACCTGAGATAACGGCTGTGCGCGAAGTGCGGGAAGAGGCGGGTATCGAGACGGAGTTGCTTCAGAAAATTGAAACGATAGATTACTGGTACGTGGGGGATCAGGGCCGGCAGCGCGTGCGGTTCCATAAGTTCGTCCACTTTTTCCTGCTGCGCTATATAGCCGGGCAGGTGAGCGACCATGACCGGGAAGTAAACGAGGCGCGCTGGGTGCCGGCAGAGCAGGCGAAGGAGCTGCTGACGTTTAAGAGCGAGCGGCAAGCGCTGGAAAAAGCCACCGAGCTGATGAAGGCACTGCCTTCGCATCGCGGCTCTCTATAATCCGCGGCACAAATCTTCGCCCGCGGGAGGCGCTGCAGCGTGCTTCAGAAACAGGTATTCAACATATTCTCTCCACACTATATAAGGTTATATAACACCTCTCACAACCGGAGGTAGGGCTTCAGCTTTTCATAGAGCTCAGGCGTTACGAGCTTCACCTTCCGTACATCCTCCAGCTCCTCATAAATTCCGTGCTGCTCGCGGTAGGCCACCAGCGCCCTGGCTACATTGGAGGTTATATAGGGGTGTAGCTTCAGTTCGTCGGCGGTGGCGGTATTTATGCTCAGCTGCTGCGGCGTATATACATCCGGCACAAACGTGTACTTCTGCAGGCTGTCCACTATCTCCGGCTGCAGGCCATATACCTCCTGCAGCTGGGCCGCGCTATGGAAACCGCCCAACCCGTCCCGGTACTTCACAATGCGCGCCGACAATTTGGACCCGATGCCCCGGATCTGCTTCAGCTGCGCGGTGTCGGCGGTGTTGATGTTGAAAGGGGCCAGGATGAATTTCTCGCGCGCAGGGCGGTTACTGCCCCAATCAGGGACGGGCGCCGGCCGCTCGCTGCGCGCCGCATAGGGCTGGCGCTTGTATCTGCTGGGCCGCTCCTCGGGCAGTTGGATATAGGGCTGCAGTTTCCGGAACACAGAGTCGGGTAGGCCATATATCCTCCCCAGCTCCGCCCTGTAGCTGAAGTCCCCGACCTTGCTGCGGTAATTGAGGATGCGCTGCGCGAGGTATTTGGGCAGACCGAACGCCTGCCACTCCTCCACGGTCAGTTGGTTGGGGTTAAACGGGCGAAGCGCCACCGTGGGCACCCTGTACCGGTTGTTGCCGGGCGCAGGCTGCCGCGCCTCCAGTTGCGCCACCAGGCTGTCCAGCGTTTGCCTGTCGGAGGCGCTGCTGCTATTGAAGGCGGGTGCGCGGAGGGCGTGAAAGAGAAATGGTGCCGCCATCAGCAGCACCATCAAACCTAACAGCCACAGGAAGCCGTTTACCTCGCCTTGTGAAAAGCCGAAGTAGCGCCGGATCCAGTGCCTGATGCTCTTCATTTAGATGCTAATGGCCGGGTACCTGCCGGTCCGCTTCGTCATCGTTGTCGATATAGGAGTCCGGCTCCGGCCTCGGGGGCGTGTTGATCACTTTCATAAAGAAGTAGATCATCAAGAAAGTGACCAGGCCAATGGTGGTGAGCATCACGATAAGTGCAGATGTATTCATATCTTTTAGATTCTTCCTTCCCTAACTCTTTTTTTGTAGGCCATATACACCAGCAGCGCCAGGGCGACCCAAACTGCCAGTAACAGGATGCGCGAAGCATTCACGAAGAACAGCGTGTCCTGTAACTGCTCGATCAAGGCAGGATCTGTGGCTGAAGCCAGCTTTTCCTTCAGGTCGGTGTTCTTTAGCTTGTTGATGATGGAACTGTTGTCCAGCACCCAGGTGCCGCTGATGGCAGCTCCCCAGTCGCCGCCCTTTGGCGTGAACAGGGAGCCCAGGAACACCCACAGCAGCAACAGCGGCGTGATGAACTTAATGATGAATTTATATATACCGGGCACGTTGATGTCGGAGCCGGAGATGATTTCGCGCCAGCCTTTGTCCATTCCGAATACCCAGGCGAACAGGATAGACTCAAACAGGGCGAACACCACCAGCGACACGGTACCGGCCCAGTAGTCATACTCATCGAACACGCCATACTTAAAGAACAGCACGGTGGGCATGCCCAGCAGGAAAACGAATAGGCCAAACGACCAGGCTGCGGATTTGCGCTTCCAGTTAAACTCGTCCTGCAGGAAGCCGATCCAGGGGGTGCCCATGGCCAGCGACGACGTGATGCCGGCGAAGAACAGGAGGCCAAACCACATCACGCCGGACACGGCGCCCAGGATGTCGCCCCACTGGTAGAACAGGTAAGGCAAGGACCGGAAGGCAAGCCCCAGGCCACCGCTCTGCACGAGTTCCGTCACCCGGTCGATGCCCAGGTAACCGATGGAGATCGGGATCAGGATCGCGCCGCCCAGCACCACTTCCACAAACTCGTTCATCCAGCCGGCCGACATGGCGTTCAGGGCGATATCGTCTTTCGAGCGGACATAGGACGCGTAGCAATGCACGGTGCCCATGCCCACCGACAGGGTGAAGAAGATCTGGCCGGCAGCGGCCAGCCACACGGTCGGCGACCATAACTGGTCAAAATTGGGAGTCCAGAGGAAGTTGAGGCCGACAGAGCTGTCGTTGATCGCGCCGTTTTCACCGGCCGTGATCGTAACGCCTTTGAAGGCCAGGAACAGGCCGAACAGGATGAGCAGCGGCATGCCGACCTTGGCCACCCGCTCCACCCCGGCAGCCAGTCCCTGCGAGAGTATCCAGGTGTTGAGCAGCAGGCAAATCACATAGAACACGATGGGCTCGTACGGGATGCCCAGTGTAGAGATGCCCAGGCTAGTGTACTCCACGAAAAAACTTGAAACGGCATCCTGGTCCATACCGCTGAAGGTGCCAATAACGGAATGGAAGACATAAGAAAGCGTCCAGGACTCGATATAGCAGTAATAAGCGGCCACCGCGATGTTCGTCCAGATTCCGAACACCCCGATATATTTCCAGAGGCGGTTCTTGCCCATGGTGTCCACGATGAAAGGCGTGGAATGGTGCCCGAACTTGCCCCCGAAGCGGCCCATCGACCACTCTATCCAAAGCAGCGGAATCCCCATCACCAGGAAGCAGATAAGATAGGGAATGATAAAGGCGCCCCCGCCATTCTGCACCGCCTGCACCGGAAAACGGAGGAAGTTTCCGAGGCCCACTGCGTTACCGGCCATGGCCAGGATCAGGCCGACCCGTGAACCCCACGATTCTTTGTTAGCACTCATAAAGGAAGGTAGAAGTGTTTGATTGGTTTAGGTTGATGATGGTGTTGCTTTTTTCAGGCTGAAATAAAGGATACAATATAGACAAAGCATCCGGTAGCGCCATAAAAATCAAATATTTTAATATTGCGCCGGGCAAACGCGACAGGCCGCTCCTGCCGCGTTTGCCCGTCAGGGTGCTTCCTCAGCGGCCTGCGCTGCTACCATCCGGATGCCCTCCTGAAAAGTGTGCGGCCGGTAGCCGAGTTCTGCCTGCGCCTTGCCTATGCGGAAGCCGGTGCGGGGAGGGCGTTTGGCCTGCTGTGTGAAGGTACTGCTGTCGGCCTTGTCGATCATGGAATTATCCAGCGCAAAGAACTCCGCTACCTGCATGGCCATCTCGTAAGGCGTCAGCATCTCGCTCCCTGCTATATGGAAGATTCCGGTCGCGTCCTTCTCCACCACAAGCCAGCACCCCATCGCCAGGTCCTCGGCCAGCGTCGGGGTGCGGTACTGGTCGGTCACCACTTTGATGCCCCTGCCCGCCCGCAGGCTGTCCCGCACCCACAGCACGATGTTGGTGCGGCCGTAGTCGTGCGCCACGCCATATACCAGCACCGTGCGCACAATGGCCCATTTGCACTTCGCCTGCTTCACGATTTCCTCTGCCTGCAGTTTGGTCTTGCCGTAGAAGTTCACCGGGTTTCCGCTTGCCTCCTCGTCATAAGGGCCGTTCGCGCCGTCAAAGATAAAGTCGGTAGATACGTGTGTCAGGTGCACGCCATACCGCTCACAAGCCCATGCTATATACAGCACGGCATCCCGGTTCAGGAGCAACGCCCCCTCGTGGTTTGCTTCGCACTCGTCTACGTTCGTCATGGCGGCAGTGTGGATGATATGGGTCGGGCGGAACTCGCTCACCACCCGCTCTATCTGCTCCGGCCTGGTCACGTCCATGCTCCGGAACGGCAGCGTGGGGAGTCTCTCGGCCAGCTTGTTTTCCCCGCGGCTGGTGGCCAGTACCTCTACCCCCTGCCTGGGCAGCAGCAGTTCGGCCAGCTTCTGGCCCAGCAGGCCGTTGGAGCCCGTAATCAGGATCTTTTTCATGCGTTTTATTTCTGCAGAGTTTGCGTGCTGTAATCGTAGTTGTATTTCCTGGCGATCTTCTTCCGTTTCACGTTCTCCACCTTCACCTTCATTTTTATATCGCTCAGGGGGCGGTCGCGGCCATCCTTGGGCTGCTCCGCAATTTTACCCACCACGTCCAGGCCGTCTACCACCTGCCCGAAAACGGTATATACCCCGTCCAGCATCGGCGTGCCGTCTGAATTCTCGACAATATAAAACTGGGAGCCGCTGGAGGCCTTGGAAGGGTTTACCCGGTCGTCCTGGCGGGCAGCGGCCACGGCGCCATATATATGTTTATGGGCAGGGTTGATTTCTGTAGGAACCGTGTAGCCGGGGTTTCCCATGCCGTCGTTGCCGGGCACGTCGTCTTTGCTGTTGGGGTCGCCCCCCTGGATCATGAACCCGTCCACGATCCGGTGAAAGGTGGTGCCGTCGTAAAAGCCCTCCTCGGCAAGCTTCAGGAAGTTAGCCCGGTGCTGCGGGGTGTCCTCAAACAGGACCAGCTTTATTTCGCCCTGCGGCGTCTCAATCGTTACGAGTTTGTCTTTGCCTTTCAGTTTCTGGGCCAGCACAAGGGCAGGTGCCAGCATCCCCAGCAGGATGACACAGGCAATACTTTTCAGCAGTTTCATGTTCTACAATATCAATTTAGTGAATCGTCCTTTACCCATATATAGTTTACAGGTTCTCAAATTTAAGCCTTTTTCGCACTGTATTTCTTTTTCCCGTCATTTTCTGCGCCCTTCCCCCAGGCGCCTGACAGCAGCGGGAGGCGCGTCGGCAGCGTCTATATACCTCAATGCACCCTCCGTCCCGTTTCACCCGGAAAAGGACACGCAGCGGAGAATCGGGGTTGAAGCAAGTAGTCGTCAGCGCTTTTGGTGGCAGGATTATATATAGCAGCTGCTCATTTAAACTGCCCGCCCTCCTACCGCGACTCGCCTAGCCGCGTTACGCAATCCGGTTGTGATATATAAACCATAGTTTGCACTACCCGGGGTAAATCAGGTACATTTTTCAGAATACCCTTAAAAGTGACTATCTTTAAGATACATATAAATCAACTTATCCTACCTAATGAATAAAACGATACTGTTCACAGTACTTTCCTTGGCTTTTGGCAACACCGTTTCGGCACAGGCGCCGGCAGCACCCGCTCTCTCCATCGATGAAAAAATAGACGCCGCCGTTGCCCCGACCGCACAGTTCATCTCTGACATCATCTTTTATGAAGTAACCATTGCCGGCACCCCCATTCCGCTTATCCTGGTGTGGCTGCTGGCCGGTGCCGTGTTCTTCACGCTTTACCTGGGTTTTATCAATGTCCGGGGTTTCAGGCATGCCCTCGACATTGTGCGCGGCAAATACAACCAGCCCGGCGCACCCGGCGAAGTGTCGCACTTCCAGGCGCTCACGGCCGCGGTATCGGGCACGGTGGGCTTGGGGAACATCGCCGGGGTGGCCATCGCCATCTCCCTTGGCGGCCCCGGCGCTACCTTCTGGATGATCATGGCGGGTCTGCTGGGCATGTCCTCTAAGTTTGTGTCGTGCACGCTCGGCGTGAAGTACCGCGATGTGCACGCCGACGGCACCGTGTCGGGTGGCCCGATGCAGTACCTCAGCAAAGGCCTTGGCGAGAGGGGCATGGGCAGAACCGGTAAGTTTCTGGCCGCTTTTTTTGCCCTGATGTGCATCGGCGGCTCCATCGGGGCCGGCAACATGTTCCAGATTAACCAGGCCACACAGCAGTTTGTGAGCGTAACGGGCGGGGAGGCCTCTTTCTTCGCCGCCGGCAACGCCTGGATCTTTGGGCTGATCATGTCGGTGCTCGTGGGGCTCGTCATCATCGGCGGGATGAAGAGCATTGCGCAGGTAACGGAGAAGATAGTGCCTCTGATGTGCGGCATCTATATACTGGCCGCCATTGTGGTGCTCCTGGTCAATTTCACAGCCATACCCGCTGCGTTTGCTGCCATTTTCGAAGGCGCCTTCACCGCCAGCGCCGTCGGTGGCGGCGTGGTGGGCGTGATGATACAGGGCCTGCGCCGGGGGCTTTTCTCTAACGAGGCCGGGATTGGCTCGGCCTCTATCGCCCATTCGGCGGTGCGGACGAACGTGCCTGTGACGGAGGGCTTTGTGGCCTCGCTGGAGCCGTTTATCGACACCGTGATCGTCTGCACCATGACGGCGCTTGTGATTGTGGTGACAGGGGCCTACAACATGGATATCGGCGATGGCATCGCCCTCACGTCCGCCTCGTTTGCCACCGTGATCAGTTGGTTTCCGCTGGTGCTGGCCGGTGCCGTCATCCTTTTCGCCTTCTCCACCATGATCACCTGGTCATATTATGGCCTGAAGTCCTGGACCTACCTTTTCGGCAACACGCGGGCCGCAGACATTAGCTTTAAGGTTCTCTTCTGTATCTTTATCATTCTGGGCGCCCCCATGCAACTGGGCAGCGTGGTGGCGTTTTCGGATGCGATGCTGTTTGCGATGAGTATTCCCAACATGATCGGCCTTTACCTGCTTGCCCCCACCGTGAAGCGGGAGATGCAGGCGTTCCTGGTATATGCCCGGTCCTCTAAAAAGCAGCCCTTAACCGAGCGCGCCGTAGAAGCCGCGCAGGTTTAGGCGTTTTGGATATCTGGTGCTTGACATAATACCAGGTCGCCTTAACTGTCTTCTATATATAGCTGCGCTGTCTTATAATGAGGGGCAGTAATATATTTACTCTGGAATGATGTATATATGATCTGACCTAAGTCGTTAGCTTCAGCCGTAAGGAAGAGCGATATATAAAAAGGGAGCGCAGCCATATATGGCTGCGCTCCCTTTTTATATAGGCCGCCTGCTCTTGTTATGCTTCGCTGCGCTGCGCCTTGATGCTTTTCAGGATAGCGTCGCCGCCCTGGTTCAGAACGGCCGTAGCCAGTTGCTCGCCTAATTGCTCTGCTTTCTCCGCAGCGCCTGTGTGTGTTTCCTGCAGCAGCGTTTGCCCATCCAGGCTAATCAGGCCCCCGGTGATGCTGATGCCTCCATTACCAAGCGTAGCCAGCGCGAAAGACGGGATGCTGCACCCCCCTTCCATTGTCCGCAGGAAGCCGCGCTCGGCCAGCAGGCACAGGTGTGTGTCGGTGTGGTCCAGCGCTTGTTTGATGGCCTGCTTTAGCTCCGGGGCCAGGTTCCGGGCGCACTCAATGGCGACGCTGCCCTGCCCGGCGGCGGGCACAAACTCATCTTCCGGGAACGTGTGCACTATCAGGTGGTCGTAGCCCATCCGCACCACGCCGGCATAGGCCAGCATCAGGGCATCGAACTGCTTCTCTTCCAGTTTGCGCAGGCGCGTCTGCAGGTTTCCCCTCGATTCGGCCGTGGATATGTTGGGGTAGTACTTCTTCAGCAGCGCCCTGCGGCGGGTAGAGGAGGTGCCAATAACGGCGCTGCTCGCACGCTCCAGCTTAAAAGCAGGGTCGAAGCTCAGGATCACGTCGTTCACCTGCTCGCGCTCCATAAAGGCAATTAACTCCAGGTCGGCCGGGATCGTGGACTGCACATCCTTGGCGCTGTGCACCGCAATCTCTACTTCCCCTTCGCGCAGACTCACCTCCAGCTCTTCCGTGAAAACGCCCTTGGAGCCGATTTTATCCAGTGACTTATCCAGCACCTGGTCGCCTTTCGTGCTGATGATGACCAGCTCTGTCTTAAGGCCGGCGGCCTGCAGTTTTTCAGCGGCGGCCTCAGCCTGCCACAACGCCAGCTTGCTGCCGCGTGTACCGATGCGTATGATTCTGTCCTTTATATCTTCTACCATATATGATTTCTGTTGCTTCTATCCGGAGCCTGATGTGCTTTAGCGGTTCAATTGTTAAATGGTCAAGTTCTATATTATTAAAACCTACAATTTAACCATCTAACAATTCATCCGTTCAACTTTTACGCAGGTAACCGGCAATCTGTATAGAGGAATCCACAAAAACCATTTTCGGGTTTGCGTTCCGCTCGATGTGGTAATGCGCCTGGTTCAGTTCCTCGGTCAGTTGGCCGGCATTGGCTTCTGTGATCACCTTCGAGAACTTCTGCACAAAATCCAGCTCCGCAGGCGGGAGAAAAGAGATCAGGGCGCCGTCCACGCCGAAGAGCATGACTTTCCGGAACAGGCCGAGGGCATAGAGCAGGAAGTTTTTCTGGTTCTCGCGCCCCAGCGTCTGGAACTTGTCACTCATATCGATCAGCTTATCGAACTTGTAGCTGTAGCATTGGCGCATCCACTCGGTGAAGAAGGTGAAGTAATCGCTACTGATCTCGGAGGTGAGCTTGGCGGCGGCGTTCAGGTTACCCTCCGCCAGTTGTGCCACCTGGTAGGCGGTGGTTTCGTCGGAGTTGAAATGCTGCTGCAGGTAAGCTATGACCTCCTGCTCTGTGAAGTTGCGCACCCGCATGATTTGTGTGCGGGAAGTGATGGTGGCCAGCAGTTTCTCCGCCGACTGCGACACCAGCAGGAACAGCGTCTGGGCCGGCGGCTCCTCCAGCAGCTTCAGCAGGGCGTTGGCCGCAGAGGGGTGCAGGAGCTCTGGCAGCCAGATCACCACGATTTTATAGGCCCCCTCAAAGGCCTTCAGCGACACCAGTTTTACCAACTGCCGGCTCTCGTCTTTCGAGATGTTGCCCTGCTTGTTTTCCGCCCCAATGTACTGCATCCACTCGTTCAGGCCCTGGTACGGACTGGCCAGCGCAAACTCGCGCCACTCGTTCATGAACTTGCTGCTCAGCGCATCTTTGCTCACCGATTTTGTGGTAGTGACAGGCAGCACGAAGTTGAAGTCCGGGTGCACCAGTTTGTTCATCTTGGTGCAGCTGCCGCAGGTGCCGCAGGAGTCGGCAGGCTGCTTATTCTCGCAGTTTATATAGGTGGCGTAAGCCAGCGCCAGCGCCAGGTTCGCGCTCCCCTCCTGCCCCAGGAAAAGCTGTGCGTGCGCCACATGGTTCTGCTGCACCGATTTCAGCAGCAGTTCCTTTGTTTCCTGATGACCTATGATATTTGCGAATTGCACTTTAAATTAATTATTAGTTGTGAATTGTTGATTGTTGCTTGCTATATGACTGTTCTCGTGTTTGCTCTTACTTGGTCTGCAACTTTTCATCATTCTTTAAACTGGCTTCCTATTGGATAAATTCATGAACTCAGCGAGTTACCCATCCAACCAAACAACAATCAACCATTAACAATCAGCAACCAGTTTACCAGATGCGGTTCTCCTGCGTTTGCACGAATATTTCTGACAGCACCGCCTGCTCCACCTCATCAAAAGGGACGCTGCGGCGCTCCATCACTTTTTTGGCCACCTCCATTGCTTTGTGCATTTGATAAACTTCGAATCCGGCAGCGCCACCCCAACTGAAGGAGGGAATGAACGTGTGCGGAAAGCCAGCCCCGAATATATTGGCGCTCACGCCCACCACCGTGCCTGTGTTAAACATGGTGTTGATACTGCACTTGCTGTGGTCGCCCATCATGAGCCCGCAAAACTGCTGTCCGGTGTTTTTGAACCCGCGTTGGGCATAGCTCCAGATCTTTACCTCAGCGTAGTTGTTCTTCAGGTTGGAGGTGTTGGTGTCGGCGCCCAGGTTGCACCACTGGCCAATCACGGAGTTGCCCAAATAGCCGTCGTGCCCCTTGTTGCTGTAGGCCATGATAACCGAGGCGCTTACCTCGCCGCCTACCTTGCAGAAGGGGCCGATGGTGACGTCGCCGCGCATTTTGGCGCCCATGCTCACATAACTGCCCTCGCACAGGGCAAACGGCCCCCTAATCAGCGCTCCTTCCTGCACCACCGCGTTCGGGCCTATATAAATGGGGCCATTTTCCGCGTTCAGCACAGCCGCGCGTATCTTCACGCCTTCCTCTATGAAAATATTCTCCTCCCCATATGTCATCGTGTGCCTGTCGTTCACGGGCTGGCTCTGGCGTCCGGCTGTCAGCAATTTAAAGTCGCTGCGGATCTGCTGGCCGTTCTGCAGGAAAATGTCCCACAGTTCCTGTATGATGGTGCACTGGCCGCATTCCTTTCTTCCGGAGGATATATGAGAAGTCAGCTCTGCCAGGGTATGCACCTCCAGGTTGTCGCCGTTAGCCGCCACAAGCGTTTCACCATCATACAGGGCCTCGCCGATTTTAAGGCCGCGGACAGCCTCCAGCAGTTGCTCGTCGGGACACACTGCCCCGTTTATATATAAATTGATCGTGCCAAAAATGGTGTTGAACTTTGGCTGCAGGTAGGGCTGCGTGAGGTAAGAAATGTTCTCCCCCAGATGCATACCCCACTTCTCTGCGATGGTGAGGATGCCCACCCGCAGGTCTGCCACTGGCCTTGTAAATGTAAGCGGGAGCAGGTTCTGCCGGATGGCGGGGTCATCGAAAAGAATGATGTTCATAGCGGCAAAAATAAAAAAGTCTCCCCGATAATTTCAGGAAGACCTTTCTTTTAAAACGTTTTAACCGGAAAAAGCAGCTTATTTTTTCTGATAACGCTGCTTGAACTTGTCGATACGGCCCGCAGTATCCACAAACAGGTTTTTACCAGTGTAGAAAGGGTGCGAAGCAGAAGATACCTCGACTTTGATAACCGGGTATACTTTGCCGTCTTCCATGGTGATGGTCTCATCAGAGTTCATGGTAGAGCGCGTGATGAACTTGTAGTCGCTGGAAGTATCCTGAAAAACCACCTCTCTGTATGCTGGGTGAATGCCTTTTTTCATTATTATAAACGTTAATTAACCTTAATCCTGAATCGGACTGCAAATTTAACAAGATTTCCGGAAAGTAAAACGCTAAGCACCAAATTATTTTGCACGCGATTTAATTCCGGTGGCTGATGCGAATATCTTCTTAAATTTGCCTTCGCCAACCCCGTCTGTTGGCCCAACCATAGCCCTGACCCGTATGACACCATCTCCACATCCCCAGAACCTGATCCTGGACAAGGCGCAGATCGAGCAGAAGATCACGCGCATGGCCTACCAGATGTACGAGCAGAACTTCGAAGAGCAGGAGCTTGTGCTGGCGGGCATCCACCCGAACGGCTTCACGCTGGCCTCCATGCTGGCCCAAAGGCTACAGCAAATCTCCCCCCTCCAGGTGCAGCTGCTGCGGATCTCGATAAACAAAACCGCTCCGCTGCAGGAGCCTGTCGCGCTGGAACCGGAGCGCCCCGCTTTGACAGACAAGGTCGTGGTGCTGGTGGACGATGTGCTGAACACCGGCAAAACGCTGGCCTACGCGCTTAACTCCTTCCTGTCGCACGCCCCTAAAAAACTGGAGGTCGCCACGCTCGTCGACCGCCACCACCCGCTTTACCCGGTTGCCGCCACCTACACCGGCTACTCGCTGGCCACCACCCTCAACGAGCACATCATGGTGCACCTGGACGAGGAGAACTACGGCGCGTATCTGAATTGATTGTTAAATGGCTTAATTTTTAAATTGCTGGTTGTTGATTGTTTGAGTGGTCATTTATATTTAATGTGCTCATATATATTACTTACATTAAGTATACTATCATGCCTGAAGGCAGCCATTTAACCATTGAGCAATTTAACCATTCAACAATTAACAATCAGCAACTAACAACCAGCAATTAACAAGATGAAAAGACTTTGTTTTGCCACCAACAACAGGCATAAAGCAGCGGAGGTGAGCCAGATGCTGGAGGGGAAGTTTGAGCTGCTGACGCTGCAGGACATCGGCTGCCACGAGGAACTGGCCGAGGACCAGGAGACGCTGGAGGGCAACTCGCGACAAAAGGCCGAATACGTGTGGCAGCATTACAACGTGAGCTGCTTCGCCGACGACACCGGCCTGGAGGTGGAGGCGCTGGGGGGGGCGCCCGGCGTTTACTCCGCCCGCTACGCCGGGCCGCAGCGCTCCGACAGCGATAACATCCGCCTCCTGCTGCAGAACCTGGCACCGCACCAAAACCGCAAGGCCCGCTTCCGCACCAGCATCACCCTGATTTTAGACGGGCGGCAGCACCAGTTCGAAGGCACCGTGGAGGGCACCATCAGCGACGCGTGGAAAGGCGATAAGGGTTTTGGCTACGACCCCGTGTTTGTGCCCGACGGCTACGACCGCACCTTCGCCGAGATGAGTTCTGAAGAGAAAAACGCCATCAGCCATCGCGGCAGGGCAGTGCGGCAACTGGTTGGGTTCCTGAAGGCGCTTTGATCGCGCCTTGCCCTACATACCCATATAAAATTATAAAAAAAGGCAAGCTTGTGGCCTTGTTCTGCTTTATATCTTAATTTTGTAGTCTGAAACCATAGCTTCCTATGCAAAAGCCATTTATCGTCGGGATTACAGGAGGGAGTGCTTCAGGGAAAACCACCTTTTTGAACAAACTGCTGACGTCGTTCGCGCCGCAAAACATATGCCTCATCTCCCAGGACAACTATTACAAATCGCGCGAGCACCAGGCCAGCGACCAAAACGGCGTCGTTAACTTCGACCTGCCCTCCTGCATCGACGACGAGGCCTACGCCCACGACATCCTGAAAGTGAGCCAGGGCGAAACCGTTTACCGCACAGAGTACACCTTTAACAACCCCGACACCGTGCCGAGGCAGCTGGAGTTCAGGCCGGCGCCGATTGTGGTGGTGGAGGGTATTTTCGTGTTCTACTTCGAGGAGGTGGCCAAGTTGCTGGACCTGAAGGTATATATAGACGCCAAGGAGTACATTAAGCTGCAGCGCCGCATCACGCGCGACCGCATTGAGCGCGGCTACGACCTGGACGACGTGCTGTACCGCTACACCAACCACGTGGCCCCCACCTACGAAAAGTATATAAAGCCGTATAAAAACGACGCTGACATCATCATCCCGAACAACAACCACTTCGAGCGGGGGCTGGACGTGATTACTACCTTTTTGAACGCAAAAATAAAAGCATGAGGCACAAGTTTGCTGTAATCGGACTCGGTATATTCGGCAGGTCCATCGCCACCACGCTGGCAGAGCGCGGCGCCGAGGTGATCGCTATTGACAACAACGAGGATCATGTGGAGGCCATCAAGGACGAAGTGGCCTATGCCGTGGCGCTCGACGCCACGGACATCCGGGCGCTGGAGGCACAGAACATCCAGGACACGGACGCGGTGATCGTGGCCATCGGCGAAGACTTCGAGGCCCTGCTGATCACCACGGCCAACCTGCAGGAACTGAACGTGAAGCGCGTGATCACGCGCGCCTCCAACAAGCAGCAGCGCCGCATCCTGGAGAAGATGGGCGTGCAGGAAATCCTGTCGCCGGAGGGCGAGGTGGGCAAAACGGTGGCCGAGCGCCTGCTGCAGCCCAGCATCCGCACCTTCCTGTCGCTGCCGGACAACTACGAGATCGTGGAGATTAACGCCCCGCGCAACATCGCCAACCGCAACATCGCCAAAATATCACTCCGCGAGAAGTACAACCTGAACCTGATTACCATCAAGCGCTTTTTCGAGGAGATATTGGACGGGAAGCCCACACAGGTAGAGCACGTCATCGGTGTACCGAAAGCTGACACCATCATTTATCCGTCTGACATCCTGATCCTTATCGGCAAAAAACACGACGTAAAGCGCTTTATAGATATAAACCGCTAAGTATTTCTTTTTTTCTGATAAAAGGCATTACATTTGTGATTGTACACTACAAATGCCGAAGAAAAAAACCATATCCTGCCATGTGAAGCATCTTCTGATGTCTTTCACCCTGCTGTGGGCGCTCATGCTCAACGGTCAGGAAGTGGTGGCATATACCTCAGCGGCAAACGGCGCGGCGCAGCAACCAGCCTCCGAGCAGGTCAAGGCCCCCGCCTCAGACAATAAGACGGTTGTAAAGCAAAAGGTGTCGCTGGAGGCAACCACCTCTTTCGTAGCCCTCAACCTGCAGCAGGCCGTGGTGCCGCTGCCACAACAGCCGACATTCCCTAACCCGACCGACGAACTGCTGCCTGCCTACACCGCGGTGCCGCCTGGCGCCGGCTTTGTGGCCCGGCTTTTCCCCATCATCATTCAGCCCAACGCCCCCTAGGGTGTACCTTCCTCTCGCTTTACCGCTCCCTGCTTTCCTGTGCGTGCCCGCCGGCTAATATTCTGCCGCTCACGGAACGCATTCCGTCCTGTTTACATTTTGGATATATAGCCGGGAGAAAACCATAGCTTTTACGATTTCATATATACCTATTTTCTATTATTAAATAACAATGCGGAACAAAACGTTAATCATCGTTCTGACAGTGATTGTATCGGCGCTTTGCCTCTACTACCTGTCATTCTCCTTTGTTGCCCGCAGTGTGCAGAACAAGGCTGAGCTATATGCCACGGATGCACAGGGCAACGTAAACCAACAAAAACTGCAAAGCTACCTCGATTCGATCTGGAAAGAGCCTGTGTATATGGGCATGACCTACCAGGAAGTAAAAGAGAACGAGTTGGGCCTTGGCCTCGACCTGAAAGGCGGGATGCACGTGGTGCTGGAGGTTTCTCCTGTAGAGATCATCCGCTCGATGTCGGGCAACAGCAAAGACCCGAACTTCCTGAAGGCGCTGGACCGCGCGCAGGAACTGCAGAAAAACAGCCAGGAGAGCTTTACCACGCTTTTCGCGGAGGCTTACCGCGAGATTGAGCCGAATGGCCGCCTGAGCCGCATCTTCTCCAACACCGCCAACCGTGGCAAAATCAGCTACGAGTCTTCCAACGAAGAAGTGGTGGAGGTGATTGAGGCCGAAGTGGAAGACGCCATTGACCGCTCTTTCAACATCCTGCGCACCCGAATCGACAAGTTCGGCGTGAACCAGCCAAACATACAGCGCCTGAAAGGCACCGGCCGCATCCAGATCGAGTTGCCCGGTATCGACAACCCTGACCGCGTACGCAACCTGTTGCAGGGTATGGCAAACCTGGAGTTCTGGGAAGTGTGGTCGCCACAGGAATTCAGCCCGTACTTTATGCAACTTGGCCAGTACCTGGACAAGCAGCAGCAGGCCGGCAAACTGAACCTGGCCGCCGGCAACACCGCCGATAACGAACAGGACGCGCTTGCCTCTGCCGCCGCCAAGCAAGCCACCGTACAGGAGGCTGACCAGGATGTGCTGGCTCAGGCCGCCACCGGCGACTCTACCGCTGCAGGCGACTCGGCAACCATTGCCGCCGCCACCCCAGCCGACACCAACGCAACTGCGCTCGACAGTGCCGCCGCACCGCAAACAGGCGTGCTGGCCAGCCTGTTCACACAGATGCCAAGCGGCATCGGTGCCAACGTGCGCGACACGGCTAAAATCAACGACATCTTCAGCCGTCCTGAGGTGCGCGCCATTTTCCCTCCGAACATGAAGTTCCTGTGGGGCGTGAAGCCTGTTGCCGGTGAGAACCGCCAGGAGTTTGTGGAGTTCTACGCGATCAAAAAAGGACGCGGTGGAAATGCCCCGATGACGGGTGATGTGATAAACGACGCCCGCCAGGACTTTGACCAGACAGGCCGCCCTGAGATCAGCATGACGATGAACCCGACCGGCGCCAAGAAATGGGCCCGCCTGACAGGTGACAACGTAGGCCGCCAGGTAGCCATCGTACTGGATGATTATGTGTACTCGGCCCCGGTGGTGCAAGGTGAGATAACGGGCGGTAGTTCCTCCATCTCCGGTAACTTCACCGTGGAGGAAGCCCAGGACCTGGCGAACATCCTGAAGGCAGGTAAAATGCCGGCCCCTACCCGTATCGTGGAAGAAGCCGTAGTGGGTCCATCCTTGGGACAGGAAGCTATCAACCAGGGCCTAATCTCTACACTGGCTGGATTTGGAATTGTCGTGATCTTCATGATTGCCTACTACAGCCGCGGCGGTTTTATTGCTGACCTGGCCCTCCTTTTCAACGTGTTCTTTATTCTGGGTGTACTGGCACAGTTTAGTGCTGCCCTTACCCTGCCCGGTATCGCCGGTATCGTGCTCACGCTGGGTATGGCCGTGGACGCGAACGTGCTTATTTTTGAGCGTATGCGCGAGGAGGCCGCCAAAGGCCTGAGTATGCGCGAGGTTATCAACAAAGGGTATGAAAAGGCCTTCAGCACGATCTTGGATGCGAACGTGACCACTTTCCTCGTTGGCTTTATTCTTTACTTCTTCGGCTCCGGCCCTGTAAAAGGCTTTGCCATTACGCTGATGATCGGTATTGTGACGTCTTTCTTTACATCCGTGTTTATCTCCAGGCTGTTTGTTGAGAATACGTTCAAGAAAGGCGGCAGGCTGGCTTTCTCCACCTCACTGGCGGATAAGATGTTCCGGAACATTACATTTGACGTGATGAAGTACAGAAAACCTGCATATGCCTTCTCGCTGGCCATCCTGGCCTTTGGCTTTGTAGCGATGTACATCAACGGCGGCCCTAACCTGGGTGTTGACTTCAAAGGGGGCCGTTCTTATGTAGTAGAGTTTGACCAGGCTGTACCGGCATCTGATGTCCGCACCGCGTTGGTAGACGACTTCAAGGAGGCAGGCACAGAGGTGAAGACCTATGACTCGCCTAACCGACTGAAGATCACGACAAGCTGGCTGGCAGACGACGAAAGCATACAGGCCGATGAGCAGGTGAAAGCCGCCATGATGACCGGCTTGCAGGAGTATAACAACCTGTCTCCGGAGGTGCTGAGTTCTTCTAAGGTAGGTGCTACCATGGCCGACGATATTCAGAACACGGCCCTGATCGCGATGCTGCTGGCGCTGGTGGGAATCTTCCTGTATGTAATGCTACGCTTCCGCAAGTGGCAGTTCTCGCTGGGTGGTGTGGTGGCCTTGCTGCACGACGCCCTCATGATTATCGCGGTGTTCTCTATCCTGGACCTGTTCGGCATCTCGTACGAAATTGACCAGGTATTTATCGCGGCGGTGTTGACCATCATCGGTTTCTCTATCAACGACACCGTGGTGATCTTCGACCGTGTGCGTGAGTACATGCACGACAACCCGCGTTCGCGCGTGAGAGAGGTTGTGAACCCGGCCCTGATCAGCACTTTCAGCCGTACCATCATCACGTCCCTGACGCTGTTCCTGGTGGTCGTGATCCTGTTCATTTTCGGTGGTGAAGTGCTTCGCGGCTTCTCCCTGGCCATGATCATCGGTGTGATGTTCGGCACGTACTCTTCCCTGTTCATTGCTACGCCAATCGTAGTGGACACCATCCGGGATGAGGAAGCGCCTGTTGCCGCACCGCAGGTAGCGCGTTCGGCCCGTTAATAAACCATATATAAAAACAGAAAAGCCCGGAGCAGTTGCTTCGGGCTTTTTTATGATGTAAGGTGTCTTGGCTATATATAGCCCGGCAATTTCTTAGCATGAACGTGGACTGGGGAATTGTTCTGCCTAAGCTTCTAACAATTGTCCACCCCTCCGGCTTCACAACTTTCATATTCTATAGCTAAGTGTGGTGCTCTCAGGCCGAGAGGCCTCGTTTCCCCCCTCGGCGCTGTGTAAGTGAAGCTGCCGGGGGTAGGGGCCCTCTATTCGCTCCGCTGCGGGCTGCCTCACTTCGTTCGGCACCACATCACTTACAAATAGAGGGCCCCTACCCCCGGCACCTCAAGGAAAAACTGGAAAAAGTGTCGCTTTGTGCCAGCAACGCATTATATATTCTTTTGCATAAAGATCATTATATCTGCGAATTGCGCTAAATTTAGTTCCCAAGTTTACGTTAGCATGATAAACTCCCTCTGTTAATTTACTATATGTGTGGGAACGGAATTAGTAAAGCATAAAAAATAACTGTCATTCTGGAAGAACCTTAGTAGAATGGAGGTTAAGCTAATGCGGCTTGCCCACAAGATCCTTTCAGGTTGACAAAAGAAAGTAAATTAATTCTGGTCGCATGCTTATGCCGATGCTCTCCAAGCCTTCACCGGCATACAGCTATATATAAAGAAGCCAGCCCCGTAAGAGGCTGGCTTCCTGCTATATAATATGCTATATAGGTAGATACTTAGATCGTCACGCCATCCGCTACCACCTCTTTTACCTCAGGCACCATGCGCTTCAGCAGGTTTTCGATACCGGCCTTCAGTGTAACGGTGGCCGATGGGCAACCGCTGCAGGACCCCTGCAGGAATACCGTCACGACACCATCGTGGTACGACTTAAAGGTGATGTTACCGCCATCCTGCTCCACTGCAGGGCGCACATAGTTCTCTAGCAGGTCGATTACCTTTTTAGAGATCTCGGCGTCTTCTGCGGAGGCCTCGCCGTTCGTGGCGGTGGTCTCCGGTTTGCTGGCCGTGAAGCCCTCGTTGAAGGCAGGGCCGCCTGACTCCACGTAAGACTTGAGGAAGGTGCGCAGTTCCGGGATCAGCTTGCTCCACTCGAGGTCTGAGTTTTTGGTAACCGTCACGAAGTTACTGGCGATGAACACGCGCGAAACATAGTCGAAGTTGAACAGCTCCTGTGCCAGCGGCGACTCCATAGCGCTCTCCAGGTTGGGATAATCCACGCTCTGGCCGTCGGGCAGCAGCTGCACGTTCATCACAAACTTCATTGACTCCGGGTTTGGGTTAGCTTCCGCGTACACAGAAACTACTTTTTCTTTATTTTCTATCATGAGATTCCTTGTTTAGTGTTAAAACCTAAGGTTATATCCGAAAGTTTCCAAAATTAACTAATATTTCTGAGAAGTAGCAATGCGCGAATATGGCCGCAGCAGGAATGGGCATTCTCCTCTGCCAGCCACTCCCGGTCAGGCACACAATGATTTTTACCGTTTCCGTTTACTGCCCCGCCCAATGAGCTGCACTTCCGCCAGGTGGTTTTTGGCTTGCCCGCCCTTCCTGTTATGCCACCCCGGGACAACAGCCGCACGCGTGTAAGCGCCTGTATTCAATAGCTATTTACCTCAGAAAACGTATCTTTGCGCTGCAAGCAAATTCGAACTGACGTAACACCGCACATTTCCAAACATGCTAACCAACTTTATTCTGCTGGCGCAGGCCCAGCATGCGCTTCCGGTTTTCCTCATTATCCCTTTCCTGCTCCTCATCGGGATGATTGCCGCCGGCCCGATCTTCTTTGGCCATTTCTGGGAGCACAATTACAAAACTGTAGCCGTTACACTTGGTCTGACCGTGCTCGCCTACTACCTGTTTGCGCTTCAGGATTATCATATGCCCGTGCATACCGCAGCGGAATACATTACTTTCGCCGTGCTGCTAAGTTCGCTCTATATAGCCGCCGGGGGCATATATATCAACATCAACGCAAATGCCACACCGCTGATGAACGTGGCACTGGTGGCTATAGGGGCTGTGCTGGCCAACTTTGTGGGCACCACGGGAGCCTCGCTGCTCCTCATCCGCCCGTTCATCCGCCTGAACGTGCACCGCATCAAACCGTACCAGATCATCTTCTTCATCTTTATTGTGAGTAACGCCGGCGGGTTGCTCACGCCGCTCGGTGACCCGCCGCTGTTCATCGGTTTTCTGAAAGGGGTGCCGTTTTTCTGGACGCTGCAGCATCTGTTCGTCCCCTGGATGCTCTCCATCCTTGTCCTTTGCGTTATTTTCTATGTGCTGGACAGGCGTAACAAGGAAAATTACAAACCCAAGGCGGAAGTGGTGGCGAAAAACAGGGAGAAAACAGAGTTTTACGTCAGTGGGAAGCGCAACCTTTTCTGGCTGGGCATAATCATCGGCGCTGTTTTCCTGGACCCCAATGTGGTGGAGGGGCTGCCGCACATTCCGTATGACGGGGGCAAGATCTCTTACCTGCGTGAGATTATTCAGCTGGCGGCGGCCTTCATGTGCTTCCGCTACTCCAGCAAGACTGCGCTGGCAGGAAACCAGTTCAATTTCCACCCGATCCTGGAAGTGGTATTCCTGTTCTTCGGTATCTTCTTCACCATGATGCCCGCCCTGCAGCTTTCCGCCGCCATTGCCTCGGCGCCGGAGTACGCGCAGTTCATCACACCAAACTTCCTGTACTGGGCAACGGGCTCTCTTTCCGGCTTCCTGGATAACGCCCCGACCTATGCCAACTTCCTGTCGCTGGCCATGGCCAAGTACGATATGGCGCAGAACATGCCGGTAGACGTGCGGCAATTTGCCACGGGCACCGGCGCACCTGGCCTGGAAACCCTGGTTCAGTTAGAAGCCATCTCCCTGGCGGCTGTGCTTTTCGGCGCTTTCACCTATATAGGCAACGGCCCTAATTTTATGGTGAAAGCGATTGCGGAAAGCGCGGGTATCAGGATGCCTTCTTTCTTCGCTTACATCATCCGTTACTCGATTCCGTTCCTGCTGCCGGCCCTTATTCTGATCTGGTTCCTGGTGGTGCACCTGCGGCTGTTTTAATGGCCCAGCCTATATAAACCTGATGCGAACCCAAAGCGCCACCCTCTGAAAAGGGTGGCGCTTTGGGTTTAGGCGTTTTCCAAAATTATACCTACCTTCCGTATAGCACCCGAACCGGCCTAAATGACAAAGCTAAAGCTGCTTTCCCACTATTACAGAAGCATCCTCAGCTTTAACCTGCCCTTTTCGCTGCTGGTGGCCACGCTCTCCATCCCGCTTCGGGAGAACGGGGCCATCGGGTTGATGAACACGTTTAGCCTGTTCCTCACCACGGGGGACTTCCTGGTCGCCCTGTACCTATATGAGCAGCGCTACAGCGGGCAATATTACTTTTACCATAACCAGGGGCTGGGCAGGGTGCAGCTGGCCGTAGCCGCTCTGGTGGCAAACCTGCTGCTGGTTGTTCTTTTGTATCTGCTTAGAGCCATCCTGCTGCATGGTTAGGCATATACTGGAGGTGGACAGTGTGCTGTACGCCATTGGGGAGAGGAGGCTACTGAGCGATGTGTACCTGAAGTGCGAAACAGGGGAAATTGTAGGCCTGCTGGGGCGGAATGGCTGCGGGAAAACGACTTTGCTGAAAATCATCTTCGGCACCAAACACACGGATAACAAGCACATTGCCATAGACGGCGCGGTATACCAAAAGCCATACCGGCACGCGAACCTGCTCGCTTACCTGCCGCAGCGTGATTTCCTGCCAAAGAATCTGACGCTCTCCGCCATCTCACGCCTTTACCTCCCGCAGAAGGACAAGCAAGCAAAGATAGAAAGTGATAGCCGGATACGGCAGCACCTTTCCAAACGCGCTGATGAACTGTCAAAGGGGGAGCTGCGGTATTTTGAGTTGCTCCTGCTGCTGCAGCTCGACGTGAAGTTCCTGCTGCTGGATGAGCCTTTCTCGGGGGTGGAGC
The DNA here is from genome assembly GCF_039541895.1 of Pontibacter saemangeumensis. Lineage (NCBI taxonomy): Bacteria > Pseudomonadati > Bacteroidota > Cytophagia > Cytophagales > Hymenobacteraceae > Pontibacter > Pontibacter saemangeumensis. The sequence continues at coordinate 184,136 of NZ_BAABHC010000014.1, forward strand.
CCTAATATGTAGAACAGATTGAGGAGCTGCTCCGAAGCCACCTGCCCACCAAAGGGTTCCTTATCACCGACCACGATTACCGGGCGGTGCTCCGGGTAAGCAACCGGCTGATCCTGTTGGCAGACGGCGCCTGCAGGCTTATTACACATCCGGACGAACTCATCGACCGGGGCTATATGCCTGCAGGCACTGCTGCGGAAAAATAAGTTATAATTTACTGGCCTGCTGGCGCATCATAAAGTCGGCTACTACCAGCGCGGCCATGGCGTCCACGATCGGCACGGCGCGCGGCAGCACGCAGGGGTCGTGGCGGCCCTTGCCTTTCAGGGTGATGTCTTCGCCTGCGTCGTTGATGGTTTGCTGCGGCTGCAGGATAGTGGCCACCGGCTTAAAAGCCACATTGAAGTAGATGTCCTGGCCGTTGCTGATGCCGCCCTGTATGCCGCCGGAGTAATTGGTCCGGGTGCGGATCTTGCCCTCGTCGTCCGTATAGAACTCGTCGTTGTGCTCCGAGCCGCGCATCTTCACGCCTTCGAAACCGCTCCCGTACTCAAAGCCCTTCACGGCGTTGATGCTCAGCATGGCCTTGCCTAGCTCGGCGTGCAGCTTATCAAACACAGGCTCGCCCAAACCGGCCGGCACGCCCTGGATCACGCAGCTCACCACACCGCCGATGGTGTCGAGGCTGTCGCGGGCGTCCTCGATCAGCCCGATCATGCGGGCTGCCGTGGAGCCGTCGGGGCAGCGCACAATGTTGGCGTCTATCTGGTCCAGGTCGAGCTCCGTGTAGGGCTTGGCCAGTTTGATTTTGCCCACCTGCGAGACATAGGCCCGCACCGTGATGCCATGCTTCTGCAGCAGTTTGGCTGCCAGGGCGCCTGCGGCCACACGGGCTACCGTTTCGCGTGCCGAGCTGCGCCCGCCCCCGCGGTAATCGCGGGTGCCGTATTTGGCGGTGTAGGTGTAGTCGGCGTGCGAGGGCCTGAAAGCGTGCTGTATATGGCTGTAGTCGTGGCTGTGCTGGTCTTTGTTGTTCACGACCATGGCGATGGGCGTGCCCTGCGTCTTGTCCTCGAACACCCCGGAGAGGATCGTTACTTTGTCTTCTTCCTGGCGCGGCGTCGTGATGGCGGACTGGCCCGGGCGGCGGCGGTCCAGGGCGTGCTGGATCTCAGCGGCGCTGATGTCCAGCCCGGCCGGGCAGCCATCTACGATAACGCCCACAGCCGCCCCATGCGACTCGCCGAATGTTGTGATGCGGAAAAGCTTTCCGTAGGTATTGCTCATATCTATTTCTTTAGGAAAACAAAGGCAGACACCGCCAGCAGCACCAGCAGGATCATGTTGGTGTAGCGCTTTATCTCGTCGAGAAGGTGCATGTTCACCAGCGTGTTGTCTTCGTTTTCGATGATATTATAAAATGATCCCAAGTCTCTGGTTAATGCTACGCCATTGCTGTTGGCGCTTCGGCCGGTCACCTGCACCCGCAGCGACGGTCGCAGGGTGTCGTAGGCTGCCGTGGTGGGGTTAAAGTAGACCCAGTGCAGCGTTCCGCGCATGTCGTAGTGCCCGGGCTGGCGCGGCAGCACAGCGTAGGCAAACGATTTGGAACCCACCACACGGCCTGCGCGCTTGGTTATATCCTGCCGCACATTGGGCGGGTAAAACTCCAGCCCTGGCGGCACTTCCGGCACAGGCGGCATAATGGCCGCCAGGTTCCCCTCCCCTTCCACCTCGAAAAGATAAGTAAAACTCTTGTTTACAGCTATATTTTTCTTCGACAGGCTTTCGCGCAGCCGGTAATCCCCCACGGGCACCACGTCGCGCAGCGGGTGCGGCGGCAGCTCTTTCACGGGTATCACCCGCTCCCGCGAGTAGAACATCTTGTAACCCTCCTGCCGGTCCTGTGTCAGCAGGCTCGGGTTCTTGGCCACCTTGTACTTGATCATCTGCAGCTTCAGCTGCGGAAAGTGGAGCGGCTCCAGGTTAAGCGGGAAGAGCACGGCCTCATATAGCTTAAACCGCAGGTAAGGCTCGCCCTGCACCACCACGTTTTCAGGCGTGATCTCGGTATAGTCAAACGTCTCCTCCCAGGTGTGCGGCTGCTTCATCTGCTTCAGGATACCCGACAGCTGGTTGGCGAAATCATGAAAGTCGAGCAGGGGCTGATCGGCCTCCGCCAGGTAAAAATACAGCACCACGTTCACACCCTCCCCCACAAACACCTCTTTTTTATTTGTGTAGATCGTCATGAAGGCATTGTCCTCCTTGTCAATGAACTCCGGCTCGTCTTCCACGGGGGGGGCGTCATCGTTCTCCAGGATCAGGTTCGGCAGGTTCAGGGCCTGGGGCGCATTGGCCTGCATGGGCGTGACTTTTATCGCCATCCCCTGCGACTGCACCATCTGCCCGTTCACTTTCATCGAGAAAGGCCGCACGGCATACTCCCCCTCCTCCAGGGCCGCATAATTCTGCACAACAGTCAGCACGGTGGTTGTTTTGCCGCCCGTGATGATGGTTTTGGTGGAGGAGTACCTGTTGCTTTTCTTAAAACCCTCTATCTCCGGGAAGGGGGTGTACTCTTTCAGGGGCTGGTCCTGCAGCTTGATGGAGATGGTATAGTACTGGTTGATGGGCAGCGGGCTCTTGCCTAACTCAATGCCGATCTTCTGGGCCAGGGCAGGCACAACAAGCGCAACACAAAACAGGAAAACAAGAGCAAAAAACCGCATAGCAAAGAGTTCGGGACAGACAAAGGGATGCTTTGCACAAAGCAAATATAATAAATATATAAAGGCGCAGCTGCAATGCCGGGAGCAGGAGCCCAGGCGTGGCGAAGGAAATGGCTGCAAAGCCGCGCAAATCAGGCTGTACAGAGTTCCCTTTGATGCAGGACATCCATGCCCCGCAACTTCACATCCACGTCAAGATTAATATGTAACTATCATGCCGCTTCTGCAGGTCAGTTTATTTCCAGTGGGCTTTCCCCGGCACAAAAGCTCCTGCCCATATATAACGATGTTGCGCCACCCTTATTTTTTTTGCAGCCGCCCAAATCCGCTCCGGAAGCACCGCCGTAGGTCAGCTACAATCAAAAAGAAACTGGTGCCCTGGTCTATGGTTTCCGAGGCTTGCCAGCCGAAATGATTATTATCCATCTAAAACAGTAAAATTATGACAGAACAGACAAAGCCTGAAGAGAAAGCAGGAGGGCTGATGAAATCACTGGGAGGCTCCATGCAGCGGCGCACGTTTTTCCGATATGCTGGTGCCACGGCAGCGGCCACGACACTTTTGCTCACCACCTCCTGCGACGATGACGACGAGGTAACCCCGCCCATGAACGAAGAAGCCGTGGACCTGGGTTCCGGCGACGTAGGGATCCTGAATTACGCCTATGCTTTGGAGCAACTGGAAGCGGCGTTCTATACCGCCGTGGTAGCAGAGTCGGCTTCGGCGCTTTCTGCTGACGAGATGATGGTGATGCAGGACCTGAAAGCCCATGAGGTGGCGCACCGCGATTTCTTCAAGAAGGCGCTGGGCTCCAACGCTATCCCGGCCCTGGAGGTAGATTTCAGCGCCATCAACTTTAAGGACAAGAACAGCGTGCTGCAGACAGCCAAAACGTTCGAGGATTTGGGAGTTGCCGCATATAACGGAGCCGGTAAGCTGTTCACAGACACAGGCGCAGGCCTGGACTATCTCCTGCTGGCAGGTAAGATTGTATCAGTGGAGGCGAGGCACGCAGCCGCCATCCACGACCTGATCAGCAACAACACCAGGGCGTACGGCGCCGAGATGATAGACGCAAACGGCTTAGACAGAGCTATGTCGCCGACAGAGGTACTGGGCGCCGCATCCGCTTTCATCGCAACAGAAATCAACTTCAGCAACTTACCTAAATAAGCAACAGGAGATAAGGATATGAATATATTTAAAATTATACAGGATATAGAGAAAGTGGACGGCGAGGTATATGACCGCCTTGCTTCCCGCCGCCAGGCATTCAGCAGCTTCGGCAGTTTCGGTAAAAAAGTAGCGCTGGCAGCAGTGCCCATTGCCATGGGCTCCATGTTTAAAAAAGCCTACGGCCAGTCGAGCAACGGCATTGCGGACGTGCTGAACTACGCCCTTACACTGGAGTACCTGGAGGCTGATTTTTATATGCAGGGTTTAGCGGCAAGCGGCGCCATTGCGAGCGAGAACAGGGCGTTTTTCGAGGATGTCCGCGACCATGAGGTGGCGCACGTGGCGTTTCTGAAGAGCGCGCTCACAAGCCTCGGCGCCACGCCGGTAGACAAGCCCACGTTCGATTTCTCAGCTGGCGGCGCGTTCCCTGACTGGAACTCGAACCCGCAAACTTACCTGGCACTCTCGCAGGCGTTTGAAGACACCGGCGTGCGTGCCTACAAAGGACAGGCTGCCAATCTGGTGGGCAGCAATGAAGTGCTGACCGCTGCTTTGCAAATACATGCCGTAGAGGCGCGCCATGCCGCTATTGTGCGCAGAATACGCGGACTGAAAGGCTGGATCACGAACGACGAGCGCGGTGCAGGCATGCCGGTGCCTACACAGGCGGTATATGACGGGGAGGCCGAGACCATGCAGGCCGGCATAGATGTGGCCGCCGTTTCCGGTGTTGCCGCCGCCAGCGTAACCGAGGCTTTTGACGAGCCGCTTTCGAAGGAGGCAGTCTTGAACATCGCCTCACTTTTTATCGCATAGAGCCAACACCACCAATACATGCATATATAAATAAAGCCGCCATCTGGTGGCTTTATTTATATATGGATGATCAACTGTAGATATAAAGCCACATGAATTAGTTTAGGAAAGCCTGGTTTTGGGATGGAAGTTTACAGTTTCTGTTGTAGCACTGGCGCCCTTGCCTCTCATCCTTCTAAGGCTCCTTACAGGAGAATGATCTCCCATGGGATCAACAACCCTGTTCAGTCTCATTATCGATAACAATACTCACCGGTCTATTTCGTATATAACAACTGTTATCAATCGATAAAGCATTCCTAAACAACAACTTACCATATCTAATCTAAAAAATCTTACATAAATTTGTAAGTGACTACTTACTTTGATAACTTTGCAACGTATAAAAGATATACCGTTAACCATCAAAGTGTATCACAAGAAGATGTTAGAGTACATTAAGACAATTTTATTGAAAGTGAGTTTCGATAAGATGCTGTTTGAGAAGGAATTAAGAAAAGCATTCAAAGTGTTGGCAGCGGAAGAGCTACAGCAACTAAAGCAGTGGTGCTATGATCAGTTCTCAGGAATGTACCTCCTTATCCTGAACAAGGTCTTCACCAGATCGCAGGCGTAGGCGCCGCTTACTTGTTTTCAGGCCGCTGCTCCACAAACTGGATGTTCCGCAACAAGCCCTTGTAGCCGGTGCGCTTCACTGCCGACTTCCTGAACAATTGTGAAAACACCTCCTGCGTCAGTTCCTGCCAGTCGCTTGCCTTCATCTCTTTCAGGTGGGGGTGCGGCGCAAAGGCAGGCTCGCGGTGGGGTTTGCTGAAGCGGTTCCAGGGACACACATCCTGGCATATATCGCAGCCAAAAACCCAGTTCCCGAACTTCCCCTCCATTTCCTGCGGCAGCTGATCCTTCAGTTCAATCGTGAAATATGAGATGCATTTGCTGCCATCCACCACATACGGCTCGGTGATAGCGCCGGTGGGGCAGGCGTCGAGGCAGCGCGTGCAGGAGCCGCAGTAATCTTTGATGGGTCCGTCCGGCTCTAGTTCCAGGTCTATGATCAGCTCGGCGATAAAATAGAAGCTGCCGACCTGCGGGGTGATGAGGTTGCTGTTTTTGCCCACCCAGCCCAGGCCGCTTTTCTTTGCCCAGGCTTTGTCCAGCACCGGCGCCGAGTCTACAAAGCAGCGGCCGCCTACTTCCCCAATCTCCTCGTTTATATACTCCAGCAGCTCCTTCAGCTTGTCTTTGATGACAAAGTGGTAGTCGGTGCCGTAGGCGTATTTCGAGATCTTGTAGGTCCCCTCCTCCGGCTGCTGGTTCTCCTCCCCGGGAAAATAGTTCAGCAGCAGCGACACCACCGACTTGGCCCCGTCCACGAGCAGGCGCGGGTCCAGGCGCTTGTCAAAGTGGTTCTCCATGTAGTGCATCTGCCCATGCATGTTCTGGTTCAGCCAGCGCTCCAGCCGTGGCGCTTCCTCCTCCAGAAAATCAGCTTTCGAGATGCCGCAATACATGAAACCCAGTTCCGTGGCCTTCTGCTTGATCAGGTGGGTGTAAGTTGCTTTGTTCAAAATGAATGGTAAAAATCAGCTGCGTTCAATTGCTTCAACAAAATTAAGGTAAAATAAATCCGTATGCGGTATAAGCTACTTTGTGCAAGCCCAGAAGCTCGCGGGAGCTACGCACGCCGCGAGGTCTGCAGAAGTTTATGCTCGGTCTCTGCTGATAAGGTTTATATATAAATCTAAATAATCCAATCTTCTAATGTCTCAATCTCAACATCCCGCGCTTGCTAAACGCTTGCGGCGTGCGTAGCTCCCGCAAGCGTTTGAACAGACAACCCAATGAAGCAGCAACAAAAAAAGCAGGCCTTGAGCCTGCTTTTTTATATATAAACGTAATCACAAACAGCTATTAATTTTCAGTCTGGTCGAACAAGCCGCCTGCTGCCACGTGCTGCGGCGGGATTTTCCCTAAGTGCCTGTACGCTGCCTCTGTCGCCTCACGGCCGCGGGCGGTGCGCTTTATATATCCCTCCTGAATCAGGAACGGCTCATATACTTCTTCAATCGTCTCGGCTTCCTCACCGCATGCCGTCGCGATGGTGGAGATTCCCACCGGGCCGCCTTTGTATTTATCTATGATGCAAAGCAGGATGCGTTTGTCCATATCGTCGAGGCCGTTGTGGTCCACGTCGAGTGCGTGCAGGGCAAACTTGGCAATATCTACCGAGATGGTTCCGTCGCCTTTTACCTGTGCGAAATCGCGGGTGCGGCGCAGCAGGTTGTTGGCGATACGGGGCGTACCCCGGCTGCGGCGGGCAATCTCAAAGGCCGCGTCGTCGTGGATGGGTGCTCCCAGCAGCATAGACGAACGCTTCACGATGGAGGTCAGCAGCTCCGAATCATAATATTCCAGGCGGCTGTTGATGCTGAAGCGCGCGCGCAGCGGCGCCGTCAGCAAGCCGGAGCGCGTGGTGGCCCCGATCAGCGTAAATGGGTTCAGGCTGATCTGCACGGAACGAGCGTTCGGGCCGGAGTCCAGCATGATGTCAATTTTGTAATCCTCCATGGCCGAGTACAGGTACTCCTCCACGATCGGGTTCAGGCGGTGGATCTCATCGATAAAAAGCACGTCGTTTACTTCCAGGTTCGTCAGCAGGCCCGCCAGATCGCTTGGCTTGTCGAGCACCGGACCGGAGGTCATTTTAATACCCGAGTTCAGCTCTGCCGCGATGATGTGGGACAGTGTGGTCTTACCCAGCCCCGGAGGCCCGTGCAGCAGCACGTGGTCCAGCGCCTCGCCCCGGCGCCGGGCCGCCAGCACAAATATTTTCAGGTTCTCCACCACTTTCGCTTGTCCTGTAAAATCGGCAAAACTGAGCGGGCGGAGCGCCTTGTCTATGTCGCGTTCGGCTGGCGTCAGGTTGTCTTTCTCGCCAGTGAGATAATCTTCTCTCATCTTCTATCTTCTACTTTTTCTGCAGCTTCTGCTGTACTGAAAGATAACAGTTGCGGCTGCTGATTTGCTCCCTTTCAGTTTACGAATTTACTGATTTTTGCTAATTATTTTATATATAAACTTTATAAATCTAATTTGATTAGCAATTTAAAGTTTTACTATATAACCTCTTCCATCCCATGTACCTTCACTTGTAACATTAGAAGCCATGCGCCCAACCCAGCAAAAAATTAACAGCCACGCCTTCTTCAGCCCTGGCGACGATTGCCTGAACGCCATTGTTACCGGCATAGATGAAGCTGTGCAATCCATTAAGATCTGCGTGTTTACCATTAGCGACGACCGCATCTCGGATGCCATTGTGCGTGCCCACCGCAGCGGTATCCGCATAAAAATAATTTCTGACAATGATAAGCTGTATGACAAAGGCTCCGATATAAGGGAACTGGCCGCCAAGGGGCTGGAGGTGCGGGTGGATAAAACGCGTAGCCATATGCACCACAAGTTCGCTATTTTCGACGATACACAAGTGCTGACCGGCAGCTACAACTGGACCCGCAGCGCCGCCTTGTACAACCACGAGAACGTGCTGGTTACCGACAACCCCGGCATCGTGCAGGATTACCGTAGGGAATTTGACAAGCTCTGGGACCGCATGACGCCCTTCACCTCCCATGGCAAAGACGGGTTTGAAGAAACTTTATAAGTAATTCTCTCTTCCAGACGCTTGCGGGACCTCCGGACACCGCGAGTACCTGCGAGGCTCCTATATACTGAACAGTCAAAATAATTCCGTGCCTATATATCCCACCCGAAAAACGATAAACGAATAACAAACAAAACGCCTACTTGAACGCTTGTATGCCGGTGATGTCAGCGCCAGTGATGAGCAGGTGAATGTCGTGGGTTCCTTCGTAGGTGATCACGGATTCCAGGTTCATCATATGCCGCATGATCGGGTACTCGCCGGTGATGCCCATGCCGCCGTGTATCTGCCGCGCCTCGCGGGCGACGTGCAGGGCCATATCCACGTTGTTGCGCTTGGCCATTGAAATCTGCTGCGTGCTGGCCTTACCTTCGTTCATGAGGGTGCCCAGCCGCCAGGTCAGCAACTGCGCTTTGGTGATCTCGGTCAGCATTTCGGCCAGTTTCTTCTGTATCAGTTGGAAAGCACCAATCGGCTTGTCGAACTGGATGCGCTCCAGGCTGTACTTCCGGGCGGATTCGTAGCAGTCGATGGCGGCCCCGACAGCACCCCACGAGATGCCGTAGCGGGCAGAGTCGAGGCAGCCGAGCGGGCCTTTCAGGCCGTCGATGTTGGGCAGCAGGTTTTCTTTCGGCACTTTCACGTTATCGAACACCAGCTCGCCAGTGGTGCTGGCGCGCAGGCTCCATTTGTTGTGAATCTCCGGAGTCGAGAAACCTTCCATGCCGCGCTCCACGATCAGACCTTTGATGCGGCCTTCCTCGTTCTTGGCCCACACCACCGCCACCTGGCATTCCGGCGAGTTCGAGATCCACATCTTGGCCCCGTTGAGCAGGTAATGGTCGCCCATGTCTTTGATGTTGGTGACCATACCGCCGGGATTGGATCCGTAATCGGGTTCCGTCAAGCCAAAGCAGCCCAGCCACTCGCCGCTGGCCAGTTTGGGCAGAAACTTCTTCCGCTGCTCCTCCGACCCATATTTGTAAATCGGATACATCACCAGCGAACCCTGCACCGACGCCGTGGAGCGCATACCGGAGTCGCCGCGCTCAATCTCCTGCATGATGATGCCGTAGCTGATATAATCCATCCCGCCGCCGCCATACTCCGTCGGGATGGTCGGGCCGAAAGCGCCTACGTCACCGAACTTCTTCACGATCTCAGATGGAAAATGCGCCTCCTGCGCCCACTGCTCTATATAGGGAGAGATTTCACGTTTCACAAAGTCGCGCATCGTCTGCCGGATGAGTTTGTGCTCGTCGGTAAGCAGGTCGTCGATGTTGAAGTAGTCTGGTGCTCCAGCGGATTCGTAGGCCATGGTCTTGCTTGTTTATTGTTTGTTGTGGATTGTTGTTCAGCACTGAAACAATCTATATAAGCAAGTTAGCAAATTAGCCGCCAATCCATAAAAAAAGCCTTACCAGATGGCAAGGCTTTTCCTATATATATAATCAACAAACTCCTAAAATTTCAGCCCGACAGACAGCAGGTAATTGCGCGTGGCCTGCGGGTAATAAAAGTTCTCCGTAATCTGCTCGCCATATATATAACTGAACGTGTAGCCGTTGGCGGCATATTTCTCATTGAATACGTTGTTGACCAGCAGCCCCAGCTCCAGTTCCTTCAGTAGGCTTTTGAAGCTGAGTTTATAGCGGAACCGCAGATCGCCTACCTGGTAGGCCGGGATGATGCGGCTGTCGTTCTCGGTGTTGTCGAGGTACTGCTTGCTCACGGTTTTATATATAAACGCCGCCTGCAGCCCTTTCAGCACCTGCACCTCCAGTTGGTTCGTCGTTACCCAGCTCGGCGAGAAGGCAATCGTGGTTTCGCTGTAGTTGTTCTGCGCCTGGTCTCCCGTTCCGTAGTCGTCTATATACTCTCTGAAGTCGCTGATTTTGTTCTGGCTGAAGGCAAGGTTGCTGCTCAGGGTGGCGGCTTCTCCCAAGCGCAGCGCACCTGCCAACTCTACGCCCTGGCGGTAGCTGTCGTCGATGTTAGTGCGGGTGTAGGCGCCCACGTCGTTGATCTGCCCCGTCAGCACCAGCTGGTTTTTGTAATTCATATAGAAGTAGTTCAACTCCACGTCCGCTGAGAGCGACTGCCCGGCGAGTTCTGTTAAGGCCATATGGCCACGGTATCCTGCCTCCACGTTGCGCAGCGTTTCATGCTTCGGCCGGCTGCTGGGCGAGGATTCCGTGAAATCGTCGCGCACGGGCTCCCGGTTCCCTATTGCGTAGGAGGCATATAACTGGTGCCCCGGCTGCAGGTTATAGGTTACCCCGGCCTTTGGGTTCCAGAAGGTATAGTCTGCCTCCTGCGTGATGTTGGACAGGTTATGGTCGAAGCCAAGGAAAGCGTAATTCACTTTCCGCAACTGCAGGTCGCCGAACACAAACAGCTTCTCCGTCAGGCCATAGTTCACCTTCGCAAAGATGTTGAAGTCGGTTTTCTGGCCGTCGTTGTCGTAGTAATGGTCCCGGATGTTGGAGGTGGAGGCAAAGCGCGCCCAGATAATCTCCCCGAAGTGACGCCCGTCATACCTGTTCCAGGCGCCGCCCAGCGTGGCGTTCAGGCGGTTATCCGGGTTGTACTGCAATGCATAGGTTACGCCGTAGAAGTCGTTATCAAGCCAGCGGCGGCGGATAAGGTCGGTGGTGGAGACGGTATCGCCGCCGATCATCACGTCTGCCAGGCCATAATCTGCCAGGTCATCGTCTGCACGGAACTGTTCATAATAGCCACGCCCGTAGGTATAATGCAGCGCACCCGAAAAGCTCAGGCCCGGCATAAAATCATGCGACAGGTGCAATTGGTAGTGATCCTGCTGGTAATTGTCCGTCTCGTTGTCGTAGGTGTAGTAGTTGTAGCGGCGGCCCGAGTTGACGAGGTTGGCAGAGTCAGCGCCTCCTATATAGTTGCGGTTTATATAGGCTTGCAGGTCGGCGGCGTTGCCATATACCAGCGCCTCGGGCGTGCCGTACCAGGCCTGGTAGGTCTGTTCTTTGCCGGAGAAAGTGATGAACTTGACGGAGGTTTTATCGCCGTAATAGCCACCCGAAAAATAGAAGGATTTGAGATCAGAAGAGGCACGGTCTACATACCCATCCGATTTAATGCGTGACAGGCGGCCGTCGAAGGCGAACTTTCCGTTGATCAGGCCGGTGCCGAAGCGCACGTTGTTGCGCCAGGTGTCGAAGGAGCCGTAGGTGTGGTCTGTTTCGGCATAGGCCTCGCGCCGCACCTGCTGCGTCTGGATGTTGAGGCTGGCCCCAAAGGCACCGGCCCCGTTGGTAGAGGTCCCGACCCCGCGCTGCACCTGTATGTCCTGCACCGAGGAGGCAAAGTCCGGCATGTTCACAAAGAACACGCCATGGCTCTCCGCATCATTTATCGGGATGCCGTTTACCGTCACGTTGATGCGGGTGATGTCGGAGCCCCGGATGCGGATGCCGGTATAGCCTACGCCTGCGCCAGCATCAGAGTTCACCACCACCGAGGGTACCTGCTCCAGCAAATAAGGCAGGTCCTGCCCGAAGTTACGCGCGGCGATCTCCTCCTGGGTCACGTTCGTGAAGGTTGTTCCGGTGCGCTCGTCGGCGCGGGTGGCCTGCACCACTACCTCGCTCGCCCGGAGGGCCTGCGGCTGCAGCGCCACGGTTATCTCCGTGTCCTGCTCGAGGGCCACCGCTACCCGCTTCTGCTCGAAACCGAGGTAACTCACCCTCAGAGTATAGTTTCCGGCGGGCAGGTTTGGGAAGGAGAAGGTGCCGTTGGCCCCTGCAGGCACGCCTGTGCCGGTGTTCTCCAGCACCACGTTGGCTCCGGCCAGGGCCTCGCCCTGGGCTGCACTGGTTACGCGCCCGCTCAGTTGATACTGGGCAAGCAGCTGCAAGGGCAACAGCATAGCTGCCACTGCAATCAAAAAATTACGCATTGTTTTGAAATGAATTGGTGAAACATACAGGACTGCCAGGGGTTAGCATCCTGTTAAATTTCCCTTACCGTGTTTTCCCTTCGCCGGCATTACCCGGATCAGGTTCAATGGGTATGATCTCAGCCCGTTATATTAAGGCACCCCTAAACTCCCTCAAAGATAAGAGGCTTTTGGCTCTGATGCAAAGCAAGATTCAGGGCACCCCAAAAAGGTTTTCGCTGCTGCTGCTGAACACCTGCTCAAAATTTGCCTTTACAGATAACCAGTTAGGGCAAAAGTACGTTGTAAAAACTATCGGGGCAGCGTGCTGTTCGCCCAGTGAGCGCGAACTTTCTGCCGTAGCACAAACACCATAACTCAGGAATGTATTAACCTTATACCGCGATGATGATCAGCATTTTGTACACCGTAGCCCTTTTAACCATACTGGCCTACTATGCATTCGCTCCGCGCAAGAGATTTAACCGCCCACCATCCACTGACAACGACGATGACGGAGGCGAGCCGCTTGGCGACGATTTGCCAGACCTGGACCTGCCACCCGGCATATCACTGCCCTTGAATGATTTTGAGCCGAAGTACGATTTCAGAAATATCAAAGTACCCAAGTTTCCGGAGCCTTCGCTGCATTAAGCGCGGCCCCGTAACGAGCGCGGCCCCCACTGAATTGATCAATTCAGTGGGGGCCGCGCCCGTTATATATAACCGTACGTTTTAGAGCACGGTAACAGTAAACGTGCGCTCAAAAATCTGCCCGGGGCGCAGCTCGTTCATGCCTTCCTTCTCCTGCAACTCACCGCTGTCTCCCACCCTGCTGGCGATGCCGCACCAGGGCTCCAGGCAAACATAGGGTGCAGGACCCGGCTTGGCCCAGATCCCAAAGTACGGGAAGCCCTCGAAGGACATCTCAAGCCGGCGCGGATTGGAACGGCTCGCCAGCGTCACTTTCTCCGAATTCAGGCGCTCCAGCACAACAGCGTCCTTGTCGAACAAGCTGCGGTCGAGGGGCAGGATGTTGGTTTGCTCCAGCAGGCGCTCCGTGTCGCCGTTCAGCAGGCCCTGGTCGCTCAGCAGGTGGCGGCTGGCGGTTTCCTCCTTTTCAAACTCCAGGTAATAGTCTTCGTATCGCTCGTTCGGGTACAGGGGCACGTTAAAGCCGGGGTGCCCGCCTACCGCGAAGTACATTTTCTCGTGGTCGGTGTTGGTGACCTGGTAGGTAACGGAGAGCGCGTTCTGCTCCAGCCGGTACGCGATCAGAAGCCTGAACTTAAACGGGTACTGCGCCAGCGTCTCCTCGCTGGAGGTTAGCTCGAACACCAGCTTTTCGTGGTGCTCTTCCACCAGTTTAAACTCGCTGCGGCGGGCAAAGCCGTGGCGTTTCATGTGGTAGGTTTTGCCGTTGTAGGTATACTGCTGGTTCGGCAATTCCCCTACAATCGGGAACAGGTTGGGCGCATGAGCCGCCCAGACCGCGGGGTCGGCGACCCAGATCAGCTCCAGGTCCTCGTCTTTCTTCACGAAGTGCTGCAGCTCAGCCCCCAGGCTCTCTACCCCCACTTTATACAGGTCGTTCTCTAAGAAATATAACATCGTTTATTTGTTCAGAAGGTGATGAGTTTGAAGCAGCGCGTCCACGTGCTGGCGGGCCAGTTGCAAGCGCTCCTCCCGTTGGCCATATATCTCCACAAAGGGCACCCCCAGCGCCTGCAGTTCCCGCTTGTACCAGTCGTAGAAGAACTGGCGCAGGTGCGGGTGCTCGCGCTGTGGGTCCGGCTCCCAGGGCAAATCAACGCCCATCAGCAGGCAAAGGTTGTAGTTCTGATGCTTTAGTTTCTCTAGCATCCAGGCGGGGCAGTGGCCAAAGGCATGCTCGCTCCATATCCGGAGCACCAGCAGGTCTGTGTCGGAGAAAAGCAGGTGCCTCGCCTGCTGCTGTACCTCCTGCTCCAGGGCCAGTTGCCCCCAGGCAATGGCTTCTATATCGGCCAAGGTGTAGGGCCGCCCCAGGTTACCGACGTAGGTCCGGGCGTACTCCGGCACCCACACCGTGCCGTAGTGCCGGGCCAGTTGCTCCGACAGCGTAGACTTGCCCGTAGACTCCGGCCCGGTTATGGCGACTTTCAGCATAGGGCAAAGGTCGTGAAAATGCTTTACAAACACGTAGCATAAAAGCCGCAGGTATTGGAATTATATAGGAAAGCCGTCTTTCAGCTACCAATCGACTTCCATCCAGCCGCCTTAAAGGATAGAGTTTAAGCAGAAAGAGGAAGGTGCCTGCGCACCTTCCTCTTTCTGCTTAACGCTGTTCGTATGTTGTCAGTTACTCGAGAAGCTGTAGTCGTAAAAGTTATATACCTCCACTACCTTCGGTTGCTGCTCGCCATGCTGGTTCAACTGCACTTGCTTCGGGCTTTCGTCAGGAGACTCGTAGCCCCATTTCAAACGGTTCTCAAACTTCAACTCTTCAGGTAACTCCAGTTTACGTTGTCTCATATGCTGCAGGGTTGGTGGTTAAAAAAGCTACGCCCAAATGCGGGATCGCAGAAACAGTATCTGCTAACATGTACGAGATGCGGCTGCTTCGGGACTTTCACAAAAAGACGAAATTGTAGTATTATGCACCAGCTTCTACAGCTGCAGGCCTCCGGACCTGTAAATCCTTTTGCCAGTCGCGGTAGCCTTTGACGCACAGCAGCAGAAACACAAAGTAGAGGAAACTTGTGAGATACAGCTCTTTATAAAAATATATCCCCACATACAGCACATCCACCACCAGCCACACAAGCCAGTTCTCCAGTTGCTTTTTGGCCATCATCCAGTACCCGATCAGGCTGATAGCGGTGGTGCCGGCATCGGCGTAAGAGAGGTCTGCATTGGTGTAGTTGTCCAGGAAGTAACCCAGCCCTACCGTGAACACGGCCCCCAGCCCGAGCAGCACCGCGAGTTCTTTCCTGCGCACGTGCCCGACCTTTCGCTCGCTGTGGTTCTTGCCGCCGTACAGCCATATATACCAGCCGTACAGGCTCGTGACAAAATAAAAGGCGTTGAGGCCCATGTCGGCATACAGGCGGGCATCGTAAAACACCAGCACGTACATGCTCACGCTCACCAGCCCCACAGGCCACGTCCATATGTTCTGCCGGGCCGCCAGCCACACATTCACGATGCCCGTCAGCACGCCAACCAGCTCGATCAGGTTCATGGCCCGCAAGGCCTCCGTCATGTTCTGCAGAATATCCATTGGTGCAATTTACAAGCGCGGGGCGTGGGATGTAAACAAACGGCTGCTTAAATTTGAGGGCTGCGCGAAACAAACTGGAAAGTAGTCGCGCTAAACAGATACCCTCACACCTGAAAGAAGCATAGAGAACATGGACGAGATCACGGCACAGGAACTGAAGGAGCGGTTGTCGCGCAGCACCAACCTGCAGTTGGTGGACGTGCGCGAGCCGGCAGAGTTTGAGCTGTGCAACCTGGGCGGCGAGCTTGTTCCGCTGGGCGAGCTGCCGAAGCAGGCAAGCCGCATCCGCCGCGATATACCGGTCGTGATGATCTGCCACCACGGCTTCCGGAGCGCCCAGGCAATCCACTACCTCACGCAGCGCCTGGGCTACGACAACCTCCTCAACCTGAAAGGCGGCATCCACGCCTGGGCCACCCATATAGATCCCACCATGCCGACGTATTGATGATTGTTGATTGATTATTGTTAATTGCTATATACCGTTACGGCGGCTGTATGTTATATAGACGTTGAGTATGCTCTAACGTAGCTTTCGATGAACATCTGCAGAGCTACAGAAATGGCAGTTATATATGACCCGAAAATATGTATTACTTTATATATAAACCTAGCCCATATAGCAAGTTATATATAAGCCCCGGTTATATTTAAACATGCGTCTCCTATCAAGCCGAGTTATATATAAAAATGCTTCATCCACCAATTAACAATTATCAATCAACAATTAAGGCCCAGCCGGCCTCTTAAAATATATATACCCCCTTGCAGCTTATTGTAAAGAAAATTTCGTAGTTTTACGCGGCAAATAACAACCCCTAAATTATTTGCCATGATCTCCGATCAGTCTAAGATTTTATTTGAGGCGCTCACCTACGATGACGTGCTTCTCCTCCCGGCTTACTCCGAGGTACTCCCCAACCAAACAGATACTTCTTCGCAGCTTACGCGCAATATCCGCATCAACATCCCGCTTGTTTCAGCGGCCATGGACACGGTGACAGAGGCTGACCTGGCGATTGCGATGGCGCAGGAAGGCGGGCTCGGCATCATCCACAAGAACATGTCGATCAAGAAGCAGGCGCAGCAGGTGCGAAAGGTGAAGCGCTCGGAGAGCGGCATGATCCTGGACCCGATCACGCTCAACGAGAACGCCACCCTCGGCGACGCCGTGCAGATCATGACCGACAACAAGATTGGCGGCATCCCGATCATCAATGATTCGGGCAAGCTGACGGGCATCATCACCAACCGCGACCTGCGCTTCGAGAAGGACCTGACGCAAGGCGTGTCGTCGGTCATGACCACCCAGAACCTCATCACGGCAGCAAAGGGCACCGACATGTCGAAGGCCGAGGACATCCTGCAGGAGTACAAGATCGAGAAACTGCCGGTGGTGGATGAGGAAGGCAAGCTGGTGGGCCTCATTACCTATAAAGACATCCTGAAGAAAAAAGACAGGCCATTTGCCTGCAAAGATGAGTTTGGCCGCCTGCGCGTGGGGGCCGCCGTTGGCGTTACGCCCGATGTGCTGGACCGCGTGAAGGCGCTGGTAGAGGCTGGCGTGGATGTGATCAGCATTGACACGGCGCACGGCCACTCAAAGGGTGTGCTGGAGGCTGTCCGGAAAATTAAGGACCTTTTCCCGGATGTGGACCTGATTGCCGGCAACATCGCCACAGCCGAGGGCGCAAGGGCGCTTGCCGACGCAGGCGCCGATGCCGTGAAAGTGGGCGTGGGCCCCGGCTCCATCTGCACCACCCGCGTCATCGCGGGCATCGGGGTGCCGCAGCTTACGGCTGTGATGGAGGCCGTGCGAGGCTTGCAGGGCACGGGCATTCCGGTTATTGCGGACGGAGGCATCAAGTTCTCGGGCGATATCGTAAAGGCGCTGGCCGGCGGGGCGAGCACCGTGATGATCGGGTCGCTGCTGGCAGGCACGGAGGAAGCCCCGGGCGAGATGATCCTGTACGAGGGACGCAAGTTTAAGACATACCGCGGCATGGGCTCCGTGGAGGCAATGGAGGAAGGCTCGAAAGACCGCTACTTCCAGAGCAACGAGACGAACGCCAAAAAGCTGGTGCCGGAAGGCATCGTAGGGCGCGTGCCTTTCAAAGGACTGGTGCAGGAAGTGATTTACCAGCTGGCAGGCGGCATACGCGCCGGCATGGGTTACTGCGGCACGCCCAACATTGCGAGGCTGCAGGAAGCCAGGATGGTGAAGATCACGGGCGCCGGTCTCCGCGAAAGCCATCCGCATGATGTGCAGATTGTGCGCGAGGCCCCGAACTACAGCCGCTAGGCATCCCATTCCCAAGGCACCTTCCCCTGGTCAACCCATATGTGTATATGAGGGCACGTGGCTGACATATACATATATGGGTTGACCAGGGCAGCTTCCGTTAAAGAAGTGTGGAGCAACGGGCAATTGTCCCGCTATTAGCTACCCTGGAAGATCCTGTGCCTCTTTACACCGTCAGCGGCCATATATAATGCGGAAGAAGCGGGTTGGCACAAGCTAACCTCCTTCTTTCGTTTTACGTTATGCAAGTTGGTTTTCCTAACTCTATCTTACACCTTGGCCAAAGAGCAGAAAAAATTATTACCTTTCACTAATATTACATCAAAAAGTAGCCATATCCTGTTGCAGGAAAACAAGACAGGGGAGACCCGTTTTATGCTTTACAAGACGAATGCGAAATCTTTACTGGTTACTTCTGCTGTCGTCAGTTGGGCTCTGCTGTTAGCAAACGTCTTGCTGTCGGCTGAAAGCCTGCGGCAGGAGGGCACGGCCAGGATTTCGCTGCCCTTTATCAACAACCTGCTGATCGTTGTGTTCATCGTGGCTGTTTTCCTTTTCCAGCGCCTGAGCACCGATGCCCTGAAGGGCATCGACTTCATCGGCTACCTCTGGAACCTGTTCTCGAAAGCAGCCGTGGCGGCCTACCTGAGCGTGGCCCTTTTCCTGGCCTACAGGGTGATGACCAACTACGCCGACACGGAATCCCCGTTGCTGCTGCACCTGGTGTACCAGATCAACTTCGGCCTGCTGGTGGTGTTCCTGGCGAAGGCCTTTTATATATGGCGGCAATTGCTGCTCTACCACAAGAACAAGTTCCTGCAGATCGCCTGGGACTGGTTTGAGCTTTTGCTGGGCGCCACGCTTTTGCTCACCCTCTTCAACTTCCGCTACACCAGCTATATCTTTCTCCCGCTGCTGGCCCTGATGGGGTTTTACATCCTCTTCCTTTGCACCAACCTGAAGTGGGTGGCCTACCTCACCTTCAACAACAAGAGCCGCTCGCTGGTGCTGCTGGGCGCCATCCTGCTGAGCTGCTACATCTTCCTGCGCTTCTTCAGGGGCATGGCCGGCAACCCGGACCTGGTGATCGACTACACCAACGTGGGCTTCCTGCTGCTGGCCATGATGTTTGTGAGCTTCTATACCCTGGCCGCTTTCCTGGTGTCGCTGTTCAGTCTGCCCACCTCCAGCGTGTTTGAGCAGAAGAGCGAGGACCTGCTGAACTTCCAGCGCCTGAGCCAGTCGATCCAGCAGGGGCAAAGCGAGGCGCAGGTATATGACATGCTGTTCGAGAGCACCATCAAAGCCTCCGATGCCAGCGCAGCCTGGTTTGAGCTGGTGCGCAACAGCGAACCGCAGGTAACGCACATGCTCAACGTCAACAACGACCAGATCAAGCGCATCCGGCACCTGCTGCTGGCCTACAACATCCACAACATCGATTATATCAACAACAACCTCAACCGCAACCCGGGTTTCCGCGACCTGATGCTGCCCTGGAAGTCGCTCATCATCCTCCCCATCAAGTCCAAGAAGCACCTGGCCGGGGTGCTGTACCTGCTCAAGGACATCGAGCAGGGCTTTGACCGCGAGACCGTGAACGTGCTGCGCACCTTCACCAGCCAGACCATCCTCACCATCGAGAACCTGCGGCTGGTGGCGGAGTCGCTGCAGAACGAGCGCTACAAGGAGGAGCTGAAGATTGCCACGCAGGTGCAGGAAAGCCTGATCCCGAAAAACTTTCCGGTTGATAGCTGGTTTGAGATAAGCACGCATGCCGTGGCGGCCAAAGAGGTGGGCGGGGATTTTTACGACTTCCTGCAGCTGAGCGAGTCGCGCATCGCCATCATCATCGGAGACGTGTCGGGCAAGGGTATCTCAGCCGCGTTCCATATGGCCCAGATGAAGGGGATCTTCCACGGCCTGATGCAGCAGGATATGGCCCCGAGCGAGTTCATGAAGCAGGCCAACAGCGCCCTGAGCCGGTGCCTGGAGCGCACCTCCTTTATCACCTCGGCGCTTTATATCATCGATTACAGCATGAAAGGCTTCATGTTTGCACGGGCCGGCCACTGTCATACGTTATACTACAACGCCATGATGGATGACGTGTTCTACTTCCAGACCGACGGCCTGGGGCTCGGCATTATCCGGGACAAGAGCTACGCCAACCATATTCGGGAGATGTACTACGACTACAACCCGAGCGATGTGATGGTGATCTACACGGATGGGATCGTGGAGGCCCGCAACTCCCAAAACGAGGAATACGGCGAAGACCGGTTGAAGTATATGCTGCAGCAGACGTACCACCTGGAGGCGGAGGATATCAAGTTCGCCATCATCAACGACCTGCAGGATTTTACGGGCCCCGACAACCTCTACGACGACCAGACGCTGATGGTGATTAAGTTTAAACCCGTTGAACCTAACAAATGATAAACCCGTAAAGGAAGCCGATGAAAATAACACATGAAATCAAGGAAAACACCATCATCATGACGCTTGATGGTGAACTGGACGCCAGCTCCTCGGTGATGCTGGACGAAGAGCTCTCTGACCCCGAAATAATGGAGTACAGCAAGATTCTGGTCGATTGCAAGAATCTCCACTATATCTCCTCCGCCGGCCTCGGGGTGTTTATCTCGCACCTGCAGCGCTTCGAGGACGCCCACATCAAACTGATTTTTTACAACATGCAGGACAAGGTGCGCAACGTGTTCGAGATACTCGGCCTCGACCTGCTCATGACGATCGTAACGGATTACGAGGAAGCAAGGAGTATTGCCAATGAATAACTCCATTCGGGTAAACTGTACGAAGAAGAACCTGAAGTTAATACGCGACTTTGTCACGGAGTACCTGCGCGCCCTATCCCTTTCCGACATCCTGCTGAACCAGATTGTGCTGGCCGTGGATGAGATATGCGCCAACCTGATTATCCACGCCAACCACGAAGACCCCAAGAAATATATTGTCGTCCAGATCATCCGGGTAAAGGACGATACGCTTAAGTTCGAGATCTCAGACGAGGGCCTGGCCTTTGAGCGCTCTAACTACAAGGAGCCAGACATAGAGGAGAACATCCGGCTCGGCAAAAAAGGCGGGGTGGGCATCGCGCTCGTCAACCGCATTATGGACAAAGTGGAGTTCAGCAGCAACGGATCCCACAACACCTGCCTGCTGTTTAAGAAGATCAAATAAAGCCAACCGCACACTATACCAGCGCATTATCCGTTATCGGGAACGAAACCATTTGCTATTGGATTATGGTTATGCTTTTTGACTTATCTGTCAGAAAAATTAACTAAAATTGCATGATCTGATCCCGGTCAGCGAAAGAAAGATTTTGTCTTAAAATAACCTATGCGCAGCAATCCCTTACTTGTTGCGGCGGCAGCCCTGCTGATAGCCGGCTGCACCGCAACCAAGAAGAACGACAGTCAAGAACCCGCCATCGCCACCCTTGGCACCCAGCCTGTTTCTATCTCGGAGTTCCGCTATGTGTACGACAAGAACAACAGCGGCAACGAAGACGCCTACACCCGCCAGAGCATCACCGACTACCTGAACCTGTACACCAACTTCAAGCTGAAGGTGATGGAGGCGGAGAGCAAGGGACTGGACACCACCACGGCGTTTAAGCGCGAGCTGGAAGGCTACAAGGAGCAGCTGGCACAGCCCTACCTGACGGAGAAGAGCGTGACAGACAAGCTGGTGCAGGAGGCATATGAACGCATGAAGCAGGAGGTGAACGCCTCGCACATCCTCATCAGCATGGCCCCTGACGCTGCCCCGGAAGACACCCTGGCCGCCTACAACCGCGCCATGGACCTGCGCAGGCGGGCACTAGCCGGTGAGGATTTCGGCAAGCTGGCCCAGGAAAACTCTCAGGACCCGTCTGCCGCTGACAACAAGGGGAACCTGGGCTACTTCACGGCCCTGCAGATGGTTTATCCGTTTGAGGACGCCGCCTATAAAACCCCGGTGGGCGAGGTGTCGATGCCGGTGCGCACGCGCTTCGGCTATCACCTCGTGAAGGTAAACGACAAGCGGCAGGCAAAGGGCGAGGTACAGGTGGCGCACATTATGGTGCGGGCCACCCCGGGCATCCCCAAAGCCGATTCGCTGGCAGCAAAGCAGCGCGTGGACGCCATATATAAACGCGTGCAGCGGAACGAGGACTGGGACAAACTGGCCGCTGAGTTCTCGGAGGATGCGAACTCGGCCAACAACGGCGGAGAGCTCCCCTGGTTTGGCACGGGGCGCATGATCCCTTCTTTCGAGGACGCCGCCTTTGGCCTGCAGAACCCGGGCGATGTGGCGGAGCCGGTGCTCACGCCCTATGGCTGGCACATTATCAAACTGATCGAGAAACGCGGGCTGCTGCCTTTCGAGGAAATGGAGCAGAACCTGCGCAACAAGATAGCGAAAGACTCCCGCTCAGAGCTGAACAAAACGGCTTTCATGAAGCGCATCAAGGGGGAGAACGCGTTTCAGGAGAATGAGGAGGCGAAAGCCGCCGCCATCGCCAAAGCCACCGAGGAGTTACTGCAGGGTAAATGGGCGTATGACGAGACGGACAAAGCGCAGGAGCAGACGTTGTTCACCATACAGGGCAAGCCTTACACTGTGGGCAGCTTCTGGCAATATGCGCACAAGGCACAGCAGCCACGCGCCAGCGGCACCGCCGCCCATGCCATGCGCCTGCTCTACGATGCCTACGTGGACAAAAGCCTGATGGAGTACGAAAAGGCCAACCTGGAGAACAAGCACCCCGACTTCAGGATGCTGGTGCAGGAGTACCACGACGGTATCCTGCTGTTCCAGATGATGGATGAGAAAGTGTGGGCGAAAGCGATCGAGGACTCCGTGGGGCTAAAAGCCTTTTTCGAGCAGAACAGGGAGAAGTACAAGTGGGGGCCGCGTGTGCAGGCTACGGTGATAAGCGCCGCCAACGAAAAACTGCTGGAGCAGGCACGGCAGCAACTGAGCAATCGCCGCTACCCCGTTAACTTCGCCCGCCTGACCGATATCCTGTTTGAGCAGAACAAGGCGACGCTGACGCCGGAAGGCACCGCCAAGCTAAATGAACTGGCCGGGCTGCTGAAGGGAAACGAAAGCCTGACAGTGGATATAAAAGGCCATGCAGACGCCCGCGAAGCCAAAGCCAGCAAGAAACTGGCAATTCTCCGTGCCGAAAAGGCCGCTGCTTATCTGGCGGCTCAGGGCATACCGGCCTCCCGGCTCAGCACGCACAGCCTGGGGCAAAAAGAGCAGGCTGGCCCCGATAACACAGAGACCGGCCGCCGCCGTAACCGCCGCGTGTCCTTCACGCTTCATACCACAGAGCTGGGCGCCCTCGCCGATAAGCTAAATGCTGAGAGCAAAAACCCGCTCGGCGTGCAGATTACGGAGAAGAAGTTCCAGAAGGGCGAAAACAAGGTCCTGGACTCTTTGAAATGGGAGAAAGGAACCTATAGCCTTCAGCAGAATGGCAGGGAGTATCTCGTGATTATTGAGGATGTGCTGGAGCCTGCCTACAAAGAACTCCACGAAGTGCGCGGCCTCGCGATCTCTGATTACCAGAACTACCTCGAGCAGCAATGGGTAGACCAGCTGCGCGAGAAGTATCCTGTGAGCGTGCGGCAGGAGGAAGTGGATAAGATGGTGAAGCAGTAACATCCGTCTGGCCCCTTTTTTGCAGCCGCATATACGGCTTAAGTCAGAATAAAGCAGTAAATTGTGCGTTTGGCTTAAGGGCCTGCGAAAACTTTATCCAGCGCCGCAAAATGGCGCTTTCCCGGACAAAGTTTAAACAGGCTATAAGCGCACGTGTCCATATCAATTGTTACCATTTTGAAAAATATATCATCTTTTGCCAAAACAGCCTTTGCGGTCATCTGCCTCCTGGCTTTCACATCCTCTGCGTATGCCCAGGCCCCGGTGCAGCGCAAGGTGGATGGCATTATCGCGAAGGTAGATAACCACGTTATCCTGCGTTCCGACGTGGAGTTTGGCTACCTGCAGTACCTGCAGCAGTCGAAGCAGCAGCCCAACGAGGAGCTGAAGTGCGAGATATTCCGGTCGCTCCTGCAGGACAAGCTGTTGCTGGCCCGCGCCGAGATAGACTCTATCGTGGTGGAGGAAGCGCTGGTGGCAGACCAGCTCGACCGCCGCATCCAGTACCTTGCCAGCCAGGTAGGCGGCGTGGAGCGCCTGGAGCAGTACTACAACAAAAGCATCAACCAGCTGAAAGAGGACCTGCGCCGCACGGTGCGCGAGCAGATGGTGATGGAGCGGATGCAGGAGGAGATCACGGGCAAAGTAACCGTAACCCCCAAGGAGATCCGGAAATACTTCAACGACATTCCGACGGACAGCCTGCCTTACTTCTCGAGCGAAGTGGAGCTTGGCCAGATCGTGAAATTCGCCACCATCAGCAAGACGCAGAAGCAGGCGGCCCGGGAGCAACTGGAGGCACTGCGCAAGCGTATACTGGCCGGTGAGGATTTTGCCACGCTGGCGAAGCAGTACTCCCAAGACCCAGGCTCGGCGCAGGCCGGCGGGGAGTTGGGTTTCTTCAAGAAGAAAGAGCTGGTGCCGGAGTACGAGGCAGCCTCCATGCGCCTGGAGCCGGGCGGTATCTCCAATGTGGTGGAGTCGCAGTTCGGCTTTCACCTGATTCAGCTGATCGAGCGCCGCGGGCAGGAGTTCAACACCCGCCATATCCTCATCAAGCCTGCCACAGCCACAGTGGACGTGCAGGAGGCGGTGGCTGAGTTAGACAGCATTCGGACCCTGATCCTGAACGACAGCATTACGTTTGCGCAGGCAGCCAAAGACTTCTCCGATGACAAAGTCACCAAAGACAATGGCGGGATGATGAAGAACGGCGCCTCGGGCAGTAACTATATATCCATGGACCAGGTGGACCCGGCCATCTTCTTCGTGATCGACACCATGGAGGTGGACGAGATAACAAGACCGATCCCGTTTACAACGGCGGATGGCAAAGAGGCTGTGCGGATCATCTACCTGAAAGGGAAGTCGAAGCCGCACCTGGCCAACCTGCAGGATGATTACCAGCGCATCTCGAACGCCGCACTGGCCGAGAAGCGCAGCAAGGCTGTAGACGCCTGGTTCCGTAAAAACCTCGGGACCGTGTTTATCGAAATTGATCCGGAGTACCAGGATTGCGGTGGTCTCCAGCAACTCATGCAATAACCAGACTATGAAGCAGTTTACCTCCGACAAAGAAGCAGCCGACGCGCTCTACCACGTATATAAGGAACTCACTTCCGAAATCTCGAAAGTGATTGTAGGGCAGGAGGAAGTAGTACGGTTAGTACTTACAGCTGTTTTTTGTCAGGGGCACTGCCTGCTGGTGGGCGTTCCGGGGCTTGCCAAAACGCTCCTGATCCATACCATCGCGTCCTCCCTGGACATGAGCTTCAACCGGGTGCAGTTCACGCCCGACCTGATGCCCTCCGACATCGTCGGGGCGGAGACGCTGGACAAAGACCGCAACTTCAAGTTCATCACAGGCCCGGTGTTCGCCAACATCGTGCTGGCCGACGAGATTAACCGCACCCCGCCCAAGACGCAGGCGGCGCTGCTGGAGGCCATGCAGGAGCACGCAGTAACGGTGGCAGGCCACCGGTATAGCCTGCCAAGGCCCTTCTTTGTGCTGGCCACCCAAAACCCGATTGAGCAGGAAGGCACCTATCCCCTTCCGGAGGCGCAGCTCGACCGCTTCATGTTCAACATCACACTGGACTACCCCAGCTACGAGTCGGAGTTGCAGATCGTGAAGAACACGACGGGCGCCGCGGTCAGCAGCCTGAACAGGATCCTGCATGCCGATGACATCATTGCCTTTCAGCAGTTGGTGCGCCGCGTGCCGGTGGTAGACAACGTGGTGGAGTATGCCGTAAAGCTGGTGCACCAGACCCGCCCCAACATGCCGATGGCTTCTTCGCAGGCAAACCAGTACCTGGAGTGGGGCGCAGGGCCGAGGGCCTCGCAGCACCTGATTGTGGGCGCCAAATGCAATGCCCTGCTCAACGGCAAGTACAGCCCCGACATTGAGGACGTGCAGGCCGTCGCTTTCCCGATTCTCCGCCACCGCATTGTGCGCAACTTCAAAGCCGAGGCAGAGGGCGTTACCGTGGAGCGCATCATCCAGGAGTTGCTTTGATTAAATAGTTAAATGGCTGGATGGCTAGATGGTTGGATCAGAAAATTTGAAAAACAACAAATCAACCATTTAACAATTAAGCCATTTTAACAATTTAGCAATCCAGCCATTCATCCACGGCACATTGCATGTAACTCAAATCGGTGTACTTTTGCACCGTAATTTATATATCACCCTACCCCTTTATATATATGGAAGCGGCTGCTTTATTCTTTCGCTTTAAAGAGAACCTGGCCACCGTGGTCGGCATCCTCAACAGCAAACTGGAAACAGGCACGATGCCTTACAACACCTCTATTCCGCTGGAGATAGACCTGCTGGCCGACGTGCTGCGCCTGCACGGGCTGGATTTCAGGTCGGATACGCCGGGAGCGAAGCGGCTGCAGGACTTCCAGCAGTGGTACCTTCAGAACGAGACGCAGGTAAATGACGTGATGCACCGCGTGCTGGAAGACAAGAAAGCCTATATGAGAACCGCCACGGGCATTGTGCTGCAGAAAGAGATGCTGTACCGCCGGCTGGAGTACTTCAAGGAAACGGCGCACACCCTGGAGGTGATGATGGCCCAGCAGCAACTGCACAGCCCGAAGCACTTTAACTACCCGTACCTGAACGCGTAAATTTACATCGCTTCGATTGCGGTATAATAAATACAGCCGCTGCCTTTCGGGGC
Source organism: Pontibacter saemangeumensis (assembly GCF_039541895.1). Classification (NCBI taxonomy): domain Bacteria; kingdom Pseudomonadati; phylum Bacteroidota; class Cytophagia; order Cytophagales; family Hymenobacteraceae; genus Pontibacter; species Pontibacter saemangeumensis. The sequence continues at coordinate 210,875 of NZ_BAABHC010000014.1, forward strand.
AGCGGCTGTATTTATTATATATAGCTTCAATGGCACCGTTGAAGCTGCACTGCACTTGCCAGGAGAGGAATTTCTGCAAGAGTAATTTATTTCCTTCCTGAGAAGGACAGGTTTTCAGTCATCGACGACCACCCGGTCTTATATATAGCAAACGGCGTTATATAGCTATACATAATATGTTCGGAGCTACATACAATATATAGCCCCGAATTTATCCTCCTTGCCATTTTACTTCCGGATGGAGATATGGCTGCCATTGGAGTGTTCGAGGTTCAGGTCTTCTTCCGCCTGCTTTTTGCCACGTCTTCCACCGGGTCTTCGGGCAGGCCGGCCACCACCACGCTGGCTCCCTCCTTGGCGAACTTCTTTGCGATGGCCTCGCCGATACCGGAGCCACCGCCCGTCACGATGGCTACTTTCCCTTCAAGTCTGTTTCCCATTTTGTTTTCAGTTTTAATAGGTTATTTTGGTGCTCAGGTAGTTTGTATTAACGGCAAACGCTCCCGCACAGTTAACGCATGCGCCGCAGCCGCGGGGCTTAAATACATTTTCCGGTGGTTCGCGTATGTTAGACTACAGCGCCCCGCACATTTATATATAGTTTATATATAACCTACACCTCAACCCTTAAAAGAAGCAGCCTATGAATTTTTTATACAACACGTCACCCGGCTCCTTCGAGGAGCAACTGGATACAGCGCATCTTATCCTCCGGCCTTACCAGGAGGGCGACGAGGGGGACTTCATGCACCTGCTCAAGGAAAACCCGGAATACCTGAACCCTGCCTTTGCGGACCGCCTGGCACGGGTGCGGGCACTGGAGGATGCGCGGGTACAGGTCCGGCAGCTTCGCACGGAGTGGGACAACCGCCGCACCTTCGACTTTGGCGTGTGGCAGAAAGAAGGAGACGCCTATATAGGCAACATTGCTCTGAAGAACCTGGAACGCAGCATCCCGAAGGCAGAGGTAGCCCTTTACTTCAACGAGTGGCCCGGCAGCAGGCATTTGGCCAAAGAAGCCTTGCAGGCGGTGCTTCAGTTTGCTTTCGGCGCGCTCAGGATGAACAAGGTATATATGCGCTGCACCAACGCGAACTTAGCGTACGGCGAGCTGGCGGAAGAAAGCGGCTTTCTGAAGGAGGGCCTGTTCCGCAACGACTACCGGGGCACCGACTCGGACGAACTGCTGGACCTCAGCTACTACGGCATCACGCGCCATGATTTTGAGCAGGCGCAGCAGCAGGAACAGGCCAACTCTGAGGCGCTGGCCTGATTATATATAGCCGGAGTTGCTATCGGACTTCGCTTTACCTCCGTGGCCTGGCCACAAAAAACTCTGTGTCGAAAGTAAGGTAGAAGGCGTTGGAGAACTCCAGTTTTGGGTTGTCGAGGTCTACCACAGGCTCCAGGCGCAGCGTCAGGTGCAGGTTTTCGATGATCTCGATGTCTTTCATCAGGCGTAGGATCAGGAGGCGGCGCTCCTCCTGCACGTAACCCGGGTACTTGTAGGTGGTGGACGCCGACTGGTAGAGCTTCCCTCCCAACTCGGATATATAGCCGTCGCCCTGCCAGTAGCTAAGCATAAAATCCTGGTATTTCGTGTCTGCCCCCATGTTCAGGTAAATTCCGTGCCCCTGCCGGTATGGCAGCTGGTACTCGTTCGAGAAATCCTTGAAGCCGACTATATAGTTGCTGGTGTAAAGCCGGTGCAGCACCTTCCGGTTATATACCTTCTCCAGCCCAAACCCCACCGCTGCGTTGGCCACTGTGGTGAGCGGCAGGTCGGAGGCGTCTATCTGGCCGCCTTGGTGCTGGGCCGTGAACTGCACGGGCAACGACAGCCGCAGCGTGTCGTCCAGGTTCTTCCGGCCCTGCCGCTCCAGCAGCAGGAAGTTCAGCGCAGCCCCGCCGTTTACCTTTTCCTGGTCTTCCTCCCCCCTATACAGCATATGGTTCCAGTCGAGCCATGCGTCCAGCGCCACCGCGTGCGTGTTGAGTTGATATTGCAGGCCGTTCTCGAGCCGGTTCGTGATCACGCGCTCGAAATCATACAGTGGCTCTATATAGCCATGGTTCAGGTTGCCCTCCAGCGTCCCGAACAGCAGCGCCCAGTTTTCCTTCTGAATCTTGGCGGTGAAGGTGGGCGCTATGTCCTGGTAGCCGGAACTGCCGAAGTCCTTCCACAGGAAAATACCCGCCTCGAGGCGCACAAACGGAGCCGGGTAGTAAATGAGTTTCGGGTTGAGGTGGTAGCCGAAAAACGTGTAGCCGTCGGCAATCTTATTGAAGTATTCGTTGTTCCTGGAGAAGCCCAAAGCCTGCACACCAATCCTAATTTCATTAGCATCGCTGGCATTTACCGGTATGGAGTGGCGCAAGGCGCGGTTGCTTAGCTGGGCATGGGCAAAGAGGCTATATATCAGGAAAAAACACAGAAATAAAAGTCTGGCGAGGCCCATAAAAAAGCATAACAGATGGCACAAAAAGCAGCAGGAGGTTGTTGTAATCAGATGGCGTTAACCAGCTAAAAAAATTAGCAAAATTCCTGTCTACTTTTTTGCAAGTTGGCTCCGAAAGTAGTAATTTCACCTTCAATATAAAGCTAAATAAGAAAAACACATGAGTGTAAGCAACGAAAAACTTAAAGCGCTACAGCTGACCATGGACAAGCTTGACAAAACTTATGGCAAGGGCACTGTCATGAGGTTGAGCGATAACAAGGTGGAAGACATACCTGCCATATCTACCGGCTCGCTTGGGCTTGATATTGCTTTAGGTATCGGCGGTTTGCCACGTGGCCGTGTCGTGGAGATCTACGGGCCGGAATCCTCCGGTAAGACCACGCTTACCATGCACTGCATTGCCGAGGCACAGAAGAAAGGCGGCCTGGCGGCGTTCATCGATGCGGAGCACGCTTTTGACAAGACCTATGCCCAGAAACTTGGCATTGACATAGACAACCTCCTGATCTCGCAGCCTGACAACGGGGAGCAGGCCCTGGAGATTGCGGACCACCTGATCCGCTCCGGCGCTATCGATATCATCGTAATTGACTCTGTTGCCGCCCTGGTGCCGAAAGGCGAACTGGAAGGCGACATGGGAGACAGCAAGATGGGTCTGCAGGCCCGCCTGATGTCGCAGGCACTGCGCAAGCTGACGGGTACCATCAACAAAACCGGCTGTACCTGTATCTTCATCAACCAGTTGCGCGAGAAGATCGGGGTGATGTTCGGAAACCCGGAGACAACCACAGGCGGTAACGCGCTGAAGTTCTACGCCTCCGTGCGTTTGGATATCCGGCGTATCGGCCAGATCAAGGAGAGCGCTGACAACATTACCGGTAACCGCACCCGCGTGAAAGTGGTGAAGAACAAAGTGGCGCCTCCTTTCAAGGTGGTGGAATTTGACATCATGTACGGCGAGGGCATCTCCAAAGTAGGCGAGATCCTTGACCTGGGCGTGGACCTGAACATCGTGAACAAGTCAGGCTCCTGGTTCTCTTACGATGGCAACAGGCTGGGCCAGGGCCGTGATGGCGTGAAGCAGATCCTGCTCGACAACCCCGAACTGATGGAGGAGATAGAAGCCAAGATCAGGGCCATCGTGAAAGGCGAGCCGGCAAAAGTGGCCGCCGTGCTGGACGACTCTGCCGCCGCTGCCGCAGAGGATGCTGAATGAACATTATTCGCGAACCTAAAATAGTATCCGGAGAAGGGCGTTGTAGTAATACAGCGCCCTTTTTTATTTATTTTTGAATTGATTGGCACCTAAAGTATGTTTACCTTAAGCCAACACGACACAGTTGGTACAAAACTTGAATAGCGTAAAGTCTAAGCATTAGACTCATCCGCAACTGAAGGCATTATGAAAAAGTTTTTCCCCGGGCTCCTTATACTGACACTGATACTGGCTGCCTTTGCCACAAAGGACCGGATGCGCAGCATTCCGAATGAGAGTTTCTCTTCAGGAGAAGTCCTGAAGTACAAAGTGCATTATGGCCCCATAACGGCGGCAGAGGCTGTGATAGACATCGCCCCAAACCTGCACCGCATCAACGACAGACCCTGCTACCGCGCCACCGTTACCGGCAAGACCAACAGCTCCTTCGATCTGTTCATCCGGATACGGGACACCTGGCAGTCCTATATAGACACCGCCGCCATCGTGCCGCAGCGCTCGTTCCGCAACATTGAGGAAGGCAACTACCGCAAGCGCGAGACAGTGGACTTTGACCATTACCAAAACACGGCATTTGTAGAGAAAAAGAAAAAGAACAAGCCAAAGCACACAGAAAACTTTAAGGTGCCGGATAACGCGCAGGATATCGTGAGCGGCTTCTACTACCTGCGCACCTTCGACTATGACAAGATGCGTGTGGGCGACAAGATAAACGTGCGGGGCTTTTTCGACGAGGAGAGCTTTGACATGCAGGTGACCTACAAAGGCCGCGAGGTGGTGAGCACCAAGGCAGGAGACATCCGGGCCATCAAACTGGTGCCCCGGATGCCAAACAACAAGCTGTTTAAAGGCGAGGACGCCATCACTGTGTACCTCTCCGACGACAAAAACAAAATACCAGTGCTGATACAGGCCGAGATGTTTGTCGGCTCTGTAAACGTGAACCTCTACGAGTACAAGAACCTGAAACACAAGACAGCGCTGATCGCGCAGAAGTAAAAAAGCCGGCTGCACAGCCGGCTTTTTTACTTATAAGGCGGCACGCAGACAAAACGCAGCTTTTGCAGTTATATAGAACAGCGAAATATATAATAGGAAGGCGCCAATGCAGCAAGCAAAATTCAGCCGTTGCTCCCTGTGCCGATGCGACTCAGGGCCTGTGTTAACAAAACATTATGATTTAATTAAGAGATAATTTATTGCAGGCAGGAGTGATATATTTACATCGGAATCAGGTAGAGCAGCTGGTATATGCAGCATATAAAAGCACTTTAGGCTACTTGCTATAGCATATCCATTTAAGCTGCCTGCGCCGGTCCCATTCAACGCTAATTCTACTGTAACGTGCAAACTGCAACACACTATAAGATATTGGTAGTAGACGACGATCCGGACATCGTGGAGATGCTACAGTACAACCTGACACGTGAGGGGTATGAGGTATCGGAGGCGGGAAACGGCAGCAAAGCCATTGAAGTGGCAAAAGCCGTGAAGCCGGACATTATCCTGATGGATGTGATGATGCCGGTGCTGGACGGCGTGGCCGCCTGCCGCCAGCTGCGCGAGATGGACGAGTTCCGCAACACACACATCATTTTCCTGACGGCCCGTTCCGAAGAGTTCTCCGAAGTGGCCGCCTTCGAGGCCGGCGCCGACGACTTTATCACCAAACCCATCAAACCGAGGGCGCTGCTTAGCCGGCTGGCGGCCTTTACCCGGCGCGATGCGCTGCAGGAAGAGGAAAACAAAGTGATAGAGGTAGGCGATCTGCGCATAGACCGCACCAGCTTTGCCGTATATAAAGGCGACACCAAAATCACACTTCCCAAAAAGGAATTCGAGCTGCTGTCGTTCCTGGCGGCCACGCCCAACAAGGTGTTCAGCCGCGAGGAGCTCCTTAACAATGTGTGGGGCACCGACGTGTATGTGATTGCCCGGACAGTGGACGTGCACGTGCGGAAAGTGCGGGAGAAAATCGGGGAAGAGAACATCAAAACCATCAAAGGCGTCGGCTACAAGTTCAACAATGACTAGTGCATGAATTTCAACTCGCGTACGCTTGCTTTTTTCATCTCCCTGGCGGTAGCTTTTGTGCTCACCGCCTTTCTTGCTTTAGCCAGTTACTTCTCGTCCCAGGGCCTGCTGGTGGCGCTGGTGCTGGTGTTTATCAGCTGCTTTATACTGGTGCATTTTTCATACGAGGCGCTGGTTTTCAGGGAGGTGAAAAACGTGTACTCTAGCCTGGACAAGCTGAGGCGCCAGGACTTCAAGAAAGTAGAGAGCAAATCGACGTTTACCGCTGACCCGCTCCGGAAAATAAAAGAGGACATTTACCTGATTGCCGAGCGGAAGCAGCAGGAGATAGACGAGCTGAAGCAGTTGCAGGCCATGCGCAGCGAGTTCCTGGCCGATGTGTCGCATGAGCTGAAAACCCCGATTTTTGCGGCGCAGGGCTTCATCCACACCTTGCTGGACGGCGCCATGGACGACCCGAACGTGCGCGACAAGTTCCTGCTGAAAGCGGCCAAGAGCCTGGATGGCCTGGATGTGCTCGTGCAGGACCTGATCAGCATCTCGCAGTTTGAGAAAGGCGTGGTGAAAATGCAGAAGCGCAACTTTGATGTGGTGCCGCTGGTGCGGGAAGTGTTCGAGCAACTGGAGCAAAAGGCCGCGCAGCACGAGATCACGTTCCATTTAGAGACCCCGCCAGACGAGAAGGTCCTGCTGTTCGCGGACCCCAACCGCATCCGGCAGGTGTTCACCAACCTCCTCGACAATGCCATCAAGTACGGCCACAAAGGCGGCAACATCTGGGTCGACTTTAACGAGGGCCGCAAAAAGTACACCATCACCGTGAAAGACGACGGCAAGGGCATTGCCCTGGAGCACATCAACCGCATCTTCGAGCGCTTCTACCGCATCGACAAGAGCCGCGCCCGCGACACCACCAGCACCGGCCTCGGCCTGGCCATCTGCAAACACATCGTGGAGGCGCACCGCTCCTTTATCTCCGTTAAAAGCGAGATCGGCAAAGGCACCACCATCCGCTTCAAACTGCAAAAGGCGAAGGATTGATTTGGGTGTTTGATTGTTAATTGTTGATTGCTTTGGCATGTTCTTATTGATGAGCAGAGGTATATACAGTTCTTTTCGCTTATGAAATTATATATCCTGCTTAACTCCGATATATAAATCATATATGGCTGGCGCTTTAACCATAGAACCATTCATCCATTTAACGACTTAATCTCAACAATCGACAACTGACAATCAGCAATTAGCAACTGACAATCAACAATCAAAAAAGCGTACCTTTGCAGGACGCACAGCAGTTTATAGAGCCGTGCCTGATCAAAGCGCAGCAGCACATGAAATACCCGGTTTTTGAAGACCTGATTATATTTGAGAATGAGGATTATATTGTTGTAAACAAGCCTCCGTTCCTGTCGACGCTGGAGGACCGCACCCCCAACTCCACCAACCTGCTCAAGATTGCCCGCCAGTATAACCCGGAACTGCAGGCCTGCCACCGCCTGGACAAAGACACCTCCGGCTGCCTGGCTTTTGCTAAAAACGCGGCAGCGTACCGCCACCTGGCCATGCAATTCGAGGCGCGCGAGGTATATAAAGTGTACCATGCGGTGGTTTGGGGAAACCATACGTTTGAGGAGCAGCTGGTAAACCGCTCCATCGCGACAAGCGCGAAAGGAGTCGCCAAACTCACCCCGCAGGGCAAGCCAGCAGAGACTTATTTCAATACCCTGGAAAACTTTAGCCGGCACACGCTGGTGGAGTGCCTCCCGGTAACGGGCCGCCTGCACCAGATACGCGTGCACCTCGCCTACCTGCAGGCCCCCATCGTGAACGATGAGCTATATGGCGGGGAGAAACTGTACCTCAGCAGCCTGAAGCGCAAAAAGGCCTACAACCTGAAGGAGCAAACAGAGGAACTGCCGCTTATCAAGCGCTTCGCCCTGCACTCGTTTAACCTGGGCTTTGTGCTGCTCAACGGGGAGCCCGTGAAAGTGGAAGCGCCTTACCCGAAGGATTTCGCCGTGCTCGTGAAGCAGCTTCGGGTGAACTCGTAAGGCCTGAGGCGCTCGCTTCACCAAAGTTGATCCTTTCCCCTTGCCATATAACAAAAGCGCCTGCACCTATATATAAACGACCAGCTGTGCATCGTCCTGGTCAACGGGAGGAGAAGCTTATATGGCACAGGTTTCTCACGCTGACCAAACGGACTACAGGCTTCTGAGTGTCTCCCTTCGTATATATAAATTGGAGAGATAAGGCGCAGTGGCTTTTGCACCGGATCGGTTTAGTGGTGTTAGCTGACCCGCAGCACAATTTTGCCAATGTTCCTGTTCTGCTCCATATACCGGTGCGCCTCCGCCACCTGCTGCCAGTCGAAGACGGAATCGATCACGGGCTTGATGCGGCCGCTCTCGAAATGCGGTTTGGCAAAGGCCCACATCTCCTCTGTTAGCTGCGCCTGGTAGCCGCGGGTGCGAGAGCGCAGCGTGGAGCCCATGATGTGCAGGCGCTTTGCCAGCACTTTACGCAGATCAAAGGCTTCTACTTTGCCGCTGCCTAAGGTCGCCAGCAGCACCAGCCGCCCATCCAGGCGCAGGCACTCGATGTTGGCGTTGAAGTACGGGCCGCCGATAAAATCCACGATCACGTCCACGCCTTCGCTGTTGGTGTGGGCCAGCACCTCGTCCTCAAAAGGCACTTCCTTGTAATTAATGGCCCGGTGCGCCCCCAGGTCCAGGCAGGCCTGCAGTTTTTGCTCCGAGGCCGTGACCAGCACCTCGGCCTGCAGCGCCCGCGCCAGCTGGATGGCCGCCGTGCCCACCCCGCTTGCCCCGGCATGCACCAGCACCCGCTCCCCGGCCTGCAGCCTGCCCAGCCACACCAGCGCCTGGTATGCCGTCAGGAACACTTCGGGGATGGCAGCGGCCTCTTCCATCGTCAGGTTTGCCGGCACAGGCAAGGCCATATCCTCCTGGATGATCGCGTACTCGGCGTATCCGCCGCCGGGCAGCAGGCCAAACACCTCATCGCCATTCTTAAACCGCGTGCAGCGGATGCCCGCCTCTTCCACCACGCCGGCGATCTCGAGCCCCAACAGCGGGCTCGCGCCTTTAGGTGGCGGGTACTTGCCCTGTCGCTGCAGCGTGTCGGCCCGGTTCAGGGCGGTGGCGTGCACCCGCACCAGCAATTCAGAAGGGCCGGGCAAGGGTTGCTCGTGCTCCCCCAGCACCAGCTGCTCCGGGCCGCCCGGTTGTTTCACAAGTATCGCTTTCATCCTGTTCGCTTTAGGTATATAGAATGTAAGACGCAAGAGCATGCAAGAAGGATATTTCTATATAGAGCCTCCTGAGATAATCCCCCGTCAGGTCCCTGAATCAACCTGTTTGTAAAAAGAAATTTAAAATAAAGACAATTCCCATAGCTATTACTACGAACATTTCGTAACTATACGAAAACATCGTAGAACTATGGAAAAGCTAACGCAGCAAGAAGAGGAGGCCATGCTGGTGATATGGGCACAGGACGGCGGCTTCATCAAAGACTTTCTGGAGAAACTGCCGGAGCCGAAGCCGCCCTATACCACGCTGGCCTCCACGGTCAAGAACCTGGAGAAAAAAGGGTATCTCTCGAGCGAGAAACTGGGAAACACCTACCGCTACGCGCCGCTCATCCATGCGGAAGATTATAAAAAGCGCTTTATGAAAGGCTTTGTGGGAGACTATTTTAAAAACTCCTATAAGGAACTGGTGGCGTTTTTTGCCAGGGACCAGAAAATCAGCGCAGAGGAGTTGAAGGAGATTATAGACATGATCGAGAACAGGAAAGCAGAATGACATGCCAGCCTTGATCCTCTACCTGCTGAAAGCGAATGTGGCGCTGGCGCTGTTCTACATGGCCTACCATGTGGCGTTGCGCAGACTCACGTTCTACCACCTGAACCGCCTCTTCCTGGTGTTCGGCATTCTGTTCGCAGCGCTCTACCCTCTGATCGATGTTTCGGGGCTATTCCGCCAGCACCAGGAACTAGCCAGCACTTATATGGGAACGCTGCCCGCTTGGGTTACAGCAACCGCGGCGCCTGCACACGCGCCGGCGTTAGACCCCTGGGATATCCCCCTGTTTGGGTTCTGGCTTGGCACCGGCATCATGGCCATCAGGTTGTTGCTGCAGCTTGTATCGCTTCACAGGATCCATGCTGCCTCTGCGCCCGGAAACCACAAGGGCATCGGCTTCCGACGAACCAGGCATATAACCCAGGCCTTCTCCTTCTGGCAGACCATTTACCTGAATCCGGCACAGCATTCGCCGGAAGAACTGGAGTCGATTCTGCGGCATGAGCAGGTGCATGTAACAGGCTGGCACACGCTGGACGTGCTGCTGGCAGAGTGGAGCACCGTCTTTTACTGGTTCAACCCGGGCGCGTGGCTTCTTAAAAATGCCGTCAAAGAGAACCTGGAGTTCATCGCCGACCAGCACGTGGTGCGCACCGGCATGGACCGGAAAGCGTACCAGTACCTGCTCCTGAAAGTGGTGGGTGCCCCGGAGCCAGCCATTGCCACACAATTCAATTTTCTACAACTAAAAAAACGCATTGCCATGATGAACAAAAAACAGTCTTCCCTGCTGCATGTCGCCCGATATGCCGTGCTTGTACCGCTTGTGGCAGCCCCACTACTGTTTGCAGCCTGCAGCGAAGAAGGGGCAGAGACAGCCTCGCCTGCCGATACCGCTGCTGCAGCAAAGGAACAGGGCGCCACCCAAGCAAGCGCGTTGGATACCACTGCGATCTACTATATTGATGGGAAGGAAGCGACAAGCGAGGCGGTGGAGCAGTTAGACCCGGAAGAAATCCACAGCGTGAATGTGCTGAAAGGCGAAAGCGCTACCAAGGTGTTTGTAGACAGGGCAGCCAACGGAGTGATTGCGGTCACCACCAAGAAAAACCAGAATTCTCCGGAGGTGCTGCAGTTTAACAAAAAGCTCCTGCCGCCCCCGCCGCCATCCGTGCCCGACCCGCTCTATATACCGGATGCAGCAAACCTGCCGGCAGATTACAAGGCTTTTCTGAAGCGAAACACGGCGGTAAGACAGCTTGGCTGGACGGGCAATAGGATGAATGAGGTGATCATTTATTTGCAATCCGGCGAATCGGAGACCTATGATATGAGCGACAGCAAGAGCGTAGCCGCTGCTGAAGCGAAGTACGGGATGTTGCCGGTTCTTCCGCCTCCGCCTCCGCCCGTGAGGAAAGACAACAAGTAAAGTAACCTGTATAGCTAATAGAGGGGCTGAAGGAACAAGTGATTCCTCAGCCCCTCTGCTTTTGTCCTGGTTTATATATCCTCCGGCTGCCCCTACTATTTACCTGTTACACAGTATATTTCTAAAGCATCTGTTGCATATACAAATATTAACTTCTATCTTTGTGTCCATTTTTCAAAGACTTGAAGAATAGATAATTAAATAAATAAATCGCTTACAACCACCAAGAATGGACCATTTAAGTTACAAAACCCAGTACCTCAACAAGCAGTCAGCCAACAAAGGCTGGGTGATTGTGGATGCCGGGCAAGGAAGCCTGGGTCGTGTGGCATCGGAAGTTGCCAAGATCCTGAAGGGCAAACACAAGCCTTCGTACACTCCTCATGTTGACTGCGGAGACAATGTGATCATCATCAATGCTGATGACACGCGCTTTACAGGTCGCAAGTGGGACCAGAAGTACTACCTGACACACACTGGTTACCCAGGCGGTCAGAAGCGGACTTCTCCACGCGAGCTGAAAGCGAAATCGTCTACCCTGTTAGTAGAGCGCGCAGTACGCGGCATGTTGCCAAAAAACAGATTGGGCAGCGAGCTGTTCCGCAATCTGCATGTATTTGCTGGAAGCGAGCATCCTTATGCCGCACAGCAACCAAAAGAACTAACCCTCAATATTTAATTTAATGGAAGTTATCAATACATCTGGTAGAAGAAAAACCTCGGTGGCTCGTATCTACATGACGGCCGGGCAAGGGAATATCACTATTAACGGTAGAGATATCAAGAATTACTTCCCGAGCGAAGTACTTCAAACTATTGTGAATCAGCCGTTCAAAACCTTGGATCTCATTGGCAAATACGATATAAAAGCCAATCTAAAAGGTGGTGGTGTAAGCGGCCAGGCTGAAGCACTTAGACTTGCTATCTCTAAAGCACTGGTAGTTGAAAACGCCGAAACGAAACCGGCTCTCCGCAAGGAAGGCTTCATCACGCGTGACCCACGCATGGTAGAGCGTAAGAAGTTCGGTAAGCGCAAAGCACGTCGTTCATTCCAGTTCAGTAAACGTTAATATTTTAGGTGTATCAACAACATGGCAAGTACTAATTATAAAGAATTACTTGAGGCAGGTGTTCATTTTGGCCACCTTACCCGCAAGTGGGATCCGAAAATGGCTCCGTACATCTTCATGGAGAAGAACGGAATTCATATCATTGACCTGAACAAAACACTGGTTGCGCTTGATGAGGCTACGGCCGCCATCAGGAACATCGCCAAGTCTGGTCGTAAAATCTTATTCGTAGCTACCAAAAAGCAGGCGCAGGAAATTGTGGCAGAAGAGGCAAAGCGCCTGAAGATGCCCTATGTAACCGACCGTTGGCTGGGTGGTATGCTGACGAACTTCGCCACCGTGCGCAAGTCGCTGAAGAAGATGTCGACCATCGACAAGATGATGAAAGACCCGGAGCAGTCGAAAGCCCTTGCAAAGCGTGAGAAGCTGATGCTTTCCCGTGAGCGTGAGAAGCTTGACCGCGTGTTGGGTGGTATCGCTGACCTGTCGCGCCTGCCTGCTGCACTGTTTGTAGTGGACGTAAAGCGTGAGCACATTGCGGTAAAGGAGGCTCAGAAACTGAACCTGCCGGTATTCGCGATCTGCGACACCAACTCGAACCCGGAGCTGGTAGACTTCCCGATCCCTGCAAACGACGATGCGTCCAAGTCAGTATCCCTGATCGTGTCGCTGGTAGGCAAGGCAATCGAAGAGGGCCTGTCTGAGCGTAAGGTCGACAAAGAGGAGACGGAGCGCAAGCGTTCTGAAGAAGAAGGCATCAAAGCAAAGCAGGAAGCTGACGAGCAATAAGCCTGAAGTTTATATTGCACTATACCAAACTGAACATTGGGCAAAAGCTGCTTCAATGTTCAGTTTGTTTTAGGGGAGTAAGGAAGAAGACAAGGGCTTGATTTGTACCCGTTCTGAGCCATCGTCTATAGATGGTTCGCTTCTTCCATACGCTCATGAAGAGTTTCTAATTTTAATTCATAATTTTTAATTATAGAAAAATGGCTATTACAGCACAAGACGTTAACAGACTTCGCCAGGAAACTGGTGCAGGTATGATGGATTGCAAGAAAGCGCTTACAGAAGCCAACGGCGACTTTGAGGCAGCGAAAGATATCCTGCGCAAGGCAGGTCAGAAAATTGCAAGCAAGCGTGCCGACAACGTGACTTCTGAAGGTATCGTTCTGACGCAGGTGAGCGAAGACGGCTCGACAGGCATCGTGGTAGCACTGGCCTGCGAAACTGAGCCTGTTTCGAAGGTAGAGGACTTCCGTAACCTGGCGCAGACAGTTTTGCAGACGGCTGTTTCTTCAAAAGCTGCTTCTAAAGAAGAATTACTGGCAGTACCCCAGGCGGACGGCCGTTCGCTGCAGGACCACATCACGGACCTGATGGGTAAGATCGGTGAGAAAATCGATGTGGTGTCTTACGAGAAGGTTTCTGCTGAGAAGGTGGTTTCTTACAACCACTCGAACGGCAAACTGGGCGTGCTGGTAGGTTTAACAAACACCGGAGGCACCGAGGTAACAGAAGTTGGAAAAGACATTGCGATGCAGATTGCTGCCATGAAGCCAATCGCGCTGGACAAAGACGGTGTGGATGCTGCCACGATCGAGCGTGAGATCGAGATCGGCAAAGAGCAGGCGCGTGCCGAAGGCAAGCCAGAGGCGATGCTGGAGAAAATCGCACAGGGCAAGCTGAACAAGTTCTACAAAGAAAACACTCTGCTGAACCAGGAGTTCGTGAAAGACTCTTCGCTTTCCATTGCCCAGCTGCTTGACAAGACAAGCAAAGGCATGACGGTATCGGAGTTTAAGCGTGTTGCTATCGGTTAATTATATATAACCGTTCCTATATAAAAAGCCCGCTTTACAGCGGGCTTTTTTTGTGGCTGATGTATTTACTCCTTTTTAATCTAACTTTTCAGATCAGCCCTAAAGGTCTTGATCATATGCACCTTACCTCCTCCATCTTTAGGGACAACATCAAAACTGACCCTGACCCCTTGTATATACAAAGGCTTGGTTGATTTTAATACCTGACCTGTATATAGATTAGCCAAGTTATTATTTTGCATCAGGGACTCCTGTTCTGTAGCTACTAATTCTTGTTTCAAGTTGTTTACGTCGGCTATTTCTAAAAGCGAAGGGTTAAACAGGTATTCTACCGAACTCACATCAAGTGTATACTCGTAAGGATGACTCTTTTCAGTATTTTCTGATACAGCGTACAAAGGCTTCCTGTCCAAATAAAATACTCCTAAAGCCTTCTCATAATATGGTGCCTTTCCCTGAATACGCGAAAGGTTAGAACCGCTGACAAAGAAACTCTCATCTGATACTCCAATGCCATTTGGTGGTAATTGTAAATCTAACTTTGCGCCCCATTTTATGTGCATTGCTGCTGGTTTGGACAGTACACCGCTGAGTATGTGCTTGTCATCTAACCTATCAAAATAATTGATGTCCGTGCTTGCGATTTGATTAAAATCCCTGTCGCCGTATACGATGTAACATGCATCAGCTGAAGTTATATTCTCGGCTGATTTATCTATACCGAACGCGCGAACCTTTGCATTCAACTCATCCTGTTCCTTCCCATTGATGGAAAGGGAGTTCTTCTTTTTCATGGAAAAGAAAGAACCCATCTGAAAGTCAGCGCCCTTACTATAAATGTTCTTGTCAAACGCCAGTTCATACTCAACAGCGTACCATGCTGAACCAGCAAAATCTTGGGGCTCAAAGCTATAAGAATAAGCTGTATTCTGATTTATGTCGATGATGTATTGGCTTGTAAAGTTCAGCAGGGGAGATCCTTCTGAAGAAACCACACAGTTTTGCAGGATCTTATAATCACGATACTTTTCCGTACCTGACCCTACATAATAATAATACCTCAGGATTCCCCTGTACTTATTATACAGACTGAATGCTATATGGGCTTCCTTGAACTTGGATGAAAATGTGCTTTGATATAATTCCCATCCATCAGACTTTCTATAATCATAGCGTATGTCGTCGCTGAACTGTCTTTTTGCTTGGTCGCTCCATGGCATAGGAACAAGCTCATTACCCGGGGGGAAAGGTAAGTATGCGAGGTTTTCCCAATCGAACCTTTCCTGCTCTTCAGCATAATCCATTGGGTGGTATGTTTCTGGAATATTGCCGACAATAGTAGGCGCTACACCTGTGTTTTCTTCAGAAATAACACTGATTTCAGGCTCAGGAATATCTTTATCATGTTTTAAACAGCCGGAGTTCAGGAGAACAAGCGCAGACACGGATATGGAATAGAAAAGGTGATTTGCTGTTTTCATAGGTGAATGATATTCAAATAATTGATCGATCCTTTTCTTCTATATAGCGCCTATACAGCAGACATATCATGCTGATCAGCGTAAGCTAAATGTAGCAGATTAATTGTATTTATCAAATAAATTAATATATTCCTACCAAATAATATTATTGGTTCCAACAGCAGCTTCAGTAGATGCTGTAATCATACTAGTGAAATAAATAAGCAGGCACGGTTGCCAAAGCTTACATGTTCAGCTACCCGTTCCGCCTTACCGTCGATACAAACGCATCGCGCATGTCTGTGAAGCGGTTGAGGGCGGCTTCCAGAAACTTTTCGTCCAGCAGCTCTTTGGCGCCGGCGTCGCCCATCACGTCCATCTCGCTTACTTTGTAGGTCTGCTCAAAGTCGGCCTTCTCCAGCTTAATGAGGTATTTCCCGTTCCAGGCCATCAGCGTGACCTTCATATCCGGGTTAGGTATATCTGCTACTATTCTCATATATGTCGTGTTTCGTGTGTAGTTTTTCGTTTTTCGTGGTTTGCGGACTATATGTGATGTTTAAATTCACAAGGCCTCTTCTTTGATGTCGATGCCCATGAGTTGCATGAGCTTGCTGGCGTTAAAGCTGCGGCAAATGCCTTTGGTCAGTTTGTAGTCGAAGATGATTTCATCCCCGATAATGTCGCTGTTGAAGCTGTAGTTCTGCACGCTCTGCGGCAGCTCTTCCTCCATCGCGCCCAACTCCAAATCATGAGTGGAGATGAGCCCGGAGGCGTTGCGGTGGTGCAACTGCCGGATAAGCGACATGGCCCCCAGGTGGCGGTCGCGGGAATTGGTTCCTTTCAGGATCTCGTCGAGCAGGTAAAAGACGGGCACCCCTTGTTCCGTCAGTTCCAGCAGCATGCGCAAGCGTTTCAGCTCGGCATAGAATGAAGAGGTGTTCTCCGCCAGGTTATCGGCGGTGCGCATGGCGGTATATACCTGCGCCGGGGCCACCAGGAAACGCCTGGCACAGACCGGCGCGCCCATCAAAGCCATCACCATGTTGATGCCTACCGTACGCAAGAAAGTGGTTTTGCCCGACATGTTGGAGCCCGTGATCACGATGGTATGGCCAGCGCCCTCTGTCTCGAAATCGTTGGCGACAGGCGCAACGGAAAAGATCAGTGGGTGCGCCAGGGCTGTTGCCCTCAGCTCGAATGGCTGCTGGCTGAGCTGCGGCACCACATAGCCCGGGTGGGCGTGCCGGAAAGCGGCCATACTTGCCAACGCCTCGATCTCCGCCAGTATATCCAATGACGCCGTGAGCTGCTTCAGGTACCTGTCCTTCCAGTGCTCCAGCCGGTACATCCATATAAAGTCCCACATCAGGGTGTTGTTCAGGAAAAATGCCATCAGGGTGCTCAGGCGCCAGGAGAAGTAATCGATGATGTTGGCCAGTTGGTGCAGACTGGCCGAGGCGGTGGTGCCGGATTGCTGCAGCCCCTGCCGCAACTGCTGTAGCCTTTCCGACGTGAAGGTGTGCTGCTCTATATGCTGCAGTTGCCGGGTGTAGCTGCGCATAGCCTCATATATGCCGATGCTCTTCTCATAATACTCATCCCGCTCCGCCCGGAAACGGTGGGCCACCCCATACTGTGCCAGCAGCAAAGCCACCGCAATCCAGCCGCTGTACCCATACAGCCAGGCCGCAATTGCCGCCAGCGTCAGGACCGGAAGCACTAGCAGCAGCACCTTCACCCAAGGGTGCTGCCTGAAAAAAGCTGTGCCGGAAAACCATGCGATGAACTTATCGGCTGGCTCCTGGTCGTGCTTGTAGTGCATCGGGAGGGCCAGCAGGGCCTGCAGCCAGTCCGGTTGCTGCGGCTGTGCCAGCTCTGCCACCGCCTCCTGCCGTTGCAGCACCTCCGCCGGGGCCGCCGCCACCCGAAACCAACTGGCCAGCCTGGCTTTGCCGATGCTGGTAACAGAGCGGTTCATGAGCTGAAAAAGCGAGTTCTGGCCGAAGATATCGAGGTCGGAAGTATAAGGGTGGTGACTGTCTATAAAAACATCCCCACCATCGAAATGCCTGAGCTTGCCTTGCAGCCGCTCCACCTCCTGCTCGTTCACGCGCCGCAGCAGCACCAGTTGCTGGTACAGAAAGTCGAGCCGGCTGTGCCAGCGCAGCACCACCACGAACAGCGCGTAAAACAACAGCACGGTTAAAGTGCCGGCAAGCGTGTTGTCCTGCCTGAAAAAATAGTACGCCGCCGCCACGCCGCCTACAAACACCCCCACCCGCAGCCACGACACCAACTTCGATTTAGAGGAGGCGCGCTTCTCCTGCCCGGCGAAGGTGCTGGCGCGGTTTATATATAGGTTTTCTCTTGTTTCGCTCACAGACTTGTTTTGTTTTGATTACTGCTGCCCCTGCCCGTCCGCATCGATGGTGGCAATGCACTTGAGCTCGATGGCAATGGGCGTAGGCAGTTTATTTACCTCTACCGTGGTGCGGCAGGGCTGGTTGTCCTGGAAGTACTCAGCATAGATGCGGTTATATATCCCGAAGTCGTCCTGCATATTCGTCAGGAACACAGTTACGTCCACTAAGTTTGCCCAGCCGGACCCGGCCTCCTCCAGTATATAGCGCACGTTCCGGAACACCGCGTGGCACTGCGCCTCGATGTCGTAAGACAGAATGTTCCCCGCCTCGTCCAGCTCAACCCCCGGTATCTCTTTCTTGCCCCGCTCACGCGGGCCTACGCCTGACAGGAACAGCAGGTTGCCCACGCGCCGCGCATGCGGGTACAGCCCCACCGGCTCCGGGGCTTTGGAAGAGGGAAGGACTGGTTTATTTTTCGCCATATCCAAAGATAACGATAATACGGATGATCCACCGGCATACGTAAAAAGCAAAAGAGCCGGCAATCTGCCAGCTCCTTTGCTCACCTTAAACAAACAAGTATGAATTTTTATTTCGTGAACTTCACCTCGCCGTATTTGGAGTTGATGCTCACCATGCCTTTGGGAGAAGTGCCTCCGAAAGCTCCTTTATAGGCTGCGGAGGTATGGCCTTTTTCAAGCGAGGTGATGTTAACGACTGACTTATCGTAATTGAAATCAGCAAACTGCACGCTCACGTCAAAGTTGAAGTTGGTGTTCGGGGCAAAATTCAGGCTGATAGGCGTAAAGCCGCTGTCAAGCGTTATTTTCCGGATGTTTCGGCTGATGTTGTCTACCTTGAAAGAGCCGTATTTCACATCCATTTCCATTACTTCGCCCAGGCTGCCCATCTTAAAGTCGCTGTACTTCGATGTGCCCTGCAGGTTGTTAGCGCCCTCCAGGTCCATATCTGCATAGGCGATGTCCATGTTTCCGCCGTTGATGAAGCCACAGGAGCCGGAGCCGTACGCGATCTTCACGTTATTGCCGGCGTTGCCCAGCCTGTCGCTTTTAAAAGAGCCGTATTTCACGTTTATGTCCGCTTTGCCCTTCAGGGCGGCCACGTACACATCCCCGAAGCTGTTCTTCACGGTCAGCGGGTTTTCCTCGGGCATGCTGATGGTGTAGTTCACCTCGAAGCCTTTGCTGTTGTTGCCGGAGATGCGCATCGGCTCAATAATGGTTCTGAAAGCGATCGTGTTTCCCTCGCGGCTCTCTGCCACTTTTATATTGTCGAGCACCTCCTGGGCCTTACTTTCGGAGCCGGCGCGGGCAATGATGTCTACTTTCACGTGCATCTCGTTTTTAGCCCAGGTGTTGATGTGCACCTTTCCGAATTTGTTCTCGATGTTGAGCATGTCCGCCCGGCTTACCTTAAAGGTCTTGTCGATCGTCTTGCGCTTTTCCACATCGTAGGCGGCTGCGGCATCGGGTTGTTCGGCTGTATGCTGCCCCTCGTTTTGGGTACCTGTCTGGCTGTGCGTACCTGTTTGGGGTATAACCATGGCCAATGCCTGGCGGTGGGCTACGGGAACCGGGGCGGGTGAGGGCTCCGGACATGGGGACTGGGCCATAACCGGGGCCAGCGCCATGGTAGATGCTATGGTGAGCAGCAGCAGGCGGTGTAGAGAATTATACATTTGTGGTCTCATCTTTTTGAGGTTCTAGGTCAGGTTGCTCGTCAATTTGATTCAAATTCTGAAGTACTTCCAGTTGTCGGTTCAGCACCCGGATCCGTATCTGCAGGTTCTGGATCATGGCACTCATTATCTCATCTGTATTCGGGTTGGTATATAATTGCTTTTTCAGCTGGATGTAGCTGCTGTCGAGGCGGGCCAGTTCCGCATCAATTTCCTGCTGCCCGTCCAGGCCCAGCACCTGCAGGTCATATTCGCTCAACTTGCTTTTCTTCTCCCGGATCTGGCTCACGTAGTAGGCTTCCACCTCTGCCAATTCGGGCGCAATGCTGGAGGCGGCAGGCTGTGTCACGGCCAGCGTATTGCCGCTTTCCGGCGCCTGCTGCTTCATCAGGAACAGCGTGAGGCCGCAGCCCACCAGCAGCACGATGGCCGCCGCCACCCGCATGAACAGGACATTGGCGCTGAAGCTGGCACTCTCGCCGAACTTAATGCTGATAACCTTGGCCTCCTTGCGTTTCTCCGTCAGATCCTGGCAGATATGCTGCCACAGCTCTGGCCGGGGCTCAAACACATCGAACTCATCCCGATGCTCCTCTGCGAACTTCTTCAGTTTATCTTCCATGGTAAATTTTACTCATATATCCCTGTACTATCAGACCGCAAACTGCGGCTCTTTCATAATCTCCAGCAGCTTCTTCTTGGCCCGGCTATACTGCGATTTGGAGGTTGATTCTGTGATACCCAGCACCTCGCCGATCTCCCCATGGTCATATCCCTCCAGCAGGTACAGGCTCAGCACCACGCGGTAACCGTCCGGGAGCTGCTGTATGGCCCGCCGCACCTTTTCCACCTGCCACTCCGAGTCGTCTTCATTCGCTTCGTCCGCCATCTCCCCCGTCACGCGCTCGTCCAGGGGCACCAGCTCGGAGCGGCGCTTCCGGATGGCGTTGATGGAGGCATTGACAACGATCTTCTTGAGCCAGCTCCCGAACGAAGCCTCGGCCTTGTAGGCATGCAAATTTTTGAAGGCACTCACAAAAGCATCCTGCAGCACATCCTGCGCCTCCGCATAGTCGTTGGTGATGCGCATGCACACGTTGAACATCGCTTTGGAGTAAAGCTTGTACAGCTCATACTGGGCTCTGTTGTCGCCGCTTTTGCAGCGATCAATCACGTGATGATTTACGTCCTGATAACCGAGTGTCTCCAAAGTGTTCTATTTTAGCGTTTGCAATAATGTTGCTGCGCTTTCACGGCTTTTTATGCTGCTTTCATCCTCTCCTTCCTACTTGCTCACTAAAGACATCCGGAAAAGCGCAAGGTTGCATGCATTTGCAAAATATTTTTCAGGAGCTTTTCGTTTGGCCATTTATCCACACTTTCCACAGCTATATGTGAATAACACAAAATAAACGCATCTACTTCACCCTCTACAGGTTAAGCGAACTTATATCGCTTATATATATAAATGAGGCTTGTTGATGGCGCTTTAACAGCCATCACAACGCAAGCCGCGATATATTTTCTCCACATATCCACATCATATATATGCACACTTGTGGATAACCATCTGATTTTGGCGAAGATGCGAAAAATAATAAGCAGAAGAGCCAGCCTTGTTCCCAAAGCTGGCTCTTTTTTACTCATATATGCGCTATAACCGGGCAGCTCTCTTGCTGCCTACGCCCAACAGGGTAAATTGCGGGTAAATAACTGTGTCCGCTACACAAACTGGGTTAATCCATGATGTTGAACTGGATGCCCTGGGCCAGTGGCAGATCCCGGCCATAGTTGATCGTGTTTGTCTGCCGGCGCATATATACTTTCCAGGCATCCGATCCGGACTCCCGGCCGCCGCCGGTGTCTTTCTCGCCCCCGAAGGCGCCTCCGATCTCGGCACCGGATGTCCCGATGTTCACGTTGGCGATGCCGCAATCAGAACCCCAGTGCGCCAGGAAAGCCTCCGTCTCCAGCAGATTGGTGGAGAAGATAGCGGACGACAAGCCTTGCCGCACACCGTTCTGAATCTCGATGGCGTTCTCTACCTCGCCGCTGTACCTGATCAGGTATAAAATGGGAGCGAATGTCTCTTCCTGCACCATCTCATACCCGTTCTCGGCTTCCACAATGGCAGGAGTGACGTAGGTGCCGGTTTCATAGCCTGCGCCGCTCAGGATGTCTCCACCTGTCAGCAGCCTGCCGCCTTCCTGCTGCACTTTTTCCAGCGCGTTCTTAAAAGCCGCCACCGCATCTTTGTCAATCAGTGGGCCAACCAGCGTGGTGCTGTCCAGGGGGTGACCGATCGGGAGGTTCGGGTATATCTTCAGGAGGCGTTCTTTCACCTGCTCATATATGTTCTCGTGCACAATCAGGCGGCGGGTGGAGGTGCAGCGCTGGCCGCAGGTGCCCACCGCCCCGAACACAATGGCTACAATCGCCATATCGATATCGGCATGCTCCGTCATGATGATGGCGTTGTTACCGCCAAGCTCCAGCAGCGACTTGCCCAGACGCGCGCCCACGGCCTCCCCTACTTTCTTGCCCATGCGCGTGGAGCCGGTGGCGGATATGAGCGGCACCCGGTGATCGTGGCTCATGAGGCTCCCGATCTCTGCATCCCCGATGATGAGGTTAAAGACGCCCTCCGGCAAATCGTTCTCCGCCAGCACGTCGCGGATGATGTGCTGGCAGGCGATGCCGGTGAGGGGGGTTTTCTCAGAAGGCTTCCAGATGATCACATCCCCGCACACCGCTGCCAGCATCGCGTTCCAGCTCCAGACAGCCACCGGAAAGTTGAAGGCAGATATTACACCGACAATGCCCAGCGGGTGGTACTGCTCGTACATGCGGTGCTGCGGCCGCTCCGAGTGCATCGTAAAGCCATGCAATTGCCGCGACAGCCCGACGGCAAAGTCGCAGATGTCGATCATCTCCTGCACCTCCCCTAGGCCTTCCTGCAGAATTTTGCCCATTTCGTAGCTCACCAGCTTGCCCAGCGCCTCTTTGTGCTGCCGGAGCTTGTCCCCGATCTGGCGAACGATGTCGCCCCGCTTGGGTGCAGGCACCTTGCGCCAGGCCTTGAAAGCCTCCTGCGCCGCCAGCACCACCTGCTCATAATCCTCGGCGGTAGCCACGTTCACTGTAGCGATCAGGTGCCCGTCAGCGGGAGACAGGATGCTGCGGGTGGTACGGTCCTGCTGTCCGCCCCAGGCTAGGCCGGTGCTGTAGGCAGGGTTGTGTTCCTTTACACCGAGCTGGTGCAGCACATCGTTTATTTCCTTATTCAGCGGAAGTGCGTCTATGGTCTGTTTCATATAGAATTATCTGTAAGTTCGGAGATGAGTTGCGTTGACGTGTTCCTTTGGCCAGGCAGGCCCCGTGCTGAAGCAGCAACGAGCCCGTATAAAATACGGTGCCATCTGCTTATATATTGCTTGCGCAGCCTGCTTTTCAGGGCCCTATACAAAGCTAAAAAATAAAAAAGCTTCTGCAAGGTTGCAGAAGCTTTCTATCATTGTCAGCCATATAGGGCGGCTTATTCTTTACCGATCGGGTAGTAGGCTTTCAGGCCATCCGGGTATACACCCGCTATGTAGACTACGCCGCTATCGAAGTTCTTCAGAAGCTTCTCCACATCGGACGGTTCCTCCACCGGGTATTTGTCGATCTTGGTGATGATAAAGCCATCTTTCATACCTGTTTCACGGAACTTGCTCTTGGCCACACCATCGATTTTTGCACCACCGGTAATGCCCAGCTTCGACATTTCCTGTCTGCTTACCGGCTCAAAGGTTGCCCCGTCAAATGTGATAGGCTCCGCCTTACTGCGCTTCACAAGCTCTGTGCTGTTGTTCAGGTTCTTCAGCGTCACCTTTGCGGTCTTTTCCTTGCCGTCGCGCAGGTACGTCACCTTTACTTTGTCGCCGGGGCGGTAGCGAGCGATCTGCTCCAGCAACCGGGAAGACTTGGGTACATTCACATCATTGATCGCTGTGATCACGTCTCCTCCCTGCAGGCCGGCCTCTTTGGCCCCGCTGTTCTCAGACACGTCTATGATGTACACCCCATTCATGGTTTTGATATTCTTCTCTTTGGCAAGCTCAGCATCTATCTCACTGATTCTGGCACCGAGCAAAGCGCGCTGCACCTCACCGTACTTCAGGAGGTCATCTACCACTTTGCTTACGATAGAAGACGGCACGGCAAAGGAGTATCCGGCAAAGGACCCGGTTTGGGAGGCGATGGCCGTGTTGATGCCCACCAGGTCACCGTTAAGGTTCACCAGGGCGCCGCCTGAGTTGCCCGGGTTCACGGCAGCATCCGTCTGTATGAAAGACTCAATGCTCATGTCGTTGGCGCTGGTGCGCAGAATGTTGATGTTACGGCCTTTGGCGCTCACGATACCGGCCGTCACGGTAGAGGTCAGGTTCATCGGGTTGCCCACTGCCAGCACCCACTCGCCTATCTGCAAATCGTCGGAGTTA
This sequence comes from Pontibacter saemangeumensis, assembly GCF_039541895.1. Taxonomy (NCBI): domain Bacteria; kingdom Pseudomonadati; phylum Bacteroidota; class Cytophagia; order Cytophagales; family Hymenobacteraceae; genus Pontibacter; species Pontibacter saemangeumensis. The sequence continues at coordinate 234,751 of NZ_BAABHC010000014.1, forward strand.
CCGTAGCGGACAGTAGGAAGTTTGTCGGCGTCTACTTTCAAAAGGGCAATATCGGTAGTCGGGTCTGTCCCCACGAGTGTCGCGGTCATGCTGCGCTTGTCATCCATCACCACTTCAATCTTGTCGGCCTTGTCGATCACGTGGTTGTTGGTGACGATATAGCCGTTAGAGGCAATGATCACGCCGGAGCCGGAGCCCATCTGCGGACCGCGGGGCACACGTTCGCCAAAGCCGCTGCCGTCGCCAAAGAACTCCCGCAGGAAGGGGTCCATGGGGCCGCTGTAGCGCTCGCCTCCGCTATTGCCGCTGTACTCTGTCTTTACGTGTACTACTGCCGGGGTCGACACCTGTGCTGCCTTCACAAAGTTCAGGCCCTCGGGCACGATGGTATTGCTGCTGCGCATCTCGCTTGTATAGCGCACGTTGGGGTACTGCTGTTGTTCTGTAGAAACTACTTTCTCATCTTCCAACAGTTTGTAGCTGCCCACCGCCACTCCACCGCCCATAACGGCAGAGAGCGCAACACCAAGAATAAACTGTTTAGTCTTCATGTAATAGGATTTATGCTTTGAAGTATATATTAACGATTTTATATATGTATAATAACGCCTCTTTAGTATACGATAGTATGAATAAAGGAGATAAGTATCATATTCATATATGTTTGTTAACAAAAAGGAGGCCAAACTCATGGCCTCCCTCTTTCATTCAAGCTTGCTCAGTTTTATGCCTCGGCTTTTTTTGATTTGCCGTTATCAACGTTTGCTGTACCCCTTTGCTCTACCGGCTTCACTTTGCCCTTGTTGCCGGAACCGGAGGAGATGTTGATCTGCCGCTTCATGGTTTTATGCACGTCTTTCGGCACGAATACCTGCAGCACGCCGTCCTCGAAGTGCGCCGAGATCTTGTCAGGGTCCACCTTGTCAGGCAGGTAAAACGATCTGCTGAAGGCCCCGTACTGCGTCTCGATCATGTGATAACGGCGTCCGTCCTCTTTTCGCTCGAACTTACGCTCCCCGGATACCGTCAGTTTGCCTTCCTGGAAATCGATCTGTAAGTCCTCAGGCTTCACGCCTGGCAGCGCCAGTTCCACCTCAAATCCCTTGTCTGTTTCGCTGGCATCCGCACGCGGGGTAAAGTCTGATAGACTGCGCGTGTTTACAGACTCATTGAAGAACCTGTCTAACATAGAACTAAACGAATTCGGCATATTCTCCTGTATGCCGTTATACCTGCTCAGTGCCATTTTATACCTCCTTTTTATTTAGTTAAACTTCTTTACTAAGCAAGGGAGTAAAAAATGTGCCAGCTGCTTTATACAGCTATTTCATGAAAAACTGTCACTTTATATATAATTCAATCTACTATATTACTGACTGTTTAGCAGTTAGTATAAGTTAATAGGTAATACTGGCAGTGTCAGGCGCCTTGTTAAAGGTGTACTTGATCTCCAGCCCCACTACCGGCGAAATGCGGTTCCGCTTGGTGGTATAGCCTTCTTCCACCAGTTGCTCCTGCTCATCGTATACCGGCGGCACCAGCACATAGTAATAGTCAGTCTGGCGCATAAAATAGGGCGTAACCCGCAGCTTTTCCGTCAGCTCCCAGGTCAGGTTCAGGCGCAGCCGCGTACGGTCTACCCGGCGCTCCTGGTTGTGCACGCCTTCCTCCTCGCTGAAGTCTGCCAGCAGCATAGCTTCGTAACTCAGGCTTGGCGTCAGAAACCTGCCCCGCAGCGGGATGCGCTTGCCCAGATCGGCGGACAGCCTGAAACGGCCCAGCGCGTTCTGGTCCTGCTGGTTCATATACTCTGCCATCACCTGCTTGTTGAAAAACAGGCCGCGGATGTTGCCGCTGTGGCGCAGGAACAGGCTGTAGAAGGAGCTTTTCGGGAAATCCTCGGCGGCATACCGGAACATGGTCCCGCCCCGCCAGTGCTCTGACAGGGCATGCTCGTATCCGAGCGACAACTCTATGCGCTCAAACCCGCTCAGCGGGCCGCTTGATGTAAGGTCGTTGTAGCGCCCATCGGTATTAACGCGGTACTGATTCCGGAGAAACAGCAGCCCGTCATCGCCCACCCCGTAGCTTACCTGCAGTTCCGGCCATATGGCGGCGGGGCTGCTAACCTTGCTTTGGGCCTGCGCCAGGAGGGGCAATGCCAGCAGCATTAAAAAGTAAAGTTTTTTCATTCGGTCTCGGTTTGTCCGTTCTTTTGCCCAAGCAGGCTTATCACACTGAAGAGGATATGGCTCTCCCATTCATCAAATTCTATTCTTTTGTTCTGCTCCGGGTTGCGCCTGTTGTAGAGGGCAAAATATTCCTCGTACTCTTTCACCGCCACGTCCGGCCACTCCGTCAGCTGCCCGTCACTTGCAAAGTAGGCGCCATCCGCCGTTAACCACACGCCGCAAAGCCGCAAATCCTGCTTCTCGGCGAACTCCTGCATATAGGCCTCCTCTATATCGCTGAAGTAGTGCTCCCACATATAGTCGGTGATGCTGTCATAGGCATCCTGGTAGGTGCTGTTCTGCCCGAAGTAACTGACGAACCTGATCTTGAGGATGCCGTTTTCCCTTGTCCGTATGTCAATCCTGAAATCGCAGCCAACGTAAAACCGGTACCATATAATCCAGCTCATGCTGTGCTTTATATCCAGGATGTCCTCTTTGCTGACCCTGGTGAAGCGTTTTTCGTCGAACTCCCTGTTCTCGTACTCCAGGTAGGCCGGGCTGAGGCGCAGCGTGCGTTTGCTGCCCAGCAACCCCGTTGCCAACCGATAGGTCAGGTGGTTTCCGGCAGCCTCCATCCCCCCGAAGCTACCTGTTCGCCTCCAGTTCCTGCAGCGCCACGTAAGCCATCAGCCCCATGCCTGTCTCCAGCGCGGCTTCGTCAATATCGAACGTAGGCGTGTGTACCGAGGAGATGATGCCGCGTGCCTCGTTGCGGGTGCCGAGGCGGTAGAAACAGGCGGGCACCTGCTGCGAATAATACGCAAAATCCTCCGCTCCCATCCACAGGTCCAGGTCTACCACGTTTTCTGCGCCAAGATAGGCTTCGGCGGCGGCGCGTGCGCGCTCCGTCAGGTCCGGGTCGTTGAGCAGGAAAGGGTAGCCGTTCTTGATGTCGATCTCGCAGGTGCCGCCCATGCTTTCGCAAAGACCCTTCGCCAGTTTCCGAATGCGTTGGTGCGCCTCTTTGCGCCACGCCTCGTTCATCGTCCGGAAGGTGCCCTCAATCTTCACCTCGTCCGGAATCACGTTTGTGGCTCCCCTGGCCTCCACTTTGCCGAACGAGAGCACCGACGGCACCTTCGGGCTGGCGTGGCGGCTCACGATCTGCTGCATCGCCACGATCAGGTGGGAGGCGATCAGCACGGTGTCTACGTTCAGCTCCGGCATGGCCGCGTGGCCGCCCTTGCCTTTCACGGTGATATAAATCTCGTCGGCGCTGGCCATATACATCCCGGACCGGAAACCGACTTTGCCCGCCGGCAGCATCGGGAACACGTGCTGCCCCACAATCTGCTCCGGGGCCGGGTTCTGCAGCACGCCCTCCCTGATCATGATGGAAGCGCCGCCCGGAAACTTCTCCTCCCCCGGCTGAAAGATCAGCTTGACGGTGCCTTCAAACTCGTCGCGCAGGTCCTGCAGGATGCGGGCCGCGCCCAGCAGCGAGGCCGTGTGCACATCGTGCCCGCAGGCATGCATCACGCCTGCACGCTTCGATTTATAAGCCACCTCGTTTGCCTCCACAATGGGCAGGGCATCCAGGTCGGCGCGCAGCGCAATGGTTTTCTTTTCCGGGTTTCTGCCTTTCACCAGCGCCACCAAGCCCGTTTCAGCCATGGCTACCGGCTTTAGGCCATAGCTTTCCAGCACCTGTCTCACATAGGCGGCCGTTTGGTGCTCCTCAAAAGAAAGCTCCGGATTGGCATGTATATGGCGGCGCACCTGCACCGTGTCGGGCGCATAGGCATGGGCGAGTTCTTTTACTTTGGCTACGGTTTGCAATGTACAGTCTCTTTAATATGTAAATTCACGTTCCTCCCACAGACAGACAGCCTGTTTATATATGATTTTGCGTCAGGTATCAGATCAGCTATATATATAGCGCTGCCGTTCCGGAAGAAATTTATATATCCCCAGCGTGCTCCTGCCCCGGGCAATGGGTGTATTTAAATTCAACCGGAACCCGGAAACGCGAAACGTAAGGAAAGGTACTAAAAAATAAAAGACGTTGCGCCCATCATTACGGCCGCAACGTCTTTTTGTGATTTATATATAGCGCGCAACAAGAAAGCACACGAATGCAGGATCCATTGCCCTGCTACCTCTGTCGGCTTCCTTTAGTAGGATTTGTTGATGTTGATCTGCTCCTGCACGATCTGCGCATTCGGGATGAGGTCGGCGAGCTGGTTCAGCACCTGCTGCGCCTCGATGCGGCTGAAAAAATCTCCTACCTTCAGCCTGAAGTTCGGCTGCTGGTAGGTCAGGTAGTCTTTCTCCTCCGGCACGCGCGCAATGATGGATTTGCGCAGGTTCATCACCGTCTGGCGCTCCGAGCCGTTGTAAGCCAGTATACGGTAGCCCTGGGCATACTTAATGTTCTTGTTCACGCTGGCCACCGTATCCATCAGCACCGCCACCCTGTCGTTCACATGGTGCGTCGGCTTCACGCTGGCGGCGGGCGCAGTGGCGTCTGCTGTCGGGTATCTGGGGCGGTATATGCTCAGGTCTTCTGTTACCTCCGCTCGGGCAGCTGCTTTTTTATCGGCACCTCCTCCACCAATCCTGTCTTTTATAGAGGCACAGGCCGTGCCAAACACCAAGGCCAGCGAGAGGAGGAGACTAAGAAATCTGTTCATGGGATACGATTTTAACACTGGCAGAACAGCCTAACCTGTCGGCACCAGCCTTGATTAACGCTTCGGCATCGGCAATGGTTTTTATACCGCCGGAGGCCTTGATCTTCATATGGCTGGGGAGCACGCGGCGCATCAGCTTTATATCATCCAGGGAGGCGCCGCGCGCGGCAAAGCCGGTGGAGGTTTTCACGTAATCCGTTTCTGCGGCCACACAGATCCCGCACGCTTTCTCGATTTCCTCCGGCGTCAGCAGGGCCGTCTCGATGATCACCTTCAATTCTGCCTCGTGCATATGGCATAATTTAGCTAGGTCGCCCAGCTCGCTCTCCACCTCCTCGTATTTCTCTGACTTAAAGGCAGAGATATTCATCACCACATCTATTTCATTCGCGCCATCGGCAATGGCTTGGTGCGTCTCCAGGAACTTGACCTTGGCGTGCTGGTAACCGAGCGGGAAACCCACGACCGTCGCCACCTTCACCAGCGATCCCGGCCCCAAGCGCTCCTTGGCCAGCTGCACGTAGCAGGGGGCCACGCACACTGCCACAAAGCCATATTGCCGGGCCTCGTCGCACAGTTGCGCCACCTGCGCCGCGGTGGCGTCCGGGCGAAGTTGCGTGTGGTCTATATAGGCAGCAAGCTCTTCTGCAAGCATAGTTAACAGTTAAAAGATAAAGGACATAACATAGGGCTTGCCCTCATGTTACATCCTTTACACTCTTATAATTTATTTCATACGGCCAGCACTATATATGCCGACTAAGCTAGCGCTATTTCTCCTCGAGCAGCACGCAGCGGTTGTGGATCAGGTCGTCTTCCACTGTTTTGAACTTCACGTCCTTCAGCACGCGCCCGTCCATGTACTGCACGTTCACGCGGTCGTTGCGGCCGGCCACCTTGTGCGAGTGAGCCGGCATGATTCTTTCCGGCTCCGGCGTTTGCGCCGTGGTATGCCCCGCCTGGTCTTCCAGCGATGAGTGCACTTCCTGCTTCTGCTCTTTCAGTACCGGCGGTTTCGGGGCCATCGGCGGCTTTATGGGCTGCTGCATCTGCGGCGACGGGGCCTGAACCGGTATATAGGCATGGAACAGGAACTGGATCGTCTGCTCGTTCACCTTGCCTATCATACGTTTAAACAGCTCAAACGACTCAAACTTATAGATCAACAGCGGATCTTTCTGCTCATACACCGCATTCTGCACGCTCTGCTTCAGGTTGTCCATCTCACGCAGGTGCTCCGTCCAGGCCTGATCGATGGTGCCCAGCGTGATGATTTTCTCCATCGCGCGGATCAGCTCCGCCCCATGCGACTCATACGCTTTCGTAAGGTTCGCCACGGCGGCCAACTGGCGCTTGCCATCGGTAAATGGCACGGCCACGTTCTCGATCATCGGCCCGCGGTTCTGGTGAATGTCGGAGATGATCGGATACGCCTGCTGTCCGATCTGCTTGTTCTTCTCTATATAATGGTTCAGGGCCTGGTTGTACAGGCGCTCGGCCAGCTGGTTGGCCTGCACGCTCCTGAACTCCTCTTCTGTGATAGACGCCTCGATACCGAACACGCGCAGCACATGCAGCTGGAAGTTCTCGTAATCGTTGATGTTCTTGTAGCTCACCACCACGTCCTCGCTGATATCGTAGATCATGTTCCAGATATCAAGTTCGAGGCGCTCTCCGTACAGGGCGTTGCGGCGGCGCTTGTACACCACCTCGCGCTGTGCGTTCATCACGTCATCGTACTCCAGCAGGCGCTTGCGCTGCCCGAAGTTGTTTTCCTCCACTTTCTTCTGCGCACGCTCAATGGAGTTGGTGATCATGGAGTGCTGGATCACCTCGCCTTCCTCCAGCCCCATGCGGTCCATGAGGCGGGCGATGCGGTCAGAGCCGAACAGGCGCATCAGGTTATCCTCCAGAGAAACGAAGAACTGCGAAGAGCCCGGGTCTCCCTGGCGGCCGGCACGACCACGCAACTGGCGGTCTACGCGGCGCGACTCGTGGCGCTCTGTACCCACAATGGCCAGGCCACCGGCGGCTTTCGATTCAGGGGCAAGCTTGATATCGGTACCACGGCCGGCCATGTTGGTGGCAATGGTTACGGTGCCGGGCTTTCCGGCCTCGGCCACGATCTCCGCCTCTTTCTGGTGCATTTTGGCGTTCAGTACCTGGTGCCTGATCTTGCGCAGCGTGAGCATGCGGCTCAGCAGCTCCGAAATTTCCACCGACGTGGTACCCACCAGCACCGGGCGGCCTATCTCGGTCAGCTCCACGATTTCGTCGGCTACGGCGTTGTATTTCTCACGGACGGTTTTATATACCTTGTCGTGCTCGTCTTTTCGCTGGATGGGCTTGTTGGTAGGAATCACCACCACGTCCAGCTTATATATATCCCAGAACTCGCCGGCCTCTGTCTCGGCCGTACCCGTCATGCCAGACAGCTTGTGGTACATGCGGAAGTAGTTCTGCAGTGTAACGGTGGCGTATGTCTGGGTGGCATCCTCCACCTTCACGTTCTCCTTCGCCTCGATGGCCTGGTGCAGGCCATCTGAATAGCGGCGGCCCTCCATCACACGGCCTGTCTGCTCATCCACAATCTTTACTTTGTGGTCTGGCGTCACGATATACTCCGTGTCTTTCTCGAACAGGGTATAGGCCTTCAGCAACTGGTTAATGGTGTGGATGCGCTTTGATTTCTCCTGGAAGTCGGCGATCAGTTGCTCTTTGGCATGGAGCTGCTCTTCATGCGAGCGCGATTTATCGTTCTCGATGTTGGCGATCTCCATGCCGATATCCGGCATGATGTAGAAGTTCGGGTCTTCGCCCTGGCCCGTGATCAGGTCAATGCCTTTCTCCGTCAGCTCAATCTGGTTGTGCTTCTCGTCGATGGTGAAGTAAAGCGGCTCATCGGCTTCCGGCATCATGCGGGAATTATCCTGCAGGAAGTGGTTCTCGGTTTTCTGCATGATGGCGCGGTTACCGGTCTCGCTCAGGAACTTGATCAGCGGCTTGCTCTTAGGCAAACCACGGTAGGCGCGGAACAGCGACAATCCGCCGTCCTGGGTATTGCCTTCCTTGATCAGGCGCTTCGCCTCCGTCAGGAAACCGGACACAACTTTGCGCTGCGCCTCCACCAGCATCGCAATGCGTGGCTTCAGCTGATAGAATTCGTGTTCGTCGCCGCGTGGCACGGGGCCGGAGATGATCAGCGGCGTACGGGCATCGTCAATCAACACGGAGTCTACCTCATCGACCATCGCGTAATGGTGCTTGCGCTGCACCAGGTCCTGCGGCTCCCGGCTCATGTTGTCGCGCAGGTAATCGAAGCCGAACTCGTTGTTGGTGCCGTAGGTGATGTCGGCGCGGTAGGCCTTGCGGCGGGATTCGGAATTGGGCTGGTGCTTGTCGATGCAATCGATAGACAGGCCATGGAACTCGAACAGCGGCGCCATCCACTCCGAGTCACGCTTGGCCAGGTAGTCGTTCACGGTCACCACGTGCACCCCGCGCTTGGCAAGGGCATTTAAATAAGCAGGAAGGGTTGCCACCAGTGTTTTACCTTCACCTGTCGCCATCTCGGCAATCTTGCCCTGGTGCAGCACCACCCCACCGATCAGCTGCACATCGTAGTGCAGCATGTCCCAGGTGATCTCGCTCCCGGCAGCCATCCACCTGTTCAACCAGATGGCCTTGTCGCCTTCAATCTGCACGTTTGGCTTGCGGGCGGCCAGCGCACGGTCCTCGTCGGTGGCGGTCACCACCATTTGCCCGTTTTCCTTCCAGCGGCGGGCAGTTTCCTTCACAACGGCAAAACCCGTCGGCAGCACCTCCATCAGCACGCCTTCCAACTCCTTGTTCCGCTCCTTCTCCAGTTCGTCTATCTCGGAGAAAATACTCTCTTTCTGTACGATGTTCAGGTTTGTCTCTTCAGCGACGCGCTTGTGCAAGGCAGCGATTTTATCGTCAGTGGGCTTCAGCCGCTCATCTATGATGCCTTTGATTTCCGCCGTTTTCTGGCGAAGCTCGTCATCGGAGAGGCTGCTCAGCTTCACATATTCTTCATTTATTTTGGATACGTAGGGTACAACCTCTTTAATATCTCTGTCGGATTTGGTTCCGAATAGTTTCGCAACGGTTTTACCGAAAAAATCAAACATCTGTATGTATCTCTTTTATAAAAATCCTCTGTTCGCAATATCGTCAAAAATAAGCTGTTTTTCCGACATATTTGATGTACTGCGCTAAAACAGTACCAGAATAACAGTCCTATGGCGCACCTGCCAAATTTACCGACAAGGGCTTGCGATTTCTCTATTCCTTCTCCTGCCGTGTAAAAGGCTGTGCCACTACCTTTAACATGTGGCATAGTGGCAGAAGTTCGGACTTGGCCGCGAATTGTTTTTCGCTGATCATGCAGAGAATCGGCTTGGCTACTCACCCCGATCCATATAGAGCCAGATTCTATAGAATCATCCCCGTGCAGACTTTTCGTTTGGAGGCTTTTAATGCCCTTTAACAGCATTCCTTCTCAGCTCAAACCTGATCTCGCCGTTCTCTTCTACCCCCGTCGCTGCCCAGCCTGCTTTTCTGTAAAACGCTTCGGCACGGGTACCGGGGCCTGTTGACAGCCACAGCCCGTCTTGCCCGGCAGCAAAGCTCCAGGCCACCATCAGGTCATGCAGCTTTCTGCCAATCCCTCTCTTCTCGAATAGCGGGTCCACAAACAGCGCCCATATATTCGCCTGTGTCAGGTCCACGATGGCGAAGCCTACCACTTCCCCTTCGGCCTCGCAAACCCAGCCAGCGCCTTTCTCCTGCAGCATCTCGCGGCATATGGCGTGGGTCACCTTCGCCGGGTCTGACAACCTGTTTTCGCGCACGGCCATCCGCACCCGGAACATCCCGTCTATATCTGCTTCTATAGCTTTTCTGAAAATCATTGCGGCTTAGTTACCAAAATGAAGGCGTGTAATCGCCTAAAACACCCGCTGAAACTCCACCACATCCTGCCAGCCGTCGGGGGTGTGCAGCCAATCTCTCCGGATACCGACTTTTTCAAACTCCGCTTTCTGGAAAAGGTTGATGCTGGCGAGGTTAGTGGCCGTAACGGTGCAGTAGACCTGGTGCAGTTGCAGCGTGTTCTGGCAGTAATTAAGCAGCAGTTGGAGCGCCTCGCCGGCATGCCCGTTGCCCCGGTGCGGGGCCATCACCACCACGCCCACACCTGCCCGCTGGTGCAGCGGGTCGAAGTCGAAGAGGTCGATGGCCCCGACAGCTTCGTGCGCCGGGTTGCATATCACCAGGCGCAGCTGCTTTACCGTGTATATATCGAGGGTGGCGTTTTCGAGGTAGGTTTTCAGCACCGCCCGCGAGTAGGGCGTGAGGGTGTTGCCGACGTGCCAGACGGCGGTGTCGTTTTCGAGGCCATACAGGAATTCCAGGTCCGTTGGCTCCAAAGCTCTCAGATAGGTATTTTCGGAACTTAGAAACACGCAGGCCTGGAGTTTAGGGTTGCTTTATATCTGTTGTATTTGCGGCAAAGGGACGGAGCCGGAGAAAACCTGCTTGGCAGGCCCGATCAGGAAAATATATTTAAACCCGTCGCCGGTTTGCTCAAAGGCCACCTCCAGTTCACCGCCCAGCGTCTTCACTTTCACCGGGCTTTTGAAGCCTTGCAGACCGGCCACCAGCGCAGCGGCGGTTACGCCCGTGCCACAGGAGAGCGTTTCGTCTTCCACGCCCCGCTCGTAGGTGCGCACAAAAATCTCATCTTCTGAGATTCGCTCCACAAAGTTGACGTTCGTGCCCACGGCAGCGAAGCGGTCGTTGTAGCGGATGGCGCGGCCCTCTTTATATACGTCCAGCTCCTGCACATTCTCCACGAAGCGCACATAATGCGGCGAGCCGGTGTTCAGGTAATAGTCCTGCCCGATCTGCTCCACTGATTTCACGTCGTGCATCTTCAGTTGGATGAGGTCGCGCTCCACGCTGGCCTGGTGCTCGCCGTCGGCGGCCAGGAAACAGGCCACGTCCTCGATCACGCCCAGTTGCCGCGCAAAGCGCACGGCGCAACGCGCGCCGTTGCCGCACATAGACCCTACCCGGCCGTCGGCGTTATAATACACCATCTCGAAGTCGTAGTCGGGGTGGTCCTGCAGCAGGATGAGCCCGTCGGCGCCCACGCCGGTGCGCCGGTCGCAGAGTTGCTTCACCAGCGCCTCGTCGTCTGTGGGGAAATTGTGTTTACGATTATCGACCATCACGAAGTCATTGCCCGTGCCCTGGTACTTATAAAAGGTTATTGCCATATAGGTGTAACAAAAAAATCAGCGACTGCGTGCAATTTTTTAGGCTCAGCGGATAGTCGTACTTTTGCCGCCAACCGACACACAGTCAGAAATAAACCACAAAGATATGTATTCCTTTCTTACAACAGAAAACTGGGCCGACTATGAATTAATAGATTCCGGAAATTTCGAGAAACTGGAGCGTTTCGGTCCATATTATGTGGCGCGCCCTGAGCCTCAGGCCATTTGGGACAAGCACCTGCCGGAGCAGGAGTGGCAGCGGATGGCGCAGGCGGTGTTTACCCGCGACAAGAACAGCACCGAAAAAGGCCAGTGGCAGCTGAAGAAAGGAATGCCCGAGCAGTGGCACATCGGCTATATATACAACGACCTGAAGCTGCGTTTCCGGCTGGGACTGTCCTCTTTCAAGCACGTGGGCCTGTTCCCGGAACAGGACAGCAACTGGCGGTTTATATATGACACCACCCGCAAACTGAAGACTCCGCAGCCCAAGGTACTTAACATGTTTGCCTATACCGGGGCCGCCTCGCTGGCCGCCAAAGCCGCCGGGGCTGACATCACGCACCTCGACTCGGTGAAGCAGGTCAACTTCTGGGCCCGCGACAACATGGAGGCCAGCAACCTCGACAACGTGCGCTGGGTGGTGGAAGACGCCATGAAGTTCGCGCGCCGCGAGGTGAAGCGCGGCAACACCTACAACGGCATCATCCTGGACCCACCCTCCTACGGCCGCGGCCCGAACGGCGAAAAGTGGCAACTGGAGAACGAACTGAACGAGATGATCAAACTGTGCCGCGAGCTGCTGGACAAGACCGATTATTTCCTGCTCATCAACCTCTACTCCATCGGCTTCTCCGCCATGATCCTGGACAACCTGATGCGCGACACCTTCGGGGAGCAGGTGCAGCACGAGGAACTGGGGGAGTTATATCTCCACGACAGCGGCAACCGAAAGCTGCCGTTGGGGACGTTTTTCAGGTTTAGTTCGGTGGGGAGGTAGACTATTTATATAGCTATCCATATGTAGAATGTACAGTAGCTTGATATCGTTTATTCATCTACATATGATTTATAGGCATAGTAAATATGTATAATAGTTATTTACCACATTTAACAAACTCAAATGAATCTTTGGATATACTCTTCGGCCATAGAGATACATAAAACAGCTTGCTCATTAGTTCTATTTGGAGCAGAAACACTTAAGAGAGCTAAAGTCATAAAGGAAATTAACATACTTGAAGACATTCACTACGGTCTTGGGTACGGTAGAATTCATTCTGACTCACCTGTCATATCTGAATTCTTTTTTGAATACCTAATTGACTCCATCAAAATTCTTATTTTTTTCGAGAATTATATGAAAGCAGAACTCATGATGAAGGGGATATGCGTTCATAAATTGAATGGTGGCATTCCTGCTTTTACTAGATTAGCCAAAGAACAGTTCAGGCGGCCAATTAGGCTTGATGAAATCGACAAAATCCAACCATTTCAAATAGAAGAAGAATTTAAAGTAATACAACATCAAGCTATTAGAGAAACAACCTTAGGCTATAGTGAATTGACTAAATCGTTTAATTACTTAAACCACTATGAAATTGATAGTAGTAAGTTGGAGTTTATATCTCAAATAAATAAAACTCGGAACAGATTACATTTTAATAACTCTATTGATTTTGAACTTACTGAAGAATTTATCTCTAATATTAAAGCGGTCAATCAATTTGCAGATGATATGATTAATAAATTTTTGAACTGGTACAGCAACAAATGAATATCGAAATGAAAAGTTTTATGCGCTATCTAACTGAAGCCATGGCTGGAGTATATATTAGCCGTGACTAATAGTAGTTAGTAACTTGTAAATAAACCTCCGTCTGACAACATAACTAAACCCCGTACGCTACTTTATATATCCCATATATCCTCCCCTTATGACCAAACGCTTTGCACTCATCGACATGGGCACCAACACGTTTCACCTGCTCATCACGGAAGTGGATGAAAGCGGAAAGCAGCAGGAACTTATCAGAACTACCGCACCCGTGCGGCTAGGGCAGGGCGGCATCAGCAACGGCTCCATCGCACCCGCGGCATATGAGCGGGCGCTCAGGACACTCCGGGATTTCAGGAAGCAGATCGATGAGCACGAAGTGGATACGGTGCGGGCCATGGCCACCAGCATGGTGCGTAACGCGGCCAATGGCGACGACTTCATCAAAGACATCTACAAGCAAACCGACATCCGGGTAGAGGTGATCGACGGCGACCGGGAAGCCGAGTTTATATATTACGGTGTGCGGGCTGCGGGCGTGCTGGACGAAAAGACGGCGCTGGTGATGGACATTGGCGGCGGCAGCGTCGAGTTTATCCTCTGTAACAAACAGGAGATCTTCTGGAAGCGCAGCTTTGAAATCGGGGCGCAGCGCCTGATGGATAAGTTCTTTCAGCAGGACCCCATTTCCCCGGAAAACATAGCAGCAGAGAAAGCCTTCCTGCAGGACAAGCTGCAGCCGCTTACCGAAGCCGTGGCCATATATAAACCGTCCGTTTTGGTTGGCTCCTCCGGCACTTTCGACACGCTCTGCGACATCGATGCCCTCCGCAAAGGCGACACCAGCCGCCAGCAAAAACAGCCAGCCGCTTCAGCTGTAGCCATATATGATTTCTACCAGATCCACCAGGACCTGCTGCGCAAGAACCATGAAGAACGGCTTGCCATACCGGGCATGCTGGAGATGCGCGTGGATATGATCGTGCTGGCCAGCATCGCCGTGGACTTTGTGCTGGAGCAGTATCACCTGCAGGAAATCCGGGTGTCGGCGTACGCGCTGAAGGAAGGCGTGCTGCAAAAGGTGCTGCAGGAGGAGGGGTTGTAATGATCCTTATTTTCTTCCGCTCTATATACATCCACCCCTGCCCCTCCTTGCCTAAACCCCTCTTGTAGGGAAAGATATATATTGCATGCCGCAAGTATAGCGACCGCGCAAATGTGGCTATATAGGAGGCCAGTTTGTAAAGGCAAACGCATTTTACAGGAAGGCCTTTACAAAATGGCTACCATAGACCACCACCTTGACCGCTTCGCTAAAACTGGCGATATATAATCTTGATCTATAGCCGCTGCTTCAGTTTGAATGGCTGCCTGTTTTCCCCCTACAAGATGATGTCCAAGGAGGGAGTCCTTTTCAATTCAGGCATGATACATTATCAGAATTTCCCCCACTCATACACTGCCTCGCTCACAAGGGGATATATAAATCGGGCTTTGGTTTGATATTTTGTTAATTTGCCGGCTCTACCGGAGAATTATATTTATGCATTCCTACAAACAACTCTTCAACTTCACCCAAGAGGTTTTCCTGCAGATGGGCTGCCCGCCCAACGATGCCAAACTGGCTGCCGAAGTACTCTTAGAGGCCGATTTACGGGGCGTGGATTCACATGGCGTGGCCCGCCTGAGCGGCTATGTGCGCCTGTGGGAGGCCGGCCGCATCAACCCGAAGCCGAACATGCGCATTGTGCACGAAACCCCCAGCACCGCCACCGTTGACGGGGACGCCGGGCTGGGACTGGTGATCGCTCCCAAGGCCATGGACATTGCCATTGAGAAGGCAGCCAAGGTAGGCACGGGCTGGGTGTCGGTGAAAAACTCGAACCACTTTGGCATTGCCGGCTACCATGCCATGGAGGCCCTGTCGTCGGATATGATTGGCATCGCCATGACCAATGCCTCGCCGCTGGTGGCCCCCACTTTCTCCACAGACCGCATGCTGGGCACCAACCCTATAGCAGTAGCCGTGCCAACTCAAAGGCAGCCGCCTTTCGTAGCCGACTTCGCGACCGCCTCTGCCGCCAACGGCAAGCTGGAGATTCTGCAGCGGAAAGAGAAAAAGGCACCTGTGGGCTGGATACAGACAAAAGAGGGGGAACGCTCGACCAACGCCAACGAACTGAAGGATGGCGGCGCTTTGCTTCCGCTGGGCAGCGACAGAACGCACGGCAGCCACAAAGGCTACGCGCTTGCCGCTATTGTCGATATTTTTTCGGCTGTGCTGTCCGGCGCTAATTATGGCCCGTGGGTGCCGCCGTTTGTCAGTTTCCTGCCAGTCGCAGACAACTTGCCGGGTGAGGGTATCGGCCATTTCCTAGGAGCCATGCGCATCGATGCGTTCCGGCCGGCTGATGAGTTTAAGGAGCATATGGACAACTGGATCACAGCCTTCCGAAATGCGAAAGTGAAAAAAGGCGAGAAAGCCGTTCTGATTCCAGGAGACCCGGAGCGGGAGATGACGGAGAAGCGCCTGAAGAAGGGCATCCCGCTGCTGCCACCCGTGGAGCGCGACCTGGAGCAACTTGCCAAGCGGTTCAGCATACAATTTTAGCATATATGGCAGACACCGCTACGGCCAGGTTTTTTAGGGGGATAGGCGTAGGCTCGGCCAACAGAAGCATCCTGATGATGGTGGTATCCTGGTTCCTGAACGTGCTGTGGCTGGGTCTGAACTATTTTTGGAGATTTGCATCGGTCGAGGTGTTGCTGGCAATACCGGTGCTGCTGCTGCTATATGCCCTGCTGGCGCTGGTGGCGTACACCTACTGGGGTGTGCGGGAGGTGCAGGAAAAAGACGCGCCTTACGCCAACGTGATGGTAGGGGTGATTGTAGCCGTCACGCTGCTCTACTTCAACTACAACCTGCTGCAGTTCGTACTGGGCGTGTTGAATTGAGACGTAATACCAGTATCGAATAGGTTTCGCATATCAATCCAACCAGCCTTGCCCCTCCTTGTCCAAGGAGGGGCAAGGCTGGTTGGACACGATAAGTTCCGCACCTGCAGTAAAAGCAAAAGCGCCGGCAGTTTACCTGCCGGCGCTTTTCATATATAAAGCCATATATAAAAATGGCAATCTTATTCTATCTTCTTACCGGACATAGCTTTCTTAATAGAAATCTGCATCACGCGCTCGGCAAAAGGACTTGTCTGCGCCTCCAGCACATCCACGGCACCGTAGATGGCGTCCTTGTCGCCGCCTGCGGCCAGCACATCCCGCAGGTGCTGCAGGTTCTTGTGCGTCAGCGTGATCTCCTCCTCCGTCAGGTGTTCCCCATTCTTCTCCACGAAGCGCTCTACCTGGTACAGCATCTGCTCGGCGGTGCTGCGTGCTTCAATCTGCATCCGCGCCGTCACGTCGTCTTTGGCGTGCGTGATAGAGTCCATCAGCATCTGCTCCACCTGCGCATCGGTCAGGCCATACTGCGGCTTCACCTCCACTTCCTGGCGCGTGCCGGAGCGGAGCTCTATGGCCTCCACCTTCAGGATACCGTCTGCGTTCAGGATAAAGTTCACATCCACCTTCGGGAAACCTGCCGGCATGGCCGGTATGCCCTTCAGGTCGAACTCTGCCAGCTTTCGGTTCTCTTTCACCAGGTCCCGCTCGCCCTGGTACACAGATATCTTCATGTTCACCTGCCCGTCTACCGAGGTGGTGTACTGGCGACCTGCTTTGGTGGGTATTTTAGAGTTCCGGGGGATGATCGGGTCCATGAGGCCGCCCATGGTCTCGATGCCCAGCGTGAGCGGCGTGACGTCCAGCAACAGGATATCCTTCCTGTTCCCGGCCAGAATGTCGGCCTGGATGGCGGCGCCCAGCGCTACCACCTCGTCCGGGTTCAGCGAGTTGTTCGCCCGCTTCCCGAAAAACTCTGACACGGCCTCGTATACCATCGGCACCCGCGTAGAGCCGCCCACCATGATCACGGCGTCTATCTGCTCCGGCGTCAGCTTTGCGTCGCGCATTGCCTGGCGGCAGCTCTGGATCGTTCTTGCCACAATCGGGGCAATCAGGGTCTCGAACGTGTGGCGCTCTATATGGCACTCAATGGTGCCGTTGATGCTGCTGGTATATACCTCCTGCGCACTCAGCGCTATTTTAGCCTCTTCCGCCTTCAGGCGCAGCTCCTGCGACAGGTTCTTATCCTGGTTCACCGTATCGGCGATCAGCTCATTCTCCTGAATCCAGTGGTTGATGATAGCCCGGTCAAAATCGTCGCCGCCGAGGTACGTGTCGCCATTCGTAGACAGCACCTCGAAGATGCCCTGGTGGATGCTCAGGATTGAGATATCGTACGTGCCGCCGCCCAAGTCATATACCGCCACTGTTTTCTCCTCGTTCGGGTCGATGCCGATGCCATAGGCCAGCGCGGCCGCGGTGGGCTCGTTCACGATGCGCAGCACCTCCAGCCCGGCCAGCTTGCCGGCATCGCGGGTGGCCTGCCGCTGCGAGTCGTTGAAGTAGGCGGGCACCGTGATCACGGCCCGGTTCACGGGTGTTTTCAGGGAATGCTCCGCCCGCTCGCGCAGTTCCTTCAGTATGTCCGCCGACAGCTCGATGGGGGAATAAAACCTGTCCTGCACGCGTACTTTCACCAGCCCCTCGCTGTCGTCGTCTATGATCTTGTAACCGAAATAGTCTTTGTGATCGCCCAGGTCTTTATAGGATTTACCCAGCAGGCGCTTTACGGAGTAGATGGTGTTGGCCGGATCGGTGATGAGGTATTCTTTCGCCTCGGTGCCCACAATCGTTTCGCCATTTGGCGTGAAATGCACCACTGACGGCACGATGGTCCCGCGGCCCTGGTCGTTGATGGCGATGGGTCTCTTGTCTTCAGGATGGATATAGGCCACCAAGCTGTTGGTCGTTCCTAAATCTATGCCTACTATCACTTCGGCCTGCTGAAGCGCGCCAGTAGAAAGGTTTATTGCAACTTTTGCCATAGTATCTTTTATTACGTGAGGCCACCACGGTATAGCGGTGGCACATGGGCACAAAGTTACGAAATTTTGAGCAGCTTAACCGGAGGTTCACATCCCGCCGAGGTACTGCCCTACATCCAGAAATAGGAAAGGATAGCTCAAGCGATACGTCCCACAGGATAGGGGCGGGACAGGCACCACAGTCTGCGAAAAGAATTGTCGGCAAGCCTTGCTATAGCCAGAAAAAAGAACCGGAGCTTTTAAGTTAGCTCCGGTTCTTCTGTTTATCTATAAGCCCATTTCGTCGGCGCTTGGTCCGTAACTGCCGGGAATCGGGATGTTAAGCAGCCGCAAAAACACCCCCAGCTGCGCCCGGTGATGGATAGTCTGGGCAAGGGCGTGGCGAATAGTTTCATACTTTGTTAAAGTCATATATACCTCTTCGCCATTGCGCAGGCTCCAGGCTTCTTCCAGTTTAGCTTCGGTAGCCTGCTCCAGATCAGCTTTTGCTTTAGCAAGGTTTTTCTCGAAAAGCGATTGCAACTCCGCTGTGTTGCTTACATCACCCGGGTTATACGGGTCTGCCGCAAAGTCGAGGTAATCGGTTGTAGTGGCCAGCGTTATCCAAGTAGGCAAATCCGCAATGTGCAATGACAGTTCTTTCACAGTCATACTTTTAGGATGCGGCTTCCAGTCATATTTATCGTCTGGTACAACAGCCAACATCTTGCGCGTTGTAGTAGCTTCTTGCTCTAATTCCTTCAGGAGCAGGTCAATGATTTTCATAGGTTTACTTTGTTTGGTTTACAAAGCAATATTACTAATTATTTTAGTATACAACTAACATATATAGCAAAATATTCTTTGAATTTCCACATATACCAATGGCGGTAAACGAAATAAGTAGAGGGAAATGATGACTGGCTAAGCGACAGCCTTGTTAGCGGCGTTTCTGCACCTCTGATAACTCCCAACTACGCATAAAAAGGTATTCGGCACGCCAGCCATGATGACAATCTCCAACTTTCCGAGCGTCCGATGCCTTATCTTTCTACCAACCTTTCTAATATTGATTTCTGCTGCGTATGGACAGTTTTGATTGTAGTTGTAGTCAAGAGTACAGGTACATTTGCTACTCTTCCTGCGGCACAATAATGAACACGTCTTCGTTGGGGCGCTTCATCAGGTATTTTTCGCGGGCGAATTTCTCCAGCAGCTTCGGGTCGCTCATGAGTTCTTTCCGGTCTTTCTGCACTTCCTCCATTTTCGTCAGGTAATGCTCCTTCTCCTCCTCCAGGTTCATCAGGGTTTTGTTCATCTGGTACTGCGTGATAAAATCGTTTGAATCGAAAAACAGCATCCAGACTAAAAACAGGAAAGAGGTGATGAAGTAGAAATTTCGGAAGATTTTAGGAATGCGTTTGTACATAGCGGTAAGGGGTAAGGGTCTCTATACAAAAATAAGGCTGTGAGTCAGATAACCCACAGCCTTAGCCATAATTATTTTATGCTTTACGCTTCTTAAAACTTTCTGCCCGGGAAGTATGCCACCTCGCCCAGCTCCTCCTCTATGCGGAGCAGTTGGTTGTACTTGGCCATACGGTCGGAGCGGGAAGCAGAACCGGTTTTGATCTGCCCGGTGTTCAGGGCTACGGCAAGGTCCGCGATGGTATTGTCCTCTGTCTCGCCGGAACGGTGGCTCATCACACTCTTATAGCCGTGGCGACGGCCCAGGTTTATCGCGTCGATGGTCTCCGTCAGGGTACCGATCTGGTTTACCTTGATGAGGATCGCGTTGGCAATGTTCTGGTCGATGCCCTGCTGCAGACGATCCACGTTTGTCACGAACAAGTCGTCGCCTACCAGCTGCACTTTGCTGCCGATTTTCTCGGTCAGCTCTTTCCAGCCTTTCCAGTCATCCTCGGCCATGCTGTCTTCCAGCGATATGATCGGGTACTTGCTTACCCACTCGCTCCAGTAGCTCACCATCTCCGAAGAGGTCAGCTTATCGCCTGTTGATTTCTTGAAGTGATATTGGCCGGAAGAGGCATCGTAGAACTCAGAGCTGGCAGCGTCCATGGCGATCATCATATCGTCGCCTGGCTTGTAGCCGGCTGTCTCGATTGCCTGCAGCACCACTTCGATGGCCTCTACGTTAGACGCGATGTTCGGGGCAAAACCGCCCTCATCGCCTACGTTTGTAGACAGTCCTTTTTTCTTCAGTACGTTCTTCAGGTGATGGAACACCTCAGAGCCCATGCGCAGCGCCTCCGAGAATGACTCCGCGCCCACAGGCATGATCATGAACTCCTGGAAGTCGATGGCGTTGTCCGCGTGGCTACCGCCATTGAGGATGTTCATCATCGGCACCGGCAGCGTGTTGGCGTTTACCCCACCCACGTAGCGGTAAAGCGGCATGTTCAGCTCCTGCGCGGCCGCACGGGCAATCGCCAGCGACACGCCCAGGATGGCGTTCGCGCCTAAGTTGCCTTTGTTCCCGGAGCCATCCAGCTCTATCATTATTTTGTCGAGCAGGTTCTGATCATATACCTGGAAGCCCACCAGCTCTTCGGCAATTTTCTCGTTCACGTTCTTCACGGCCTGCAGCACGCCTTTGCCCATGTACATGCTCTTGTCGTTATCGCGCAGCTCCACCGCCTCGTGCACGCCCGTAGACGCACCGGATGGCACAGCGGCGCGACCGAGCGCACCGTATTCTGTAAATACATCTACCTCTACAGTAGGATTTCCTCTTGAGTCGAAGATTTGTCTGGCTTTAATGTCTGTGATTAAGCTCATGGTTTGTTTTTAACTATAGTTTTACTTGATTTTACTTTGTTCTAAAAGCGCGATAAAGTCGTCGAACAGGTACTCCGAGTCGTGCGGCCCTGGGGATGACTCCGGGTGATACTGCACCGAGAAGGCTGGCTTCGATTTCATGCGGATGCCTTCGATGGTGTTATCGTTCAGGTTGATGTGCGTAACCTCCACTTCCGGGTGATTGCGGAGTTGCTCAGCGTCCACCACAAAGCCGTGGTTCTGGCTGGTGATTTCGGAGCGGCCGGTTCGCAGGTTCTTCACAGGGTGGTTCAGCCCGCGGTGGCCGTTGTGCATTTTATAGGTGGCGACCCCGTTGGCCTGCGCCAGCATCTGGTGGCCCATGCAAATGCCAAACAGCGGCCGGTTTTTCTGCAGCATCTGCTTCACGCTGTTCACCGCTATGGTTGTCGCTGCCGGGTCGCCGGGGCCATTCGAGATAAAATAGCCATCCGGGTTCCATTGCTCCATTTCCTCGAACGGTGTGTTGTACGGGTACACTTTTACTTCGCAGCCACGCGCCACCAGGTTTTTAAGGCTGTTTTGCTTTACGCCAAGGTCAAGCACCGCAACTCTGTATTTCACCTCGTCTGGCTTCTGCTCATATATGGCCGGTGTACTTACCTTTGAAGCCAGCTCGAGACCGGCCATGTGCGGCACCTCTGCCAACTTTTTACGCAACTCCTCCATGTCCGTTGTTTCAGAGGAGACAATTGCGTTCATAGCGCCTTTATCCCGGATGTGGCGCACCAGCGCGCGGGTGTCTATCTCACAGATACCCACCACCCCTGCTTTCTCGAAATAATCCTGCAAAGAACCCTCGGCGGTTTTCCTGGAGAAGTGGTGCGAAAAGTCTTTGCACACCAGGCCGCTGATCTGTATGCGGTTTGACTCCACCTCCTGGTGCTGCACACCGTAGTTGCCCACATGCGAGACGGTAGTAACCACCATTTGACCGAAATAAGAAGGGTCGGTGAAAATTTCCTGATAGCCCGTCATCCCGGTATTAAAGCACAGTTCGCCACCGGATGTACCAATACGCCCCAGGCTCTTGCCCTTATAAACGGTGCCATCTTCTAAAAGAAGTATCGCTTCTGTTGAAGTTTGCTTTTT
Source organism: Pontibacter saemangeumensis (assembly GCF_039541895.1). NCBI lineage: Bacteria > Pseudomonadati > Bacteroidota > Cytophagia > Cytophagales > Hymenobacteraceae > Pontibacter > Pontibacter saemangeumensis. The sequence goes on from NZ_BAABHC010000014.1 coordinate 256,609, forward strand.
CATATGACTGTTTTGTTACAAAAATAAAAAAGGGACACGACTTACGTCATGTCCCTTAGAAATATTTACGAAAAATGCTTATTGAGCATCTTTAGTCTCATCTTTAGAATCAGTAGATTCTGCAGGAGCATCCGCAGCGTCAGTTGCCTCAGGAGCAGCTTCCTCTTTCGCAGGAGTAGCTGGTTCGGCAGCGGCAGTTGCAGCAGGAGCAGCAGCCTTATCTTTTGCTTTAGGAGCAGCTGTAGCATCTGTTGCAGCAGCAGCGGCATCACTCTTCTTGCTACCACCACGGCGGCGCGTGCGCTTGGCACCTGTAGAAGTAGAAGTGTCTTTCGCCAGCATATCCTCATTGTAGTCAACCAGCTCAATCACACACATTTCTGCGTTGTCACCCAGCCTGTAACCAGTTTTCAGGATACGGGTATATCCACCCGGCCTGTTTGCTACTTTAGTGGATACTTCATCAAAAAGCTCCTTTACTGACTCCTTGTTCTGCAGGTAAGCAAAGCAGGTTCTTCTGGAGTGTGTTGTGTCGCTTTTAGATTTTGTCAGCAGAGGCTCCACATACTTACGCAGTGCTTTGGCCTTCGCTACTGTAGTTGAAACGCGCTTGTGCAGGATTAAGGATGATGCCATGTTAGACAGCATTGCCTTGCGGTGTGAAGCGGTTCTTCCTAAGTGATTTACTTTTTTACCGTGTCTCATTATTTTGAATTGTGCACGTGCATACCGTCGATCAACCTGCGAAGGGATCGGGAATTATGCCGTAGATGAATTAATCTTCTTCTAATTTATACTTAGAAAGGTCCATTCCGAAAGTTAAGCCCTTCTCCTGTACCAGGTTCTCAAGCTCTGTCAGCGACTTCTTACCGAAGTTCCTGAACTTCATCATATCCTGTATATCCAGCTGCACCAGGTCACCAAGTGTTTTGATGTCAGCAGCCTTCAGGCAGTTGTAAGCGCGAACCGATAAGTCCATATCCTGTAGAGAAGTCTTCAGGACTTTGCGCATATGGAGCAGTTCCTCGTCCACAGCCTCCTCTTCTTCAGGCTTGGCTGTTTCAAAAGTCATGGTATTGTCTGAGAACAGCATGAAGTGCTGTATCAAGATATTTGCGGCGCCTTTCAGGGCATCCTCCGGATGTATAGAGCCGTCAGTCTGTATGTCCAGAACAAGTTTCTCGTAGTCGGTCTTTTGCTCCACACGAGTGTTCTCAACACTAAACTTCACGTTCTTGATAGGTGTATAGATGGCGTCGATTGAAATCTGCCCGAATACCTGCTCCACCGGCTTGTTCTCTTCAGCAGGCACGTAACCGCGCCCCTTCTGAATCGTCAGCTCCACTTCGAAGTTGATGCTGCTGTCGAGGTGGCATATCACCAGCTCAGGGTTCAGCACTTCATAGCTCGAAGTGAACTTGTTTATATCGCCAGCCTTGAAAGTATCCTGACCACTGAGGTTAACAGTGATTTTTTCGTCCAGTACTTCGCTTATTTTTCTAAAGCGAACCATCTTTAAGTTAAGGATCACATCAGATACATCCTCAACCACTCCTTCAACAGACGAGAACTCATGCAATACACCACCTATGCGGATGCTTGTGATGGCATATCCCTCTAATGAAGAAAGAAGAATTCTGCGCAAAGCATTACCGATGGTTACACCGTAACCTTTTTCAAGCGGCTTGAATTCAAATAGCCCATGAAAGTCGTCGGCTTTTTCCATCACAACTTTCTCTGGCATTTGAAATGCTAATATTGACATACTTGCAGTGTTAAAGGTTAGAAATTGATTAGGCTTACTTAGAGTAAAGCTCGACGATCAGCTGCTCCTGGATTTTCTCAGGAATCTGATCTCTCTCAGGAGTAGCGATGTACTTGCCAGACATCTCAGAAGCATTCCACTCTAACCAGCTAAACTGACGTGCGTTGCGCACAGTAAGGGAGGTGGTGATGGCCTCGAGAGACTTGGATTTCTCTCTTACTGCTACCACATCTCCGATCTTCAGGCTGAATGAAGGGATGTTCACGATGTCGCCGTTCACTAAAACGTGCTTGTGCAGTACAAGCTGGCGAGCGGCTCTCCTGGTTGGGGCTATACCTAAACGGTAAACAGTGTTATCTAACCTCGACTCCAGTAATGCTAACAGGTTCTCTCCGGTGATGCCACCTTTTCTGTGAGCTTTCTCAAAGATGTTAGCGAATTGCTTCTCCAGAATACCATAGATGTATTTGGCCTTCTGCTTCTCAGCTAACTGAACAGCGTATTCCGATTGCTTTTTACGACGACCGCGGCCGTGCATTCCGGGAGGGTAAGCTTTCTTTTTAAGTGCTTTGCTTGGGCCGAAAATCTCTTCGTTAAATCGTCGGGAGATTTTGCTTTTAGGACCAGTATATCTTGCCATTTCTTAACTTAATTTTAAAATTAAACTCTTCTGCGTTTTGGAGGACGACATCCGTTGTGCGGCAGCGGCGTAACATCCTTGATAGAAGTTACCTCAATACCTGTGTTTTGCACAGTGCGGATAGCAGACTCTCTTCCTGCACCCGGACCTTTTACAAACACTTCGGCTTTGCGCATACCCAGGTCATAAGCAACCTTGGCGCAATCGCCGGCGGCCATCTGCGCTGCGTACGGTGTGTTCTTTTTGGAACCTTTGAAGCCCATTTTACCAGCAGAAGCCCAAGATATAACCTGACCTACGTTGTTGGTTACTGATATAATGATGTTATTGAAAGAAGCCTTGATGTGTACCTGCCCAACTGATTCAACAACTACGACACGCTTCTTAGCTTTATCTTTTCTTTTCTGAGCCATGATCAATTATTATTTAGCAGCTTTCTTCTTATTTGCAACAGTCTTACGCTTTCCTTTTCTGGTGCGTGAGTTGTTTTTGGTACGCTGTCCGCGCACTGGCAAACCCTTACGGTGTCTTAACCCTCGGTAACTACCGATGTCCATAAGACGCTTGATGTGCAGTTGCACTTCAGATCTCAGCACACCTTCGGTTTTGTGTTCAGCTGCTATAATACTTCTGATCTCACCGGCTTCGTCTTCAGTCCAGTCTTTTACCTTCTTGTCAAGATCCACCCCGGCTTTGTTAAGAATACGCTGCGAAAGGTTACGACCGATACCGAAGATATAGGTCAATGCGATTTCGCCTCTTTTGTTATCCGGAATATCTACTCCTGCTATTCTAGCCATACTAATTTAATTATCCTTGTCTTTGTTTATATCTTGGATTCTTTTTGTTGATGACATAAAGCTTCCCCTTGCGGCGGATGATCTTACAGTCAACACTCCTCTTTTTAACTGATGCTTTGACTTTCATTGTATTTATTTATATCTGTAAACAATTCTGCCTTTTGTCAGGTCGTAAGGCGACATTTCCAATTTCACCCTGTCACCTGGTAAAATCTTAATGTAGTTCATCCTCATCTTACCGGATATATGAGCAACCACCTGATGACCGTTTTCAAGCTCAACTCTAAACATGGCGTTAGACAAAGCCTCAATGATAGTTCCGTCTTGTTCTATGGACGACTGTTTTGCCATTTATGATTTTTTTGCTTGTTCTATATAATCAAATGTTGTTATAATCTCAGCCTTTTCTTTTCGCACAACCACTGTGTGCTCAAAGTGGGCCGAGGGCTTATTGTCTCTCGTCCTGATCGTCCAGCCATCATCTTCCTGCACAATGTGCCGCGTGCCTAAATTTATCATGGGCTCGATGGCAATCACTAAGCCATTCTGGAGTTTAACGCCTTGCCCACGCCGTCCATAGTTCGGCACTTCAGGAGATTCATGCAGGTTCTGGCCAATGCCGTGGCCTACAAGCTCTCTCACCACGCCATACCCATGCTTCTCCGCATGCTCTTGTATCGTGTAGCTCACGTCGCCCATTCTGGAACCAACTGTTGCTTTCTCTATACCTTTGTACAGTGACTCTTTTGTCACTTTCAAGAGGTCATTTACCTCTTCCGAAACATTGCCGACTGCATGCGTGTAGGCACAGTCGCTGTGAAACCCTTGGTAATAAACACCCGCATCAACAGAAATTATATCTCCATCGTTCAATGTGTATTTACTAGGAAAGCCATGTACAACAGTAGCGTTTACTGATATACACAGGCTAAAGGGGAAACCATTGTAGTTTTTAAAGGAAGGCTTGCCCCCGCTGTCCCGGATGAATTCCTCTGCACGCTTATCAAGCGTGAGGGTAGAAACGCCTTCCTTGATTAGACGAGCAATTTCGCCATGTGCTTTGCTTAAAATCAAAGCACTCTGGCGAATAAGCTCTATTTCTTCTTCCGTTTTATATATGATCATTGATTAAGAAGATGCCATCGCTATGTTCTCAGTTCTGCCTCGCAGCTTACCTGATTTCATCATGCCATCGTAGTGTCTCATCAGCAGATAACTTTCCACTTGCTGGAGGGTATCCAGCACAACACCTACCATGATTATAAGCGAAGTACCGCCGAAGAACTGGGAAAACTCCCTAGTCACACCTAACAGCATCGCAATTGAAGGAAAGATGGCAACAAGGGCAAGATAGATAGCACCAGGTAAAGTGATTCTTGTCAGGATGGTATCAATATATTCTGACGTGGCAAGGCCGGGTTTTATACCTGGAACAAAACCACCGCTTCTTTTTAAATCATCGGCGATCTGGTTCGGGTTAACGCTGATAGCCGTGTAGAAATAAGTAAAAACTAAAATCAGCACACCGAACACTACATTATACTGCCATGAAGTAAAGTCAGAGAAGGTAGAGCCGATATAATTGGCCGTGTCGTTAGAGTCTGCCCAGATCGATGCGATCATGGAGGGCAGGAACATCAGCGACTGTGCAAAAATGATGGGCATGACACCGGCAGCATTCACTTTCAGCGGAATAAACTGGCGCTGACCGCTATACAGAGAGCTTCCGCCCACCTGCTTGGCATATTGTACAGGTATCCTTCTGATGGCCTGTGTCAGCATGACAACAGACATTACTACAAAGAACAGCACAATCAGTTCGAACAGGAACAGCAAGGCTCCGTTGAGCTGCTTGGAGGTAGCTTCAAAAATAATGGCACTCGGAAAACGTGATATAATCCCTATCATGATCAGCATTGAGATACCGTTACCGATACCTTTATCAGTGATCCGCTCTCCCAGCCACATACAGAAGATTGTGCCTGATGTGAGCACGATCATTGACGTGATGGTGAAGAGGGTTTGAGAGATAACAATCGCTTCCGCATTAATGGTAGCCACGAAGCCAACCGCCTGGGCGAGGGTAATCACAATGGTAAGAACTCGGGTGATTTGGTTGATTTTCTTTCTACCAGACTCACCCTCCTTCTGCATTTTCTGGAAATAAGGAACAGCAATGGTCAGAAGTTGCAATACAATCGAAGCCGATATGTAAGGCATTATACCCAGTGCAAAGATGGAGGCATTGCTGAACGCCCCACCCAGGAATGTGTCTAACAAACCAAACAGGCCACTCGTGTTAGCCTGCAGTTGGTTAGGGTCAACACCAGGTAAAACAACAAAAGAACCTAATCTGAAAATAGCTATGAAGAAAACCGTGTTTAGGATCCTCACCCTCAGATCTTCAATAGCAAAAATGTTCTTAATAGTTGTTATAAACTTCTTCATACCGATCTTTTAGAGCGCTACTGTTTTACCGCCAGCTTTTTCTATGGATGCTGAAGCAGATCCAGAGAAGGCATGTGCATGTACTTCCACAGCTTTGTTCAACTCCCCTCTGCCCAATATCTTAACTTTGTCGTTTTTCTGAACCAGACCATGCGACTTGAAGAAATCAAAATTCAGCACAGTTTCGTTGCTTGACTCAACTAAAGACTGTAATACATCTAAATTGATGGCTTTGTACTCAACACGGTTAATGTTTTTGAAGCCAAACTTAGGCACGCGTCTCTGAAGTGGCATCTGACCACCTTCAAAGCCGGACTTCTGTGAATAACCAGAACGGGATTTGGCACCTTTATGACCCCGTGTAGAAGTACCACCTCTACCAGATCCAGTACCTCTACCTATTCTCTTTCTGGTTTTAACAGCACCTTCTGCAGGTTGTAAAGAATTTAAGTACATTATTGAAAGTCTTTAACTTCTACTAAACTATGAACCTTATTTATCATACCAGTGATCTGAGGAGTGTTCTCAACAGACACTGATCTGCTTATTTTTCCAAGACCAAGCGCCTTCATGGTCGCCTTCTGATCTTTGGGACGGCCAATGATACTTTTGACCTGTGTGATTGTTACCTTAGCCATTTCAATTATCCGTTGAATACTTTCTGTAAATTAACCCCGCGTTGCTGCGCAACAGCCAAAGGATCACGCATTTTAGAAAGAGCGTCAAACGTCGCCTTCACCACATTGTGCGGGTTTGAAGACCCTTTTGACTTACAAAGTACATCTTTGATGCCAGCACTCTCAAGTACTGCACGCATCGCACCGCCTGCAATTACACCTGTACCGGCAGCAGCTGGCTTGATCAATACAAAACCACCTGAGAACTTACCTTCCATCGGGTGCGGCACTGTACTGTGGTAAATCGGAACCTTCACCAGGTTCTTCTTTGCATCGTCGATGCCTTTCGCAATAGCGTCAGTTACCTCGTTGGCTTTGCCAAGTCCGTAACCTACCACGCCGTTTCCGTCACCTACAACAACAATGGCGGCAAATGAAAACCTTCTACCTCCTTTTACTACCTTGGCAACACGGTTAATGGCTACAACGCGCTCTTTCAGCTCAATCTCGCTCGCCTTTACACTTCGTATATTATTCTTCAACATAATTTTTAGAATTTAAGGCCGCCTTCACGCGCGCCTTCTGCCAATGATTTTACTTTACCGTGATACAGGTAGCCAGAGCGGTCGAACACTACTTCAGAAATGCCCTTTGAAAGCGCTTTCTCTGCGATCTCTTTACCAACTCTGCCGGCAGTTTCTACATTTGCCTTGGCATCATCAAGCTTTATGGAAGAGGCAGCTGCTAGTGTCACACCAGTAGTATCATCGATCAGCTGTGCGTATATCGCTTTGTTGCTGCGAAACACAGATAATCTTGGCCTTTCAGAAGTACCAGAGATTTTGTTCCTGATGCTCCTTTTTATTCGTAGTCTTCTTAAACCCTTTTTAGTAGACATGATGATGATTATTTAGACGCTGTCTTACCAGCTTTTCTTCTGATTACTTCACCTACAAAGCGGATACCTTTCCCTTTGTATGGCTCAACCTTGCGCAGTGACCTGATTTTTGCAGCTACCTGGCCCAGCAATTGCTTGTCGTTAGACTCCAGCGTAATAACCGGGGACTTACCTTTTTCAGTGACAGCAGTTGCTGTTACCTCAGAGGGCATAGCCAGGAATATGTTATGTGAATAACCAAGCGACAGTTCCAGGATTCCTCCCTGCATGGTGGCTTTGTAACCAACACCTACTAATTCCAGTTGCTCTTTATAGCCTTCGCTTACACCAATCACCATGTTGTTGATAAGCGAACGATATAAACCGTGCATGGCCTTGTGGCGCTTCTGCTCTGTTGGGCGCTCCACAACAAGCTGGTTGTCCTGCTGCTTCACAATTATATCCTTATCTACAGGAGTAGAAAGAGATCCTTTCGGCCCTTTCACGGTAACCACATTGTTAGCGGCAACAGTTACTTCAATAGTGTTAGGCAGGCTGATTGGCAATTTTCCTATTCGTGACATTGTCTATCCTCCTAATTAATAAACATAACATAATACCTCGCCACCGATATTCAGCGACTTGGCTTCCTTCTCTGTCATTACGCCTTTAGAAGTTGACAATATAGCAACACCCAAGCCGTTAAGAACTCGGGGCAGGTTTTCACTTCCGACGTATTTGCGCAGCCCTGGCTTACTCACCCTGTCAATTTTCACAATAGCAGACTGCTTTGTGTTCGGGTTGTATTTCAGCGCTATCTTGATTGTACCTTGCACAGCAGCGTCATCGAATTTATAACTCTGGATGTACCCTTTGTCGTACAATACCTTGGTAATCTCTTTTTTTATGTTGCTAGACGGTATTTCAACTATCCGATGGTTCGCTTTGATAGCGTTACGCACTCTAGTTAAATAATCTGCAATTGGATCTGTGTTCATTATGGAAACTATATAATAATGAATGCTTTTATCTAAGCGAGGGGCAAAGATACGAATATCTTTTTTCTTTTCTTACAGTGTAAGAAAAAAATTACCAGCTTGACTTTGTAACACCAGGAATTTTACCAGCAGAAGCAAGGTCTCTGAACATTACACGGGAAATACCGAATTTCCTCATATATCCTCTCGGGCGTCCGGAAAGCTTGCAACGGTTATGCAGCCTTACAGGCGAGGCATTGCGCGGCAACTTGTCTAATCCCTCATAGTCTCCGTTCGCTTTCAATGCGGCTCTTTTCGTAGCGTATTTAGCTACCATCTTCTGTCTTTTAAGCTCTCTAGCTTTTACTGATTCTTTAGCCATTTTCTTATTTCTTGTCGTTTACGAAAGGCATGCCGAAAGCTTTCAACAGTTCATAGCTTTCCTCGTCTGTCTGTGCGGTAGTCACAAAGGTGATGTCCATACCGGTGATCGACTTGATCTTGTCGATGCTGATTTCCGGGAAAATGATCTGCTCCTTGATGCCAAGGGTATAGTTACCACGGCCGTCAAAGCCTTTCTCATTTATACCTCTGAAGTCGCGCACACGCGGCAAGGCAATGGTTACCAACCGGTCCAGGAACTCGTACATTTTCTCACCACGCAACGTTACACGCGCGCCTATTGGCATGCCTTCACGCAGCTTAAAGTTCGACACTGACTTTTTGGCAATCGTGGAAACTGCCTTCTGCCCCGTAATCGTAGTAAGTTCGTCAACCCCTATATCCACCAGTTTCTTGTCGGACACGGCAGCACCGATGCCTTTGTTGATGGAGATCTTAGTGAGTTTAGGCACCTGCATGATGTTCTTGTACTGGAACTTCTCCTTCAAGGCAGGCACTACCTCATTCTCGTATTTTTCTTTAAATCTTGTAGTTGCCATCTTAGATAACCTCTCCTGTCTTTTTAGAGTAACGCTCTGTTTTACCTTCGCTGTTCTTTCTTTTAGCAGTCTTTGTCGTTGCGCCTGTCTTAGGATCAACAATAGCGACATTGCTAACGTGTACCGGAGCTTCTATCTGGCTGATGCCACCCTGTGGGTTTTTGGCGCTTGGCTTAGCATGTTTTGTCACTAAGTTTAGGCCTTCTATAGTCACTCTCTGCTTTTCTGCATTCACAGCGATAATACGGCCTGTTTTGCCGCGCTCGTCTCCGGCAATAACCTTAACTGTATCGCCAGTCTTTACATGAAGTTTTTTCTTATTCATTTTAATCTGAATTATATGTTATAGAACTTCAGGTGCTAACGAAACAATCTTCATGAACTGCTTTTCACGAAGTTCGCGGGCCACAGGTCCGAAGATACGGGTACCGCGCGGCTCATTGTTTGCATTTAGAAGAACGGCTGCATTGTCGTCAAAACGGATATAGGAGCCGTCTTTTCTTCTAACCTCTTTCTTTGTTCTTACAATAACTGCTTTCGAAACAGTCCCTTTTTTTATGTTCCCGGAAGAAAGAGCTGATTTCACAGTCACTACTATCTTATCTCCGATAGAAGCGTATTTCTTACCAGTACCACCCAACACGCGGATGCAAAGCACTTCTTTGGCACCGCTGTTATCAGCTACACTTAGTCTTGATTCCTGCTGTATCATCTTATTTCGCTCTTTCTATGATTTCTACTAAACGCCAGTTCTTATTCTTGCTAAGCGGACGCGTCTCCTGAATGCGAACAAAGTCTCCGATGTTGCAATCGTTGTTCTCGTCGTGAGCCATAAATTTGTTGGATTTGTTCAGAAACTTCCCGTAGATCGGGTGCTTCATTTTACTCTCCACCAATACCGTGATAGACTTGTTCATCTTGTTGCTAACAACCTTACCACTTCTTTCTTTTCTTAGATTTCTCTCTTCCATGACTTAATAGGTAATTAAGAGTTAGCTTGAGTTTCACGACTACGGATTTCCGTATTCAGGCGAGCAATGGTACGCTTGGCCTCACGGATTTTCATTGGGTTCTCCAACGGAGATATGGCATGTGCAAATCGTAGATTCTGCATGTTGGAGCGCTCAGTGTTTAGCCTTTCTTTCAGCTCTTCTGAAGACAAAGCTTTGATATCTGAATTTTTCATTTTCTATTTCTCAACGTAATCTCTACGTACTACAAACTTTGTTTTTACTGGCAGCTTCTGAGCAGCTAATCGCAACGATTCTTTAGCAACCTCTAAAGAAACGCCATCCGATTCGAACATGATGGTGCCTGGCTTCACCACGGCTACCCAATACTCCGGAGAACCCTTACCCTTACCCATACGAACCTCTGCAGGCTTCTTGGTGATAGGCTTGTCAGGGAAGATGCGGATCCACACTTGTCCTTCACGCTTCATAGCTCTTGTCATGGCGATACGGGCGGCCTCAATCTGCCGGCTGGTAATCCATGTCGCTTCCAGCGATTTTATCGCAAATGAGCCAAATGAAATGGTGCTGCCTCTATGAGCCAGACCCTTCACGCGGCCTTTTTGCATTTTTCTATATTTAGTCCTTTTAGGCTGTAACATTTTCTAAAATCGTAATAATGTTAACAATCGATTACTGACGGCGCTTGTTGCGCTTTGGCCCTCCAGGCGCACCTGGTGCACCGTCCGTTTTCTTACGGTTGCCGCCACGTCTGTCACCTCTGTCACCTCTTTCACCACCCTGTGGTCCACCTGGCCCTCCTTTGCCGCTCTCTAAGCCAGCGTTCGGGGTAAGGTCTCGCTTGCCGTAAACCTCTCCTTTGAAGATCCACACCTTGATGCCAAGCTTGCCATATACAGTCTGCGCTTCAGACAGGGCGTAGTCGATATCAGCACGGAGCGTGTGCAGCGGAGTTCTCCCCTCCTTGTAATGCTCCGTTCTCGCCATTTCAGCACCGCCTAAGCGACCTGAAACCTGGACCTTGATCCCTTCTGCACCTACTCGTAGAGCAGAAGCGATTGCCTGCTTCATGGCACGGCGGAAGGAGATACGGGCCTGCAACTGCTGTGCGATGGACTCGCCTACCAGCTTTGCGTCCAGCTCAGGACGCTTGATCTCAAAGATATTAATCTGAATATCTTTGTTCGTCAGCTTCTTGAGCTCCTCCTTGATCTTGTCTACTTCCTGTCCCCCCTTACCGATCACAACGCCTGGTCGGGCAGTGTTTACGGTGATGGTGATGCGCTTTAGCGTTCTTTCAATGATGATTTTAGAAATGCCTCCCTTAGGAATACGCGCTAATATATATTTTCTGATTTTCTCGTCCTCGATCAGCTTCTCAGCGAAATCTTTGCCGCCGTACCAGTTAGAATCCCAACCTTTGATAATGCCGAGTCGAAAACCGATTGGATTTACTTTCTGTCCCATATCTTACTTGCTGGCTTTTTTAGATTTCTTTGATTGCTGTTCAATTTGCTCTTCTGTCAGGCTGTCGATGATCACCGTTACATGGTTCGATCTCTTCCTGATGCGGTGTCCCCTGCCTTGTGGGGCCGGGCGCAGGCGCTTCAGCATTTTGCCTTCGTTCACAAAGATCTCTTTTACAAAAAGGTTAGCCTCTTCGATGCGGGCGTCCTCGTTCTTCAGCTGCCAGTTAGACAAGGCTGATAAAAGGAGCTTCTCAAGTCTCTCAGAACCGGAGTTCGGCTCGAACTTCAGTAAGCTAAGGGCTCTTGATACGCTCTTGCCACGGATCAAGCCTGCTACTAATCTCATTTTACGAGGAGAAGTAGGCACGTTATTTAGTTTTGCTACTGCTTCCATGGTTATCGCTTGCCTTTATCTTTTTTAGCAACGTGACCTCTGAAGTTTCTGGTTGGGGCAAACTCACCGAGCTTGTGCCCTACCATGTTCTCCGTCACATATACCGGAATAAATTTATTGCCATTGTGTACTGCGAAGGTATGACCTACGAAGTCCGGGGAAATCATCGATCTGCGCGACCAAGTCTTGATAACAGACTTTTTGCCGGCGTCATTCATTACAGTCACTTTCTTCTCGAGCCTAAAGTCAATGTAAGGCCCTTTTTTTAATGATCTAGCCATTTATTTCTTCTTTCCTCTGTTAACTATAAGCTGTTCAGAATACTTATTCTTGTTTCTGGTCTTGTAACCCTTTGAATACAGACCTGTGCGTGAGCGTGGGTGACCACCTGAAGACTTACCTTCTCCACCACCCATTGGGTGATCGACAGGGTTCATGGCAACACCACGTACGCGTGGGCGCTTGCCTAACCATCTGTTGCGTCCGGCTTTTCCAAGATTCACGTTCATATGGTCAGCATTCGAAACAGTACCAACTGTAGCTGAACAATTCACTAATACCATTCTCAACTCGCCTGAAGGAAGTTTGATTGTAGCGTAACGACCTTCACGGGCTACCAGCTGCGCATAAGATCCTGCGCTGCGGGCTAGGATTGCACCTGCACCAGGCTGTAGCTCGATGTTGTGAATGATAGTACCAAGAGGAATATCAGATAAAGGTAGGCAGTTACCAACCTCTGGGGCTACGCCCGGGCCTGAGGTAACCACAGTGCCTACTTGCAATCCGGCGGGAGCAATGATATATGCTTTCTCGCCGTCAACGTAATGCAGCAGGGCGATACGGGCAGTTCTGTTCGGATCGTACTCGATCGTCTTAACTGTGGCCGGTACGCCAAACTTGGTACGCTTGAAATCGATAACCCGGTATTTCTTCTTGTGCCCACCGCCAGTATAGCGCATGGTCATTTTACCTGAGTCGTTGCGTCCACCAGATTTTTTGATAGGTGCCAACAAAGATTTTTCTGGGGTAGATGCCGTTATCTCATCGAAGGCCGGGGCTACTCTAAATCTTTGACCTGGTGTTGTTGGTCTTAACTTTTTTAAAGCCATTTTAACTTAATTATATACCGCTGTAAAAGTCTATAACGTCACCCTCTTTTAGGGTCACAATTGCTTTCTTGATCAGAGAAGTACGACCGGAAACAGCGCCTGACTTTGTGTACTTAGTCTTCACTTTTCCGAGTGAGCGCATGGTGGCTACTTTCTCCACTGTTACGCCGTACTGCTTCTCGATCTGCTTTCTGATCTCTACTTTATTGGCGTTTTTGTTTACCTCAAAAGCATATTTGCCAACCTCGTTCAGGGCAGCAAATTTTTCAGTGATAATTGGTCTTTTCAGAACGTTCATTATTTCGCGCTAAAGAGGGTTTCTAATACATTTACTGACTCTTCTACCAGCAACAGTTTCTCTGTGTTCAACAGGTCATATGTATTTACATCGCTTGCAGTAGAGATTTTCACTTTCGGCAGGTTACGGCCGGAAAGAACAACGTTCTTATCAGCTGCCGGCAGCAGGATAAGGGTTTTGCCCGTTACCTGCAGGTTATTCAGGATACCCTTGAATGCACTTGTCTTAGGCGCATCCAGGTTGAAGGCTTCCACAAGGGCTACACGGTTGTCGCGTGCCAGCAAAGACAGGGCAGAAAGGCGGGCTGTTCTCTTAAGCTTCTTGTTCAGCTTAAAGCTGTAGTTCCTTGGCTTGGGTCCGAACACACGACCACCACCTACAAACAAAGGTGACTTAATTGATCCGGCCCGGGCACCGCCTGTACCTTTTTGCTTCTTGATCTTCTTGGTAGATCCCGCTACTTCGTTGCGCTCTTTTGATTTATGCGTTCCCTGTCTCTGGTTAGCCAGGTACTGCTTCACGTCAAGATACATTGCATGCTCGTTCGGCTCTAAACCAAACACAGCATCAGAAAGTGTTACCTTTCTGCCTGTATCCTCACCTTTGATATTTAATACAGAAAGCTCCATTTTTATTTCTCAATTAACACGTAAGAATTTTTGGCACCTGGTACAGAGCCACTAACAACCAATAGGTTCCTGTCCGCCACAATGCGCAATACCGTCAAGTTCTCGATCTTAACACGGTTACCGCCCATTCTGCCAGCCATGCGCATCCCTTTGAATACCCTGGATGGCCATGAGCATGCTCCGATGGATCCTGGGTGCCTTGCCCTGTTGTGCTGACCGTGCGTCTGGCCACCAACACCGGCAAAGTTATGGCGCTTCACAACGCCCTGGAAACCCTTGCCTTTTGAGGTCCCAACTACGTCCACGAACTCACCCTCTATGAATAGATTTACATCGATGGTGTCTCCCAGATTAACAGAGATTCCTTCCGTGTTAAACTCAGCTACTTTTTTCTTCGGAGCCGTATTCGCTTTCTTGTAATGTCCGGCTTCTGCCATCGTTACTCTCTTCAGCTTCTTCTCGCCATAGCCAAGCTGTACAGCTTCGTAGCCATCAGTTTCGACTGTCTTCACTTGAGTAACTACACATGGGCCGGCCTGAATAACCGTTACTGGCGTGTATTTACCATCTGCTGTGAAGAGGCTTGTCATTCCGATTTTTTTACCGATAATTCCAGGCATTCAACTTGTTTTTTAAAAGATGGATTATAATATATGGTTTGCCCTCAGTTTTCTAAGGGAGTGCAAAGTTATAAAATAATTTTTTGTTTCAATAACATTCATCTAAATTATTTATGAATCATGCAGTTATAAAAAAAGAGAACTAGTTTCCCGGTTCTCTTTTTTTATATAGTTCTGTAATTTATCAAACTTTGATCTCTACATCCACGCCACTTGGCAACTCCAGTTTCATCAGGGCATCTACTGTCTTAGAGCTTGTAGAGTATATATCTACCAGGCGCTTGTAAGTGCAAAGTTGGAACTGCTCACGCGACTTCTTGTTCACGTGTGGTGAGCGCAGTACAGTGAATTTGTCCTTTTCTGTAGGAAGAGGAATTGGTCCGCTTACAATGGCACCGGTAGCTTTTACAGCTTTAACAATCTTCTCAGAAGATTTGTCAACCAGGTTGTGATCGTAAGACTTAAGCTTTATTCTTATTTTCTGATTCATTATTTTACTACTATTTAGCTGCAGTTCCTTTTAATTTGGCAATGATAGCGTCTGCTAAGTTCTGCGGTACTTGCTCATAATGAGAGAAAGTAAGAGAAGCTGTAGCTCTACCAGAAGTAATCGTACGAAGGTCCGTCACGTAACCGAACAGTTCAGAAAGCGGCACGTCAGCTCGCACCACACTTGCAGTGCCTTTCGTGTCCATTCCTTTCATCAGGCCTCTTCTTCTGTTCAAGTCACCTGTCACCGGTCCTGTGTACTCATCCGGCGTCACCACGTCTACTGACATGATTGGCTCGAGAAGCTTAGGAGCGCACTGCTTTCCTGCTTCTTTGAAACCTTGCCGTGCTGCCAGTTCAAAAGACAGTGCATCAGAGTCCACATCGTGGAATGAGCCATGGAATACGCGCACTTTCATGGAGTCGATCGGGAAGCCGGCAAGAATACCGTTCTTCATCGCTTCTTCAAATCCTTTCTGTATCGCAGGTATGAATTCCTTAGGAATCACACCACCTACAATTGCGTTCTCAAACTCAAGTCCTTGCTTGCCATCCTCACGCGGGCCCATGTTGAACACGATGTCGGCAAACTTACCACGACCACCTGACTGCTTCTTGAACACCTCTCTGTGCTCTACCGTCTTCGTGATGGTCTCTTTGTATGCTACCTGCGGAGCACCCTGGTTCAACTCAACCTTAAACTCGCGCTTCATCCGGTCGATGATGATCTCCAGGTGAAGTTCGCCCATTCCTCTCAGAATAGTCTGACCTGTTTCCTCATCTGTGTTTACCTTCAGCGTAGGGTCTTCCTCGATCAGTTTGGCTATCGCCATACCCATCTTGTCAGAGTCAGCCTGTGTCTTAGGCTCAATCGCATATCCAATTACCGGCTCTGGGAAGTCCATGGATTCAAACACGATCTTATGGCTTTGATCGCATAGTGTGTCTCCGGTTTTGATGTCCTTGAAACCTACTACCGCCGCGATATCACCAGCTGCCAGTCTGTCGATCTGGTTCTGCTTGTTCGCATGCATCTGGAAGATACGGGAGATACGCTCCTTGTTCCCGGAGCGGGTGTTATATATATAGGATCCTGACTCCAGCACACCTGAATAGGCGCGCACAAAGCAAAGGCGCCCTACGTAAGGGTCAGTTGCGATTTTAAAGGCAAGACCTGCAAACGGCTCCGTTTCACTTGGCTTGCGTGCTACTTCAGCACCTGTGTCCGGGTTAATGCCTTTGATGCTTTCCTTGTCCATCGGAGAAGGGCAAAGCGCCATCACATAATCCAGCATGGTCTGCACCCCTTTGTTCTTGAAAGATGAGCCACACAGCATCGGCACAATGGCCATATCTATGGTAGCGGCACGCAGGGCAGCGATGATCTCGTCTTCAGTGATTGACTCCGGATCTTCGAAGTACTTCTCCATCAGTTTCTCATCGTAGTCTGCAACGGCTTCCAGAAGTTTCTCCCTGTATTCAGCAGCTTCTTCTACCATGTCATCCGGGATCGGAATCTCGGTAAAGGTCATGCCCTTATCTTCCTCATTCCAGATAATACCACGGTTGTTCACCAGGTCAACCACTCCTTTGAAGTTGTCTTCCCCTCCAATAGGTAACTGAAGCGCTACGGCGTTGCTGCCCAGCATTTCCTTTACCTGCTTACATACTGCCAGGAAGTCAGCGCCGGAACGGTCCATCTTGTTAACGAATCCGATACGGGCAACTTTGTAGTTGTCAGCCAGGCGCCAGTTTGTCTCTGACTGTGGCTCTACACCGTCTACCGCACTGAACAGGAACACAAGTCCGTCCAACACGCGCAGCGAGCGGTTTACCTCCACTGTAAAGTCAACGTGGCCCGGCGTGTCGATGATGTTGATGTGGTAACTGTTGCCTCTGTATGGCCATGTTACGGTTGTAGCCGCAGAAGTGATGGTAATACCACGCTCCTGCTCCTGCTCCATCCAGTCCATGGTTGCAGCGCCATCATGAACTTCACCAATCTTGTGGCTTACGCCTGCATAATATAATATACGCTCTGTCGTAGTGGTTTTTCCTGCATCAATGTGTGCAGCAATACCAATATTTCGTGTGTATCTTAAGTCTCTTGCCATTCTTAGAATCTAAAGTGTGAGAACGCTTTGTTCGCTTCTGCCATTCTGTGCGTGTCGTCTTTCTTCTTAACGGCGGCACCTTCCCCTTTAGCAGCAGCAACAATCTCTCCTGCTAATCTGTCTTTCATCGTTTTCTCACCTCTCTTGCGAGCATAAGATATCATCCATTTGATACCTAGAGATACTCTGCGGTCCGGACGAACCTCAGTCGGCACTTGGAATGTAGCACCTCCTACCCTACGGCTTTTCACTTCGACGCTTGGCATGACGTTGTTCAACGCCTTCTTCCACATCTCAAGACCGTTTTCTTTTGTTCTTGACTCTACTATTTCTACAGCATCATAGAAGATACCATAGGCAACACTTTTCTTTCCGTCTTCCATCATGTAGTTAACGAAACGTGTTACCAATGTCTCTTTATATTTAGGATCAGGAAGGAGTATTCTACTTTTCGGCTTTGCTTTTCTCATTGTATTAGTACACTATGGATTATTTCTTTTTACCTTTTGTAGCGGCTGGAGCCTGTCCTGGTTTAGGTCTCTTCGCACCGTACTTAGAACGTGACTGAAGACGCCCGCTAACACCGGCAGTGTCCAACGCACCACGCACGATGTGGTAACGCACTCCCGGAAGGTCTTTCACTCGGCCTCCCCTGATCAGCACGATGGAGTGCTCCTGCAGGTTGTGGCCTTCACCCGGGATATAGGCGTTGACTTCTTTACCGTTCGTTAATCTTACCCTGGCAACTTTACGCATGGCAGAGTTTGGCTTCTTAGGCGTTGTGGTATATACTCTTGTACATACCCCACGACGCTGTGGGCATGAATCTAGGGCAGGAGATTTTGATTTTGACGTTAATTTCTCTCTTCCCTTTCTTACTAATTGCTGTATAGTAGGCATTTACAATCTGTTAATTATAGATTTTTCTACTCAAAAATTCGGACTGCAAAGGTATATAAATACACTTGCAAATTCAAAATTTTAATTCATTAATTATTAGCACCTTAGGCTTCCCCTACCGTTCCCCCGAAGTTCATCGGGAAGGACGGGGCCTCCTGTGCATGCTTTATCTCGCCAAAGCTGTCTTCAAACTTTTTGACGTTATCGGCCAGAGCCACCAATAACCTTTTGGCGTGCTCTGGCGTGATAACGACTCTTGACTTGACTTTTGCTTTTGGCAAACCTGGCATCAACCTTATAAAATCAATTACAAATTCGCTGCTGGAGTGCGCAATCATAGCCAGGTTGGCGTATTCGCCCTCCGCTACTTCTTCCGACAACTCAATGCTTATCTGATTTTGTTTTTGCTGATCCTCTGCCATTTTTCAATTTATCTGTTTTGTAACTCCTGCTGTCGCTTGGTAGTCGCTTTTTTAGAGTCTACCAACGCATCGTACTCCTCCTGGCTGCCCACTATCAGTTTCTGGTATTCTCTCAGTCCAGTACCGGCAGGGATCAGGTGGCCCACAATCACGTTTTCTTTCAGACCCAGCAGTTCGTCTGCTTTTCCTTTGATAGCCGCTTCGCTCAGCACCTTCGTCGTTTCCTGGAAGGAGGCCGCGGAGATAAAGCTTTGCGTACCCAGGGAAGCCTGCGTAATACCCTGCAGCGTTGGCCTTGACACGGACGGTGATGCATCGCGCACGGTCACCACTTTCAGGTCGCGGCGCTTCAGGCTGGAGTTCTCGTCACGCAGCCTTCTGGCCGTTACGATCTGTCCTGGCTTCAGGCTTGCAGAGTCACCGGATTCTTCCACCACTTTCATATCGATGATGCGGTCGTTCTCTTCCATGAATGCAATCTTATCCACCACCTGGTTTTCCAGGAAGCTGGTATCTCCCGCATCCACTACGATCACCTTCTGCATCATCTGGCGAACCACAACTTCAATGTGCTTGTCGTTGATCTTCACACCTTGCAGACGGTATACTTCCTGTATCTCATTCACCAGGTATTCCTGAACGGCACCCGGTCCCTGAATATTCAGGATGTCTGACGGCGTGATCGCGCCATCCGACAGCGGCATACCCGCACGCACGAAGTCATTGTCCTGCACGAGGATGTGCTTGGAAAGCGGCACCATGTATTTCTTCTTCACCCCGTCTTTCGACTCAATGTAGATTTCACGGTTACCGCGCTTCACGCTACCATAGGTTACCACCCCGTCAATCTCAGACACAACGGCAGGGTTAGACGGGTTACGCGCCTCGAACAGCTCCGTCACACGCGGCAGACCACCCGTGATGTCACGCGTCTTGCCAATGGCGCGCGGGATCTTCACCAGGATCTGTCCAGCTTTGATCTTCTCGCCGTTCTCCACTGTTAAGTGTGCTCCTACCGGAATGTTATAGCCTTTCGGCTCACCGTTCTTCGGATTCACCAGGATAGCGGGGTTCTGCGTCTTGTCTTTGGTGTCGATGATTACCTTTTCACGGTAGCCCGTCTGCTCATCCGACTCCTCGCGGTACGTGATGCCTTCAATAATGGCCTCGTACGCGATTTCACCGTCAAACTCAGAAAGGATCACCGCATTATATGGATCCCAGTTACAGAGCTGCGCGCCTTTCTCTACCATCTGCCCGTCGTTTACGTGCAGGAACGAGCCGTAAGGAACGTGGTTGCTGATGAGTAGCTTGCCTGTGTTCGGGTCTACAACCCTTACTTCGCCTGAGCGACCCATCACTACTTTCACCGGCTCTCCTTCGTTGTTCACCGTGTCCAGCGAGCGTACATCCTCGAATTCGATCTTACCGCCGAACTTGGCAAGGATGGTGGCATCTACCGCAATGTTAGACGCTGTACCACCCACGTGGAAGGTGCGGAGTGTCAGCTGTGTTCCCGGCTCACCGATGGACTGTGCGGCAATTACACCGACAGCCTCCCCTTTCTGCACCATAAAGCCTGTTGCCAGGTTACGGCCGTAGCACTTGGCGCAGATTCCGCGCTTGGACTCACACGTCAGTACCGAGCGGATCTCCACAAACTCAATGGCTGTTTCCTCGATGGCACGTGCTATTTCTTCTGTGATCTCCGCTCCTGACTCTGCTAGTAGCGCATTGGAAATCGGGTCATATACATCATGCACCGTTACACGGCCCAGAATACGCTCTGACAGCGACTCTACGATATCCTCGTTGTCTTTCAGTGCACTTACTTCCAGCCCTCGCAGCGTACCGCAATCCGTCTCGTTCACGATTACGTCCTGCGACACGTCTACCAGACGTCGGGTCAGGTAACCGGCATCAGCCGTTTTAAGGGCCGTATCAGCAAGACCTTTACGGGCACCGTGTGTCGAGATAAAGTACTCGATTACATCCAGACCTTCCTTAAAATTAGAAAGGATCGGGTTCTCGATAATCTCACCTACGGAGCCTTGCAGTGACTTCTGCGGCTTCGCCATCAGACCTCGCATACCACCCAACTGACGGATCTGCTCTCTGGAACCACGGGCTCCGGAGTGCATCATCATGAAGATGGAGTTAAAGCCCTGGTCGTCGTTCTCCAGGCGGCGCATCAACGTTTCCGTGATCTGGTTGTTGATACGCGTCCATATATCGATAACCTGATTGTAGCGCTCATTGTCCGTGATCAGACCCATAGAGTAGTTCTGCCATACAGCATCCACATCCTTCTTGGCCTGCGCTACCAGGATATCCTTCTCTTTTGGTATCTGGATGTCACCCAGACCCATGGAAAGACCACCTTTGTAGGCAGACTGGAAGCCCAAGGTTTTGATATCGTCCAGGAACTGGGCGGCACGCGCCATACCTGTTTCCTTGAACACGCGGGAGATGATCTGCTGCAGCTTTTTCTTCGTCAACAGTTCATCTATATACCCCACTTCCTCCGGTACAAACTGGTTGAATATCACGCGGCCGGCTACAGTCTCAATGGATTTGTTCACCAGGTCGCCCTGCTCGTTTCGGATAGTTGTTCTTACTTTTATATAGGCCTGCTTCGAAAGACGCCCTTCGTTGATGGCAATGATCACTTCCTCCGGAGAGTAGAAGCTCATGCCTTCCCCTGGTATCTTCTCATTCTCTGTGCTGCGCTTTCCTTTGGACACGTAGTATAAACCAAGTACCATGTCCTGAGAAGGCACCGCAATCGGGGCACCGTTCGCCGGGTTCAGGATGTTGTGCGACGCCAGCATCAGCATCGAGGCTTCCAGTACAGCAGCAGGTCCCAGTGGAACGTGCACCGCCATCTGGTCACCGTCAAAGTCAGCGTTGAAGGCTGTACACACAAGTGGGTGCAGCTGAATCGCTTTTCCCTCGATCAGTTTTGGCTGGAATGCCTGGATACCCAATCGGTGGAGCGTAGGGGCGCGGTTCAGGAGTACCGGGTGGCCTTTCAGCACATTCTCCAGGATATCCCAAACAACCGGGTCCTTGCGGTCTACTATTTTCTTCGCGGACTTCACCGTTTTCACGATGCCTCTTTCGATCAATTTGCGGATGATGAATGGCTTGAAGAGCTCGGCTGCCATGTTCTTCGGCAGGCCACACTCGTGCAGCTTCAGCTCAGGGCCAACCACAATCACCGAACGGCCGGAGTAGTCCACACGCTTACCGAGCAGGTTCTGACGGAAACGCCCCTGCTTACCTTTCAGCATATCAGAAAGTGACTTCAGCGCACGGTTTCCTTCTGCACGGACAGCGTTCACTTTACGTGAGTTGTCGAACAGGGAATCCACCGCTTCCTGCAGCATGCGCTTCTCGTTACGGAGAATTACTTCAGGGGCCTTGATCTCGATCAGACGCTTCAGACGGTTGTTCCGGATAATTACGCGTCGGTACAGGTCGTTCAGGTCAGAGGTAGCGAAACGGCCACCATCCAACGGAACAAGCGGACGAAGTTCCGGCGGTATAACAGGCACCATGCGGATGATCATCCACTCGGGTCTGTTCTCAATGCGTGTTGCAGCATCACGGAATGCTTCTACCACGCGCAAACGCTTCAACGCTTCAGCCTTACGCTGCTGTGAGGTCTCGTGTGCGGCGGCATGGCGCAGTTCGTATGACAGGTCATCTAAATTAGTGCGCTCCAGCAGCATTTGCAGCGCCTCGGCCCCCATCTTCGCAATGAACTTGTTCGGGTCGTTGTTATCCAACACCTGGTTCTCGCGCGGAAGCTTGTCAATCATATCCAGGTACTCATCCTCGGTCAGGAAGTCCAGTGTGTTCACACCGTCTTCTGCCAGAATACCAGGCTGGATTACTGCATATCGTTCGTAATAGATAATCTGGTCGAGCTTCTTGGTTGGCAGGCCCAGCAGATATCCAATTTTGTTCGGAAGTGATTTGAAGTACCAGATATGCGCCACCGGAACCACCAGCTCGATATGGCCCATGCGCTCGCGGCGCACTTTTTTCTCGGTCACCTCCACGCCACAACGGTCGCAGATGATGCCCTTATATCTGATTCTCTTATATTTTCCGCAGTGGCATTCCCAATCCTTCACAGGTCCGAATATTCTCTCGCAGAATAAACCGCCCATTTCCGGCTTGTAAGTTCTATAGTTAATGGTCTCAGGCTTTGTCACCTCTCCGTTGGAACGCTCCAGAATGGATTCCGGGGAAGCCAAAGAGATCGTTACTTTTGAGAAGTCCTGAGAAAGCTTTTTATTTTTCGCAAATGCCATATTATATTATAATAATGTCAGTACAATGAATTTGCATTACAGCTACACCAGCTTAAAGTGCGCTAAGCGCTTCGGCTTCTGCCTCCGCGCTTAGCTCTTACTTTATTACTCCAGCGTGATTTCCAGCGCCAGACCTCTTAGTTCGTGAATCAATACGTTGAACGATTCCGGGATATTTGGCTTTGGCAACACGTCGCCCTTCACGATTGCCTCGTAGGCTTTCGCGCGGCCAATCACGTCATCTGACTTTACTGTAAGTATTTCCTGCAGTACGTTTGAAGCACCGAATGCCTCCAGTGCCCACACCTCCATCTCACCGAAACGCTGGCCACCGAACTGGGCTTTACCGCCCAATGGCTGCTGCGTGATGAGTGAGTAAGGTCCGATGGAACGGGCGTGCATCTTATCATCCACCAGGTGACCCAGTTTCAGCATATAAATCACTCCCACTGTCACTGGCTGGTCGAATCTGTCACCGGACAAGCCGTCGAACAGGTAAGATCGCCCGAATACCGGAAGACCGGCCTCGGCCAGTTCAGCAGAAACCTGCTCTTCCGTGGCTCCGTCGAAAATCGGCGTCGCATATGTTCTGCCCAATTTCAGACCGGCCCATCCAAGTACTGTCTCATATATCTGGCCGATGTTCATCCTCGAAGGCACACCCAGCGGGTTCAGCACGATGTCCATCGGGGTTCCGTCCTCCAGGAACGGCATGTCCTCCTCACGGACGATTCTGGCTACCACACCTTTGTTACCGTGGCGGCCTGCCATCTTATCACCCACTTTCAGCTTGCGCTTCTTGGCTATATATACTTTGGCAAGCTGCACAATACCGGCCGGCAACTCGTCTCCTACCTCCAGCGTGAAACGCTCACGCTTGAAGTGTGCCGATACGATGTTGCGGCGCTTGTTGTAGTTCTTCACAAGCTCCACCAGCATGCTGTTCGTTTTCTCGTCAGCTGTCCAGTTCTCCAGGATCAGGTCCTTGAACATATTCACTTCTTCCGGAACAGCGTAATTGCTTTCGTCCTTGTAAGGGTTCTTCTCGGGGAACAGCGCCTCGATGATGTTCTTTCTCGAGAACTTTGATCCTTTCGTCAGAATCTCATCACCGAATTTGTGTTTTACTCCCTGTGAAGTTTTGCCTTCGAGCAAAGCCACGAGTTTCTCAGCCATCACGTTCTTGATGTTGATGAGCTCCTTGCTGTACTTTACCTTCAGCTCTTCTACCTCTTTCTTAGACTTAGCCCGCAGGTTCTTGTCCTTCTTAGGGCGCGAGAACAGCTTTGTCTCGATCACCACGCCATTGAGTGAGGGCGGCGCCTTAAGCGAGGCGTCTTTCACATCACCGGCTTTGTCTCCAAAGATGGCACGCAGCAGTTTTTCCTCCGGCGTCGGGTCCGTCTCACCCTTCGGCGTGATCTTACCGATCAGGATGTCTCCTTCCTTCACCTCGGCACCGATGCGGATTATCCCGTTCTCATCCAGGTTTCGTACCGCTTCCTCGCTCACGTTCGGGATTTCAGAAGTCAATTCCTCCTCACCGCGCTTCGTCTCACGCACTTCCAGTTCAAACTCCTCGATGTGGATAGACGTGAACACATCGTCACGCACTACTTTCTCGGAGATAACGATGGCATCCTCGAAGTTATATCCCTGCCATGGCATGAACGCCACCTGCAGGTTACGACCAAGGGCCAGTTCACCGTTGTTGGTGGCATAACCTTCGCAAAGCGGCTGGCCTTTTGTTACCCGCTGCCCTTTCTTCACGATTGGGGAGAGGTTGATGCAGGTATCCTGGTTCGTTCTCCTGAACTTGATCAGTTTATAGTCAACATACTCGGCGTTGAAGGAAACAAGTTTCTCATCCTCGCTCAGGTCATATTTCACAACGATCTTGGTGGAGTCAACAAAGTCAATCACACCTTCGCCTTCGGCAATCACAAGTGCTCTTGAGTCAATTGCTGCTCTTCTTTCCAGACCGGTACCTACAATCGGAGCCTGCGGCTTCAGAAGCGGAACCGCCTGGCGCTGCATGTTCGAACCCATCAGGGCACGGTTGGCATCATCGTGCTCCAGGAATGGAATCATAGAGGCCGCCACCGATACAATCTGGTTCGGGGCCACGTCCATATAGGTATAGGTGCCTGGCTCTTCTACCGGGAAGTCACCTTCAAAACGGCCTTTCACACGCTCGTTCAGGAAGTTACCGTTGTCATCGATCAGGGCGTTTGCCTGTGCGATGTGGTGGGTGTCTTCTTCCTCGGCAGTCAGGTATTCAACAGTACCGTCTACTACTACTTTACCTTCAATTACCTTTCTGTAAGGCGTCTCGATAAAGCCCATGTGGTTCACGCGGGCGTGTACACACAGCGAAGAAATCAAACCAATATTCGGACCTTCCGGTGTCTCAATAGTACACAGTCGGCCGTAGTGCGTGTAGTGAACGTCTCGTACCTCGAAACCGGCACGCTCTCTTGACAGACCGCCTGGCCCCAGAGCTGATACACGACGCTTGTGCGTCACTTCAGCCAGCGGGTTCGTCTGGTCCATAAACTGAGACAGCTGGTTTGTGCCGAAGAACGAGTTGATCACCGAAGAAAGCGTGCGCGCGTTGATCAAATCAACCGGCTTGAAGTCTTCGTTGTCGCGCACGTTCATACGCTCTTTGATGGTGCGGGCCATACGGGCCAGACCAACACCGAACTGTGCGTAAAGCTGCTCGCCCACCGTTCTGACACGGCGGTTGCTCAGGTGGTCAATGTCATCCACGACCGCCTTCGAGTTGATCAGACCAATCAGGTACTTCACGATGAGCACAATGTCCTCGTTCGTCAGCACCTTCGCATCCCAGTTCGTGTCAAGACCAAGCTTTTTGTTGATCCTGTAACGGCCAACTTCGCCCAGGTCATAGCGCTTGTCAGAGAAGAACAGCTTCTGGATGATATCACGGGCTGTCTCAACATCCGGTGCCTCTGTGTTCCGCAGCTGGCGGTAGATCTGCTCTACTGCTTCCTGCTCCGAGTTGGAGTTGTCTTTCTGAAGCGTGTTATATATGATCGCGTAATCAGCGATGTTCACGTTCTCGCGGTGCAGAATAATGGATTTCACGCCTGAGTCCACGATAACATCGATGTCATCCGCCGAAATCTCGGAGTCACGCTCAAGGATTACCTCGTTCCGGTCAATTGAAACTACTTCACCGGTGTCCTCGTCCACGAAATCCTCAGTCCATGTTCTCAGCACGCGTGCAGCAAGCTTTCTTCCGATCGCGTCTTTCAGTGTTTTCTTATCAGCAGGCACTTCTTCTGAAAGCCCGAACAGGTCCAGGATGTCCTTGTCCGTACCGTAGCCAATAGCGCGCAGCAGCGTTGTAACCGGGAATTTCTTCTTACGGTCGATGTACGCGTACATCACGTTGTTCACGTCCGTTGCAAACTCTACCCATGAACCCTTAAAAGGAATAATCCTGGCAGAATACAGCTTCGTGCCGTTTGTGTGCTTGCTCTGTGCAAAGAACACACCCGGAGACCGGTGCAACTGCGATACGATGACACGCTCGGCGCCATTGATCACGAAAGAGCCTTTCTCCGTCATATAGGGGATGTTCCCCAGAAACACTTCCTGCTCAATTGTCTCAAAGTCCTCGTTGTCCTCATCGTTGCAGATCAGGCGAAGCTTTGCTTTAAGCGGTACGGAGTATGTCAAACCCCTGTCGATGCTTTCATCCACAGAGTATTTAGGAGGGTCTATATGGTAGTCGATAAACTCCAGCACGAAGTTCTCTCTCGAGTCTGATATAGGGAAGTTCTCGGCGAATACCTTGAACAAACCTTCCTGAGCCCTATTCTCCGCTGGGGTCTCCAACTGAAAGAAGTCCTGAAATGACTGAAGCTGAACATCTAAGAAGTCAGGATAGTCAATGACCGGATTAATAGAGGCGAAATTAATTCGCTCTGTCGTTCTATTGTTAGCCAAAGCCTTGGAATTTTAGTTAGTAATCAAATATTATACACACAGAGTCCAAAACAACTGTGGGCAAAAAAAGGATCCAAGAAAACTTGAACCCATGTACAAACAGGAAAAGACCTGACGAAACTGCCAGGTCTACCTGTTATCGGTATGTTGAGGTTGTGGGATTATTTAACCTCCACTTCAGCACCAGCTTCTTCCAAAGATTTCTTCAGTGAGTCTGCCTCGTCCTTCGATACACCTTCTTTCAGTGCCTTCGGAGCGCCATCAACTAATTCTTTCGCTTCTTTCAGACCAAGACCAGTTAACTCTTTTACCAGTTTCACAACTGCTAACTTAGAGGCACCTGCTGCCTTCAGGACTACATCAAAAGAAGTTTTTTCTTCTGCAGCGGCTCCTGCTTCGGCGCCACCACCACCTGCTACCATCATTGGGGCTGCAGCAGCTGGCTCGATACCGTACTCGTCCTTCAGAATAGTAGCTAGTTCACTAACTTCCTTAACAGTTAAGTTTACTAACTGCTCAGCGAATGCTTTCAAATCTGCCATTTTTTATTGAAATTAAAAGTTACTTATTGATTACGTTTTTAGATTATTCTTTTTCCGATAAGGTTTTCAGGATACCGGCCAACTTACCACCGCTGCTCTGAAGCGCAGAAACAACGTTCTTCGCAGGAGACTGTAGTAAACTGATAATGTCACCGATGAGTTCAGCCTTAGACTTAACATTAGAGAGTGCCTCCAATTGGTTTTCGCCTATATATAAACCTGCATCAATGTATGCACCTTTCAGGAGGGGCAGCGTATTGCCTTTCTTTCTGAAATCTTTGATGAGTTTTGCAGGGGCATTGCCTGACTCCGCAGAGAACAGGATACCGGAAGCGCCTTTCAAAACACCTTCAAGTGCAGTTGTGTCAGCCTCAAGCGTTTCAAGTGCTTTTTGGATGAGTGTGTTCTTGTATACTTTGTACTCAAGACCGCGGTCAAAGCACATTCTCCTGAACTGGTTGATGCTGGCTACGCTCATGGTAGAAGCATCTGTTATGTAGAAGTAGTTCGTATTGGCGAACTTCTCGCTCAGTTCATTTACGATTATCTCTTTTTCTTCCCTGGTCATGTTATTAGATTGTTGCGTTCTTGTCAACGATTACGCCCGGGCTCATCGTGCTTGACATGGTAATGCTTCTGATATATGTGCCCTTAGCGGAAGCAGGCTTCAAACGGTTCAGCGTCTGGATTACCTCAGCCGCGTTTGCAGCCAGCTGCTCAGCAGAGAAAGATGACTTACCTACACTGGTGTGGATGATACCGAACTTGTCGACTTTGAAGTCGATTTTACCGGCTTTCACTTCTTTCACCGCTTTGGCAACATCCTGCGTCACTGTACCGGACTTCGGGTTTGGCATCAGGTTACGCGGTCCCAGGATTCTACCCAAACGTCCTACTTTGGCCATTACGGCAGGCATCGTGATGATCACGTCCACGTCTGTCCATCCCTTCTCGATTTTCTGGATATAGTCATCCAAACCTACAAAGTCTGCACCGGCATCCTTCGCTTCCTGCTCTTTGTCAGGGGTTACGAGCGCAAGCACTTTCACATCCTTACCTGTGCCGTGCGGCAGCGTAACGATACCACGCACCATCTGATCTGCCTTGCGGGGATCTACCCCCAGGCGCACATCTATGTCTACAGATGCATCAAATTTGGTGAAGGTAATGTCCTTTACTACTGAAGCGGCATCTGTTAAAGAATACTCTTTTGTCAGGTCAGCCTTTTCTAAAGCAGCTTTCCTCTTTTTTGAAATCTTCGCCATTTGTCCTTTAACTTATTATGCGTTCCACGGAGCATTGCCAGAGACGGTGATGCCCATGCTTCTTGCAGTGCCTGCTACTTGTTTCATAGCAGCCTCCACTTTAAAAGCGTTCAAATCTGGCATCTTGATCTCAGCAATTTCCCTGATCTGGTCCCACGTCACAGATCCTACTTTATTTCTGTTCGGCTCTTTTGAACCGCCCTTGATTTTAGCAGCATCTAATAACAATACAGGAGCAGGTGGCGTTTTGATAACAAAATCAAAAGACTTGTCTGTATAGATTGTGATTAGTACTGGTAACACCTGTCCGGGCTTATCCTGGGTTCTTGCGTTAAACTGCTTGCAAAACTCCATGATGTTAAGTCCTTTAGAACCAAGTGCAGGTCCAATCGGTGGCGATGGGTTCGCGGCACCTCCCTTTACCTGAATTTTCAGATAACCTTTTATTTCCTTTGCCATTATATAATTTTACTACGATTCTTTCTCTACCTGCATATAGTTCAGCTCCACCGGCGTATTCCGCCCGAAGATCTTCACCATTACGTTGAGCTTCTTACGCTCTTCAAACACTTCTTCCACTGTGCCGGAGAAGCCACTGAACGGACCGTCCATCACTTTCACTGTCTCGCCCACAACAAACGGCGTATCCAGCACCTCCGCCTGCTCTTCTGCCTCGTCTACGGTACCCAGTATCCTGTTTACCTCCGACTGGCGCAGCGGAACCGCTTTTTTGCTTGCTGAGCCGTCATTTGTCCCCAGGAAACCGATTACACCCGGGGTACTGATGATGATGTGCTCTGCCTCACCGTGGGACAGGTCGGCATGTATCAGCACATAGCCCGGGAAGAAGCTGCGCTCCCTGATCCTTTTTTTCCCGCCCCGCATTTCATATACCTTCTCGGCTGGGATCAGCACCTGCGGCACATACTCCCCGAGGCCCTGTCGCATGATCTCATTCTCCAGGTAAGCTTTCGCCTTTTTCTCCTGGCCACTCACGGCGCGTACTACATACCACTTTAAATCAGCCATGCTCCTAATTTAAAACTGGTTGTAAAACCATGTCAGGCCGGAATCAAAAACAAAATCCATGGCACCAACCACCAGCGCGAATATCAAAGAACCTATCAATACCAGCACAGAACTTCTCTGCAATTCTGCATAAGTAGGCCAAGAGACTTTGTCTCTCATTTCCTCAACTGTATCGTTTATATAGGTTGTTACTTTGCTCATCGCTTCGCTTTACTGAGGGTGAAAAAATTGCACGGGTGGAGAGACTCGAACTCCCAGCCAATGGTTTTGGAGACCACTACTCTACCAATTGAGCTACACCCGTAAAAAAATGCACGCCATCTTTTTCAAATGGAGTGCAAATTTATTTAAATTAATTATGATATCAAACCCATTCCCGAAAAACTTTCCGAGAACGGGGTTGATTCATAGATTATTAGTCAAGGATTTCAGTTACCTGGCCGGCACCTACTGTTCTACCACCCTCACGGATCGCAAAACGAAGGCCTTTCTCCATGGCTACTTTGTTGATCAGCTTCACGGTGATGGTGATGTTATCACCTGGCATTACCATTTCTACGCCTTCTGGCAGATGGATCTCACCTGTAACGTCAGTGGTTCTCAGGTAGAACTGTGGACGGTACTTGTTGAAGAATGGCGTGTGACGGCCACCTTCTTCCTTGGAAAGAACGTATACCTCAGCCTTGAACTCTTGGTGCGGCTTCACTGAACCAGGCTTGCAGATAACCATACCACGACGGATATCGGTTTTCTCAATACCACGCAGCAACAGACCTACGTTGTCACCAGCCTCGCCTCTGTCGAGGATCTTACGGAACATTTCCACACCCGTAACAACTGACTTCAGGTTCTCAGCACCCATACCCAAGATATCAACCTGCTCGCCAGAGTTGATCACACCGCGCTCGATACGGCCAGTAGCAACTGTACCACGACCCGTGATGGAGAACACGTCCTCAACCGGCATCAGGAATGGAAGATCAGTTAAACGAGCTGGAATTGGAATAAAGCTATCAACAGCAGCCATCAGCTCTTCGATAGTTTTAACCCACTTCTCGTCGCCATTCAGGCCACCAAGGGCAGAACCCTGAATTACAGGGATATTATCGCCGTCGAAATCATAGAAAGAAAGCAGTTCACGGATTTCCATCTCCACAAGCTCAAGAAGCTCAGGATCATCCACCATGTCCACTTTGTTCATGAACACAACCAACTGAGGAACACCTACCTGGCGGGCAAGCAGAATGTGCTCGCGCGTCTGCGGCATCGGGCCGTCAGTAGCAGCAACCACCAGGATAGCACCGTCCATCTGGGCAGCACCCGTAACCATGTTCTTCACATAGTCAGCGTGGCCCGGGCAGTCTACGTGTGCATAGTGACGGTTTTCTGTAGCGTATTCTACGTGTGATGTATTGATAGTAATACCTCTTTCTTTTTCTTCAGGAGCGTTGTCAATTGAAGAGAAGTCACGAAGCTTAGCAAGACCTTTTTTAGCCAGCACAGTCGTGATAGCAGCAGTCAAAGTAGTTTTGCCGTGGTCAACGTGACCAATAGTACCGATATTTACGTGCGGTTTGGAACGGTCAAATGTTTCTTTAGCCATTGTATGATATTAAATTAAGGTTAAAACGTTTAAGTTTATGTCGCGCTTTTTAATTACACGTAACGGACTTTGAGCCAACGATGGGAATTGAACCCACGACCTCTTCCTTACCAAGGAAGCACTCTACCCCTGAGCTACGTCGGCTTCTAAGTTCACCAGAGAATTACAACCCTATTTACAGTAAAAAGGAAGCTCATCTGCATGAATTTCCTTCTCCAGTTAATCCGTAAATTAATAAGTCGCAATCTCTTACTTAAGTGAGCGGGAGACGAGGGTCGAACTCGCGGCCTATAGCTTGGAAGGCTATCGCTCTACCAACTGAGCTACTCCCGCTTCTTTACTTTCGATATAACTGATTGAGTGAATAAAGGATCACAAACACTGCTTCACTCGTCCAGTTATTCGCTTATTATTGCATTAAACAGTGGGGAGAGCAGGATTCGAACCTGCGAAAGCTTACGCTAACGGAGTTACAGTCCGTTCCATTTGGCCGCTCTGGAATCTCCCCGATTTTTACCGACCTGAAATAAATCAGTAAAACTTTCCCTAAATCCGCCTGGCTCTGAAGCCCCGCTTGTTCTAAAGAGATGCAAAATTAAGCCCTTTTTCTTTCCAGTCAAATATTCCTTAAAAAAAAAGCGAATTATTTTACGGGCGCCTACCCGCCATATAGCTGCAGCAGGCGCTCATCCTTCTCATTCTGGCGTATTTCGTCCAGCAAAGCCTTCACCTCCGGCTTCTCCGACATCACCATAAGTGCCTGATAGGCTGCGGCCCGCACGTAATACTGGCTGCTGTTCCGGGCTAAGTCCCCCAGTAGCGCGATGGTCTCCGGCGTGTTTGTCTGGCTATTGCTGGCCAGGTACGCCCCGAAGCTTTGCAGCAAGTAATATAACTGGCCGCCGCTGGCTTGCTTCAGTTGGCCCGTAAACCAGTCATACTTCTCCGGCCCGCCCTGCACCGCATAATAGGTAGCCAGCGCCAGCGCCACCTCCTCGTTTGTTTCGTTTTCGAACTGCGCTAATTTTTGCTTTGCGTCGGGGGCGCCTGTTCCTGCATAGGCCAGTATGCCTGCGGCCGATGCCTCGTAGGAGCTGTCGCGCATCGCCTGCTCAAACACCGCTTTGTACTTCTCTCCCCCCCAGCCTGCCAGGGCCAGTATGGCATCTGCGCGCACGGCTCCCCGCTTATCCTGCTGCGCCATTTGCCTGATGACCGGCTCCACCGCAGCTGCCTGTCCTTCCTTCAGCCCGCTTAAACGCGTGACGGCGGCGCTTCTGATACGCCAGTAGTCATCCTTCAGGGCAGCCTGGTACATTTGCAGCACCGCAGGGTCCTGCAGTTTCTCCTCCAGGGCTGCCATGGCCTCCAGTTTAGGCGCCAGTTGGTCCACGTTCCTGAACTGGAAAACCATCTCTGCGTCCGTCTTCTGGTGCTCTACCACACCCAACAGCTGCTGCTCCGCATCGAACAGCACCAGTTGTGGCTCCGATGCCACCTTGAACATGAATGTTTCCTCTGCTTCGTCGATGGTGACAGGGTATACCGTTTTCTTGCCGCCGGCCCACACGGCTATCTCTAGCGGCAGTTTATATAGGGGGGCATACGCCGTGTCCTGTTTTTGCGTCACACGCAGTGTCAGCTGCCCGCTCTGGTAGCTGTCCTCCACTTTGAGTTCGGGGTGCCCTGCGTTCATAAACCACTGGTCGAAGAACCACATCAGGTCCATCCCGGTCACGTCCTCGAAGGCCATGCGCAGTTCCGCCACCTCTACATCCGAGAATTTGTTGCGGGTCAGGTACAGGTTAAGCGATGCCCACCAGGCGTCGTCTCCCACGATGTTGCGCAGCATGTGCAGCACCCGGCCCCCTTTGGCATAGGAGTGGCTGTCGAACATGTCCTCGCGGCTGTTGTAGTGGTACCGGATGAGCGGCACGCGCTTTGTCTCCGCCTCGTCCAGGTACTGGCCCATCTCGTCCATCTGCAGGTAAGCGGCCTCATCGGCCCCGAACTTGTGCTCTGCCCACAGGTATTCCGAATAGTTGGCGAAAGACTCGTTCAGCGGCAGGTTCGCCCACGATTCGGTGGTAACGTAATCGCCGAACCACTGGTGGAACAGCTCGTGGGCGATAATGCCGTCCCAGTTCTTGTCCAGCAGCTCACGCTCGTTCAGCTGCAGGTCTTCCATAAACACAGAGGCGGAGGTGTTCTCCATCGCCCCGGACACGTAATCGCGCACCACCACCTGCGCGTACTTCGCCCACGGGTAAGCCACTCCTAGCTTGGTGGAGAAGAACTCCATCATCTCGGGCGTGTTGCCGAAAACCTTCTTTGCCGTGCTTTTGTAGGCCGGCTCCACATAATAGTTCACGGGCTTCCCGCGCCACTGGTCCTCCACCACGGCAAACTCCCCGATCGCCATCATGGCCAGGTAAGGGGCATGCGGCAGTTCCTGCTTCCAGTAGTCTGTTTTAGTGCCGTCGGCGTTTTGCCTGGAGTACATAAACTCCCCGTTTGAGAGCGTGGTGAACTTCGGGTCGACGGTTATATATAGCTCCTGCGTCATTCGCTCGTTCGGCGCGTCAATGGTCGGGAACCAGGCGGAGCTGGCCTCTGTCTCCCCCTGCGTCCATATCTGCGTCGGCTTCCGGGGCTCCTCCCCTAGCGGGTTGATGAAGTAGAGGCCCTTGTCGGAGGTGATGGCGTCGCTGCCGCCGGCAGGCAGCTCGTTGGGCCGGGCGGTATAGTTAATCTCCACCACGTACTCCTCGGCGCGGGTGTAGGCTTTGTTCAGGTTGATGGCGAGTTCCTTGCCATCGTACTCGTATTTCAGGGGTGCGCCGTCTCCGCCTTTCAGCAGGCTCACGCTGTGTATCTCCATGCCTTTGGCGTCCAGCACCAGGGTGTCCTGCGGGTAGAAGTAGGGCTTGAGCCGGAGTTCGGCAGTGCCCTGCAGATACTGCTTTTGCCAATCGAAGCGCACGCGCAGCTTGGTGTGCAGCAGGTTGTGCTTTTTGGTGCGCGAGGGGTTAAATTCGTATTTCCGGGGTGCCCACGCGGGCACGGAGTCGGCGGGCGCGGGGGCCGGTTCCACTACGGCAACCGGGGGAGCGCTTGCGTCCGGAACTACTTTGCCGGCACTGCAGCCACCTGTAAAAGCCATAGCGGCAGCCAGGCCTGCAATGCTCAAAAACCTATGATTCATGGTAGAATGTTTTAATTTTGAGGTGAAGTTCTAAAATTACTCTGAGAAATCAACTAACTTTAAGGTCAAAACCACTCGGATAAAGATGCTCCAGGTAAAAACCGC
Source organism: Pontibacter saemangeumensis (assembly GCF_039541895.1). Taxonomy (NCBI): domain Bacteria; kingdom Pseudomonadati; phylum Bacteroidota; class Cytophagia; order Cytophagales; family Hymenobacteraceae; genus Pontibacter; species Pontibacter saemangeumensis. Next base: position 291,138 of record NZ_BAABHC010000014.1, read on the forward strand.
TAACGACAAAACATGGCAGGTTGATATTCAAAAAGGCACCATACTGGTAAACGACGCACCTTTTAACTGGGACATCTCCCGTGTCGGCCCCAACACCTATCATATCATAAAGGATGCCCGGTCGTATACGGCAGAAGTAGTGGCCGCGAACTACGAAGAGAAAACTTTTACCTTCAAGATCAACGGCAGGGAGCAGACCGTGAGCGTGAGAGACCGCTTCGACCTGCTGCTCGACAAGCTGGGCATGAGTAACGCCAACGCCCACAAAGTGAACGACGTAAAGGCACCTATGCCGGGGCTGATACTGGAGATAAAGGTGAAGCCGGGGCAGGAGGTGAAAAAAGGCGACCCGATCATGATTCTGGAGGCCATGAAGATGGAGAACATCCTCAAATCGCCGGGAGACGGCGTGGTGAAGGAGGTGAAGGTGCAGGAAAAACAGAACGTGGAGAAGGGCCAGGTGCTGCTCCTGTTTTAAGGCACTGGGTTAAAGGGAAAGCGGCTGCCACGGGAGTCGCTTTGTTGTGTAGACGAAAATTTATAACCATTACAGATATATACCGTGAAGTATAAACGAATTTTGCTAAAGCTCAGCGGCGAGGCGCTCATGGGCGACCAACAGTACGGGATCGACTCTAACAGGCTGCTGCAGTATGCGGAGGAGATAAAGGAGGCTGTGCGGCTGGGTGTGGAAGTGGCTGTGGTAATAGGCGGAGGCAATATCTTCAGGGGTGTGCAGGCCGAGCAGGTCGGGCTGGACCGCGTGCAGGGAGACTATATGGGCATGCTGGCCACGGTGATCAACAGCATGGCGCTGCAGAGCGCCCTTGAGAAACTTGGCGTTTATACGCGCCTTCTTTCAGGCATCAACATTCAGCAGGTGTGCGAACCCTATATACGCCGCCGTGCGGTGCGCCACCTCGAGAAGGGCCGTGTGGTTATCTTTGGGGCGGGCACCGGCAACCCATACTTCACCACCGACACGGCCGCATCGTTGCGCGCCATCGAGATTGAGGCGGATGTGGTGCTGAAAGGCACGCGCGTGGACGGCATCTACTCCGCAGACCCGGAGAAAGACCCGGATGCTGTTTTCTACCGCAACATCTCCTTTAAGGACGTGTTCGAGAAAGGGCTGAACGTGATGGACATGACGGCTTTTACCCTCTGCAAGGAAAACGGCCTCTCCATCATCGTATTCGACATGAACACGCCCGGCAACCTGAAGCGCCTGGTGAACGGGGAGGAAGTGGGCACGCTGGTAACCATGGATGACATTGCCGAGACGCTGCATGAGACGATAGACCAGATACAGGCAAACCAGTCGCTGCACCCTAACAAAAAATAGAAATTTCGTATTTTTGCCCTAATTATTTCGGAACTACAAAACGTAAATTTGATATGACGGAAGAAATCCAGTTTTACCTCAGCGAAGCACAGGAGTCGATGGACAAGGCGGTGCAGCACACGCATGCTGAGTTAACGAAGATACGCGCAGGCAAAGCCTCTCCTGCCATGATCGAACATCTTCGTGTTGATTATTATGGTACACCCACGCCGCTCTCGCAGGTGGCCAACGTGGCCACGCCTGATGCGCGCACGCTGCTCATCAAGCCCTGGGAGAAAAACATGCTGGGCGAGATTTCCAAAGCGATCAAGAACAGCGACCTGGGGCTAAACCCGCAGCAGGAGGCCGATGCAGTCCGCCTGAACATCCCGGCCCTGACGGAGGAGCGCCGCCGCGAGCTGGTGAAGCAGGTGAAAAACGAGACGGAGGGCGGCAAGATCAGCATCCGCAATATCCGCAAAGACATCAACGACGCCCTGCGGAAACTCCAGAAAGAAGGCACCTCGGAAGACGCCGTGCGCGACGCCGAGGCAAAAGTGCAGAAGCTGACCGACACCTACATCGTGAAAGTGGACGAGCTGCTGTCGAAGAAGGAAGCGGAGATCATGACCATCTAAAGGCTCTGGCACAAGGCGCTTTTATATATAAACAGGACGCCCTGCAGATTGATTCTGCAGGGCGTCCTGTTTATATATAACTGGTGGTATAAATGCAGCGAGGCTGCTATATGTCTTGAAATTGCTTACAGGTTTACAGCCTCAAAAGAGGTGAATGCTGATTCCGGGACGTCATCCAGCACTTTTATATCCGTTATGTGGGCCTGCCCGCGGTCGCCGGAGAGCTTTAGTTTCCCGTAGGTCTGGTAATCCTGCCAAGGCATTACAAAGGCAGGCTCCGGGTCGTTGGCGTTTTTGAAGTAGGCCCACTGCGAAACCAGGTTCGTCTCTTTGTCTATATATACTTTGTACCTGTTCTCGGGCGTCACGCCCACGTTTTCGAAGGTCAGCTGCAGCACATCGGCCAGCTTGCCCGCCTGCGTGGTTTCTTCCCCGAGGTATTTCAGCGTCACGCCGGAGTCCTTGAGTTTAAAAGGCATCACCAGCCAGTACGAATCGTTTATCCAGGCTTCCTTCGCCTGCTGCACGTACTTTGCCACCGAGTCGGGCTGCGTTACTTCCGCGCCCTCCTTGTATACCTTGCCTTCGCCGGTATTTATATTCACCAGCACCTTTTTATCTTCTTTCAGGTAATCTACCCGCACGTTGCCGGTGGCCTTGTCCCAAAGCAGCTTCCGGTTGCCGAAGAAATTCCAGGTTATATAGCGCGTATCGTCCCAGTTTTTGCGCCCGCCCTGCGCTGCCATCACAGAGTCAGCCAGCTGAATGGCCTCTGGGTCGGAGCCAGCCTCGTTGAAGCCTTCCATCGGCGGGTTCTCCTGCCCGTTGGGCTGGCACATCTGGAACAGCAGCAGCAACGCCACCAGAACGGCAGGCTTCAGGAAAACGGCTAGTAGTTTCATGCGCTCAATGTTGGTTTAGGTTAGTCAATTTCAATATAAAACCGGAATCAACCTAATTATTTTTTTAAGGCGCAGGAAGCGCCTTTTACCATAGCCGGACTGTTATATACCAGATGATTTCCACCTGTAACCGGGCGGCGCCTCAGCCATGACGGCTCCGATATGGAATCAACTTTAAGCTTATATAGCTATATAAAATGAACACCACCCCATATATAAAAAGGCGTTGCCGGATTCTTGGCAGCGCCTTTTTATATATGGGGTGGATTCGCGTGGTTTCGTCTGACAGGTTTTGCCCTGCGCTATTGGTACAGCTTGTGCACTTTTATATACTCGGCTACCGCATCCGGCAGCATGTACTTAGTGCTTTTCTCCTGTTTGACGCACTGGCGAATGAAAGTTGCGGAAATGTCCAGTACCGGCGCTTTGACGAACGTCACGTTTGGCATGTCGGGCAGCTCGGTGGTGATGGAGCCGGAACGGGGATACACGTATACCCGGTGGTACTCCAGGATGCGCTCCGAGTTCTTCCACTTCGGGAACAGCGGCAGGTTGTCCTCGCCCATGATCAGCACGAACTCATAGCTCGGGTACTTCTCCTGCAGGTACGTGAGCGTGTCGATGGTGTAGCTTGGCCTGGGCATGCTGAACTCGATGTTGGAAACGCCCAGGTTCAGGTTGTCCTCTATCGCCAGGGTAACCATCTGCAGCCGGTCGAACTCGTGCAGCAGCGTGTTGCTGGGCTTGAAGGGGTTCTGCGGCGACACGACCAGCCACACCACGTTGAGGTCGGTGTTGGTGGCCATGAAGTTGGCCAGTATCAGGTGGCCGATATGAATGGGGTTAAAGGAGCCAAACAGCAGCCCGACCTTCATACGATCGCAGGCTCAGACTTCAGAAACTCATTTACCAGCTTCTCCGCCTCGGCGCATGCCCTGTCCAGGTCGTCGTTCACGATCACTCTATCGAACTGGTCCTCGAACCCAAGCTCGAACTTGGCTTTGAACACCCGGCTGCTGATGCTGGAGGCTGAGTCGGTGTTGCGGGCGGTCAGGCGGTTGGCCAGTTCCTCGATGGAGGGCGGCTTCACGAACACCGCCAGGGCCCGCTCTTTGTAAAAATGCTTGATGCTCAGCCCGCCTTTCACGTCCACATCCAGGATCACGTGCTTGCCGCTTTTCCAGATGCGCTCGATCTCCGACTTCAGCGTGCCGTAGAAGGCCCCCTCGTACACTTCCTCCCACTCCACAAACTCATCGTTTGCGATCCTTTTCTTGAAATCCTCTGGTGTGATGAAGTAGTAGTCCTTGCCGTTTTCCTCGGTGCGGCCGCGCTTGTCGCGGGTGCATGCCGATATGGAAAAGCTCAGTTTCGGGTTGGTGCGGAGCAGGTGCTTTACAATAGTGGTTTTACCGGCACCGGACGGTGCCGAAAAGATGATGATCTTACCTTGCATTAGGGGGGCTATACCGTTTCTTGAATCTTCGCTTTGATGAGGTGCGCCAGGCTTTCCGGCACAATCACGCGCTTGAGGTGGCCGCTGACGAGGCCTTTGAGGAGCTTTTGTTTCTGATGGCTTTCGAAGCAGGTGACGCAGTCTTCGATGTGACTGTTAAAGTACTGCTGGTCTTCGGAGGAGGCCTCCCCGTCAATCATGAGGTCCAGCAACAGCGACACTTTCTCACACTCGGTCTCTTTGCCCTCGGCCGGTGCGTTTTGATATACTTCTGTAAATTTCGATTCCATCTTCACTCAAACTCTTTAAATGCTCTAACTATTATAACCCATGGTTTTGGCGTATTTCTCCAACTTCTCCTTCAAAGAGTTCCGGGCGCGGTGCAATCGTGAGCGTACAGTTCCAATCGGGATGTCCAGTATCTTGGCCATTTCCTCGTAGGTGAATCCCTCGAGGTCGCAAAGGATGATGACTGTCCTGAAGTCGACTGGCAGGGCGTTCAGGGCGCTCGCCACCTCATCGCCGATCAGGTCCTGCACGCTTTCGGTGCGCATGTCGGTGGTGGTGGCCACCCCGCTCTCGCCCTCCACGTCTTCAGAATTGTAATAGCCCTCTACCTCGCTGTAGTCAACTTTGGCAGGCTGCTTGCTCTTCTTCCGGAACTCGTTGATGAAGGAGTTCTTCAGGATTCGGAACAGCCATGCTTTTGCATTAGTTCCTTGCTCGAAGTAGTCGAAAAAACGGTAGGCCTTCAGATAGGTCTCCTGCACCAGATCATTGGCGTCATCCTCGTCTAAGGTGAGCCTGTAGGCAAAGTTGTACAGGGGGTCGAGCACAGGCAGCAGCTCGGCCTCGAACCGCGCGTCCTTCTCCTCCTTACTCAGTTGTTTACCCGTTTGCTCGCTCATCTACCTGGAATTTGTACTTAAGTGTAATCCTCTGTCGCGTATTATACGCAAATATATAAATTTTAATTACATACCGCGCTTCACGCCCTAGGGTTGCAGTACGCGTGACTGGCTACAGGTGTTTCCCAGCGGTTTTCGCCGCCGCCGCACCCGGCCGGTGGCTACCCCGGCAGGCGGTACGCTTCACTGTCGGGGTAGCCACAGGCCCAAATGCCCCCTCAAAAGCCTTCTTCCGCATGCCTGCCTACTTGTTATACCGCCTGGCTCACCCCTTAGTTTCACCCCGGGCTGCCGCGCCGGGCGGCCCGGCAGTGGCGGCAAAACGCCGGCCAAGGGCGGAAGAGGCGACACTTCGGGGGAAATTACACCAGCGAACTAACTTTTTCCCCCAAAGCCGTTTACTAGCTTGCAGGCAGATAGGATCTTATTAACGCAGTGCATGCCAGATATAATGGCGCCGCCTGATTTCATTTTAGAACATTTTTCTATAATTTCGCTTCATAGTAAGAGACACAACACGGGACATTAACTAAAAATAAACATGTCAGAAATTGCTGAAATTATTTTAGAGGGTAAATCCTATAAAATGCCAGTAGTAGTGGGTACCGAGGATGAAAAGTCCATTGACATCTCATCGTTGCGCGCACAGTCTGGTTATATCACACTGGACGCAGGATATAAAAACACCGGTGCCACCACCAGTGCGATCACTTTTCTGGACGGTGAAACAGGTATTCTTCGCTACAGAGGGTACCCGATAGAGCAACTTGCCGGGAAATCGAGCTTTATTGAGGTATCATACCTGCTTATATATGGCTCTCTCCCTACCGCAGCAGAGCTCGAGGATTTCAGCGACAGGATAAAGCGCCACACGCTGGTGAACGAAGACATGCGCAAGATCCTGGACGGCTTCCCGTACACGGCACACCCGATGGGCATCCTTTCCGCGTTGATCAGCTCTCTTACGGCCTTTTACCCGGAGTCACTTAAGTCGAACCAGTCGCCGGAGGAGATAGACCTCTCTATCATCCGCCTGATGGCCAAGATCTCGACGATTGCCGCCTGGTCTTACAAGAACTCCATCGGTCATCCGGTCATCTACCCGAAAAACAAGCTGGACTACTGCTCCAACTTCCTGCACATGATGTTTGCGTACCCTACCGAGGATTATGAGGTAGACCCTGTGGTGGTGGATGCGCTGAACAAACTGCTGATCCTGCACGCTGACCACGAGCAAAACTGCTCTACCTCAACCGTGCGTCTGGTCGGCTCGGCCCACGCCAGCCTTTACTCCTCGGTTTCTGCGGGCATAAGCGCGCTCTGGGGGCCGCTGCACGGCGGCGCCAACCAGGCCGTGATCGAGATGCTGGAAGCCATAAAGGCAGACGGCGGCGACTCGAAGAAGTACATTGAGAAGGCGAAAGACAAGAACGACCCGTTCCGTTTGATGGGCTTCGGGCACCGTGTATATAAAAACTTCGACCCGCGCGCGAAGATCATCAAGAAGTCGGCGGACGATGTGCTGGCCGCCCTGGGTGTGAAGGACCCGATCCTGAACATCGCCAAAGAACTGGAGGAAGCCGCCCTGAGCGATCCGTACTTTGTGGAGCGCAAGCTGTACCCGAACGTAGACTTCTACTCCGGCATCATTTACCGCGCCATCGGCATCCCGACCAATATGTTTACGGTGATGTTTGCCCTTGGCCGCCTGCCGGGCTGGATCGCGCAGTGGAAAGAGATGCGTGAGAACAAAGAGCCGATCGGCCGTCCGCGCCAGGTATATATAGGAGAGACGGAGCGCGACTACGTTCCGATGGAGAACAGGTAATCTCAACAGTTGGATAACGGAAGGTGCTTCGAGGCGGTCATGCTCGCCCCGGAGCACCTTCTTCCTATATAGGGCTTTCTCTCTTACCACAGCCCACACTCCTTTATATATAGGTCCGCCTTGCTGTGCAGCCCGTGGCTCTTGCTTTCTATAAAAAACACTTTTTATATATAATTATATATTTCCTCTCCTATGCCGGGTGTAAGCGCCATCATAATATGCAAGGATGAAGCGCAGTTTATAGCAGGAGCCATCGAGTCGCTGTTGTGGGCGGATGAGGTGCTGCTGGTGGACTCCTACAGCACCGACGAAACCCTGCAGATAGCACGCCGGTACCCGGTCAGGATTCTGCAGCGCCCGTTCGACGACTACTCCCGGCAGCGCAACTGGGCCATCGCGCAGGCCATGCAGCCGTGGGTGCTGATGCTGGACGCCGATGAGCGCATTCCTGCCGACCTGCAGCAGGAGCTGACGCAACTGCTGAAGTCTCCGCCGAAGCTGCCGGCCTACAAAATCCGGCGCAAAAACTTTTTCATGGGCAGGCAGGTGCGGTACAGCGGCTGGCAAAACGACGCGGTGGTGCGCCTCTTCGACAAGAGCCAGTGCCGCTACTCCGACAAGCAGGTGCACGAAGAGCTGGTGGTGCCCGGCGGCAACATCGGCAAACTCCGCCACCGGATGCTGCACTATACCTACCGTAACCTGCCGCACTTCCTCGACAAGTGGAACCAGTACAGCTGGCTGTCGGCGCAGGACAAAGCGAAAAAAACAGGAAGCGTCACGCTCTTTCACCTGGCCGTGAAGCCGCTGGTCCGTTTCCTGAAGCAGTATTTCCTGAAGCTGGGCATTCTGGATGGCCGCATCGGGTTTATCATTGCCTATCTGGCGGCCAGCAGCGTGTTTATGCGCTACCTGAAGATATGGCGGCTGCAGGAAGAAAACCAAGCGGCGAACTAACATGCGTGTACTGCACCTGGTATCGGAAAAAACATGGCGCGGCGGTGAGCAGCAGGTGGCGTACCTGATCGCTGAACTGCAGCAGCACCAGGTGGAGAGCTACGTGGCCTGCCGGCGCGGCTCTGCCTTTGAGGCGCACTGCAAGCAGTTCAACATCCCGCACCTTTCCCTCTCCTTTTCAAAGCTGGCGCTCTTTGGGGATGCCCGCAAGCTGAAAGTATATATAAACCGGCACCACATCCAGCTGGCACACATGCACTCCAGCCTCGCCCACACCCTCGGCGTGCTTTCCCATGTGCTGGGCGCCAGGGCTGCCCTTGTTTTGAGCCGCCGCGTGGAGTTCAGCATCGGCCGCAACCCCTTCTCCACCTTCAAATACAACTACAGCGGCATCAAGCGCATCCTGTGCGTGTCAGACAGCGTGCGCCGGCAAATGGCGGCAAGCATACAGGACGGCAGCAAGTGCGTGACCGTCTACAGCGGCATCGACCTTGAAAAAGCCGCCGCCAGCCCAACCCGTAATTTTCTCCGAAGCACTTACCAGGTGCCGCAGGGCGTAAAGTTGATTGGAAACATATCGGCGCTTGACCGGCACAAAGACTACTTTACTTTTCTTGAAACGGCGAAGCTGCTGAAGGAGAGAGGCATCAAAGCCCGGTATTTTGCAATCGGCAGCGGTCCGCTGGAGGCAGTGCTGAAGGCGCAGGCGGTAAAGCTGGGCCTCCGGGAGGATGTCGTTTTCACGGGCTTCCTCAAAAATGCGAAACAGGTCCTGCCCGAGCTGGATGTTTTCCTGTTCACAACTGTGAAAGAGGGCATAGGCAGCACCATTCTGGATGCCTTTGCCAACAGAGTGCCGGTGGTGGCCACCAGCACCGGCGGGATTCCGGAGATTGTGCGGCATGGGCAGACCGGGCTGCTGGCCCCCGTCAGGGAGGCAGTGGCTTTAGCCGACCATGTGCAGCGGGTGCTCGCTGATCCGCAGCTACGCGATTACCTCACTGAGCAGGCATATAAGCTGGTGCTAACGTTTACGCAGGAGCAGACTGCCATCAGAACTCTTGCTGTTTACAAGGAAGTTTTAGGGGTTGGCTAAAACTTTAAAACTATTTCCTGCGTTCACTTTTCGCCTGCGCTTTCGTAAGCATAACTTTACCCTAACACCTCTGATATGGCGCATTCACCTGCTGCAGCCTCAACGGGGGGTAAACGTGTGAGTCCCTGATGTATCTTGTGCGCTGTCTACTGCTGCTTTGCCTCCTGTTCGCTGCCCGCTTCACGCAGGCGCAGCAGTATAATTTCCGTAGCTGGACGCTGGAGCAGGGCTTGCCGCAGTCACAGATCACCGCCATCCTGCAGGACCACCAGGGCTTTCTTTGGCTGGGAACCCGCGGGGGGCTCAGCCGCTTCGACGGCATCAACTTCCATACCTATACCGAACAGGACGGCCTGCCCAGCCACAACATCTCCACGCTTTTCCAGGACAGCCAGGGGCGCCTGTGGATAGGCACGGCAGATGCCGGTGTGGTGCTGTACAACGGCTCCAGCTTTCAGCAAGTGGGCGCGAAGCAGGGGTTGCCGGCCGGCCCCGTAAACGCGATCTCCGAAGATTCGCTCGGCCGCATGTGGCTGGCCACAAGCCAGGGTGCTTACTTCGGCACCGCAGGCGCGTTCGAGCTATATGCCGCCCTGCCGAAAGAGGCCTACACCGCCATCCGCCACACAGCAGACGGGGCGCTGTGGGCAGGCACAAGGGAAAACGGCCTATATAAAGTGGCAGGAGCCCAGGCTAGCCGCTTCACTATATATAACAGCGCGCTTCCGGGCAACAGCATCACCGCCCTTTCGATCGGCCCGGACGGCACGCTCTGGATCGGGACCGACATGGGTCCGGCAAAAATACAGGAAGGCGCCTTGGACGCGCCAACGCTACCGCGGGTTGTATCCACCCCCGCCGTCTCCGGCTTTACCCACGACCGCCACGGCAATGTGTGGGTGGGCCTTGTCCGCAACGGGCTGCTTAAATACGACGGAAAGCGGTACACGCACATCACCCGCCGCCACGGCCTCCGCACCCCCCGCATCAGTTCCCTCGCCTCCGACACCGAGGGCAACATATGGATCGGCACGAACGGCTATGGCCTGCAGCAGTATAAGTCGCCCTGGTTTGTGCATTATTTCGATTTCGGGGATATGAGCGAGCCGCGTATCACAGCCCTTGCCTGCGACAGCAGCGGCACTATGTGGATGGGCACTGACGAGGGCAAGCTGGCCAGCATGCGCAGGAACCGGCCTGACTGGCGCACCAACACTCCATGGCCCGAGGGCACCACCCTCTACGGCATATACCCCAAGAACAGGAAAGAAACCTGGGTGAGCAGCAGCAACGGCGCCTGGTTACTAAGGCCCGATACCGTCCTGCACTTCACCGTCGCGGCAGGCCTCCCTTCCTCAGAGGTTTTCCAGGCCACCGCCGACACGGCAGGCACCATGTGGTTTGCCACGGCAGGCGGTCTGGCCTATTTCCGCGACAGTGTCTTTGTGCCTGTTGCCTCCCCCACAGGGATCCCGTTCAAAACGAACTGCGTCTTCCGCGACAGTAAGAACAGGATATGGGTAGGCACCGAAGAAAGTATATATAAAGTGGAGGGCCAGGAGCTCATTCCACCGCCCGGGCTTCAGGGAATCAGTTTTACGGAGGTAAACTCCATAACAGAGGACAAACTCGGGAACCTGTACTTTGCGGGTTTCAACCAGGGCATCCTGATGCTGGGCAGTAACGGCGCGCGCCTTTTTGCGGCCAAGGACGGCCTGCCCACGGTCGCCATAAATACGCTGTTCGCGGACAGACACGACAACCTGTGGGTGGCCACCAGCCGCAACCTGCTGAAAATACGGCTGCCGCAACTGCGGAGGAACGGGAAGCTGAATTACAGGACCTATGCCAGCCAGAACGGGTTCAGGGGCCTGGAGGTATGCGACAACGCCATGGCGCAGTCGCCGGACGGCACCATGTGGTTTGGCACCACCAAGGGCCTTACCCAGTACCTCCCGAAGATGGACCGCCGCAACGCCACCTACCCCAAGGTGATGCTCACGGAGGTGATGCTGTACTCCAAGCCCACCGACTGGAACGCCCTCGGCTACACGACCGACAGCGTGACGGGGCTCCCAACTAACTTGCGGCTGCCCTATACGCAGAACTACCTGTCCTTCGACTTCCATGCCATCTGCCTCTCGGGTCCGGAGCAGGTGCGGTACAGGTACAGGCTGGTGGGGTTTGATGAGCAGTGGTCGCCGCCCGTGGAGCAGTCGTTCACGACCTACGCCAACCTCTCGCCCGGCACCTATACCTTTGAGCTGCTGGCCCGCAACAACGATGGCTTCTGGGCCGCCGAGCCTGTGGTTTACACCTTCTCCATTGTGCCCCCCATCTGGCGGCGCGAGTGGTTTATCGGCGTGCTGCTGCTGGTGATTGCGGGGTCGGTGCTGAGCGTGGTGCGCCTGCGCGAGCGGAGCCTGGTGAAGATGAACTCGCTGCTGGAGATGCGGGTAAGCCACCGCACGCGCCTGCTGGAGCGGAAGAACCGCGAGAAGGAGATGCTGCTGCAGGAGATCCACCACCGGGTGAAGAACAACCTGCAGATCGTGATCAGCATGCTGAACCTGCAGGCCCGCCATGTGCAGGACCCGCAGGCCGCCGAGGTGATGCAGGCCATCCGGAGCAGGGTGCGCTCCATGTCTATCCTGCACGAGCGCCTCTACCAGCACGCCGAGCTGGACTGCATTGACCTGGAGGAGTATTTTGAGGAAATATGCGAGAGCCTTTACGCCGCCTACGGGGTCAGTACCAGGCGCATTGCCCTCGAGCTGCACATGCCGCAGATAAAGGTAAACATTGACTCGGCCATTACGTTGGGATTAATTGTAAACGAGCTTGTTTCTAACTCCTTGAAGTACGCTTTCCCGGATGGGCGGACAGGCGTGCTTCGCATCGAACTCGCGCAGCACGATGCGGCCCAGTACACCCTGACTGTCAGCGACAACGGCCAGGGGATGCCCATCCGTTTTGATCCGCATACAAGCAAGTCTTTCGGCCTGAAACTGGTCACATCACTGAGCAGGAAACTGCAGGGGGACATTAAATTCATCAATAACAATGGCACTAAATCAATATTGTATTTTGTTTTGGCACCATAATTCTATATTTCACGTAAGAACTTAATGCTATGACAAAACCTAAAATTCTTATCTCGGAAGATGAGGTCATCATTGCAGAGGATATTGCGGCAACCCTAGAAGACTTAGGTTACGAAACGTGCGCAATAGACTCGGGTGAAGACACAATAGACATGATCCGGGAAACCCAGCCTGACCTGGTGCTCTTAGATATTAACCTGCGCGGCGAGGCCGACGGCGTGGATATCGGCTCTCGTATAAAAGAGGAGTTCAACATCCCCTTTATATACCTGACCGCTTACGCCGACCGGGCCACCATAGACCGCGCGAAGAAAACCGAGCCTGACGCCTTCCTGGTAAAGCCCTTTGATGAGAAGAGCCTGCGCTCAGCCATTGAGATCGCCCTCTACAAGCACGGTAACAGCCACAAAGAACCGAACGGGAACGGAAACGGGAATGGGGCACACCCTAATCCGAAAGACCAGGAAGTTGCCACCGACTATATCTTCGTGAAAGTGAAGCACCGGATCATCAAGGTGCATTACAGCGATATCCTGTGGGTGGAAGCCTATGACAACTACTCCTTTATCGTGACGGCAGAGCAGAAGTACCTTGTCTCCTCCACCCTGAAGGATATGGAGCAGAAGCTGCCGTCTCAGAACTTTGTGCGGGTGCACCGCTCCTATATCGCCAACCTCGACAAGATTGAGGCGCTGGAGGAGAACTCCGTGGTATTTGCCAAAGGCGATATCCCGATCGGTAAGTCTTACAAGAAAATGCTCATGTCCCGCTTCAACATTATATGACAGGATAACTACCCCGCAAACGTAAACCGCATCCGGCATCTGCCACAGGCACTCTCATACGCGACATGACGGAGTCTGTGGATTTTTTATGCCGCCCCATGTCGTTGTTATAACAACAGCCTGCATCGCATGGTGCCTTTCACCTTCTCTCCTGCCACAGCCGCTCTTCAGTTATCACCAAGAGGCTGCTATATATAATTGGCTGTAAAATGCCAAGTCGCCTGCATCCGTAGATGGCTTCATCCCTCTGAGCTAAAGGGGGCGGCGTTTCTACTATGGAAGCAAAAAGATAGGAAGCGGGTACAACTACCTAATACTCTCCCTGCAATCGCCATTTTGTCCGGGCATAGCTGCCACTTCTCCTCCGCCTCTCCATATACATTCATACCGTATTATATATAAGTGTGTTATATATAAGTGTGCAATGTCATTTATTAACATGATACCGCTCATATTTCTTCCTGGCCAGCGCCCATACCTTTGGGACATCAATATAAAACACACGGCCATGAAGATTATTACACTTTTAAGAACCACAGGGATAGCAGGGCTCATCCTGGGCCTGAGCCTCTCCCTGAGTGCCCAGAGCCTCTACCAACTGGCCGGGACGCCCGAGTTGAAAGTATCAGGCGGCTCTACCATCCACGATTGGGAGATGGTGGCGACGGCGGCAACCGGCAAAGCTGACATTTCTATCGGGAACCAAAGCATTCAGGCTATCCGCATGGGCGAGGTGACCATGAAAGCCACCGCCCTGAAAAGCGGCAAGGGCCAGATGGACGGGATCGCTTATAAATCCCTTAAAGCGGAGAAGAATCCAAACATAAGCTTCAAGCTCACTTCATTCAAGAACCTGGGTGGCAACAAGGCCAGCGCAACGGGTAACCTCACCGTGGCAGGCACCACCAGACCAGTCACCTTCCTGGTGAAGTACCTGGTGAAGGGTGACGCCGTGAACCTGGAGGGGGAGACGAACTTTAAGATGACGGATTTCAACATTACGCCTCCTACTGCCATGCTGGGCACCATCAAAACAGACGATAAAGTAACCATTTCATTCAAAGCGATCTTCAACCTTCTCAATTCATAATACGATCATGAAAAAACTATTACTTTCCCTTGGCTTGCTGGCTGGGCTACAGCTCAGCGCCAATGCGCAGATCACCCTCGGAGACATGCCATACTGGAGACCTTACGACCAGCGGGGCATCAACACCTTCGAAACCGCAAAAGAGGACACCGCCACCTTCGACGGCATCAAGGTGAGGCTGGGCGGCAGCTTTGCCCAGCAGTTTCAGGCCCTGGAGCACAGCAACACGGCGACAGCCAGCTTCGATGCCAACGAAAAAGATGTCAACAAGCTCATTGAGATCGGCTACGGCTTTAACCTGGCCAATGCGAACCTGAACCTGGATGTGCTTTTGGCTGACGGTATCCGGCTCAACCTGATCACGTATCTCTCTTCCAAACACCACTCCGAGACGTGGGTAAAGGGCGGATACCTGCAAATAGACAAACTCGGCTTTCTGAACAGCCCGCTGGCAGACAAGCTCATGGAGAACCTGACGCTGCGCGTAGGCCACATGGAGATCAACTACGGCGATGCGCACTACAGGAGGAGCGACAACGCGCAGGCCCTGCACAACCCCTTTGTCGGAAACTACATTATGGATGCCTTTGCCACGGAGATCGGCGCTGACGTGACTTTCCAGAAGAGCGGCTTCCTGGCAGTGGCCGGTATAACCGGTGGCGAGATACAGGGTGGCCTGACCAAGCCAAAAGACAGAGCCCCGTCTTTCTATGGCAAGGTGGGATACGACAACAGCCTGAGCGAGCAGCTGCGGGTGCGCCTGACAGGTTCTGTCTACACAACGAACAGCTCTGTACGAAACACGCTCTATGGCGGCGACAGAGCAGGCTCCCGGTACAACCTGGTGATGGAGAACGAACAGGCCACCCTTAGCAGCCAGTTCACCTCCGGCCGCCTGAACCCCGGCCTGACAGACAACATTACGGCTGTGGTGCTGAACCCTTTCGTGAAATACGGCGGACTGGAGTTCTTCGGCAACTTTGAAAGAGCCAGGGGCAAGGCAGCCAACGAAACCAGCGAGAGAACCTGGGACCAGATCGGCACAGACCTGATTTACCGCTTCGGTGCCAGGGAGAACTACTACGTTGGCGGACGCTATAACAAAGTGAGCGGCAAATTGCCCGTGGCAGGCACAAAGGCCAATATTCAGCGCACTGCCCTCGGCGCCGGCTGGTTCGTGACCAGGAACATTCTGGCCAAAGCGGAATACGTGAACCAGGAGTATAATAACTTCGCGGTCACCGACATCCGCAACGGCGGCGAGTTCCATGGTGTGATGGTGGAGGGCGTGATTGCCTTCTAAATCAGAAACAAGTTTAAGAACAAGCTCATGCTACTGGTGCAGTTAATGTTGGCGTTGCTGTCGCTCTTCCCAGGCCGGGCAGCCAAAGAAAGCTACCTGGTGGTGCTCGGTGAGCGCATCACGGTGAAGGCCGCCACTTCGATGGGTAACATCAACTGCACCTATAGCAGCAGCCGGCAAGGCGACACCTTGTTCATCAACCGCCAGGTGGCGCAGGGCGAAGGGCTGATGCTGCGCCTGCCGGTGAAAGGCTTTGGCTGCGGCAACCTGCTCCTCACCCGCGACTTTCAGCGCACCCTCAAAGCCGGGGAATACCCGCTGGTAAGGGTAGAAATGCTGGAACTGGTGCAGGAGGGGCAGCAGCTAAAAGGCACCCTTCGGTTGCAACTGGCGGGAAAGACGCAGGTGCTGCGGGGGGTGAACTTCGCCAGCCACGCAGGAAACAAGCTGAGCACCACGCTCTGCCTGAGCTTCTCTGACTTCGCACTGGCAACCCCACACAAGTTGGGAGGGCTGGTGAAAGTAGAGGAAGAGATGCAAGTGAACGTAGAACTGCTGCTGGCGCATTTACAATAGTCCTATATATACAGAATGAATACCCCTATAAAGAAGAAGGCCGGTGCAGTAATTGCACCGGCCTTCTTCTTTATATATAGCCTGAGGCTTAGTATCTGTAGTACTCCGGCTTGTAAGGGCCTTCTACTTCCACACCTATATAGCTTGCCTGGTCCGGACGAAGCTCGTCCAGTTCCACACCGATCTTCGACAGGTGCAGGCGGGCAACTTTCTCGTCGAGGTGCTTTGGCAGCGTATATACCTTGTTCTCATAGGCATCTGCGTTCGTCCAAAGCTCCAACTGGGCCAGCGTCTGGTTCGAGAAGGAGTTAGACATCACGAAAGACGGGTGGCCAGTGGCGCAGCCAAGGTTCACCAGGCGGCCTTCCGCCAGCACAATCACGTCTTTGCCTTCGATATTATACAGGTCTACCTGCGGCTTGATTTCGTCTTTGGTATTGCCGTAGTTCTTATTCAGCCAGGCCATGTCGATCTCGTTGTCGAAGTGGCCGATATTACACACGATGGCCTTGTCCTTCAGCGAGCGGAACTCCTGCTCCCGGATGATGTCTTTGTTACCGGTAGCCGTTACCACGATGTCAGCCTCTTTCACGGCATCCTCCATGCGCTTCACCGCAAAACCGTCCATCGCAGCCTGCAACGCACAAATCGGGTCGATCTCGGTCACGATCACACGCGCACCGGCACCTCTGAGCGAGGCGGCAGAACCTTTGCCAACGTCACCGTAACCAGCCACAACAGCTACTTTACCGGCCATCATCACGTCCGTGGCACGACGGATCGCGTCTACTAAAGACTCTTTACAGCCGTACTTGTTATCGAACTTCGACTTGGTAACAGAATCGTTCACGTTGATGGCAGGCATGGTCAGCGTGCCGTTCTTCATGCGCTCGTACAGCCTGTGCACACCCGTGGTGGTCTCTTCAGAGAGGCCCTTGATGCCACCAGCCAGTTCCGGGTAGTTGTCCAGCACCATGTTGGTCAGGTCACCACCGTCGTCCAGGATCATATTCAGCGGCTTGCGCTCGTCTCCAAAGAACAGCGTCTGCTCAATGCACCAGTCGAACTCCTCGGCAGTCATCCCTTTCCAGGCATATACCGATATGCCGGCAGCGGCAATGGCGGCGGCGGCATGGTCCTGTGTAGAGAAGATGTTGCAGGAAGACCAGGTCACCTCGGCGCCCAGTTCCACCAGTGTCTCGATCAGCACGGCGGTCTGGATCGTCATGTGCAGACAGCCGGCGATGCGGGCACCTGCAAGCGGCTTGCTTGGCCCAAACTCCTCGCGGATAGCCATCAGACCCGGCATTTCAGCCTCTGCCAGTCTTATTTCTTTGCGGCCCCAGGCGGCAAGGGAAATATCCTTTACTTTGTACTTTAATTCTGTATCAATCATGTTCGCGTGTTTTCCTGTATTGAAAACTCAAAATTAAACAATTTGTTGCTCAACATCAAATAAGTAAGCTGCAGCGTGTAGCAAGATAGCACACACTGCAGCTTACACTTATTGCTCAGAGAAACTAGTCGTTGCGGATAATCTCAGCTCCGAGTTCGTTCATATTGCCTGCCGGCGGCATAAGGAAGCCTTTTGCAAACACGGTGTAAATGGCATCGTCTGTCAGGGTGACATCCGGTATGGTGAGCACGACATCAGTAGAACCCGCCGGGCGCACTTCCAGCGTGTAAGTGCCGGCGGCCACAGGCATAAAGTCTGAAGCGTCCTTAAAGCTACTGTTGCTGAACAGCACCGGTCCGCCCTGCACGGCTATATCCACTGCGGGCGCATCCGGGGAAAGGTGCACAAAACGCACGTGTGCCATGCCATCGGCCGGGTCAGAAAGATCGTCTTCCAGCACCAGCGCCTCTATGTCAGACAGTGTGTTGATCGCGAATACAGTATAGTCACCGTCTGGTTCCAGGTCCAGGTCAGCCTCTATCACAGTGGTAGAGGTGCCGGCAGCGTTCACCTTGATGTTCTGCGTGCCGGAAGGCACACTCAGGTAACCGGTATTGTTGGGGTATGTAAGAGGGGCATTGTTCACTTTGGTGTCGTTCACGAGCAGGTCAACCCCGGGTGCGTCGGGCGAGGCATGCACCACCATCACATCGGCATTGTCCAGTACTACTTCTTCATCGTCCTCGTCGCAGCTTACAAGCACGGTGGCTGGCAACACAACCAGCAACATTAGTTTCATCCATCTTTTCATAGCAATAAATTTTTTTAAGTTTATAATTGATTGATAATACCTTACCAACCTGTAGTGCTTATATTTGTTTAACATTTTTACAAAAATATTAAACAAATATTTCTTGTATTGACACTCCCCCCTAAAATCGCCTATCTTTAGGAGGTGATCATCCACAGCTGCCACAGCGGCTGCCCCATACTCTATGCGCACATTTAGTCCCCAGGAGATAGCCTTTATGCAGGAGCACCGGCACGAGGAGGCCCCTGCCCTGATGCTGCAGGCAAAAAGGTACCCGCACCTGCCGCTCCCGGAACTGGTGCAGCAGATAAAGGCCCGCCAAAAAGCCGCCCAGAAGCTCCCGACGTGGGCACAGCACCCGGAGGTGGTGTTCCCGGTGGCGCTGTCGGTGGAGCAGAGCTCCTCGGAGACAGCCGCCGCTTACAAGGCCTCCCTGCTTTCAGGAAAACTTTTAATCGACTTGACTGGCGGGTTTGGGGTAGACAGCTTTCACTTTGCCCGCCGCTTTGCTGAGGTCATTCATATAGAACAGAACCCGGAGTTGCAGGAGATCGCCCGATACAATTTCGGGCTGCTGCGGGCGCACAACATCCAAAGCCTCGCTACCACGGCAGAGGCGTTCCTGGAAAACTTTACAGGGAAAGCGGACGTGCTCTATATAGACCCTGCGCGACGGGGCGGCGCCAACGAGAAACTGCACCTGCTGCAGGACTGCGAGCCGGATGTGCTGCACCTGCTCCCCCTCCTGTTCTCGAAAGCCAACGCGGTGCTGCTGAAAACCTCGCCGATGCTGGACATCGACCTGGCGCTGGCGCAACTGCAGTGCGTGGCGAAGGTGTGGGTGGTGGCGGTGCAGAACGAGGTGAAAGAGGTGCTTTACCTGCTGCAGCCGGACGCCCCGCAACCAGCGCACGCCGCCCGCACCGCCGTGAACCTTTTGCCAACAGGCACAGCGCAGCAGCTGTGTTTCACAAAAGCAGACGAAGAGGCCGCCCCTGTTTCGTACGCAGACCCGGAGTTATATATATATGAGCCGAATGCCGCGATCCTGAAAGCGGGCGCTTACCGCTACCTGGGGCAACACCTGCACCTGCACAAGCTGCACCCCAACAGCCATCTGTATACCTCGGCCACGCTGGTGCCAGACTTCCCAGGGCGCAGTTTCGAGTGCATGGCCGTGAGCCGTTACAACAAAAAGGAGCTGCTGAGGCAGCTTCCGGGCAAGCAGGCCAACATTACGGTGCGCAACTTCCCGGAATCCGTGGCGGAGATCCGGCGGAAGACCGGCATCCGGGAAGGCGGCCAGACCTACCTCTTCTTCACCACCGATATGCACCAAAAACCCATTGTACTCATCTGCCGGAAAGCTTAAGCCCGCAAGGGAATCCTAAACAAGCACGGCAGGCATCCGTAGTATAAAACGCAGGTGCCCGTGCCAGCTCTGAAGATGCCGGAACGGGGCTTGCCGAAAAAATGGATTTCACCAAACTTAAACACCAAAGCTATGAGCACAGATAAAGAGAACCAGAAAAAGAATTCTGAACTGACAGATAAGAGCAAAGGAGATAAATCAGACACTGGCAACAGCCTGGAGCGGGACGTGACAAACACCCCGATGCCGAAGGACAAGACGCCACAGGCCCGCACCGACAACGCTCAAGATAAAGAGACCAAGAAAAATAAGAAATAGCACTTGTGCGACCCAAGCAGGAAGCAGCCACAGCGTAAGCGTTGTGGCTGCTTTTTTTTTGCCCTGCTGTAATTTATGCGATGTGTGTATAGTTCAGTATCTGGCGCTGCTACTGCTTATATCACAGAAAAATACTTAGCAGATTTATAATACCCCTTATATATAGTATATTCGGTAGCTCAGTTACGGTTACCTGCCTACAGTTGGTTGGCTAAACGTAATGACTCCGTATATCTACAAGTTGGCTAATATATAATTTTATGAAACTGAGCATTGTTCCACTGCTATTACTTCTGATGTTAGTTCTCTCTTCATGCGAAAAAGATGCAGTTGAAAAAGAGTCTGTTAACTATCAATTGTTCAATACCAGCAATTCGGGCTTACCAACAGATTTTGTGAATGTTCTTGCTATCGACAATAGCTCTAACATCTGGATTGGAACATTTGATAAGGGGGTTGTGAAGTATGATGGAACTCATTGGACTCAGTATAACACCAGTAACTCCCCTCTTCCGAATGATTCTGTTTCATCCATTTCAGTAGATAACCTGAACAGGATTTGGATTGGCACAAAGAGAGGGGTCGCCATGCTTGACCAGCAAACGTGGAAGACTTACAACGCCTCCAACTCTGGCATGAAAGGTACATACGTTGTGTCTCTCACTGCTGACAACCTGAACAGGGTGTGGGTAAGCGCTACAAGTAAGGAGATGGAGAAGTCCGGGTTATATCTGTTCGATGGTATAAACTGGCAGTTTTTCAATGATGAAAACAGTATAATGCCCCATTATTTTATTACAACCATGGCGACAGACAGGAACAACGTTGTCTGGCTCGGGCTTGGTATGTTTCAAGGAAAAGGAGGATTGATAAAAGTGCAGGAGGAAGAATGGCAATTGTACGACAAGTCAAACTCTCCCATCAAGTACAACCTCGTAGACGACATCTCTTTTTCAAGCACAAACAAACTTATTCTTACTTCACCAGCCGCTATGTTCTTTAGCAAAGAGGATAACCTGCAAGGGTACATGCAGACTTTTGACGGCAATAGCTCATGGACTGACATATCGCCTGCCAACCCAAAGCTAACGCTCTCAAACCGCATCACTGCTTCTGCATATGACAAGAAGGATAATATTTGGATTGCAACCTCCATTGACCAGTCTTGCCCTGCCTGTAACTACACCCTTTACAAATATAACGGGAAGAAGTGGACAGTGCTTTCTTCTGAGAATGGAAACTTCCCCCGTACATTTATATCAGATATTAAAGTAGATGATTCAAACACCGTATGGGTAGCAGCAGGTGACGTTGGATTGATAAAAATTACTCAGAAGTAAAAGATCCTGCCTATATACTGCATGCTGCGGCTACGCCTCGCACATCGGCTGCACGAACACGGTTGACCGCCATTGTAGTATGCCCAGGAGCACCTCAAATCAAAACCCGAAAAATACGATATGGGCAACCTGAACATTGAAGTAACTAAATTTCTGGACGACTTGCATCACTCTTTAAGAGCCGAAATAGAACAGTTACGACTGATAATTTTAAACGCTGATAATAGAATAACAGAAAACATAAAGTGGAATGGACCAAATTATTGTTTTGAGAACGAAGACCGAATAACAATGAGAATCCATCCGCCAAAGCAAATTCAATTAATTTTCCACAGAGGCGTTAAGAAACTACCTCAACCTAAGGAAAAAATCATTGCTGACGATTCGGGACTTCTAGTTTGGAAAGAGAATGATAGAGCAGTGGCCTCTTTTAAGGATATAAACGGTATAGAGAAATCTGCATCGCAACTGGAATACATCGTGAATAGATGGATGAAAGCAACAAAGGCAAAAACAACGGACTGCTAACGTAGTGTTGCCTAAAGCGGGTCTGACGGAAGTAAATCAACAGTCGTAATGCTATTTAACTGTAGTTCTAAGTATCCCCGCCTTCGGCAATACCCTAACCGCTAAGCAAAATTAGCTTTCAATGTCTCCCCTGAAATGCCATTATTCGTTATTTACCCCCATGTTGGCGGCTCAGGGAATGTCTTAGTTATGAAATTAGAAAGAAATAAGCCTTTTACCTTGCTATATACCTTACGCTTCGCACGAATTACGTACAAGCACGTTGAACAACATTAAAGAATTCATACTCCATATGAAGCATCCCAAAAAAATCGCAGCATGCCTAAGCGCCGCCCTGGTCCTTTTCTGGCCGGCACTGCTTTCCGCTCAAATCACAGACACAAAATCGATCGTCGCCAAGGGCGCGCAGGTAGAATTGCTGGGCGATGGCTACTCTTTTACCGAGGGTCCGGCCGCAGACGCGGAAGGCAACGTGTACTTCACCGACCAGCCCAACGACAAGATCATCCGCTGGTCGGCGGGCACCGGCGACCTGAGCACTTTCGCTGAAAAAACCGGGCGCTCCAACGGCCTGTACATCGATAAGGCAGGCAACCTCATCGCCGCCGCCGACCAGGACAACCAGCTCTGGTCCTTTGATAAATCCGGCAACCACACGGTGCTTATAAAAGATTATGAAGGGAAACTGCTCAATGGCCCTAATGATCTCTGGATTGCCCCAGACGGCGGGATGTATATAACTGACCCGCTCTACAAAAGAGACTACTGGACCCGCAACCCGGAAATGCAGCAGGATGGCCAGCACCTGTACTACCTCAGTCCTGATCGGCAGCGCCTGACACGGGCAGACGAAGAGCTTACGCAGCCCAACGGTATTGTAGGAACGTCGGACGGGAAGAAGCTGTACGTAGCTGATATCGGAGCAAGCAAAACCTATGTGTACGATATCCGGAAAGATGGCAGTTTAGCGAACAAAACCCTGTTTGCACCCATGGGGTCAGATGGCATGACCATCGATAACCGGGGGAATATCTACCTCACCGGAAAGGGCGTGACCGTTTTCAATAAAAAAGGGGAGCAGATCGCCCACATTCCCATCGATGAGGGGTGGACGGCAAACGTGACGTTTGGAGGCAAAGACCGAAAAACGCTTTTTATTACAGCCATGGACAGCGTATATGGCTTAAAGATGAACGTGAAAGGCGTGAAGTAGCCATCTATATATAAGCGCGAAAAAACTGCTGCTCCCTGAAAAGAAGGAGGGCGCGTCAGCCTTAGCGGCAGGATTGCCCCACACGGGCTTCATCTGCCTGTGTTTATATATAGCCGTTATATGGCGCAGGCGTCCTCGCTCATGACTTCCTCTCCCTGAGCCTCCGGCCTCACGCATTGCAAACCACACAGCTATATAGAGAGGCACGGGTTACAAAATCGCGCCAGCGTGGGATAGAAGGGGCAAAGTAACCACTTATATAGGAACGTGTAAAACCACCCCTGCCCCTCCTTGAAAATAAGGAGGGGAGTTAGTCCTTGCTTAATTTAGAGTAAACTGCGGGCGTGCTGTCTATTCTTGCGCCGCGTCTGCAACTCCGGCATAGGTCTGGCTGATGATTTTGCCGTCCCTGATGATGAAGGTGTCGGTGGCGTAGGAGAGGTTGAACGCCGGTGTTTTCGCCTGCCAGAGGATATAGGCCACGTCCCCCTCAACCACAGATTTATTTAACTGGAAAGTAGTCTGGTCCTTTGGGAAAGCCTTGAACGCATTTTCAAAGTTGGTCCGTATCTCCTCCAACCCTGCATACGTTCTATCCGGCGTTATCAAAACGGATTCTTCGGTGTAATCGGCCATCACGGCCTCCATGTCGTTCTGGCTAAAAGCCTCCCAATGGTGATCCAGCACTTCCTGTGTCTTGTCTTCGCTGATACCGGTTGCAGGTGCTTCCTGGCTCATGGCTGTTTCCTGGGCTTCCGGTGTGTCCTGCACTGCGGTGGAGGCATTGTCTGAACAGCTCCCTGCCAGAAAGAGGAGCGCTACTGCGGGATAGATATTGAGCTTCATGAAGAACGGCTTTCGTTTTGAACGGGAATGAAGTTATCGAATTTACGTCGCAGTGCAAAGCCGTTTGGTAGAGATATTTTGCAGCGCAAACAGGGGCTTGTTGTTCCTGCTGAAAACAATAAAAAAGGCGGAGGCTATATATGGTTATATATAGCCTCCGCCTTTTTTGCTTTGCACCTTACATCACAAAAGCAGCATTCCCTTCTCGCGCAGCTCAAACCAACTCGGCGAGCTCAGGAACTCAGTGAAGCGCAGGTGGGCGTCTGCCGGGAAAGAGGCCTCCAGTTGTTTCAGCAGCACGGTTTCTGTGCTGTCGGTGCTTACCTGCTGCAGCACATCGAAAAGCCACTGGCCGATGCTGGCCGTTGTCTTCACCTGAAAGTCCTCGCCTTTCTCGTAGAAGGTGAGGACGCAGCGCTCAATCGTCTGCCCTTTCTTCGCCATCATCGTGAACTCCAGCTCCGGCTGGTTGCCCAGCCACAACACCCGGGCATTGCGGCGGTCCGCATCAGGCTTGGGCGCTTGCTGAATGGCGTTATAGATCAGGTCCGGCTTGGTTTTCACACGTGGAACCTTGAAGTCGAACCAAAACGAAAGCGGCTGCTCCAGCCCCACGCCGTGCATGTAATTATAGATGGCCTTTGCCAAGCCCGGCCCGAACAGCTCGTGGTCGGTGCCGGTGGGGTCGTCGTGCCAAAGGTCGTTGTTAGCGAACGGGCCTTCCTCCGGCCCTACTTTCACCACGCCGTACTTCTCCGGGTTCTTCCCCACGGGGCTGTGCGCCGTCATGCTGAAGCGGTGCCAGAAACCGGATTGGATCACGTTGTTCACAAACAACTGCCGCACAACCTCCAGCGAATCGATGGTTTCCTGGGCCGTTTGCGTCGGGAAGCCATACATAAGGTAGGCGTGCACCATGATGCCGGCCTGCGTGAACGCGTCCGTTACGCGCGCCACCTGCTCGATGCTCACGCCCTTCTCCATCAGCGCCAGCAGCCTGTCGGAGGCCACCTCCAAACCACCCGACACGGCAATACAACCCGAGGCGGCCAGCAGGCGGCACAGATCCGGGGAGAACGTCTTCTCAAAGCGGATGTTGCCCCACCACGAGATCTTCACGCCCCTTCGGATCAGTTCGATGGCCATGTCGCGGAGCGGGGCCGGCGGGGCCGCTTCGTCTACGAAGTGAAAACCCGTTTGCCCTGTCTGCGCAATAATCTGCTCGATGCGGTCTACCAGCAGCGCGGCCGGGGCCACCTCGTAGCGGTTTATATAGTCGAGGGTGATGTCGCAGAAAGAGCAGCGCTTCCAGTAGCAGCCGTGCGCAATGGTGAGTTTGTTCCAGCGGCCGTCGCTCCAGAGGCGGTGCATCGGGTTGATGACGTCGATCACCGAGAGGTAATCGGCCAAAGGCAAATCGCTGTAATCGGGCGTGCCGATTTCGGTGTGCGGCACGTTGGCTTCAGGGCAGTTGTTTATATATACCACCTCGCCCTCCTGTAGCAGGAACGTGCGCTGCAACTGGTCCTGCGGCCGCTGCCCCTGCAGGTGCTCCAGCAGTTTCAGCCAGGGGCCCTCGCCATCGTCCAGCGTCACGAAATCGATGTACTGAAACAGGCGTGGCTCGCGCAGGCTGCGCAGCTCTGTATTGGGGTAGCCGCCGCCCATCATCGTTTTTATATGGGGATATTTTTGCTTGATATACTGCGCCATCCGCAGCCCCCCATATAGGTTACCGGGGAAAGGAATGGAAAAACCCACCACATCAGGTTTCACCGCCTGGAGCCGCTCCTCCAGCAGCTCCAGCAGCAGTTGGTCTACCAGGTTGGGGCCTGTTTGCAGCGCCTCCTCCAGCGGGTCGAAGTGCGTGGCCGACATGGCCAAGCTCTCAGCATAGCGGCTGAAAGCGAAGTACGGGCATATGGTTTCCTTGATCAGGTCGCCGAGGTCCTCTAAATATAATGTGGCGAGGTAGCGGGCCCTGTCCGAGATGCCCATGCTGCCAAAGGCCCAGTCGATGTCCTCCACCTGGTCGAAGCGCGACGCTTCCGGTAGAAAGCGGCTGTAGCTGATCTGCTGGGCCAGGGTACTGTCTTTGTTCTGCAGAAAGCGGATGACCGGCTCTATCGTTTGCAGGTACTCTTTTTTGAGGCGTAGCATCCGTAGGCTGTTATCCGACAGCTCATACTCCCCGGCCTCGATGGCACTGAAGATCTGCTGCAAACCCGGGCGGCTGAACATGCGCAGCACCAACTCAATGCCCATATCGGCCTGCGTTACTTCGTAGCCACGCCCGGTCAGGAAACCTTTCAGGTAGGCTGTGGCCGGATAGGGCGTATTGAGCTGCGTGAGCGGGGGCGTCAGGAGCAGGATGGATGGTTTCTCCAAGGTAGATTAATTAAAATAAAAGGGCTTTCAATAGGCCCGGAAGGCAAAGCTACATATAAAAGGGCAAGTGTCGGTAGCCGCCGCTTTTGCAACAGCAGTAGCCGAAGGCAAGTTCACCCTCCTGCTTATATATCCCCTTCATGCCTACTGCCGGAAAACAAATCCCGGATGGTAACGCCCCTGGCCTTGCTGCTTTGGGCCGGTGCCTGCACCGCTCTCCCGCCGGGACAGGTGCCCGTTGCGCAGGTATCTCCCGAACCTGTTGCGGCGCTTCAGGCGCAACAGCGGCTTGGAAAGAAGGCTTTTATACCCATGTTCGTTGGAACTTGCGCCTTACATTTCAACTGTCTACAGCTTCCCCTCCCTGGAAGGTAGGTTCTGAAGAACAGCTTCGTGCGCCATATGCAGTTGACAGTGGCTTTATCACCTTAAAGGAGACGGCTATATACGCCGAGGCGCTGACAGCCAGGCTTCACCCCGGCCTTTGCCTGCTACACCTGCCTATTTTGAAAACCTGTTCACGACGTAGTTCACGCCTGGCACGATGGCGAGCACCGTTACCGCGATCAGCACAAAAAACACAAAGAAGCTGCGCAGCCACCGCACCATAAAATCAGGGGTGAAGCCGAAAACATAGATTTCCAGTGCCGAGGCCAGCAGCAGGCTGATTACGGCCAGCAGGAGCAGGCTGCGCTTGAGCTGCGGTGCCAGTACTTTTTTCTTCATGCTATATAGAAGGGATGACAGCGCAATTTACAGAACAGGCTGCCATATATGCTTATCAGGAGTGCCCTTTTTCCGCCTCCTCCTCTTCCCGGGCCGGATTGCCAGCGCCGCCCTGGCTGGTCCGGGGCTGCGGCGGCGGCCCTTTTTTGTCTTGCTTCACTCTCTCCACATCCGATGAATCGTCTTTGGTGGTTTCCTGCATCGGGGATTTCGGTTTGTTCTCTTCCATTGCTGTGTTTCTATATGCTTCTTTCTTCTTTACGGAGGGGTGGCCGCCGCGGTGCCGCCATTTCAACATAAAACGCGCCGCAGACGTACACAAAAGGGCCGGCTGTAAGGAAATCAGCCGCATGATATGTTTAACCGGAAAGAACTGATTCAGATGAATAAGAATAAAATGAGGACAAATTTACTGGCGTTGGGCGCAACCGCCATCGCCGTTTTCGGGCTGGCCGCCTGCGACACGGGGACACAGCCAGGCGAGGTGAACGTGGAGCGGAGCGATATAAAGGACGAGGGAGAGATGATCGGTGACGAACCCGGCAACACCACCCGCTACAGCGACACCACCGACCTGGAAGACAAATACTATGAGCGTGAGGATGCAGAGGGAAGCGCCGTGCATGCCGGCGACGGCACGGGCGAAGGCGTGGAGCGCGACGAGGAGCAATAAGCAGGTACCATATAAATAAGTAAAGCAGCAGCGCCTGCCTCCTTACGGGGGCAGGCGCTGCTGCTTTACCGGAGAGAGCAGGGTTTAGTTGAAAACGAAGCCGTTCGGCCCGATTCCCACTTTTACCTCGTTCACTTTGGTGCCATCTGGTTGGTAGATGTAGACAGTGCCGTCGCCGGCGAAGCCGTTTTCATCGCCGCCGTATATATAGCCGTTGTCGGGGTCAACGCCCAGCCCGTAGAAGCTTCGGTTGATGAGGGGGGTGGTGGATAGGCTGGTGGCGCTGGTGCTCTGCTCAAACGTGCCTCCCTGGTAATTGTAGTACAGTTTGCCGCCGTCGCCTGAGATGGCCAGGTTGTCCGGCGTGGCCTGGTTGCTGCCGAGCGTCAGGGTACTGACAACCGTGTTGTTGGCCGTATTTACCGACACAAGCGCGCCGGGGGTAGTTTCCCCGTAATTCACGCTCCAGTCGTCGTTATAAACGGTTTTTCCTTTTGCGAGCACCCAAAGCTTGTTTTTCATGTCGAGCTCCAGTTCCGCTGGCCCGTCCGTCAACTGGATGCTTTGCTCCACTGCGTCGGTAGTCACATCGATCACGGTTACCACGTCAGCGCCGCTGATGGCGACATATAGCTTCCCGTCCACCACGAGGAGTTCCTCCGGCTGCGGGCCCACCGGGATGGTCTTCACCACTTTCAGCGAATTCAGGTCGATTACGGACACCTGCCCGGGCTGGCCATACTCCACCCACTCGGTTACATAGCCTTTGTCTGAGCTGGCAACAGTGAAATGGCGCGGCTGCTTTAAGTCCACGATGCCCTCTGTTTTGAAGCTAAAGGCGTTTACCACTTCCAGTTTGTTGCTGTTGTTAGCCACAATATAAGCGCGTTCGCCCAGCAGGTCCAGGTCCATCACCACATCGCCCAGCAGGCGGTTGTCGTTCGCTTTCTGGGTGATGTTGTTCACCACCGCGTGGCCGGCGCTGTCGCTCAGGAAAGAGACTGAGCCGTTCGGCGTCTCGAAATTCCCCTCATTCAGTATAAAAACGCCCTGCTGGTCATAGGGTCCGCGGACTTCGGTTTCGGTTACCGGGTCTACTTCCTCATCGTCGCTGTCGCAACCCGTGAAGCCGAGTGAGCCGGCCAGGAGCACGGCAGCCGCCAGGAAACGGCGGAATAAGTTAATTTTTTTCATCGTCTGATGCATGGATATAAGTTATGGAATGATAAAGCGTAAACTGAAGGTATAGCCGCGCGGGGGCATGGCGCGGTACGCCATGGTCTGGTAAGCAGCGTTGGTCACGTTGTCGGCGCGCAGGGTGAGCAGGAGCGTGTTCTGCCGGAGCTGCAGCTTCCTGCTCAGGGCCAGCTGCAGCAGCAGGAAGGCATCCAGGCTGCTTGTCCCGGAGTTGCTGGTATAGCGCAGGCCCGTGTAATTCAGGTTGCCCAGCACCGACCAGCCGCGGTAAGCGGCAGTTGTTGCAAATACAGCTTTGTGCAGCGGCACGTACATCAATTGCTTGCCCTTGTCGCCTGCCCCCTCATATATGGCCACCTGCTCCGAGGAGGTATAGGTGTAGCTGGCGGCACCGGTAAGCCGCACGGCACCCGCCGTAGCGGTGGCCTGACTGCTAAACTCGATGCCCTGCGACCTCACCTTCTGCAGATTGGCGGGGCGCCAGTTACCGGTATGGTCCGGCGTCCACTGGATCCAGTCATCGATCAGCATGCGGTAGGCGGTGGCCTCCGTCTCCAGCAGCAGCGTGTTGCCCAGCACCAGCAGGTGGCGCAGCCCGCCTTCGTAGCTCCAGCCCTGCTCTGGTTTCAGGTCCGGGTTACCCGCCCCAATCCAGAAGCGGTCGTTGAGGGTCGGCACGCGGTAGCTGCCCGAGGCGTTGCCCTTAAGGGAAAGCTGGTGCCTGTTCCGGTTGTAAAATTTCCAGTCGAAGCCTAAAGCCGGCGTGGGCAAGGGGCTATGGTTTTCCACAAAAGCCTGGCGCACGTTCAGGCTCAGCGCCAGTGGCGCGACAGGGTTGTAACGGAAAAGCGCGAACGCCGCCCCCCTGTTTTCCGCTTGCTGCCCGGCATAGCCGTCGTTCTCTGCCACAAAATGCTGCAGGTTAAAGCCCCCGCGCAGGCTCCAGCTGGTTCCCCGGGTATAGGTTTGCCCGGCCTGCAACTGGTACGTCTGCACATCCGCAATAGAGTTGGTGGCGAGGTCGGTGTAGTGGAGGTAATCCTTGAAGTAAGCCGCTTTTATATCCGTCTGGCCCCAGTCACTGCTGTGTTTCAGCTCTGCCAGCAGGCGCAGGTTCTCGTCCTGCTGCTTCGCCTCGTTATAGGCGGACCCCATGGCCGGCTGCAGTTCGCGGTCGGCGTACGTATACCAGCCGTGCAAGCCTACCTGTGTTCTGGGGGATAGTTTATATACAAGATCCTGGGTAAACCCGTGCAGTTGCTGCCCGGCGTGCTCCTGCTTGACCTTGGGCGTGCCGAAGCGGGAGACGTCTCTATAAGGAAAATCGTTTTCGGCAACGCGAACGTAGGCGCTGGCGCCCACCTGCAGTTTCTCACTGCCAAAGCGGACGCGCCCGCTGCCGAAATAGCGGCCGAAGCTCCCGGCCTCCTGCTGCACCTCCAGCCCAACGCCTTCGCCTGTAGATACAGGAGACTGCAGCAGCACCGCCCCGCCTATTGCCCCGCTGCCGTACAGGGCCCCGGCCGAGCCGTGCTGCACCGCCACCTCCCCTATCCCGCTGAGCGGGAGCGTGGAGAAATCGGACTGGCCCAGGGTGGCAGGCGCAATGTTGAGCCCGTTCCAGAGCACGGCCGTCTGTGAGGCGTTGGTGCCGCGGAAAGCAACGGAGGAAAGGCCGCTGACGCCATAGCTCTTGAAGTAGATGGGGGTACGGGCCTGCAGGGCATCTGCGAGTGAGCCGGAGGCGTAGGTGCTCAGGTAGCTGCTATCGACAGAACTGACGCGGCTGCCGGCGGCATATACCTCAGCGGGCTTGCCGAACACCTCCACGGTGCGCAGCCGGTGCAGCGCGGTGTCCTGCTGCGCCACGGCAGTTGCGGCCAGCCCAACAGAGCAGGCGATCCACACCCAAAACATACGGAAAGAGAATAATACCACGTGCACAGTCGCTTTAGTCCCGAAGCATGCAGAGGGTATAGAAGGAGAACAGCAGGCGCCATAACAGCGGAGGCCGTGCAGCTTTTTACCCGAAAGCATACGACAAATCAGTGTCGGACTGGCAGGTCTCCTGGCTCTCTTCAGTCAGCCCGCCTTCCCATGCTGCAGATGCTGCACAGTGGCCGTTGGTTTAGGCTAACCCTTTTATGAAGATGACAGTTGCGGGAACAGCGCAGGATTCACACCTGCTTCCCTTTTAAGGCCTTTACCACGGCAGTAGTAAAAGCCACCAATCTGGCGCAAAGGTAAGGATTAATTATGAATTCCGAATTACGGGTTATATATAGGACAAGAGAGAGGAGGACCCTAACTCGTCAGGCAGTACGCCGTACCAACCAAACACGAACAACTAACAACGAGACACGAGCAACGGACATGAAGCTGCCGAAATCATTCTATACCCGCCCCGATGTGGTGCAGGTGGCGCAGGAGCTGCTAGGGAAGTATTTATTCACCAACATAAATGGTATCCTGACAGGCGGCATGATTGTGGAGACGGAGGCTTATTCCGGGGAAAACGACCAGGCCTGCCACGCGCACCTCAACCGCCGCACCCAGCGCACCGAGATCATGTACCACGAGGGCGGCGTGGCCTACGTGTACCTGGTATATGGCATCTATCACCTGTTCAACATCATCACAAACCGGCAGGACAGCGCCGACGCGGTGCTCGTGCGGGCCATCGAGCCACAGGAGGGAATAGAAGAAATGCTGCTGCGCCGGAATATGGCGATACCGAAACCAAACCTGACGGCCGGACCCGGCGTGATGAGCGTCGCACTGGGCATCAACAAAAAGTTGTATGGGGCAGACCTGACAGGGGATACGGTATGGCTGGAAGACCGGGGCACTCCGATAGCATCAGCGGATATAGCCACGGGTCCCCGCATCGGCATCGACTACGCTGGCGAGGACGCACAGCTTCCCTGGCGGTTCTGGCTGAAGGGCAATAAGTGGGTGAGCAGGAAGCGATGAGGATATAAGCAAAGCTGCTATCTATAAATGAGTGGAGGCCGTTGATAATAAACCAGCCCTGGCCTGTTCGGGGAGTGTTCCTAGGGGGCACCAGCGCAGGCTTATATATAGCAGCGGCGGCCGCCCCCAATATAAACTCAGTCCAACGGTATTTTCTGTGCGTTCTCGGCTAGCCACATGTCGAACGACTTCAGTTCAGGGTTGAGTTCTTTTGAGAACTTCACATCCCGTACGCTGTTGCAGGCCTCATCAAAGTCGCGGTAGAACTGGAACATATTGCCCAGGTCATCTGCGCCCGGGAAGCCAAATCCGCGGAAAGTATCCGGCGACACATTGTTATAGATTACCTCCTGCCCTAAAGCCTTCGACATGGCCGCAGCCATCTCCTGGCCAGTCAGGTGCTCACCGGCCACACCGATTGTCTTGCCTATAAGCTCTTTTCCTCTTTTAAAGATTCCGTAGGCGCATTTGCCGATGTCCTCAGACGCTATACCCGCCATCTTTTTGTCGTCCATCGGGAAAGTCAGGTACAGCTTGCCATCGGGTCCTTTCTTTGGCCCGCTACCGAAGTGGATGAAGTTGTCCCAGTAAAAAGAGGCCCTGAGGAAAGTGGTGGGCACGCCAAGGTCCGTAAACAGCTGGTCTGCCTCGCCTTTCGCATCAAAGTGCGGCACTTTATATTTCCCCTGCAGCGTGGGCATGCGGTCATCGTCCAGCGGCACCCATTTCCGGGTGTCTTCCAGCGTGGACCAGATCACATGCTGCAGCCCGGCAGCCTTGGCTGCTTCTGCCAGGTTCTGCGCCTCGGCATACTCTTTCTCTGGCGAGAAATGGTCCCAGAAAAACGTGACCATATAGGCGCCATATGCTCCCTCCAGGGCTCTCTTCAGGCTCTCCTTGTCATCGATGTCTGCAGCTACTACTTCCGCTCCCATTCCGGCAAGTTCTCTCGCCTTATCTGAATCGGGGTTTCTGGTGACAGCACGCACAGCGAATTCACTGTTCCTGTCTTGCAGGATGGCATGGGCAACACCGCCTCCCTGGGCCCCGGTTGCTCCGAATACAACGATAATCTTTTTCTGTGGCATAGAGTTGATTTAAGATATAAAGTTTAGCCCTCTGTTACGCTTCCTATACTTTACGCAAAACACCTCATAACAGGCAGTTACTCACAAGTTTCAGCACACCGTATACCTTGTGTTTCTGTAAGTTGACGCTATGGTGTAGTAGTTGACAGCGATACCTGCCCACGAAAGCGCACCCGATGCAATACTGCTCCTTATATAGGAGATTACCCCCGAAGGCATATAGCATGTCTTTGATTTCTATATATAGTTGATGCTAATGGGGGAAAGGGTTGGTGAGAGGAAACTCAGCCGCCTTTACAGTCTGTGGCAACCAAAGGAGGAACGACGCCTATCTGTCTGTCGCTAAATAATTTAATAAAAAACGAAGGCAGCATGTATAACTTCTAAACAAAATTACTTTACTTCGTGTAACTATAGTATTGCTATTGTTTTAAATGATATTACATTCGTAGAAAGATGATCAGCCTGAAAGAAATTAAAAATGATCTGCCCGCAGGAATCGTGGTATTCCTTGTGGCCGTTCCGCTGTGCCTGGGCATTGCCATGGCCTCAGGCGCGCCGCTGTTCTCGGGCATTATTGCCGGTATTGTAGGGGGTATCGTAGTCTCGCTTATCAGTGGCTCCCAGTTGGGTGTCAGTGGGCCCGCAGCGGGTCTGGCGGTAATTGTGCTGCAGGCCATACAGGGCCTCGGAAGCTTTGAGGTTTTCCTTTCTGCCGTTGTGCTGGCCGGTGCCATACAGCTGGCGCTGGGACTGCTGAAGGCCGGCAGCATCGGGTACTATTTCCCGACCTCGGTTATCAAGGGGATGCTGGCAGGCATAGGCGTCATCATCATATTAAAGCAGATCCCGCATGCCTTCGGATACGATTCTGACTACGAAGGAGACGTTCATTTTATCGAGCCTGATGGTGGCACTACCTTCAGTGAATTGTTCAATACCTTCAATTATATCACTCCCGGGGCAGTGATCATCAGCGCGCTGTCGCTGGCCATTCTTATTTTGTGGGACCAGGTACTCACGAAGAAGCATAAAATTTTTCAGCTGATTCAGGGGCCTCTGGTTGTCGTGCTGCTGGGGATTCTCCTCAACGTGGTTTTCCGCGATTATTACCCGCAGCTTGCGCTGGCCGCCAACCACCTGGTGGTGCTTCCGGTAGCCGATAGCTTCGGCGGCTTTCGGCAGCAGTTCACAGCGCCGGACTTCAGCCGTGTGCTCACCTACGATGTATTGTTTCTTGCCGGCACGCTGGCCGTGGTGGCGAGCCTGGAAACCCTGCTGTGCCTGGAGGCGACCGACAAGCTGGACCCTTACAAAAGAATCAGCCCCGCCAACCGAGAGCTGGTGGCGCAGGGCGTAGGCAATATGGTGTCCGGTATGATCGGCGGTTTGCCTGTGACGCAGGTGATCGTCAGGAGCTCTGCCAACATCCAGTCCGGCGGGCGAACGAAGCTTTCCGCCCTTATCCACGGTATCCTCATCCTGGCCTGCGTGATCCTCATCCCGGGTATCCTGAACATGATCCCGCTGGCGAGCCTTGCCGCTATTCTGCTGGTTGTGGGCTATAAACTGGCCAAGCCAGCCTTGTTCAAGAGCATGTACAGGAATGGCTGGAGCCAGTTTCTGCCTTTCGTAGTCACGATTGTCGCTATTGTTTTCACGGACCTTCTGACCGGTATCGGTATCGGCATGGCGGTGGCCATCGCCCATGTGCTGCGCAACAACTACAAAGTATCGCACTACCTGTACAAAGACAAAAACGAGGGAGCCCGTGAAAAATACTACATGATCCTGGCGGAGGAGATCTCTTTCCTGAACAAAGGGAACATCCTGCAGACCTTACGGAAGCTGCCCGACAACGTGGACCTGGAAATCGACTACTCCAAATCGGCCTACATCGACCCGGATGTGCAGGAGCTGATCGAAGATTTTAAGGAAACCGCCCATAGTAAAAACATCAACCTGAAGATCAGGGAGGTGGAAGACACGGAAAGGCTGAAGGAAGAAAAGGTCTTACTCTAAAAGCAAAAACATTTTAACCAACTGAAAGATATGAGAACCCTCACAAAAGAAATGCAGGCGGAACTAACGCCAGAGAAAGCCATCCAGCTCCTGGTAGACGGCAACAAAAGATTTGTCAGCAACCTTAAGCTTAACCGTAACCTGTTGCAGCAGGTGAACGAAACCTCACAGGGGCAGCACCCTTTTGCCATTGTGCTCAGCTGCATCGACTCCAGAACGTCGGCCGAGCTTATTTTTGACCAGGGCCTGGGCGACATCTTCAGCGTCCGGATTGCGGGCAACATCGTGAACGAGGACATCCTGGGGAGCATGGAGTTTGCCTGTAAGGTAGCTGGCTCGAAGCTGATTGTGGTTTTAGGGCACACGGCTTGCGGCGCCGTAAAGGGAGCCTGCGACGACGTGAAAATGGGTAACCTGACGGGTCTTATAGACAAGATTAAGCCGGCTATGGTAGACCTCCGCTACAACGGCGACAGAAGCTCGGCCAACCCTGCGTTTGTGGACATGGTAGCCGAAAGAAATGTGCTCAACATGATGGAAGAAATTCAAAATAGAAGTAGTATTGTTCGTGAGATGATCGAAAACGAAGAGATCGGCATCGTAGGGGGCATGTACAACGTGGAGACCGGCACCGTGGATTTCTATGATCGCGCACCGCAGAAAAATCAGATACTTGATGAAAAGCTTGCTGGCAAACATTAAAATTCATGTAGACGAGAAAGTATACCTGAAAAACCCTGAATCTTCGGAGAAAGGCCGGCAGATCGTGGAACAGAGTATACTGCTTCTGGACGAACTGGGGCTGGAGTCTTTTACGTTCAAGAAGCTGGCCGAGAAGATAGGGACAACGGAGGCTACGATATACAGGTATTTTGAGAGCAAGCATATGCTGCTCTCCTACCTGATCTCCTGGTACTGGAGTTGGCTGGAGTACCGGCTTGTTTTTGCCACCAACAATATACTGGCCGCAGATGAAAGGCTGATGATCGCCATCACGATCCTGTCTGGCAACATAGAGCAGGACATGAACTTTGCACACGTGGACGAGGTGGCGCTGCAAAGGGTCGTGGTGGCAGAATCGGCGAAGGTGTACCTGACCAAGGAGGTGGATGACAACAACAGGGAAGGCTTCTTTTTCAGCTATAAACGCTTCTGCAAGCGTGTTGCGGACATCATCAGAGAGATAAATCCTGCTTATAAGTTTCCTGCTTCGCTGGTTTCCACCGTGGCCGAAACGGCGCATTACCAGAAGTTCTTCTCGCTACACCTCCCCTCGCTCACCAACATCTCAGACAGCAAAGAGGATCAGTTGGTAGCATTCCTGACGGAGCTGGTGTTTAAAACTATCAGTTAGCAATATGCGCTGCGGTATTTATTGTGCTGTTGGTTATATGGGTGGTAATATATGGTGGGCAACGTCTTTGCTATGGTGCATTTATGCACTATAGGTAGTGTTAGACAATACTATTCATTTCTTTTATAGTGTAAATAAATAGGAAAGAATAAGAGTGTTGCCATTGCCCCTATTAATGCTAATCCTTTAGCATTTCGTTGCCTGTCACTCAGCTCAAATAATGTTTTCTCATGGTACTCTACCTGATATATATCAGTTTGCCTTCCAAACCCTAAAAGGGTTTGAAACCAACTTCTGTAGTAGACAGTTACAGAGTCTCCAATCATCAACTTTCCGGCTACTTCACCAATAAAGAAATTATCAGTAAGCCTATAGTATTCAGGGTAATTGTGAAGCTTTAATCGTAGCTCCTGTTCTCTTCCCTTATACAAAGGCTTATTGATAATCCTTGTCGTAACTACCTCGTTATATTCAACCTTCCCAGTAATCTTTTTTAAATCATCTACTCCATAATTCATTTCAAGAATATTTCCTATAGTTATCCAAACAAATAGAACATTTACCGGAAGAAGAAAGTACTTTCTAAAAAAAAGGTGCTTAGGTAAAGCTATAAAGTCCCTAAAGAACTGTTTTATATATTTCATTTAGTTGCGTCTAACAACTGGACAGCAGGAACTACTCCTCCTATCTGCCCTATATATGAAGTAGATTTATGAATTTTATATATTATTCTCAATATATAAAATCCGAGTAACCAACCGCTCACCTTTCCCTGATTATCCGGCACAATAATTTCGCTACGATTTATATTTATCAGCGGCACGAAGCGCTATATAGCTTAGACCTCCCGCTGCATATATAAATCGCGCTGCACGTCCCGGCCTAATATAAATTCCAGTTCCCCTACCTCTCTGAACCCGTACTTCTGGTAAAACCGCTTTGCCCGCTCGTTGTGCTCCCACACCGTGAGCCACACCACATCGTGCTCCTGTTGCTGCGCTTTCTGGAGGCAGAGCTGCATTAGTCTGTCGCCTAAACCCTGCCCCGTCCATTGCTGCGCTATATAGAAGCGGTCGATCTGGAGTGGTCGTTTTGCCTGTATGGCCTCGGGCGCAGGCGCGCTTCTCAGTTTTATATAGGCCACGGCCTCTCCTGCCGCCTCCGCTATCATAAATGTTGTGTCTGGATCGGTTAGTTCAGCGGCCTGAAGCTCCACGCTGTACATAGTGGGCCTGAATGCCGCCATATCCTCCGGACTGTTTGCAGCGCCAAAGGCCTCCTCGAACGTGCGCCAGCCCAAATCGGCGAGCAGGGCGGCATCGGCAGGAATGCCGGCACGAAAAGAAAATGTATCGGAAGCAGGAGAAGTCATAAGGTGATGGCTTTTTTCGCGAATATAGGCACTTCCTGCCTCGCCTTCGCAATAGCGCTATATATAACCCGCACCAGCTTCCCGGCCTGGCAGCGTGCGCAGTCCCTGCAGGCATCCTTAGAACGACTACCAGACGCTCTCGGGACCTGCGGACACCGCGAGTCCTAAAAAAGCAAAGGCACCTGCAGGTATATACCTCAGGTGCCTTTGTTCATCTTTGCTTTGCTGTTACTCCCGCTTCGTCTTCAGCAGGTTCCGCAGTTCCGCAATCTCATCGCGGTACTTAGCCGCCTGCAAAAAGTCCAGGTCTTTGGCGGCGGTCTCCATCTGCTTCTCTGTTGATTTGATAAGCTTTTCCAGCTCATCGCGCTTCATCAGCTGTATAACGGGCTCGGCAGCTAACGACACTTCTCCTGCACCGGCGTACATCTTCACTTCTTTCTTCCTGGCGTCGGCTACAGCGGTCTGCTCAAAAACCTCCTCATTCGATTTCAGGATGGTGCGCGGCGTAATGCCGTGTTCCACATTGTAGGCAAGCTGCGTGGCGCGGCGGCGGGTGGTCTCGTCGATAGCGCGCTGCATCGAACCGGTCATACGGTCGGCGTACATAATCACTTTTCCTTTCTCGTTTCGGGCGGCGCGGCCCATCGTCTGAATCAGCGAGCGCTGGTCGCGCAGGAAGCCTTCTTTGTCAGCGTCCAGTATCGCCACCAGGCTTACCTCCGGCAGGTCAAGGCCCTCGCGCAGCAGGTTCACGCCCACCAGTACGTCAATCACACCCAGCCGCAACTCCCGCAGAATCTCCACCCGGTCCAGCGTCTTCACCTCCGAGTGCAGGTACTTGGCTTTGATGTGGAGGCGGTCGAGGTATTTGGTGAGTTCCTCGGCCATGCGCTTGGTAAGCGTGGTCACCAGCACCCTTGCCCCTTCCTTCACGCGTTCGTCTATCTCCTCCAGCAGGTCATCTACCTGGTTGGTGCTGGGCCGTACCTCAATCTCAGGGTCCAGGAGACCGGTCGGGCGGATAATCTGCTCCACCACCACGCCTTCCGATTTCTGTATCTCATAATCGCCGGGGGTGGCGCTTACATATACCACCTGGCGCATCATGCTTTCGAACTCGTTAAACGTGAGGGGGCGGTTGTCCATGGCGGCGGGCAAACGGAAGCCATATTCTACCAGGGCCACCTTGCGCGAGCGGTCGCCGCCCCACATGGCACGCACCTGCGGCAGCGTGGCGTGGCTCTCATCAATCACCATCATATAGTCGTCCGGGAAATAGTCCAGGAGGCAGAACGGCCGTGTGCCGGGGGAGCGGCGGTCGAAGTAGCGGGAGTAGTTCTCGATGCCGGAGCAATAGCCCAACTCGCGGATCATCTCCAGGTCAAACTCGGTGCGCTCTTTGATGCGCTTGGCCTCTGCCGGCCGGTCCTCCTTCAGGAAATACTCGTGCTGCGCCACCAGGTCGAACTGTATCTCGCTGATCGCCTGCTGCAGGGTATCTTTCCCGGTCACGAAAAGGTTGGCCGGGTACAGCGAGATCGCCTTCTCGTCCGACAGCTTTTTGCCGGAGGCCGGGTCGATGCGGTGGATCTGCTCCAACTCGTCTCCGAAGAAGTAAAGGCGGTAGGCAAAGTCTGCGTAGGCCGGGAAGATGTCCACCGTGTCGCCTTTCACCCGGAATGTTCCACGTGTAAACTCCGCCTCGGTGCGGCTGTACAGGATCTGCACAAAGGTATACAAGAGGTTGTTGCGGCTGTAACGCTGCCCCGGTGCCAGGTACAGGATATTCTTCCCGAACTCCTCCGGGTTTCCGATACCATATATGCACGACACCGACGCCACCACCACGATGTCGCGGCGGCCCGAGAGCAGCGCCGAGGTGGTGTGCAGCCGCAGCTTCTCGATTTCCTCGTTAATGGCCAGGTCCTTCTCGATGAACACATCCGAAGAGGCTATATATGCCTCGGGCTGGTAATAGTCGTAGTATGAGATGAAATACTCCACGGCGTTGTTGGGGAAGAACTGCTTGAACTCCCCATATAGCTGCGCCGCCAGCGTCTTGTTGTGGCACAGCACCAGTGTCGGCTTGCCCACGTTCTGGATCACGTTGGCCATGGTGAAGGTCTTGCCCGTACCGGTGGCTCCCAGCAGCACCTGCGCCGGCTCCCCGTTGTTGATGCCTTCGGTAAGTTGTTGTATCGCTTTTGGCTGGTCGCCGGTCGGTTTGAATTCTGATGTTAGCTGAAAATCCATTCGTTGATTTTGCGGATAAGTAAAGATAAACTATAACACGAAAAGCGGGCAGTAAGTTTACGCTTTTGTACTATTCACAGCTGATTACGAAAGCAGAAAACCCTGTCTTTAAAACAGCAAAGCCTGCTCAGGAAGGGCAGGCTTTACTGTTTATGTATCTACACTAAAAATGCTTAGTCGTCGCTCCTGCTAATGTCAAATTGCCACAAATCATCTTTCCGCACTGCGCCGCTACGGCCCAGGCCGACGTACCCGAAGTTGCCGATAACAAAACTGACACCGCTCTCCCTGTTGGCAGCCTGGTTAAAGCTATCGACCAGGTTCCAGGTATCAGTGGCAGGGTCAAACTCCCATACATCGCTTAATGCGGCACTGTTAGACGGAGTCGCCGTCAAGGACCCTCCCACGATGTAGGCTTTGTTGTTCAGCACAAAAGCAGAGGCATACGCCCGCGGAGAAGGGAAATCTTCGTCTATATCGCCATCGCGGGCAATTGTTGTCAGGTTCCTGAAGTTTTTCCACGAGTCCGTGGCGGGGCTGTACTCCATAATGTCAGCCTCCAGGATGCCATTGTTGCGGCCGCCGCCAATATAGCCTTTCCCGTTCATCACAAAGGCATAGCCGTTCACGCGTCTGGCACCGGACAGTTCTGCTTTGGCAGCCCACGCGCCCGTAGCAGGGTCATACTGCCAGAAGTCTTTCAGGTAAGCCCCATCGAAGCCTGCCCCTATATAGCCTTTGTCCTCCAGCGCCAGCGCCACGGCCCCGTAGCGTGCCGTGCCCGGGAAGTCTGCCAGCTGCGTCCAGGTGTCTGTAGCCGGGTCATATTCCCAGAAGTCTTTCAGGTTCTGGGTGCCGTCGTAGCCGGTGCCAATATAGCCTTTGCCGTTTGCGGCAAAGCCCACAGCCCCGCTTCGGGCCGCGCCCGGGAAGTCGGCCAGCCTGGTCCAGGTGTCCCCTTCGGCGTTGTACTGCCAGAAGTCGGTCAGGCGGTTCTCGCCGTCAGAGCCCGTACCGACATATGCTTTCCCGTTGATGGTAAAGGAAACGGCACCGGTACGTGCCTCACCCGCAAAATCAGACTTTTCTGTCCAGTTACTGAATAAATCAACATCGTTATCGCTGTCACACGCTGTAAACACGCACATGGTCAACAGCAAACACAGGCTCGTTAACAGGCGCATGCTTATATAGATTTTTCTCATAGCCCGCAATCCTTATTTAATGGTAGTGTAGTAAACTTTCAATTTGATGCTCTGCTGCTGGTTTTCTGATCCGCCGACTACCAGCCTGCCTACCTGCTGCCGATAGGTTGTGGACGGGGTGCCGAGGAGCAACGTCAGGTTACCCGGGTTCTCGTCCCGAAGCAGCTCCACAATGTAGGGGGTCAGGTTAAAGTCATACCGGCCGCTGGGGTTCTGCTGGTTAGGCTCCGCATAATCCGCTGTCAGCGCGTTTTGGCTGTCAAACATAACCGGGGCAAGGGGCGCGTTCGAGCTGTTGGTGTTGTACAGGGCCAGCGTCGGAGGCACCGGGAAAGGGTACTGCGCGGTATTGCTCAACGGCTCTACCACTAACACCGCCCTGTTGATGAGGTCCGGCGGCACCTGCCCTTTCAGGCTGGCCAGGTACGGAATCTCTATTTTGATCATCAGGCCGGTGCCGCCCTGCATCACGCTTACGTTCCCCGTCTGATCGGCTGGCACGGGCTCGCCTCCACGCACAAGCCCCTCCAGTGCTGAACCCTCGAGGTTCGTCAGGAACTGGTTGTACTGCAGGCTTGGGTTAACTGTCGCAAAATCTCTTGTTCTGGCGGTCTTGGTGCCGCCTACTGTCTCCGAATAGTGAAGCCTTACTTTGGCGGATGCTACCGGGAAACCCACCACTGCGCTTCCGGCGGTGCTGGAGATCTTCAGGCCCTGGAAGTAGTTCAGAAAACTGGTAGCGTCTGTCAGCCGGGTGTCGCCTGCCTTCTTCAGGCTCAGCCACTCCTGCCCCAACTCATCAGAAAGCGCGATGGCAAAAGTGTCTTTGCTCAATGGCCGCGGCGTGATGGTGAAGGAACTCAGCGAGTCTGCGGATGTGGCGGTATTGCTCGTGTTGTAGAGGGAATTCTCGGCGTACAGGTAAGAGTACGGCTCCTCGTTGAAGAAATACGGGGACAGCGTGCGGGGCGTCATGGCGCTGGTGAGCCTGTGCACCTCAAATGTTGTCGCCTGGGTGGTGTCGCCGTAGCTGTATCCGGAGTAAGACAGGATCAGCTCCAAGGAGTCGAAAGCGGCGTCCTCGGCCACGGTCCAGGCGGCGCTGCCCAGGCCAACCTGGAAGAACGTGCTGGCCAAAGCCGTGCCGCTGTACGGATTTGTGTACTGCCCCGCCAGCAGGTTGCCGGAGCCTGATGTGGCGACGGAGTCGAGCAACACCGTAGATACGTTCACGGTCAGGGTGTCAGTGTACTTTCCGGCGATGTTATCATCCACAAGCCCCAGCCCCAGTTCGTTAGGGTCTTCGCAGGAGGCAAGTGCCACGCAGCAGCAAAGGAACAGCGTAACTTTATTTAGCAGAAGCGTCTTAATTTTCAAAAATTGCATATTGTTTCGTACTGTTGATACAGTTTCTCCCTTGGGTTTGATTACAGGATTCATGCGGCGGACCTGATTTGGCGCTTAACCTGCGCCACCGCTCACCGCTGTGGCATATAGATGAGAAGCATTCTAAAACCTCTGCTAAGCAGTATGAAAAGCCTATTTTTTATCAGCCGCAAATATAACACTATATTTTCGCTATCAGAAAGATAATGTCCTATAGTAAACTTCTTTCTTCATCAATTATTGTACACCTGCACCCGCCTGCCGCAGCGCTTTGGTTATGGAGTGTGCAGCGGTTTATAGAGGTGCTGACAGGCAGTTTACGAAGGACTAATTTGCCAAAGCTTTTGCCTGCCGCCTGTCCCGCTGGCTTAATTCCCATGGCGTTTTATATGGCCCCTGAGCACCAGGGCACTTTAAGCAGAAAAGCCTGCCAAATATTGACAGGCCTTCTGCTAAATCAACCATTCTTAATCAACAAACAAAATCACTAAACATAAACTGCAGGTCTAATCTCTAAATCCCGCCTGTATCATCGGCTGCGCACACGCGCACAACCCGCACGGTGGGATATATCACGTTCACGGCTGTGCAGATCTGCGTGGGCTCATCGTCCACTTCCAGCGACACGCTCAGGCGGCGCCCCGCCTGCCGGTACTCCCCGGGCAACGTGCTGGTGGTGACATAGCCACCGTGCAGCTGCCCGATATAGCTGTTGCTTTGGTTACCGGTGACTTTGGCATCGTCCTGCAGCTTCAGAACATACCAGCCGGGCTGACAGGCATCCGGCCCCACTACCTCGGCCTGCATACAGGCCGGCGCGGGGTCGTTGCTCTCCGAGCAGCTCACCACCAGCAGCGACAGGCACAGGTAAACAAGCACGATATAGAGGAAGCTTCTCATTCTATTCTGATCAGGTTGCTTTTTTGCTGCCTCCGGGAAGGGTACCCCTTCGGGCACCACCTCCTGAAAGACAGTTTTTTCATAGCTTTATTTTGAGCGGGAAAAATATTCCGGGTAAAGTTGCTGCTGCCGACTTAGGCCAGCAGGGCAAACACGAGCAGCAGCAGGAGCGCATACCACCCGTACAGGTTCTGCCGCAGCACCACGAGCAGCACATATAGAGTATTGCGTAAGGT
Source organism: Pontibacter saemangeumensis (assembly GCF_039541895.1). NCBI lineage: Bacteria > Pseudomonadati > Bacteroidota > Cytophagia > Cytophagales > Hymenobacteraceae > Pontibacter > Pontibacter saemangeumensis. Next base: position 334,705 of record NZ_BAABHC010000014.1, read on the forward strand.
GTTCATGGCGGCGGCAGGTTTAGGTTCTGATGTACGCTCGGTTAGATGACCCGCCCCCTGGCCGAAGGGTTGCAAGGCGGTTTAAATTTACCGGGCTTTTTTGCCTGCGCCCAGTTCGTAGTTCACGGCCATGTTCACGCCGATGGTGTAGGGCTTGCCTTGCGGTGCCTGCGTGTTCTCCGGCTCTGCCAGCAGCGTCGTGAAATAGCTCCTGACCTCGGGCCCCAGCGTCACGGACAGATGGTTGGCCAGTCGCTTGCCGACCCCAGCCGACACGTTGCCCGACCACTGCAGCTTGCGAAAAGGCGAGTTCTCATTCACATCATACTCGACGTCCGTCACCTCCGATGCAGAGGTAAGGATGGTTGTCTGCAGCAGGATGTTGGCCGCAACCCCTGCACCGCCATACCAGAACCAGTCTTTGCCCATATTGCCCTCGTACTGCAGGCCCACCGGCACGGTAAGATAGCGGTAGCGGTGGTTTACCTTGTACTCCGGGGTTTTGGCCACCGCCAGCGAGTCGGTTGCGAAGTTTGTGCTGATAGAAGGCAGGAAGATCGAAGTCGGCCCGTTGGAGTCGTAGGCGTCTGCGTACGCATTGCCCCAGAACTGCTGGATCACATAGCTTGATTTCGAGCGCGACGTGTTTTGCAGGAACCCCAGCCCTGTCAGCAGTTTAATTTTCTTGCCCAGCCTGAAACTCGTTTTCACCTCCACACCATAGGAGAAACCGGGGTCAGTGTTCTCGTCGTATTCCTCGCGGGCCTGGTCCATATATAAAGACGACAGGGCTGTGGCAGAAGGCCCCCCCGGCATAAAGCTTTGCCTGCTGGAAGCGCCCATCATCTGGTTCGGGATGCCGATGTTCTGGTCGAAGTAGCTCGGCGCGTAGGCCATGCCCAGCGACCAGCGGCTTCTTTCCGCGCTACTCTCTTTCGCTGACTTCTTGCTGCCGGCAGCGACGGCTTCGTTGCCGGCTACAGCCAGCGCCTTGCGGGCTTCCTCCTGCTGCTTTGCACGCGCCATGACCTGCTTGTTCTGCTTCACGAAATTGTCAGTAATGCTTTCGGTAGTCGCAGGGGCAGCAAGCGACGAGCGGGGCGCCATGGTGTTGAAGGCAGGCTTTTCCCCGGTTGCGCCCAGCGCAGCCATGGTGTTCCGAATCGGTTTATAAAGGGAAAGCCGTGTTTCTGCAGCCCCGGTAGCAGGGCTTGCTGCTTGCGGTGTTGTCAGGGCCAGCGAGTTCTCGGCGGCTGGCTTGCTGCCAGATGCCTCAGAGGTCGTTATTTCTATATCTTTGCTTGCGGCGTTTGTACTAATCTTATCGCGTAGAGCGGCGGCAGGGACAACTGCGATGGCGGCAGGCCCGACAGGCTGATTGCCGACAGAAGCTCCCTGAGGCGCTGTTATCGTATCTGGTATCGTTGCCTGTTGCCTGGTTTGATTGGCCTTTGTACCGGCGATAGTAGGTTTTGCCTGTTTAGTGGCTCCTGCTTGATTGGTTGCGGTGCTTTGTTCAGTTGGCGTAGTGCTGGCAGAAGGGGCAGGAGACACAGTGGCCAAGGGCTGCCGCGAAGCAGGGGCGCTGCCGAAATAATAGGCACCGACACCGCCCGCCACTAAAAGCAGCGCGATGCAGGCGGCGGCCAGCTGGCGATAGAACACCGCGCGCTTCTTATACTCGCCGTTTTCCTGCACCGTCAGGCTGTGGTCTATACGGCTCCAGAGCTGCTGAGACGGAGACGCCTCAGCATCGTACATGCGGTTCCTGAACTCGTCTTCGAGTTTGCCGCGCTTATCGTTAGCTGCTGATGACATTTTCCTTGTAGTTATTTTCCTGGCGGGCGATCATGTTCTGCAGGATGGCCCTCGCACGTGAATACTGTGACTTAGACGTTCCCTCCGAAATGTCCAGCATCTCCCCGATCTCCTTATGGTTGTAGCCTTCGATGGCATACAGGTTAAACACCATCCGGTAGCGGGGGGCCAGGCTCTGCACCATGCTGAGCAGTTCGTCGAGAGAGTAGCCTGTCAGGCTGAAGTTGTCGGAGGCAAGGTTGTTTACCTCATCGGCCTCGTGCGACACCGTGAGCAGTTGCTTGCTGCGCAGGTGTTTCAGGGCGGTGTTCACCATGATTTTGCGTATCCAGTACTCGAGCGGGCAGTCCCGCTTAAACTTCCCGATATGGGTGAACACTTTCACGAACGCCTCCTGCATCATGTCTTCGGCCTCGAACGTGGTAGGGGCATACCGCAGGCAAACCGCCATCATCTTCTTTGAGTACTGGTCATACAGGAGCTGCTGCATGTCGCGTTTGCCCGCGATGCACCCCTCTATGAGTTTGTCCTCATCTGACTTTGGTTTTGTAAAAAGCTTCAAAAACTGCCTGTTTAGTTTGCCCTACACATTCACATGATGCCAGCCTGAGCCAATTGGTTGCAAGCGCGCGAAAATAATTTTATACCACTCCCTGCCAATGCATGGATGTACAAATAAGCATCGGCATTTGGCAGGTAAATATACAGGATTCAGGCATTTGTAGCTGTTGCCGGAGCAGCCTAAATCCCTGAAAATTTAGGATTGCTGCCTGATGGAGGGGCAGTGCACGAGCCATATACTGCAGGTCTTTTATGCGAAACCCTATATAAGCAGCGAAGCCTCCGGTTCGGGAAGCTTCGCTGTTTATATAGGGTTGCAATGTAGAATGCTAAATAGGGTTGCCTGTTAGAGCATATGCAGGTGCAGCAGTTTATAGCCGAACACCAGCAGCAAGGTAGCCAGCAACAGCCAGGCATAGCCCACCACTTTCACGGCGACGGCTGATGCCCTGGTGGAAGCACCCATCTCCTCGTACGCCTGCAGCCTCGCCTCCTGCCGTACGGCCTTCAGCAGCAGTTTGTAGGAGATGCGCAGGCCCGCCGCCGCCATCACCACATCATCTATATAGCCGAATACCGCCGTCATATCCGGCACAAGGTCCACCGGACTGATGGCGTAGCCAATGGTAAGCGCCAGCAGCACGCGCACGTACCAGGCCACGCGCCCGTCGCGGTAAGCAAGGTACAGGGCGTATATCTCTGTGTTGATGGAGTGTGTCTTCTGCTTCAGGGCGTGTAGCTGTGTCATGGTTTGCCTGCTTTGTTTTGTACTTTTAACGAAGACGAACCCAACACTACTTGTACTATATCAATTTTGTGGTATGATTCTCACGCACAGGCAAGAAGCAATAACGTGAAAGAACGCTATATATTGCTTTCCCGGCTATGGCCTGAAGCTATATATAAACGTGAATTATATATAAACGTGAGATGGGAGCGGTATCCGCACCGAGATAACGCCTCTGTCAACTGTTCCAGATTTCCCAGGCGGCGTCAGCCTGCCGGTACAGCATGCCCAGGCCGTTGCAGGTTTTGGCGCCCGCCGCCGCCCCGTTTTTCAGGAACTGCGTCTCCTCCGGGTTATAGACCAGGTCGTAGAGGTAGTGCGCTGCGGAGAGCGCCCCGTAAGGCAACGGCGGTGCCGCCGCCGTGTGCGGGTGCATCCCGATGGGGGTGGTGTTGACAACCAGGTTATAGCCCTGCAGCAGCGCCGGTGTCAGTTGCTCGTAGCTTAGTTCATTGGAACCAGGGGTGCGCGACACAGCCCTGTAGGGTATGTTTAAGGCATTCAGCGCCGCCCACACTGCCTTAGCGGCCCCGCCTGTGCCCAATACCAGTGCCTGCCCCCGCTCCTGCCGAGGATAAAACGCCTCAAGAGACTCCTTAAACCCGATGTAGTCCGTGTTAAAGCCTTTCGTTCTCCCTTCGCTTATCCGGATGGTGTTCACGGCGCCGATTTTTGCGGCAGCTGTGTCCAGTTCATCCAGCAGGGGCAGCACGTCCTGCTTGTACGGCACCGTCACGTTCAATCCCGCCAGTTCCGGCTCCCGTTGCAGCAGCGCCGTCAGTTCCCGCGCATCCGGCAGTTCATATAGTTCGTAACTGGCGTCCTGGATCCCCTCGCGCTCAAACTTTTCCGTGAAATACTTTTTGGAGAACGAGTGGCCGAGCTTTTTGCCGATAAGTCCGAATTTGCGCATGCTGTTTATACTTTAGGGGAATCGTCGTCAGTAAAGTGGTCGATGAGATACACGAGCAGGAAGCCGAAGATCGCCAGCAAAATGCCGTAGAACAGGTAAGACTCGTGCCCGGTGAGGGTTTCGTAGGTGCCCGGCAGCACGTTTTCCTGCACCAGCGGCTTCACTTCGCCATGCCGGTCGGTGTAGGTCTCCAGGGTTTGCTTCCAGGGCCACACCTTGTTCAGCGAGCCGACCATAAAGCCGGTGAGCAGGGCCACGGTGGCGTTGTGATAATTTTTGAGCGCCCAGTTCAGCACGTGCGAGAAAGCCAGGATGCCCACCAGGCAGCCCAGTCCGAACACGGCCACAATGCTGATGCGCAGCTCTTTCACCGCCCCCAGGATAAACTCATACTTGGCCAGCAGCACCAGCAGGAAACTGCCGGAGATACCCGGCAAAATCATGGCGCAGATGGCGATGGCGCCGGAAAGGAAAATAAACCAGTAGGCCTCCGGTGTCTGCGTGGGGGTGGCCACGGTCACATAGTAGGCAATGGCCGCGCCAATCAGCCCGAACAGCACGACGCCGACTGTCCAGCGCGGTATTTTTTTGCCCACCACCACGGCCGAGGCAACGATCAACCCGAAGAAAAAGGACCAGAGCAACTCCGGGTAGTTCTCGAGCAGGAACAGGATAACGCGCGAGAGCGAAATAATGGAGAACATGATCCCTGACAGCAGCACGACCAGGAAACTGCCGTTGATGTGCCGCCAGAAGTCAATTAACCGGAAGCGCAGGAGCAGCCTGATGGCTTCGCCGTTTACGGAGCGGATAGAGCTCAGCAGCTCCTCATATATACCTGTGATAAAGGCAATTGTCCCGCCCGACACGCCGGGCACCACATCGGCGGCGCCCATTCCCACTCCCTTCGAGAAAAGCAAGAGGTATTCTTTTAATGATCGTCTTTGCATACAGATGATAACGGCAAACGAATGGCGGCTAAAAGCAAAATTGCCCGTGCGGCCATACCGACGGGCAATTTATGCTATTGTATTTAAAGTTTAACCTTTCAGGTTCGACTTTTCCATATCCAGGAAATGGCTGAAGGTATCGCCGCGCAGGCCCAAACGGATTGTCTCCAGCGGAATCACCTCGCTCGGCGCAATGTTGCCCAGGTTCACGTTCGCGCCCAGCAACTTGATAAACCACACCTGCTGTGATTTCTGCGGGGCCTCCCACAGGATTTTCTCAAAGGGGATCTTGGTGAGGATTTCTTCCACCAAGCCGCTGCGCACCTCGCCGGTAGAGCGGAACAGGCCGACGTTGCCGCCTTCGCGGGCCTCGCCGATCACCTTCCAGGCACCAGCCTCCAGTTCTGCCTGCATCAGCCTAATCCACATATAGGGCGGGATGATTTTCTGATCGTCCTTGGAGCCAACCTCCGACAGCACCGTTACCTGCTCCGAAAGCGTTTTTATATAGTTGCACTTCACCTCGTGCTCCATTTCCAGCGAGCCGTCCGACACCTCGGCAAATGTCATCTCGTATTTGTCGAGCACGCGACGGTAGTCCTCAAACTGGTTGCGCACGATAAAGGCCTCGAAAAGCGTGCCTCCAAAGTAAACCGGTATCCCGGCAGCCCGGTACACATCCAGCTTCCGCTGCAGGTTCGGCACCACGTATGAGGTAGCCCAGCCCAGTTTCACAATGTCAACGTACTCTCCGGCAACTTCTATAAAGTCTTCTACCTCGCGTATGCTCAGGCCCTTGTCCATGGCCATGGTATAACCGCGTTCGCGTGGCTTTGGCGCACGCTCTGGAATGCTGTTCAGCGAATAATTCATTTACTTTTATTTGCGATACTGATCAATTAACCGGGATAGCGCACGCTGCGACTCCAGTTCAGGAAAGAACTCGAAGAGCAGCTTGTGCTTATCGAAGTCCAAAACTAACGCATTTTCCAGATAATTGTAAGCTTCGCGGTATTTTCCTGCCGAAAGCATATAGGCACACGCCCTATAGTACAACTCAGCCTCCTTCGGCTGAATCTCGATGGCGTTTAATATAATATCGGTCGCCTCCTCAAAATTGCCCTGCTCATATAGGATGATGGACCAGTTGAGGTAGATGTCCTTGTCGTCCGGCCGGATATCGGCGGCGCGCTCGTAGCTCTCCAGCGCCGACACCACATGCCCCACATGGTACTCCGCGGCGGCCAGCGCCACCCAGTAGTCGGCGCTGTCGTCGTACAGGTCCACCGCCTTCTTAAAGAAATGCACCGCCTCGTGCCACTTGTTCTGCGCATCCAGGATCATCCCGATGCCAAACCAGGCCTCGTCCATCTCCGGGTCCATGTCCACGGATTTCTGGTAGTAGCGGCGCGAGAGGTCCCACTGCTGCAGTTTCTCGTAACACTCGCCAATGTTGCAGTATACCTCGGCAGAGGGCGCACTGTGCTCCACCATCGCATTAAAGGCCTCGATCGCCTTTGGGTAGTCGCCTACGAACACCAGCGCATTGGCCATGTTGTTGTAAGCCGTGATGAACTTCGGGTCGATGATGGTGGCGTAGTCGTAGGCGGCAATCGCTTTGTCGTAGGCGCCCATCTTGTTGAACATGTTACCCAGGTTGAACCATGCCACTGAAGAGTAGGGCTCGTTGTCCACGAACTGCTGGAAAAAGGCCACGTTCTCACTCATCGTGTTCGTCACCTCCAGGCAATACAACACCTCCTGCATGGCGGCCTCGTTCTCCGGGTTCAGCTCGATGCACTTTTTGTAGTACTTAACCGCCGAGCTGAACTTGCCCCACGTCTGGTAGGCCAGCCCGATGTTGAAGAATATATCGTCGCGGTCGTCGGAGGCGTAGGCCAACGCTTTCTTGAAGTGGTCGATGGCCTCCCGGAACTCGCCGCGCTGCGTGAAAATGATGCCGCGCGTGAGCTGCACGTCCGCGTTCTCCGGGTCCACCTCCGCCACGCGGTTTATCAGCACAAGCGCATCCTCGAAGCTGCCTGCCATGGCCAGCAGCTGCGCCTTGTCTATCTGCAGTTCCGTGGAGAAGGGGTACTGGGCAATGGCAGAGTCGCAGGCAGCCAGCGCCTTCTTGTATTCAAAATTAGCGGTGTAGTGGTCAATAATATATTCAAAATCCGTCAGGTCGAAGAAAACCGTCTCATTGCTGCCGAGCATGCGCTCGAAGCGTTGTATCAGTTCCAACTCCTCGCTATGTTCTTCAAAGTTCTCTTTCATCTCCGATATCCAACAAGCTGCCCTAAAAACAGCCTATGCTTTATTACATTTTAACGGGGCAAATAGTTTATTCCCGGGGCCCGGCCGCCATGCCCAGGGCGGCCGGCTGCAGCTGCCCGCAAACCCATTCAATTGATTCAGAGACCGGTCTGAATGAAAAGTTGAGGGCCGTACAGATTTTGCTGTTGCTGAATTCGTGGCGCTTCGCCGAAACCCGGGCCGTGTCTTTGGTGATGAGCGGCCGGGCGCCGGTAAGCCAGGCGCGGGCATGCTCAAAACGCCACACTGCTTCGGCCACCAGCGACGGCACCCGCGTGCCGGGCGCTTTTTTGCCGAAGCAGCGGGCCGCCTGCTCAAAGAATGACTGATAGCTGAGCAGGCCTGCATTCAATATAAATCTTTCTCCTGAAATATCCGAGAAGGTGAGCCGCAACATGGCCTCTACCACGTCCCGCACATCCACAAAATTGGCACTGCCCCCGGTGTAGAAAGGCCGCTCGCTGTAAACGTACTTAAAGAGCTGGGTGCTGCTGCGGTTCCAGTCGGCGGGGCCAAGGATGATGGAAGGGTTCACGATCACGGCATCCAGCCCCTCGGCCACGCCGCGCCACACCTCCAGTTCGCCCCAGTACTTAGAGCTGGCGTAGGCGGAGTGCTCCTCTGCGGGGTCCCACTTGCTGTCTTCTGTGATCAAAGCCGCATTTTTCGGTCGCCCCACCGCCGCGATGGAGCTCACGTGGCACAGCTTGATGGCCGGGTGCTCCAGGCATACGTCCACGATGTTGGCGGTGCCGTCAATATTCACCTGCTTCAGCAGCTCCCCGTCCTGCGGGGCGTACGACACCACGCCCGCGCAATGGAACACATAGGTTACCCCCTGCAGCGCCTCCCGCAGAAAAACGGGGTCCAGCACATCGCCCTCCAGCCACTGCACCTGTTCGCTGCCCGGTATAGCCGGTACCTGCCCCCGGTAAAGCGCTTTTACCGGGTGCCCCCGCTGCAGCAGCGCCGGGATCAAAAATGTACCGATCAGGCCGCTGCCGCCAGTTACGAATACCATATGGGTGGATGTATAGATGGTGATGTAATAGCTTAGAGTAGGTTGTTGCGGAGCGGCAGCGCAAGCGCCTTGCTCAGGTATTTGCTGCTCAACACCTTCTGCAGGCTGGCGGTGTGTTTCAGGCCGTGTGTGTCAGAGCCCAGGAAATCCACCAGGCCTTCTTCTATCAGGCGCTCGGCATAGTCTTTGGCCCCCGGCGAGTAGTAGCCCGTGAGGGAGTTGAGGTTAGGCTGAAACAGCACGCCCTGCTCCCGCAGCGCCGCCAGGGCATCGAACTTCCCATAAAAATAAGTATACCGCTCGGGGTGCGCCAGCACCGGTTTATAGCCTTTGGAGCGCATCATGAAGATGGCCTCCCGCAGGTTCAGGGGCTCGTTCAAGAACGAGGTTTCGAACAGCAGGTATTTGTCCCCGAAGGTCAGCAGTTCCTCGTTGTTCTCCAGCTTCTCCAGGAATCCCTCGTCCAGGTAATACTCCGCGGCGCAGCCAAGCTCTATCTCAATGCCGGCCTCCTGCACCGCCTGCCGCAGCAGGTCCAGTTTGCCCCGGATGATTTCGGGGGTGTTCTTGTAGAAGTCGCTCATGATGTGGGGCGTCATGATGAGCTTGCGGTAGCCGAAGTCCTTCATGGCCTGCACCAGTTCCAGCGAGCGCTCCAGGCTTTCGGAGCCGTCGTCGATGCCAGGCAGGATATGCGAATGCATGTCCACGCCCAGGGCACTGAAAGACTCTTCCAGCGGCGCACTATCTCCAAAAAGGTTCTTAAAGAACTGTATCATCTGCAACGTTTTGGCACCTGTGGCAATACACCGACTGCTACGGGGTAATCAACCTTCAAAATAACGGAAATTAAAGGCGCTGTCAAAATAAAGCCTTATCACACTTGCCCTTCTCTCTGCAAAAGGACTTTAAGCCTGTAAAGAGGCGGCTTCCGCTTTTCTGATCGATACCCGCTGCACTCGTGCATTAATCCCTAATTTCATATATGAATCCCCTACAGCAATACGAGTAGCTAAGCTTCAATAATTTTGCCATATCGATAATAAACCGCCCATATATTACATATATATAAATATCATCATGATATAAAAGAAGTATTTTGCGATTCTACAAAAAAATTAACCAAAATAGGCTGCCTTTTGCATAGCTTTGTAAACTACGGGTTTACAAAGCCGTTATACAGGATACTACCTTATACACCCGCTACACTCAAAAAGATAAATGGAATTAAGAACGACTGAAAACCAGCGCATGATTGCGGACATGGTCCGTGATTTCGGTGCAAAGCATATAAAGCCCCGGATGATGGAGTGGGACGAGAGCCAGGAGTTCCCGGTGGAGGTGTTCAAGAAGCTGGGTGAGCTGGGTTTGATGGGCGTGCTGGTACCGACGGCATATGGCGGGTCGGGCTTTGGCTACGTGGAGTACGTCACCGCCATCGCCGAGCTTTCCAGGATCGATGGCTCCATCGGATTGTCGATGGCGGCGCACAACTCGCTGTGTACCGGGCACATCCTGCAGTTCGGCAACGAGGAGCAGAAGCAGAAATACCTCCCCAAACTGGCGACCGCCGAGTGGATCGGCGCCTGGGGACTAACCGAGCCCAACACAGGTTCCGATGCCGGCAATATGCGCACCGTGGCCGTGCAGGACGGGGACGACTGGGTGATTAACGGGGCCAAGAACTTTATCACGCACGGCAAGTCGGGCAACGTGGCGGTGGTGATTGTGCGCACCGGCGAGGTGGGCGACTCGCACGGCATGTCGGCCTTCATCATCGAGAAAGGCACCCCGGGCTTCAGCGCAGGGCGCAAGGAAGACAAGCTGGGCATGCGCGCCTCCGAAACGACGGAGCTGATATTTGAAGACTGCCGCGTGCACAAAAGCCAGATGATGGGCAACGTGGGCGAAGGCTTTGTGCAGGCCATGAAAGTGCTGGACGGCGGCCGCATCTCCATTGCCGCGCTTTCGCTGGGCATCGCGCAAGGGGCCTTCGACGTGTCGCTGGCGTACTCGCAGGAGCGCAGCCAGTTCAACAAGCCCATCTCCAGTTTCCAGGGCATTGCCTTCAAGCTGGCCGATATGGCCACTGAGATTGAGGCGGCCTCGCTGCTGACGTACCAGGCGGCGGATATGAAGAACCGGGGCCTGAACGTGAACAAGGAGTCTGCCATGGCAAAGTACTATGCCTCAGAAGTGGCGGTGCGGGCGGCAAACGAAGCGGTGCAGATCTTTGGCGGATATGGCTTCACCAAAGACTACCCGGCCGAGAAGTATTACCGCGACGCCAAGCTTTGCACTATCGGGGAGGGAACAAGTGAGATACAAAAACTTGTTATATCAAGAGCGATACTGAAGTAAAGGCCTGTTGGGGCGGTGAAAATCGCCTTTTGCCCTGCTTTCAACAGAAAATCCGGCTTTGGCAGAAATAAATTCAGCCAATCTGTTGATTTTTAAGTATAAGCTTAGTTAAATTTGCAACCCTAACTCAAAGAGAAACGAGATAAACATGATTATTATTAACGTAAAAGATAACGAGTCAGTAGACCGCGCATTAAAGAGATTCAAGAAGAAATTCGAGAGAACCGGCGTTTTGAAAGAGCTTCGATCCAGAGCTTATTTCGAGAAGCCGTCTGTTTCCAAGAGAAAGCAAAAAGAGAGAGCAGTATATAAGCAGCAGCTCTTCGCTGGCGAAAACTACTAGTCTTTCTAACAACATACTCTATTTTTCCATAATTTAGTATACCTGCTCCCACAACAGCAGGTATACTAAATTATGGATTTATTTTTTAAGTACCTCCAGTACGAAAAGCGGTACAGCCCGCACACCCTTACCTCCTATCACACTGATCTCGGCCAGTTTGCCCAGTACCTGCAGCAAACGTACGAGATCACCGACGCCGCCGAGGCCCATCACTCCATCATCCGCTCCTGGATACTGACACTGGTGCAGCAGAACATACAGCCGCGCTCCATTAACCGCAAGATTGCCTGCCTGCGCTCCTATTACCGTTTCCTGCTGGCGCAGCAGCGCATCGAGGTGAACCCCATGCTGCGCATTAAGGCGCCCAAGGCCTCCAAGAAACTCCCGGGCTTCGTGTTGGAGGAGCCCTTCAACACCCTGCTCGACAGCTTCACGTTTGAGGAAAATTTCGAGGGCCAGCGCGAACGCCTGATCCTGGAGTTCCTGTATGGCACCGGCATCCGGCTGGCGGAGCTGCTGGGCGTGCAACATACTGACATTGACCACCGTGCCAAAACAGTGCGGGTACTGGGCAAGGGTAACAAGGAGCGTATCGTGCCCCTCAACGACTCGCTCCTGGCCAGCATCGGCACTTACGAGGTGCAGAAGAAGCACTATTTTGGTGATAACAATTCGGTAAACTTGCTCGTTACTAATAAGGCTCGTCCCCTATACCCAAAATTCGTTTACCGCGTCGTTAAAAAGTACATCAGCTTGATCACTACCTCCGAACATAACAGCCCGCACGTGTTGCGCCATTCGTTTGCCACGCACCTGCTGAATAAGGGGGCCGACCTGAACGCGATCAAGGACCTGTTGGGGCATGCGAGCCTTGCGGCAACGCAGGTATACACGCACAATTCAATTGAGAAGCTTAAATCGATATTCGAGAAAGCCCATCCAAAAGCATAAGTTTAATCATTAAATGTAATAACTATGAAGCTACAAATGCATTCCGTTAACCTCGAAGCTGATGAGCAGCTGAATTCCTTTATTCAGCAGAAGGTGAATAAACTGGAGACATTCTATGACAGGATAGTAGACGGGGAGGTATTCCTGAAGAATAACAACAACGATGGGATTAATAATAAGACGGTAGAGATCAGGCTGTTTGTACCGGGCTCAACGCTTTTCTCGCAGGAGGACGCGCCGTCGTTTGAGGCAGCCGCCGATGCCGCCGTGGATGCGATGCGCCGCCAGCTGAAGAAACACAAGCAGAAGCAAACGGCACATTAACGGAAGCTGCGCTTCCATCCCAAGCACGCATTCTGTGTTAGGGTCCCTATATATAAACAGAGCGGCCAGCTATCAATAGCTGGCCGCTCTGTTTATATATAGTTTCAGTGTGTCGGACTGCGCCTTACAGGCCAAACTCGGCCTTGATCTTGTCCACGTAGTCCAGCTTCTCCCAGGTGAAGGTCTCGAACTCCTTCACTTCTTTCTGGCCGTTTGTCACAACCTCCACCCGTTTTAGAGAGGGGGTTCTGCCCATATGGCCATAAGCCGCCGTTTCCGCGAAGATCGGGTTTTGCAGGCCGAAGCGCTGCACAATGGCGTAAGGGCGCATATCAAACAACTTGCCCACCCGCTCCGATATCTCGCCGTCGCTCATGATGCCTCCGTTGCTGTCCTTTACCTTGGTGGAGCCATAGGTGGTTACGTACAGGCCAACCGGCTTTGCCACGCCGATGGCATAGGCCACCTGCACCAGCGCCTGGTCTGCCACCCCGGCAGCCACCAGGTTCTTGGCGATATGGCGGGTCGCATAGGCTGCCGAGCGGTCTACTTTAGAGGAGTCTTTTCCGGAGAAGGCCCCGCCGCCGTGCGCGCCTTTGCCGCCGTAGGTGTCCACGATAATTTTGCGGCCTGTCAGGCCGGTGTCGCCGTGCGGGCCACCGATCACGAACTTACCGGTTGGGTTGATGTGGTAGGTGATGCCGTCGTTAAACAGCTTTTGTATGCGCTCGGGCAGTTGCTTCAGCACGCGCGGCATCAGGATAGCCCCCACATCCTCTTTGATTTGCTGTAGCATCCTTGCCTCCGCCACGTTCTTTGCGTCGGCGCTGTCGCCTTCGGGCAGGATAAACTCGTCGTGCTGCGTGGAGATCACGATGGTATCGATTTTCTCCGGCACGTGGTTGTCGCTGTAGCGAATGGTTACCTGCGACTTGGCATCCGGGCGCAGGTACGTCATCTCTTTGCCCTCTTTGCGGATAGCGGCCAGCTCCTGCAGCAGCAGGTGCGAGATGCTGAGCGCCAGCGGCATGTAGTTGTCTGTTTCGTTGGTGGCGTAGCCGAACATCATGCCCTGGTCGCCGGCGCCCTGGTCCTCCGGGTTGGTGCGCTCCACGCCCTGGTTAATGTCTGGCGACTGCTCATGGATCGCCGAGATCACGCCGCAGGCATCCGCGTCAAATTTATATTCTGATTTCGTGTAACCGATGCGCTTGATCACCTCGCGGGCCACCTTCTGCACATCCACGTAAGCTTCTGTTTTCACCTCGCCGCTCAGCACTACCAGTCCGGTGGTCACCAGTGTTTCGCAAGCCACTTTTGACTGTGGGTCCTGCTTCAGGAATTCATCTAATAACGCATCCGAGATTTGATCCGCCACTTTATCGGGATGTCCCTCTGATACAGACTCCGACGTAAATAAATAAGGCATTATGTATGGGTTTAGGTACAAAGTATAAACCGGCTGCCCGCGTTGGCAGCGGCTGCAAAGCTAAAACAATTCTGCCATAGTTAAAATAAAGGGCTGCAGGAGAAGAGCTTCTTTGCGGGCAATATTTCAATAGCAATTAGACTGCCTTCCAATTAAATAGTAAGCTGTTGACCAGCAAAAGCTTAAAATACCTCTCCTGAAGGCCAAAACTTTTGATATCACGGCTCGTTTGAAGATAAAATCACATCACACGATATACCTATATATGAAACGCATATTAACTGTTTTTACTTTACTGACTTTCCTGACAGGTAACAGCTTTGGCCAGGACAACGACTCCCCTTACAGAACCAGCTTAAAGGTAGACGCGCCCATTATTGCGGCCGGCATGGGCCTCAGTTACTATGGCCTGACCATCATGCAGGACAAGGAAGGGCTGACGGAGGAGGAGGCCCTGCTGCAGAACAAAAACGAAGTAAACCGCTTCGACCGCTTCTCGGCCGGCTGGCACTCCGAGTCGGCAAAGAAGACCAGCGACATCCCCTTCTACGGCTCGTTTGCCTTAGCACCGGCGCTTATGCTGTTCAACGACAACGTAAGAGGCAAAGCCGGCCAGGTGTTTGTGCTGTATGTGGAGACGATGGCCATTACCGGTGCTTTTTTCACCATGACGAACGGCCTCGTGCCCCGCGACCGCCCTCTGACGTACAGCCCTGAAGTACCGCTCTCTGACAAGACGAGGGCAAATGCCCAGAATTCGTTTTATGCGGGCCACACCGCTGCCGCTGCCAGCGCCACTTTCTTTGCCGCCAAGATATTTCACGACTTTCACCCCGACTCACCTGCAAGACCTTACGTATGGGCCGCCGCCGCTGCCTTGCCTGCAGGGGTGGGCTATCTCAGGCTCCGCGCGGGCAAGCACTTCCTGAGCGACAACATGTTAGGGTATGCGATGGGTGCCGCCGCGGGTATCCTGGTGCCACAGCTCCACAAGAAGACGAATACAACCAACATCAGCCTTATCCCTGTTTCCGGGCGCGATTACAGCGGGGCCTTGCTCACCTATACTTTTTAGATGATATAGATGAAGAAACTCCTAGCTACCCCTCGTAAGGGAGTACAGGTTACTCTAAGGTTTACGTCCCGGCATTCTTTATATGGAAAAACTGGATGTAAAAACCATATATCCTTTGCCTCCTAAATGGGCTTATTCTTATATATATAGTAGAGCCGGCCGTTTATCATAAACGGCCGGCTCTATTATATATACTGAAAGCGAGTTAACTTTTTGTCTTGGGCGCTTTCTTAAGGTTCTCCTCAAAGAGCCTGAAAATCCGCTTGTATTCATCGGTCCAGCTGGCGGGCTCCGTGAAGCCGTGGCTCTCCACCGGGTACACGGCCAGTTCCCAGTTGTCTTTGCCCAGCTCGATCAGGCGCTGCGTCAGGCGCACCACATCCTGAAAATGCACGTTGGTGTCTACCATGCCGTGGCAGATCAGCAGCGCGCCTTTCAAGCCTTCCGCATAATAAATAGGCGAGCTTTTAGCGTAGGCGGTGCTGTCGGTTTGCGGTATGTTCAGGATGTTGGCGGTATAGCCGTGGTTGTAGTGCGCCCAGTCGGTGACAGAGCGCAGTGCGGCCCCGGCGGCAAACACATCCGGCTCCGTGAACATGGCCATCAGCGTGATAAAGCCACCGTACGAGCCGCCATATATGCCGATGCGGCTGGGGTCTACGTTGTACTTCTCCACCAGCAACTTCGCCCCGTCTATATGGTCGCTCAGGTCTTTGCCGCCCATAAAGCGGTAGATGCCGGTGCGCACGTCGCGGCCGTAGCCGGCGCTGCCCCGGTAGTCGATGTCGAGCACGGTATAGCCCTGGTCGGCAAGGAAGTTATGGAACATATACTCCCGGAAATAGCTGCTCCACCACTTGTGCGCGTTCTGCAGGTACCCTGCCCCGTGCACAAACACCACCGCCGGACCGTTGTTCTCCGGCTTCTCCGGGCGGTACACGCGGGCATATACCTCCGCGCCGTCCTGGGCCTTGAAGGTGATCACCTCCGGCTCGCGCCAGTCATAGGCCTTAAACTCGTCGGTCAGCGACTGCGTCACCTGCTTCGGCTTCGCGCGCGGCTTGTTATCAATCACGTACAGCTCCCAGGGCCTGTTGCTGGTGGAGGAACGGATGGCCAGCGTCTTCTCGTCCGGCGACAGCGTGACTTCCTGGGCACCGGGCAGGGCGGTCAGTTGCACCATCTCGCCCCCGTTAAGCGGCATGCGGTAAAAGTGCTGCTCGCCGGGGTGGGTTTTGTTGGCGATGAAATACCAGTGCTTTTTGTCGTCCGACATCCGCACCTCCGACACCTCGAATTTACCATTGGTCAGGGCTTTCTTCTGGCCACTGCGCACGTCCACGGTATATAAATGCGAATAGCCCGATTCCTCCGACTGAAACCATATGCGCTCGTTGTCGGGCATCCAGCCAATGTCGCCGGGGCCGTAGCCGATGCCGGGGCCATTGATCCAGGCCTCGTCGCGCTGCCGGTCCAGGAGGGTGAGCTTGCCGGTGGCCGGGTCCAGCTTCAGGATCCAGCGGTCCTTGTTGTCCTGGGAGCGGGCCACTACCACCGCCTGTCTGCCGTTGTCCGACCAGTAAGGGCCATATATAACCGTGGCGCGGGCTTCCGGCTTTTTCGTTTTGCTGTCTGCGGTGTCTTTTGCCGCGCTGGCCTTGGCTGTCTTCTCCTTTAGATAGTCTGGCTGCTCATAAATGCCTTCCACCTCCTTCATCGAGACAGCGAAAGCAGTGTCGCGCTGCGTGTCATATATATAAGTCGCGTAAGTCTCCTGCGCATCGCCTACTTTGGTGCGGGTGTTGATGTCTTCGGTATAGCCGGAGGAGGTGACGTAGTTCGGCACGATCGCCACCTTCGCGTTCTTCGGGCGGTTGACCAACTGGTAGGAGATAAAGCGCTCGTCCGGGCTCAGGTTGATGCTGCTGACGGCCTTCTCCTCGATATAGATCTCTTTCGGGCGGTTGGGATTATCCAGCTTCTCCTGCTTTTTCTGCGCCTCCTTCTCCGCCTCGCGGTCGCGCACGATCTGCAGCAGGGCCAGTTGCTGCTGCTTCAGCCAGTCACGCTGCGCGTCTTTGCCTTCTGCCGGGGCCTTCCTGCCCTTCCTGAAATCGGTGAGCTGCACCGTCTGCCCGCTGCCGATGCTCCAGGCATATAAGTTATTGTCTTTTATATAGACCACCTTCTGCCCGCTGTGGCTGAACGAGGGGCTGCTCTCCCGCTCCACGGTATTAGTGATCTGCTGCGGCTTCCCGGCCTTTATGTCATAGAGGTAAATGTCGCCGTTCTTCTCGTACACCTTCTTTGTTTCGGCGCGGTTATAGGCCCCTTCAGGCGACGGCAGACTGCGGCGCTCCTGCGGGCTCACTTTCCGGATGTTCCTGCCGTCGGCGGCTACGCTGTAGAGGGAGTCGGCCTTGTTGCTGTCCGGGTTCCAGCTGAAGTAGATCTTCTTTCCATCCTCTGACCAGAAAATATTGCTCGGGGAAGTGCCCATCCACTTGGGATCACGCATGATTTTCTCAACGCTCAGCTCCGTCTTCTTCTCCTGCGCCAGCAGGGCACCGGCCCCCAGCAGCAGGTAAGCCAGCAGGGCTACGGCTTTCTTTTTAACAAGTAGCATGTTTATATATGTAGGGTGATGTTTCTGTAGATCCTCAAAATTAAAAGGTCGGCTCCCATAAAGCAAAAACCGCCGCCTGATTCCCATGGCTTCAGGCGGCGGTGCTGGTAGTTAAGATTTCTTTTTCTTCCCGAAGTTCAGGTTCGGGTGCTTCTCCTCGTGGTCTGTCAGGCCCTGGTAGAACCTGGCGAAGCTCAGCAGCTCCGCCTCTCCGAACAACTTGCCCATGAAGGTGATGGTGGTGGGCATGCCGTTCTCCTGAAAGCCGTTCGGCAGTACCACGCACGGGTGACCGGTCAGGTTGGTAACCACCAGGTTGCTGCTGGCAAACGAGGGGCTGATATAGACATCCACATCCTTCAGCTTCTCCTGCATCTTCTGCACCAGCAGGGTACGCACGCGCTGCGCCTGCAGGTACTCCACGGCCGGCACAAACCGGGCCGCCCGGAAATAATTTGGCCAGGCGTTCTTGTGCTGCGCCACCAGCAGGCTGTCGCGTCCGCTGCGGGTGAGTTCGTCGAAGGCGGCGGCCCCCTCCACCGATATGGTGAGCGTCAGGGCGCTGGCCGGTAGTTCCGGCAACTCGAGGGGCACCAGTTCCACGCCTGCCTTTCGCAGCGTCTCCAATGTAGCTTCATCGTTTTTCTTGAACCCGTACTCGCCGCCGAAGTCGTTTTTCAGGTAGCCCACGCGCAGCTTCTTCACGTCGATGTTCGGGTTGTAATTGAACGGCGCGTCATATACCGACTGGTCTTTCCCGTCCGGGCCGTAGATGGCGTTAAACACGATAGCGCAATCCTCGGCAGAGCGGGCAATCGGCCCGATCTTGTCCATCGACCAGCTCAAGGCCATCGCGCCGTCGCGGCTCACGCGCCCAAACGTCGGGCGCAGGCCGGTGGTGCCGCAGGCTGTGGACGGCGAAACGATAGAACCCAGCGTTTCCGTACCGATGGCGTACGGCAACAGGCCTGCCGCCACCGCCGCCGCCGAACCCGCCGATGAACCGCTGGAGCCTTGGGTGATGTCCCAGGGCGAGCGAGTTTTACCACCGTACCACACATCGCCCATGGCCAGCGCGCCCAAGGTGGTTTTCGCCACCAGCACGCCCCCGGCATCCTGCAGGCGCTGCACCACGGTCGCATCCTTGTCTATCAGCTGGTCTTTGTAAGGCGTGGCGCCCCAGGTGGTCTTATACTTGCGCGTGGCCAGCAGGTCCTTCACCCCGAACGGGATGCCATGCAGCATACCTTTGTATTTTCCGGCCTTGATCTCCTGGTCGGCCTGCCGGGCCTGTTGCAGCGCCAGTTCCTCGGTGAGGGTCGTGACGCACTCCAGCGTCGGGCCGTACTTCTTCAGGCGTGCCAGGAAAAATTTCGTCAGCTCTTCTGAGGTTATCTGCTGCTTGCGCACCAGTTCCGCCAGTTGCGGCACGGAGTAAAAGGCCAGCTCGTCCCGGTTCTTCGGCAGCTTTACTTTCGCCGGCCGCGCTACCTCAAACGGTATTTTCTGCTGCTCAAACTGGTACCCCACCGGGATCGGGTTAAACACCAGCGCGGGCGCCACCTCATTTGGCAAAGGCACCTTCCGGATGGCTTCGTAGCTCTCCTTAAAATCCGCTATCTCCGACAGCGTGGAGTCCAGCTTGGCGTCGGAGAAATGCAGCCCCATCAGTTTCTGCGCGTCCTGCAGCACGGCTACCGTTACTTTATCATCTGCCACCCTGCTCACAAATGCCCCTGATATAAAGCAGGCAACACCTAATGCCAAGGATTTATAAATTTTATTCATGCTTATAACTACTTGTTTTAATAATCTAACCCGAAAACAATCGACTACGGGTAGACATATTTGATAATACTACTACACTTTAGCTTTATAACATGCTTTCCGGTTTTTAAATCTACCAAGCCATCAATTGTTTATAAACTGCTTCCTTTCCCTCCGGTAGTCAACATAAAACCGCATGCATAATAGCACCCTTTACTACCTATCCACATTAAACATATAAGATTAATAAAAAAAGCCGCCTATAAATTTAGGCGGCTTTTTTAAACTTAGAAGAATAAAGATGTTATTCTGCTGCAGTGATTGTGATATTTACAACTTCTTTGTCAGCGCCTTTATACCCTACGGTTAAATCATCAGCGCTTACAAGTGTAAAAGTAGCAGCGGCAGATTCAGTGCCTTCGGGCACTATGCCATCTGGAACTGCGAGTGAATACACATAAGAAGTGGAGTTACGTGGATAATCAATGCTGCCAGTAATAGTATATGCGCCTTTTATCTCATACTGCAGAGACTTTACTTCTTGGAATGCTTCTCTTGACTGAAACGTTATCTCCGCTTCTTTTCCTTCTTCAACAGTGATCGCTGCTTTAGACTTAATCTCTACGTAAGCAGGCTTTGGGTCTGAAAACTCATACGTGTCCATGTCCTTTTCACAAGCAGTGAAAGAGAACGTTGTACCCATCAGGGCTAGGAAAATAAATATATTTTTCATGGTGATGTTCTTTTTTGAGGACTATAAGTCGAACCACATTTTTTCAGTAAGAATTGGCGCCGGGCTTGGTGCATTAGGATTAGATGTTGTCTCATCAGGTGAGTAAACCCATCTTCTGATCAACCCGCCTGCAGGTGTGCCCTCTGGCTGAACCAAGCTCGGTACTTCATTGCCTTCTGATCCGGATCTTCTCCATTGTGTCCATGCTTCCAGGGGTCTATCCATTAGGTCAATCCACTGCATCAGGTGTATCTGACTAACCGGATTAGCAACAGAAGTCAGATCAGGCAGCGTAGATGTTACATACTGCTGGGCTGTCTCGGTGCCGATGCCGTTGAAAACCAAAGCTTCATAAGTAGCCATTTTGAATAGCTCATTTGCTTTTCCAATATCCTGCCCTACTCCTAAGCCTCTGGCATAAGCCTCAGCCTCGAGGTAAAGTTGCTCCTGATAAGAAAAAACTACTTCTGGTGCATCAGGCCTGTAGAGGTACATGCTGATAGTAGCAGTATTCTCATCTGCTTCTGCTTCTGTATCTACACCATTATAAGAACCCACCCCTTCAGGCTTATCGAAGTAAATCGGAATCCGTGGATCCTGTAACTGCTTCATATAGCTGAGCACATTATTGTTTGCAAAGAAGAATATATTCTCGCCGCCAGCGTAGCGCTTCAGAAGCTTATACCTTGGATTCTCTTTGTCAGGCACATTATAAAAAGGGAAGGAGAAATTTTGTGCCGAAGAAGAAATCATCCCTCCTTCAGAGAGAAGTTGGCCAATTTTACTAGCCACGGAAGGATCTTTATCCACCATCACCATGTAAGTCTTGAACTTCATTGAACGAGCAAAGCTTTTCCACTTGCTCATATCACCTGCATAAATCAGGTCATAATCTGAGATTTTCAGCGAGCTGCTCTCATCGATTTGTGCAATTGCCTCATCCAGTAGCGCAACCACCTGCTCAAGCACAGATTTCTGTTCATCAAACTTTGGGTATGAAATGTCTTCCTGCCAAGATTCCGAGAAAGGAACATCACCCCAGATGAGTGTTGCCTCATACATCATGGCCGCTAGTTCTATTTTAGCCTGTGCAGCTGCATTATTGTTCATAGGCGAAGCTTTCTCAGCTTCTGCAATAGCTTGCTTCAGGTTTAGCCCCGCCGTTGCATAGTAGACTTTCCAGGTGTTGCCCGTGCTGTATGGGCTGATATCGTAAACATCGCCTTTCCCCCAGCCATAGTTACCACCACTTGCTATTGTCTGCGCGGCAAGTGCAATCGGCACATAATCATCCCCGCCTGCACGGTTTGCAGCCCAAGCCGTTGTTGCGTAGTTAAACAACAACTTAGGTTCTACCTTTGTACTGGCATAAGGGTCAGTGTTTATATCGAGGTACTCCTCGCAAGAAGTGGTAGCAACGGCCGTTAGGCCTAGTGCTGCTATCACTGCATATTTCCTAATGTTCTTAAACATGTTAATATTGTTAATATTTACAACAACTAATTAAAGAGTGATTCTCAGGTTAAAACCTAGAGTTCTTGTAGTCGGCATTGTGTTGAACTCAACACCTTCGCCCACTGAACCAGCTCCAAAGAAGTTGGATTCCGGATCAATGTGAGGGACATTTGAATGTATAATCCAGAGGTTACGGCCCTCCACGCCAAATTGAGCATCACCTATGAATGTGTTTTCTAACCATCTTCTTGGCAATGTGTACGAAAGCCTTACCTCTCTCAGCTTCACATATGAAGCATCAAACACATTACCCTCTGTATTGGCAGTAGCAGAGTATTTACCCCAGAAGTCCTGCATGCTTTGTACCGGTGTCGTATTAGGCACAAAAGTTTCGTCAGCCGTTTTGTTTACCCCGCGGTCAACGAAAATGCTGCCACGATTCTCCAATGTTTCTTCGGCTAGCCCTGAAGAACGAAGACTGGCAACCGTACCTGAGTAGAATACTCCTCCCTGGCGAATATCCACCAAGAAGCCCATATTAATACCTTTATAGGAGAAAGAGTTGTTGATACCCATCATCCAGTCCGGATTGATGCTACCCAGGCGCTTGCCCTGCTCCACCTCTCTTAACCCAGTGTTAGGATTGATAATAAGGTTTCCTTCCGGATCTCTCTGCCAAGCAGTGCCATATAGTCCAAATGATTTGCCTTCTTCAGCTTTGATTTGCAGACCGCTCCAGCCACTCGCCAGGCCATAAAACTCTAATGACTCCGGAAGATCTTCTACTGACTGCACGTTTCTGGAGAAGTTAAAAGTAGTGGTCCAGTCAAAGTCGGAAGTTCGTAAGGGGGTAACACCCAGTTCAACTTCCACACCGCTGTTCAGTACAGCTCCCACGTTTACTCTTTTAGCGAAATAGCCCGTTGAAAGAGGCACATCAAGGCTAACTATCTGGTCACTTGTCTTAGTATCATAATATGTTACCCCTAAGTTTACTCTGTTGTCTAAGAACCGGAAGTCTGCACCAATCTCTATGTTATTCTGGTTCTGTGGCTTTAGGCCAAAGTTAGGCAATGTACGCGGCGCAGAGAAACCTAATAACCCGTTGTGGGGGAAAGTACCGCTCAAGCTATACTGCACAAAGTAAGTAGTAGCCGGACTATAGTTGTAATCAAGGCCGTAAGGATCTGCAGCGCTACCTACGTTAGCCCAACTGGCTCTGATTTTACCATAATTCAGGAAATCAGACTGAATATTCAAAGCGTCTGTAAATACAAAGCTCGTGCTTACTGAAGGATAGAAGTACGATCGATTGTCTACGGGGAGCGTTGAGGCCCAGTCGTTACGGCCAGTTATGTTAAGGAACAAATAATCCCTGAAGCTCAGGCCTAAGTCTCCCCAAACCCCTACCACTCTTCTTTCGGAGATTGTCTGCCCCGGTACAGTGCTGGTAGCGTTTGCGTAGTCGTACAATCCGTCAATTGTGAGGTTTCTGGCTGTTACAGACTGTGTTTCGTAAAGGCTTGAGTAGATATTATGGCCAGCCATAACTTTCAGGTTTAAATCTGAAGTTATATCTCTCTCAGCTGTAACGATGAAGTCGTTGTTGATGACACGGTTCTGGATCGTTGCTTTATAAAACTCTCCTTCCAGAGCCCCAAAAGTACCTTTGCTGGTCCTGTTAAAGCGGTCCTCTGTATAAAAGTCCACACCGGCGTTGTTCGAGATCGTTAACCAAGTTAGTGGCTTATAAGAAATGACAGCATTTCCGTACATACGCTCCAAATCACTATCATTCGTATTCCTGTTGATAATCCAGTATGGGTTATTACCTGTTTTATCTGGAGTCAGGGCAATTTGTGCACCTGTTACTGGATCAACATAGTTATCTCTCAATCTATTGATATCAACAGTTCTCGGCAAACCAAAGATAGAAGAGGTCAGGACATTAGGGCTGTTAGAGCTTTGTACCGGACGACCTTCTGTTGTTGTTTTAACGTAGTTGATGCTTGTGCGCACAGTCAGCTTATCCTGAAAGCTTCTGCCCGCATTCAAGCCAACATTGTAACGGTCCAGGCCCTGATTTTCGATGATACCAGTCTGGTTAGTAGAACCAAGGCTTAAACGGAAATCGCCTTCCTTACCACCTCCTTCAAACGCTACATTGTTTATGTAAGTCATACCTGTCTGGAAGAAATCTTCCACATTGTCCGGGTACGCCTGCAATGCAACATCCTCGCCTAAGAAATTTTTCACCGGTACATCCTGCACTTCACTTATTTTAGGTCCCCAGCCGTTGGTGTTCTTCAGGTCATATTTACCATAGTTACCTTGTGCATACTCATTCTGGAAATCAGGCAAGCGCAGCACCTCATCAAAGCGAGTAGAAGAGTTCAGCGTCACTTTCACTCTGCCTTCTGCACCTTTCTTGGTAGTGATGATAATGGCACCGTCTCTTGCACGAGCACCGTATAGCGCAGTTGCAGCCGCACCTTTCAGCACGGTCATACTCTCGATATCGTCGGGGTTTATATCGCTAGCCCTGTTCCCATAGTCAACAGCGCCGTTACCAGTCGGAGTGTTGCCGCCCGGAGCGTTGTTGCTGATAGGAAGGCCGTCCACTACAAACAGGGGGTTTGAGCCTCCAAAGCTGTTTGTTCCCCGAATTACAACTTTAGAAGAACCGCCCAGTGAGCCAGAGGCCTGCGTGATACGTACTCCGGCAACTTTACCGGCAATTCCGTCTACCACGTTTGTTGCGCGTGCTTTGGTAAGTTCTTCTCCACTTACTTTCGATGCGGCATAACCGAGGGATTTCGCTTCGCGCTCAATACCAATGGCTGTTACCACCACCTCTTGCAATTGTTTGGAATCAACACTCATGGAAATGTCGATTACATTGGAATTTTCAATAGGCCGCTCTATTACCTGATATCCAATAAATCTAAAGACTAGAGTGCTACCGTCGCTTGGCACATTTATAGTATAAGATCCTTCGGCTCCTGTAGCAGTCCCCACAGTTGATCCCTTCACAATAACAGACACTCCGGGCAGCCCTTCGCCTGTCGATTGGTCTGTCACCTTTCCAGACACTGTTCTGCTCTGAGCAAACACCTGTACAACAAGCGCGAGCACAAAGAAGACACTGAGTAGTAAACTCTTCTTCATTTTAGAAAATTAAAGTTGGTTGAAATGGTATATTTGTATAGTTTATAAATCCAAATATAGGCCATTATCCTTTAAACCAAAAAATTACTATACTTATTAAAAAAATAAATCACGAGTATACTATAATAGGTGCAAAAGTTTAAAGATAATAATAATTGTACCTACATGCATATCTCCTTAGATTGAGCTGCCTCCCGCATTATACACAACAAATACACACCACCGGAGCAGCATTAATATTTTATATACATAAATGAGTCAACTTTGCACAAGGCACTATCCAGTGTATTTCCTATTTTAGAGATCTAAAAACACCACATACACCTTATGTTAATTAAATTGCAAATACATTGACTCATTAATACAACAATAGCATCAAAACCCAATTATTTTTAATAATAAACGAACAGCTAAAAAAGCAATTACTAACTAAATTACAGCTGCTATAGTTTACCCTGCACCAAACAGAGAGGCTTGAAAGAGAAAAAGGAGGAAGCACAAGGAAAATCTGTAGATCGAAACAGCCTTCTGAACAGCCCTCGCACAAATTTTAGAATTTACCCTTAGTGCGTGGTTATACATTACTTCTGCGAAAGCACGATCAGTTTATCGCCCACCTGCAGGGTGCCCGTGGTGCCGTTGGGCAGCAGGTTTTGCCCGAACATGATTTTGTTGCGCTGTTGCCGGTAAGCTGCCAGCGTACGGAGTGGCTCGGGGCTTTTTTCGGCTGTTGCCTGGTTGATGGTTGTTACAACGCAGCGGGCGCAGGGCTTCACTGCCCGAAAAGACTGATTGCCGATGGTGAACTCGCCCCAGCCGTCTTCCGCGAAGGGTGCCCCGCCCCGGAACACGAGGCTGGGCCGGAACTGGTTCATCAGCACGGGTTGCGCGAGGCGGCTGTTCAGGTCATCCAGGGCAGCCTGCCCGATCAACAGAAAAGGGTACCCGTCAGCAAAACTCACCACCTCTCCGTTGGCCGCGTAAGCGGTGTCAACGAGGCGGCGGGTCTGGGGCGGCATATGCACCAGGCGCGCCGGCATACCCAGTGCGTCCGTAAACCAGGCGCTTATGCCGGGACTTGCCTCCAGGGCCGGCACTGTGTCGTCCCACACCGTTACCTGCAGTTCATGGCCGCTCCCTTCGCTTTCGGCGAAGGGGATATACAACGGTTTCAGTTTGCCTTGTTTGTGGTGCACCTCCAGCCCCTCCGGTTGCAGCGACACCTGCAGCAGGGCCATCTGTGCGTGTTGGCGCTGCGTCAGGAACAGACCCTTCCCGTCCACCAGCATCCAGCGCCGGTCGTAGCGCAGGCCGCGGGCCTCTACCTCCGCCGTTTGCACGCGTATGCCCCCCAGCGATTTGATCGGGTATATATAAATATCGGAAAGGTACAGATCAGCCATGTGGATTTTTAAAGGGGCGCAACGCCGCCGCAGCGTTCAAAGCTGCGGCGGCGTTGCAAATTTATCGTTTGCCCGGTTTTATTCAAGGCAACCAGGTTTATTTCTGACGGCTGTCAGCCAAGCAAGTCTTAGATAAGTTACCGAGGAGCATTCGAGACACCCCATTTATATACCTGACTTTTCTAAATGAATTCTTGAATATATAAATTATATAGCGCAGCAAGGGCAGCGTCTTCTTGTCTGCATCGTATGTTCCTTTAATGCCGAACCTTACCCTACGTGTCTAAAAACATCCTTTATATATAACATTTATATATAACATATATAACAAGTCCATGCGCATCCGGAACCTGCTCCTTCTACTCTTTGCCTGCCTCGGCTTTGGCAGCGCCGTGGCACAGACCCTGAGCAGCTGCGCCGAAAGCAGGCTTCGGGCAATGCAGCGGCAGGCGGCAGCCACCCCGGAGCACCAGCGCCTGATGGACCAGTATGACATCACCTTCTACAGGCTGGACCTGCAACTGGAGCGCAACAGCACCTATATAGCCGGCAATGTGACGCTGGCTGCCACTGTTAAAGCCTCCCCGCTTCCTGCCTTTGCTTTTGAGCTGCACCCTGATTTCGGGATAGACTCTGTGCTGGTAAACGGGAAACGGGAGACCGCCATCAGCCGGAACGCAGGCGACGTAACCGTGCGGCTCGCCACAGCGGCAGCGCCAGGAGACCGCGTGGCTGCCACCATCTATTACAAAGGAACTGCACCAGCCGGGGCCAGCGCTGCCATAGGCAACGGCTTTGAGAGCGACATTGAGCCTGCCTGGGGCAACGAGGTAACCTGGAGCCTGAGTGAGCCATATGCAGCGTACGAGTGGTGGCCTACCAAGCAGGTGCTCACCGATAAAGCAGATTCCGTGCACGTGTTCGTCACGACCAGCGCCGAGAACAAAGTCGGTTCCAATGGCCTGCTCACCCGCGTGGTGGACTTACCCGGCGGCAAAAAGCGCTTTGAGTGGAAATCGCGCTACCCGATCTCCTACTACCTGGTTTCGGTGGCCGTGTCGGATTACGAGGAATACCTTTTATATGCCAACCCCGCAGGAGCCGCAGCCCCTGTACCCGTGCTGAACTATGTATACAAAGACGGGGCGCTTGCCTATTACAGGCCCGAGATAGACCGCACGGCCGCATTTATCGAGTATTTCTCGGAGCTGTTCTCGCTATACCCCTTCCACAGGGAAAAGTACGGGCACAGCATGGCTCCCATCAACGGCGGTATGGAACACCAGACCATGACCACGCAAAGCGCCTTCTATTTTATCCTGACTGCCCACGAGCTGGCCCACCAGTGGTTTGGCGATAACGTGACCTGCGCCAGTTGGCAGGATATATGGCTGAACGAGGGCTTTGCCTCTTATGCGGAATACCTCGCCCTGGAGCGCTACATCCCTTCAGAGGCGAAAGACTGGATGGAAGACGCCCACCGGGCGGCCATGCAGCGCCCCGACGGCAGCGTAAAAGTGACAGACACCACCAGTGTCAGGCGCATCTTCAGCTACCGGCTCTCCTACCAGAAAGGGGCGGCGGTGGTGCACATGCTGCGGTTTGCCCTGAACAACGATGCCTTGTTCTTCCAGACGCTGCGCGATTACCAGCAACAGTACGGCGGGGGAACAGCCACTACCGCCGATCTGCAGCGGGTGTTTGAGGAGGCGGCGAGCATGGATCTGGACTACTTTTTTAACCAGTGGTACAGCGGCGAGGGCTATCCTGTTTTCAGCGTGGAGTGGAACCAGCAGGACGACAGGCTGCTAATCCTGAGCAACCAGGGCAGCACCAGCAGCACCACGCCTTTCTTCAAAACGGATGTGGAGTACCTGGTCCGGACCAGCGCCGGGACCACCACAGTGCGCGTGACGCAGGACGAGCCGCTGGAGCAGCACCTGCTGCAGGTACAGGGCACCGTGACCAGCGTGGAGGTGGACCCGCAGAACTGGATCCTGAACGCGGTGCGGCCAGCCCAACAGAATCCCTTCCTGGAAGTGCCGGCACTGCTACCCACCGTGCTGTACCCAAACCCGACCTCCGGAGACATCAACATCGCCTCGCTTCACTTTGCCCCCAGCTTTGCAGATATATATAACACAGCGGGGCAGCGTGTGAAACACCTGCCGCTCGGGCAGACCCTGCAGGTCAGCATCCGTGTGGCAGACCTGGCCGCCGGCTACTATATACTGCAACTGCGCAATAGTACCCAACGCTACCGTGCCGGTTTCATCAAAGTTACGGGGAGGTAAGCAGTTACAGGCAGGATGTCAGGCGCAGAATACTGGATAGAGCATATTCACTTCTATCCATAGCTATAATAAGAATACTACCTGCCTTTTCATTCAAAAGGGTGGAGCTATATATGGAAGAAGGTGCGGGGGACCTGGTATACCCTAAGGCCAAAGCCGAGGCGCTTACCGGCAGGCTGCCTGCTACACCGCCACGCCACCGCTCATTCAGAACTGCCTTCAGTACCGCATCATGGTAATTACCTGCTGCGCCTGTTTCACATTGTACTCAAAAGCAAGCCGCCTGAAGTTGATCACGTCGATGATGGTGCCCACCAGGCAGAGGCCGCCGGTAAAGAAATAAAGCAGTCCCATCCCGATCTGGCCCAGAATAAAG
The DNA here is from genome assembly GCF_039541895.1 of Pontibacter saemangeumensis. Lineage (NCBI taxonomy): Bacteria > Pseudomonadati > Bacteroidota > Cytophagia > Cytophagales > Hymenobacteraceae > Pontibacter > Pontibacter saemangeumensis. The sequence goes on from NZ_BAABHC010000014.1 coordinate 363,379, forward strand.
CGGTGCAAACCAGCAAGCCCGATAAAACCGATCAGGGTGGTGATGAGCACCAGCTGCGGCTCTTTGCGGCGGGCGCGGTAGATGTTCACAAACTGCTGCGCCTCGTGCTCCGGCATGTCTTTCACCAGCGACTGGACAAAACTCATCTCGTCCGGTTCCAGCTCCGGCATCAGGTTCAAAATATTAGCCATAGTTTTATGTTAGGTTTTGATTTATAGATGTGAGAGGCAATTGCATTCGTGCAGCATTCTCGTCGGGTTCGCCAGCCCCGCTTATGGAAGCGCTGTACCTTTAACTTCAGGCAGCTGTTGCCACGCCAGCAGTTGCCAGCAACGGCGCAGGAGGATTAAAACGGCCGGCAGCGCCAGCGGGTGCGCCTCCCAGGAGGCCTGCCACTCGCCCCGGCACAGGTAGGCAATCGCATGGCCCAGGCCACACCCCCAGCAGCCCTCCGCCCACACCCAGCTGAAGGGGCAGAAACTGAACAGGTGCTCCGCTGTTGGCTCCATCAGCGCCAGCGCACTTAGCCCCAGCAGCCAGGCCCCAACCTCGAGCAGGCTGTTCTTCCGCTTCAGGTATTGCGTCATGTACAGATGGGGCGAGTCAGGCTTCAACTTTAGCAGATTATAAGGCGTACTGAATGATCAGGATATAATATAGAATAATATTCCCAGAATCAAAAACCTATGAAGACAAACCTTCGCCTGCTGCCCCTGCTCCTGCTGATGGGACTGTGCGGCTGCTATCGCCTGCTTCCCTCCAAGGGCGGTGGCCAGGGCGCGATCCGCACCGAAACCCGCCCCATCGACCCAAAGGATATTGCGCTGCCCGCAGGGTACACGGCAGAGGCGGTGGCCACCGGCCTCACCTTCCCGACCAGCGTGGCGTTTGATGCGCAGGGGCGGCTGCACGTGATTGAGGCGGGGTATTCCTATGGCGAAGTGTTCCTGGAGCCGAAGCTGCTGCGCGTGGACCCGGATGGAGGTCTCACCACTGTGGCTACCGGCCAGAAGAACGGCCCCTGGACGGGCATCACCTTTCACAACGGCCACTTTTATGTGGCAGAGGGCGGAGCGCTGGAAGGCGGCAAGGTCCTGCGTATTTCCCCCGAAGGCAACATCACCCCAATTCTTGAGGATTTGCCGACTATGGGCGACCATCACACCAACGGCCCGGCCATCGGGCCCGACGGAAAGCTTTACGTTGGCCTGGGCACCGCCACCAACTCGGGCGTGGTAGGCCCGGATAACTACGATTTTGGCTGGTTAGAGCGCCATCCCGAGTTTCATGACATCCCGTGCCAGGACGTGACGCTCTCGGGCCAGAACTATGCCAGCGAGATTCCGCTTGGCACCAAAAGCGGGAAGCAAACTACCGGCGCTTATGTCTCTTACGGTACGCCAACCACCGCAGGGCAGGTGATCCCGGGCAGCCTCCCCTGCTCCGGCGCCGTGATTCGGGTAACGCCGGAGGGTGGGGAGATGGAACTGGTGGCCTGGGGCTTTCGCAATCCGTTCGGGCTGGCCTTCTCCCCTGACGGCAACCTATATGTGAGCGACAACGGCTACGATGTGCGCGGAAGCCGCCCGGTGTGGGGCAACGGCGATTACCTGTGGCAGGTGCAGCAGGGGCGTTGGTACGGCTGGCCCGATTACTCCGGTGGCCTCGCCTTCAACGGCAACCGGTTCGACCCGCCGGGTAAGGAGGCGCCGCAGCCGCTGCTGGCACAGCACCCTGACCTGCCGCCCAAGCCGGCCGCCACGCTGGGGGTGCATTCCTCCTCCAACGGCCTCGACTTCTCCCGCAGCAGCGCCTTTGGCTACGAGGGGCAGGCGTTTATCGCTCAGTTCGGAGATATGGCTCCCGGCGTGGGCAAAGTGCTGGCGCCTGTGGGCTACAAAGTGGTGCGGGTGGATGTACCGGACGGCACCGTCACCGACTTTGCAGCCAACAAGGGCAAGAAGACAGGTCCTGCCTCCAAATTAAAATCCGGCGGGTTGGAAAGGCCGGTGGCGGTTAAGTTCGCGCCGGACGGGCAAAGCCTTTACATTGTGGATTTTGGTGTAATGGAAATGAACGGGGATGAAGCGCGGCCACAACCACGCACAGGCGTTATCTGGAAGATCACGAAAACGAGGAACTAAGCCCATGGAAAAGCCCTTACAACTTGCCTCGCTCCTGCTGCTCCTGCTGTTGCTCTGCTACTGCGGCACCGCCCGCCGCGGCGCGCCTGCCTTTGCGCCTGTCACGCTTGCCAGTGAGGACGCAGTGCAGGGGCAGGCGGTTTTCGACACTTTCTGCCACAAGTGCCACCCGGGCGGGGAGGCGGGCCTGGGCCCTGCCATCAACAACAAGCCTTTGCCGGGCTTCATGATCAAGTTCCAGGTGCGAAACGGCGTGGGCGTGATGCCTGCCTTCAAAGAGGCGGTGATTTCGGAGGAGGAGTTACATGACATGGTCGCCTATCTGAAGACGCTCCGCAAAGCGAAGGAAGCAGAAACACCGTGAGCCGCAGCAACAGCGAACGGGAACGCTACTTCCCCTGCAAGGGGAGCAGGCTGAGAATTGAAAAAGAATGAATTGCCACCCTCCAAAACAGAGACAAGAGAAAACCTGTAAACTATCAGTTCGCTCTAAATCATATATGCCATGCGGAAAATAATTCTCTACATTGCCGCCAGCTTAGACGGCTACATTGCCCGCCCCGACGACAGCATCGACTGGCTTGAAGACAAGGCCTATGCGATAGAGGGGGAAGACTACGGCTACAGCGAATTCGTCCAGACCATCGACACCACCCTGATGGGAAACAGCACCTACGAAGCCATCCTTAGCTTTGAAAAGCCGTTCCCCCTCCCGACCGAGACCAACTTTGTGTTCAGCCGTTCCGCCGGGCACACCGACACGGCGCAGGTGAAGTTCATCTCTACCGATGCCGTCGCGTTTGCGCAGGAACTGAAGCAGCAGCCAGGCAAGGCGATCTGGCTCATGGGCGGCGGCCAGCTGAACACGCTCTTTCTCAATGCCGGGCTCATCGACGAGATCATCCTCACCTATATCCCCCGTGTGCTGGGCGCCGGCATTCCGCTCTTTGCTGCCGGGGCGCAGGAAACGAAGCTGCACGTAAGCAGCAGCCAGCACTACCCCAACGGTTTTGTGCAGGTGAGGCTATATAAGTAGCGCCCGCCATGCTTCTTCCCCGCAACTCCGTGGCAGATTTGCTACCTTTGCCGCATTCTTGTATCTAAAAACGACATGTAGCCATTGGAGAAGCAGCTGAGAAAACAGATTACCATACTGGCCCTGTACCAGATCGTGGGCGGCATTTTAGGCATCGTGCTGACGCTTTGGGTCATGTTCAGGGGGGAGATGGTGCTGACGCAGGAGGTGCTGCGCATTTCGCTTTTTGCCGGCGCACTGTTCGTGTTTTCCATTGTGTGCGGCGGCATGCTGTTCCGCAACACGCCGCGCGGTCTCGTGCTCTCGCTCCTCAACCAGGTGCTGCAGGTTATCTACTTTGCCTTCGGGGCCTATGGCTTCCAGTACGTGGCCGGCCTGCGCATCGGCTTCGGCTTTGATATGACCGGCTCCTGGACCTTCAAGTTCCGCGTGGCGCTCTCCTCCTTCCAGTTCGACCTCGGCACCGACACCGGCCAGCGGTTCATCGGCATCAACCTCGTCGCGCTGTTCCTGATTTTCTGGGCAGAGCGGCTGCTGGAGCAGGTGAAGACGGGGAAGTAAGGATTTTGCCACCTTCGTATTCACACGCTGGAGAATCATCCGGAGCGAAAGGCACGGGTTAAAGCAGGTTATATATAGCCTTAACATATTTACCTTGCGTTGGGCGGAAGGCCGGCTCGGGATAAAACACGCAGGCCGCCGGAGCAAGCACCGACGGAACAACACAGCAAATCAGCTATGGAGAAATATTTTGGTGTGGGCAGCGTGTTTCTGGCGGCCGTGCTTATATATGGGTGCAGCGGCCAGCCTGCTACTACCACGGAGGAAGTGAACGCCCCGGCAGCCCTGCTGCAAAGCCGGCAGGACAGCACCTACCAGCTGACTTTCGCCGGGCTGCAGGTAGCGGTGGCGCCGCAGAAAGGCGGCCGGATCACGTCGCTGCGCATGGCCGGGAAAGAACTCTTTGCCGGCATCGACACCCTCAGTTTCGGCTCCACGTTCTGGCCCAGTCCGCAAAGCGCGTGGGGCTGGCCGCCCCCGTACCTGCTGGACGCTGCCCCCTATATGGCCACCGCTTCCGGCAGCACGCTGCGCATGGTGAGCCAGCGGGACGAGAAAACAGGCTGGCAGTTTGAGAAGGAAGTCTCGCTACTGCCAGAGGATACCGCCGTTTCCATCACCTACACCATCCATAATACCGCAGACACGGTACAGCACGTAGCGCCCTGGCAAAACTCCAGAGTGCCTACAAAGGGGCTGGTGTTTTTCCCGAAAGGGCAACAGGCTCCCGTAAAGGGAAAGAACTTCAGGAACATATCCACACAGGAAACAGATGGCGTGGTGTGGATAACGCTTCGGCCAGGCATGCATTCGGAGGGGGAAAAACTGGTAACAGACGGGGCGGAAGGCTGGCTGGCTTACGCGACTGACGGCCTGCTGCTGGTAATGCAGTTCGAGGATGTGGCACCGCAGCAACAGGCGCCGGGCGAAGGCGATGTGGAGATTTATATAGGGAAATCAACCCTGAACTTTACCGAGCTGGAACCGCAAGGCGCCTACCGGGCCCTGCAGCCAGACGGGCAGCTGACCTGGACGGTGAAGTGGTACGTACGCGAACTGAAGGACCCGCAACTAATGCAGCCAGCCAACCCGGCGCTGGTGAAACTGGCGCGGCAACTCGTGCGGGAAAGGCTTTAACCTCAGCTATTCCTATACAGGCGCGAGGCATATAAGGGCTTACCTATAGCCGGGGCCGAGAAGCAACACCGCCTATATATCCCCTGCGTAAAACTCTGCCGGTACGCCGCGTACGCCGGGCTTCACGGCAAATAAGCCGCCGCTCTTCGGGTAAGTTTCCAACTGCTCCGGGCTCATCCCTTCCCGGGCCGACGTTATATAGAGCACATCCAGGTTTTCGCCTCCGAAGGCAACGGAGGTAACGTGTAAAGCGGGCACTTCCACGCGCTGCAGCACCTCGCCGGTGCCGGGCTCACAGCGTATCACGGCGGCCGCTCCCCATAGGGCGATCCACAGTTTGCCTTCTGTGTCGATGGCCATGCCGTCAGGAGAGCCTCCTACTGCCTCTGGTATCCTCACCGTTACCCGGCCATTGCTTATTGCACCCGACGCATCATTGTAGTCAAAAGCCTGCACGGTTAAGGTTGGCGAGTCTACGTAGTACATCGTCTTCTTATCTGCCGACCACACCAGCCCGTTCGAGATGGTGACCTTATCCAGCACTTGGTGAAAGCTTTTGTCTATGTCCATCCGGTAGAGGGCGGCGGCTCCTTTTTGAACATCATAGGCCATGGTGCCTACCCAGAACCTGCCGGACGGGTCCACTTTCCCGTCGTTGAAGCGGAGCTGCGGATCATGGAGCGGTTTTGCGACAAGGGTGAGTTCCCCGGTTTCGGTATCCAGCTTGCGGATGCTGTTCTGCGTGGCCAGCAAAACGCCTCCCCCTTTCACTGGCACGACCGTACCCGGTCTCTCACCCGTGTGGAACAGAGTGTCTTTATCGGTGGCGGGGTCGTACAGATGCAGTTCCGCTGCTTCTATGTCTATCCAGTAAAGTCTCTTTTCAGTCGGGTGCCAGATAGCGCCCTCACCTAAGGTTGCGTTGGCGTCCAGCACCAGCTCCGCCGTCAGGTTTTGGTCATGTATATAGGATTCCGTCATAAGCAGGCACAATATCAGGCTAAAAGGCGATAACAGTTTATATGCGGAAAGATTGGATTTATATCGGACTTACGCAAGTGCAGGTGTGCGGGCAAGGAGGCAGTGGAGCCAGGTAAAGCAGCAGCGGCCACCCATGCCTATCTGAGTGGCCGCTGCTTTAAAAGAAACAATAAGCTTCTTTTAACTCTTAGGTGAAAGAATGTCAGGTGCTTATTGGAATTGATACAAGAGGCAAAGTTTTATATATCCTTTGGCTTGTCAGCGAGGTCGCAGCTTGGGTAAAGTGGTTCCCCCCCCTGCTCCGCTCTTCTTTTATGCTCCATTTGTATTCTCTCTTCATCCAGCATCTCCTGGTTCACCGCGTTTGTGAAATCCTTGGTAAATCCCAGGCTATCCTCCACTGTCCTCAGGTTGTAATTCCAGGTATTGGATATTAAACCCGGGTTGTAATCTCTCCGATTTCGTCTCATCACACACTCTCCTTTCTATAATACGTGCCATTGGCAGACGGCACTCGGTTAACTAATTAATTTACAATATTTTATACGTAAATGATCCTAAAAAGTGGTGCAGGAGAGGTGCATTAAACCGTACCGGTGCTGCAGCAAAATGCCCTCCGGCAGAGCAACCGGCAAGGGAACGACAGGCGCTGTAGCAGCTCGTGCCAGGGTTTTAGAGAGGGATATATGAAATGCTTGCCTGAAACTCCTTTTTACCGGCACGGCCCAATAAAAATACCTGCACAGGCGGAGGCTGCACAGGCATTTTTATTGGGCCGTGCCGGTGACTTATTTCTTCTTCTTCGCCTTTGCTTTCGCTTTCTTGGCTTTAGAGGCCTTTATCTTGTCGTTTGTTTCGTCCGCTTCCTGTAGCAGCGCTTTCCAGTCGTATTTGGCGGCGGCGCTGAAGTCGATGGTGGCTTCGTAGTCGTCTTTGTCCACCTCCAGCACTTTGATGTCCTTGGTCAGGTAAGTCTGTATCTCGTCCAGGATCGGCTTCTCCTCGGGGCTGCAGAACGACACTGCAATGCCTTTGGCGGTGCCGCGGCCGGTGCGGCCCACGCGGTGCACGTAGTTCTCGGGCTGTTCCGGCAGGTCGTAATTTACGACGTACTCCACGCTGGGGATATCGATGCCGCGCGCGCTCACGTCGGTGGCGATCAGCAGCTTCACGTCGCCTTTCTTAAACTTCTTCATCGCGTCGAGGCGGTCTTTCTGCTCTTTGTCGCCGTGGATGGTCATGCTCTGGATGCCCACACGCTCCATCGCCTTCATCACCCGCTCGGCCCGCACCTTGGTGCGCACAAACACCAGGATCTTCTTGTCCGGGTTTTCCTTCACCACGCGCTCTAGGAAGTAGCGCTTGTCGTCCATGTCCACGTACATCACAGAGTGGTCCACGTTTTTAGCCACCGGGTCTTTCGGGGAGATCTGGATGCGCACCGGCTTGTTCACCAGCGAGTAGGCCAGGTCCTTGATCGTTTCGTTGATGGTGGCCGAGAAAAACAGCGTCTGGCGCTGGCGCGGCAGCTTTGTGATCAGTTGCCGGATGTCGTGTATAAAGCCCAGGTCCAGCATATGGTCGGCCTCGTCCAGCACCAGGATCTCGACGCGGTGCAGCTGTATATGGCCCTGGCTCACGAGGTCGAACAGGCGGCCCGGCGTGGCCACCAGTATATCAATGCCCGCCTCCAGCTTTGCGATCTGCGGCCCCTGCTCCACCCCGCCGTACACACAGAAGGTCTTGACGCGGGTGTGGCGCCCGATCTGCTCGAACACCTCCGTGATCTGCAGCGCCAGCTCGCGCGTGGGCACCATCACCACGCACTTGATGCCATCCTCGCGGCGGCGGTTCTTGCCGAACTGCAGCTTGTCGATCACGGGAATGGCGAAGGCCGCCGTCTTGCCCGTGCCGGTCTGGGCAATGGCCAGCACATCCTCCCCCTTCATGATCGGGGGAATGGCCTTGAACTGGATGTCGGTCGGCTTTTTAAAACCCAGTTTCTCCAGGCTCTTTTTTATTTCCTCAGAGATGCGGTAATCTTCAAACTTCATGCTGATATGGTTTACAGGGCCCTGCTTTTAATACGGTAAAAGTGGGTTGCAAAGGTAGCTTATCTTTTTGGCTTCTCCCCCCTCTCCGTCCTATATACCCTCAACGCACACACCACTTTGCGTTTGCACGACAGCCCTGCCCTTCCTGTACCTCGGGCGCAGATCGGCTGGCCCCCAGCCTTCCTGCCGTTATCTATACCCCACTCAACGGCGACTGCTGCGTGTCTAGGCGCGGCGTATTCGCTTCGCCCGGTATATTCGCCTATTGAATGGAAAAGGCGTATATGTATGATGTGTAAACATGATGCTCCCGACCTAAAAATAAAAACAGCCGTATCGGAAACATTTTTGATAGTATTACTATTATACATAAAAGTAGCTGTATCTTCGATCCGGATAAACAATTCCTGTGCTCAGGAGATATAGCTACTGAGGGTATATATAAGAAAGGCTATCGCCCACGCAGCAGGAGCAAAAACGAACGAAACAGCATGTCTACGAACCTATATATCAGCCTTAGTCACAAGTCTTACCTGCGGGAGCCGGATAGCACCGAGCTGGGCAGAAAGATAATCTCGGAGAGCATCAACATGATGGATGCGCTGGGCTTTGAGCAGTTTACCTTTAAAAAGCTGGCAGCGGCGATCGGCTCCACGGAGGCGTCTATCTACCGCTACTTCGAGAACAAGCACAAGCTGCTGGTGTACCTGGTGTCGTGGTACTGGGCCTGGCTTCACTTCACCGTCACGTTCCAGACGCACAACATACAGAACCCGCGCCAGCGCCTGCGCCGCGCCATTGAGGTGCTGGCAAAGGCCGGCCTCGACGACGATCCCAACGTGAGCCATATAGATGAGCGCATCCTGTACCGCGTTGTGGTGGCGGAGTCGGCAAAGGTGTACCATACCAAGGAGGTGGACGCTGAGAACAAAGACGGCTACTTCCTGGAGTTCAAGCGCCTCTGCCGCCACCTGGCGCAGATGGTGCTGGATATAAACCCGGCTTACCCTTACCCGCACGCGCTCATCAGCACGGCCATGGAGGCGGCGCACCAGCAGATGTATTTCGCCAGGCACCTGCCCTCCCTCACAGAGGTCAAAGACGCCAAGCACCCGGAGGAGGAAACCACTTTCTTTCTGAAGCACCTGCTTTTTTCCGCCATAGACTGCACACAGAAACAAAGCAAACTGTACGAACATGAATAAGCCCGGCACACCGAAGCACGCCACGCCCATGCAGCGTTTCCTGCACCTGCTGTCTATCGAGCAGCGCGAAATCATCTATCTCTACGTCTATGCCATTGCCGCAGGACTCATCAGCCTGGCGCTGCCATTGGGCATCCAGAGCATCATCGGCTTTGTGTCCAGTGGGCAGATAACGGTGTCTATCATCGTGCTGATCGGGCTGATCGTGCTGGCGCTGCTGATTGTGGGAGGTCTGCAGGTGATGCAACTGTGGCTGGTGGAGTACCTGCAGCAGCGCATTTTTGCCAGATCCGCTTTCGATTTTGCTTACCGCATCCCGCGGTTCCAGGCCGAGGCGCTGAACAAATACTACCCGCCGGAGCTGATGAACCGCTTTTTCGATGTGGTGTCGCTGCAGAAAGGCCTGGCTAAAATACTGCTGGACTTTTCCTATGCCGTGATCCAGATCGTGTTCGGGTTGATCCTGCTCTCGCTTTACCACCCGTACTTCATCTTCCTGGGCGTGATTCTGGTCATCGTGTTGGTTTTCATTATCTGGAGAACCGGTCCAAGGGGCGTGGAGACCAGCATCCGGGAGTCGAAGTATAAGTACAAACTGGTAGCCTGGCTCGAGGAAATGGCCCGCTCCCTGAGCACGTTTAAGCTGGTAGGCCACACCAACCTGCCCATGGAGCGCACCGACGGCTATGTGAGCAGCTACCTGAAGGTCCGAAAAGAGCACTTCAGCGTGCTCATGACGCAGTACCTCAGTTTCGTGGGCTTCAAGACCTTTATTACGGGTGGCCTGCTGGTGCTGGGCTGTATCCTGGTGGTGCAGCGGGAAATCAACATCGGGCAGTTTGTGGCTTCTGAGATCGTTATCATCCTGATCATGGCGGCGGTGGAAAAGATCATCGTAAAGCTGGACACGGTATATGACGTGCTCACAAGCCTGGATAAGATAGGGCATGTAACAGATCTGCCGATAGAGGAGGTGAAGGGGATCAAACTGGAAGACCTCCCGCTGGATGGCGGCCTGAGCATACAGGTGCAGCACCTCCGCTACCGCTACCCTGAAACGCTGAAAACGATCATCAACGACATCAGCTTTCATATAAAACCATCGGAGCGCGTCTGCCTGGCGGGCTACAATAACTCCGGCAAAAGCACGCTCATCAGTCTTTTACTGGGTCTGTACCCGTCTTACGAGGGCAGCATCGTGTATAGCGGCGTATCGCTCCGCGACCTGCACATCGGCAATTTGCGCAGCCTTATCGGCGATAATATGTCCAAAGAGCAGCTCTTTGACGGCACGCTGCTGGAGAACATCACCCTGGGCCGCAGCCTGCCGCTGCAGGACGTGCTCTGGGCAATCGAATTGGTAAGGCTAAATGATTTCGTGCACGAGCTGCCGGAAGGGCTGCAGTCTTACCTGATTGGCGGAAGCCAGCGCCTGCCGGGCAGCGTTGCCCGCAAAATAGTGATGGCACGTAGCTTGGTGCGGCGGCCTAAGCTGCTCATTATCGACGATTTCTGGGTAGGCATGAGCAAGAAGGAAAAGATGAGCTTAATGCGCATACTAGCAGGCCCGCAGTTTGACTGGACCATAATTATTGTATCGAATGACCTGGATGTGATGGCGCTCTGTGACCAGACCCTGCTGCTGCAGGACGGGCACCTCGTGGCCTCCGGTAATTACGAGCAGATCAGCGAGCACGAGCTATTGAAAGAACTAACGGAAGTAACAGCCTAAGAAGCCATGTCAACAACATATAAAGAGGACGGGAAAACTGACTATATGCAGCTGGAGGCGATGAAGCAGGTGCAGACGCCTCGCCAGGGCCGCCTCCTCACCTATTGGATTACAGGCATTTTTCTGGTGATCCTGCTGTGCCTTTTTCTGCCATGGACCCAGAACATCAACTCCCAAGGCGTACTGACGGCACTTACGCCACAGGACCGGCCACAGACCGTGGAGGCTGTGATAGCGGGTCGTATCGAGGAGTGGTATATCATGGAAGGCACATTAGTAAGCAAAGGCGACACCATTGCCAGTCTGTCCGAAGTGAAAGAGAAGTACATGGACCCGAACCTGCTGGCCAACCTGGGAGATCAGTTGGAGGCGAAGCGCGGATCGGCGGTAGCAACCGGAGCGAAAGCCGAGGCGATGCAGGAGCAGATACAGGCGCTGCGGGAGGGCCTGGTGTTCAGCCTGCAGAAAGGGCGCAACAAGGTAGAGCAAAGCCGCCTGAAGCTGCAGAGCGACAGCATGGAGGTAGTGGCGCAGCGCACCGATCTGGCCATAGCCGAAGCCCAGTTTGCCCGCCAGGAGAACCTGTACAACCAAGGCCTGAAATCGTTGACGGAACTGGAGCAGCGCCGCCTGAAGCTGCAGGAGGCACAGGCAAAGCTCTTATCGGTGATCAACAAATACGACGCCGCGCGCGCAGAGCTCCAGAACGCCCGCACTGAGTTGAACTCCCTGCAGGCAGAGTACGCTGACAAGATCGCGAAGGCAGAAGCGGAACTGAACGCGACCCAATCCTATGTGTTCGGGACGCAGGCGGAGGTGGCAAAGCTACAGAGTGAGCTCAGCAGCACACAGGTCAGAAGCCAGTACTATCACGTAGTAGCGCCCCAGACCGGGTACCTTGTCAGAACATTGAAAGCAGGAATAGGTGAAACGGTGAAAGAGGGCGAGGCACTGGCCACCATTATGCCGAACAACCCGCAACTGGCAGCCGAGCTATATATAGACGCGCTGGACCTGCCGCTCTTGGAGCCGGGCGATGACATGCGGCTACAGTTTGAGGGATGGCCCGCGCTGGTGTTCTCCGGCTGGCCGGGCGCCAGCTTCGGCACGTTTGGCGGCAAAGTGGCCGTGATCGACAACACAGGCACCAACGGGCGGTACCGCCTGCTGGTGGTGCAGGCCCCGGAGCAGGAGGAGTGGCCGGACGCCCTGCGCGTGGGCTCCGGCGTGCAGGGCTGGGCCATGCTGAACACCGTGCCGATCTGGTACGAGATATGGCGGCAGCTGAACAACTTCCCCGCTGATTACACCGGCGACACAAAGGCTGGGGCAAAAGAAGATAAGAAGACAGCCCAGGCGAGCTACGAAGAATAAGCTGAAGCATGAAACGAAAGATTAGTTCTGTAAAACTACTGGTGGTGCTTCTGCTGCTTGTGATCTATGTGCCGCCAGTGCAGGCGCAGCTGCAGGATTCGGCGCAGGTGCTCACGCTGCAGGATTTTCACAGGCTCATCCTGCAGTACCACCCTGTTGCCTCGCAGGCGGCTCTGCTCACAGAGCAGGCGCGCCAGGAGCTGCGCATGGCGCGCGGCTCCTTCGACCCTGTGATCAGCAGCAAAGTGTACCGCAAAGAGTATAACGGCAAAGAGTATTACAACCTCTGGAACAACACGCTCCGCATCCCCACCTGGTTCGGACCGGAGCTGATAGCCGGCTACGACCAGACGCAGGGAGAGTACCTGAACCCGGAGAATGGCACACCTGACAAAGGCCTGAGCTATGCCGGCATCTCGGTGCCCCTGGGGCAGGGGCTGTTTATAGACGAGCGGCGGGCTATTGTGCGGCAGGCAAACCTGCTGCAGGGCATCGCTGAGGCGGAGCGCGTAAAGCTCATGAACAAGCTGCTGCTGCAGGCCACCAAAGACTACTGGGACTGGCTGCTGTACTACAACGAGGTGCAGCTGTACCAGGAGGCGCTGGAGCTGGCTGATTTCAGGCTGCAGGCCGTGCGTGCCCGGGTACAGGAGGGAGACCTGGCTGCCATCGACACCGTGGAGGCGCTCACGGCCGTGCAGGAGCGCCAGGTGATGCTGCAGCAGGCGCAGCTGGCCTACAACAACGCCCGGCTAATGGTGGCCACACACCTCTGGGCAGCCAACCTGGTGCCGCTGGAACTACAGGAAACCACCATCCCGGCCTTAACGGGCAGCGAGCTTACCTCTTTGCCACTGGACTCCATGCAGCAGATACTAGAGATAGCCAAGGTAAACCACCCGGACCTGCGGAAGCTCAACCTGAAAGGGCAGCAACTGGCGGTAGAGCAGCGCTACGCCGCCGATAAGCTCAAGCCAAAGCTGAATGTGGAGTACAATGTGCTGCAAAGCGACTTCTATATGAATGCCGATGTACTGGAGCGCCAGTATTTGGGCGCGAATTATAAGTTAGGCGTGAGCTTCAGTTTGCCGCTTTTCCTGCGCGAGGAGCGGGGCAAGCTGCAACTCACCAAAGCCAAGCAGCAGTCGAATAGCCTGGAGCTGGCACAGACGGCCCGTGAGGTGGAAAACAACCTGTTAGCCGCCTTCAACGATTGGCAGGCACTGGAAGAGCAGATCAGGCTGCTGGAGCAGATGGTCGCAAATGCAGAAACGCTCCGCAACGGGGAAGTAATCCGATTTCAGAACGGGGAAAGTTCGTTGTTTCTGGTAAACGCCCGCGAGGTGAAAATGATGGAGTCGCAGCTAAAGCTATATGCCTTAAGAGCAAAGTATGCCAAGGCGAAGACGCTGCTGTACTGGGCTGCGGGAGAGATTTCGGTGGAGTAGTGGGAATGGCTATATGGTTGCACTACGCTGTCTTCATTCTCTGGAGCATATAGGTCTTATGGAATCGCAAGGCATAGTAGCCTCACATCAAACCAGTTACAGCAACCCTACCGCCATTCATCTTATCCTTTGCGCCCGAGCCATTGCCTTACAGAGGTAGCCAGATTGGAGAGTTCGCTGCCGCCGGAGCCGTAGAGGTCGTAGCCGAATTTCAGGATGATGCCTGTTACCACCACCAGGAACAGCACCCGCACAAATGCTGTTCCGCGCTTCAGGGCCGTGCGCGTGCCCAACTGGGAGCCCAGCACGCTACAGACAGCCATTGGCACAGCCACCTCATACAGGATATAGCCTTTGTAGCCAAAGTAAAGCAGCGCCGACAGGTTAGTGGCTACGTTCACCACTTTTGCCGCCGCCGAAGCCGCCAGAAAGTTGAAGCCGAAGACGCCGATAAAGACAAATATGAGGAAACTGCCGGTGCCGGGCCCAAAGAAGCCGTCGTAAAAGCCGATCACCATCCCAACTACCAGGCCGTATAGCTTCTCTTTCGCCAGCGTCAGCTTCGGCGCATGCAATGATCCGAAGTCCTTTTTGATGAAGGTATAGATCGCCACCAGGATGAGGAGCAGCAGAATGAGCGGCTTCAACAGGCCGGCGTCGAGGTGGCTGAGGGCGCGGGCTCCTAAAAAAGAAAACACAAACGCCACCCCGGCCGCCGGCAGAATGGCGATATAGTTGATCCTGACGCTGCGCACGTAACGCAGCATGGCCGCGGTGGTGCCGGCAATAGAAGCCAGCTTGCCTGTCCCGAAAATGGTGGGCACCGGCAGGCCCGGCAGAAAGATAAAAAGCGCCGGCAGCTGAATCAGCCCGCCCCCGCCAACCACCGAATCGATAAAGCCCGCCAGAAACGCGAACAGGCACAGGTATATGATTTCCTCCACCGGACAAGTATATAACATGAAATAAGCGCAAGATACGCGGCGGCAACAGATATAAGGATAATCCGCAACAGGTATCAGCACAATTTAATCCTGGCCCGATATGATATATAAAACGGTGCAATGGGAATCATCATAGGATATAAAAAAGGATACAGGGTGAGTTTGCGTGGATAAATGGCACTTTCGGTGTGATGGCGCTGTTCTCTTGCTGCCATTTTAAATGAATAGACCCGTGCTAAAGACCATCCTTAGTTATACAATTTTACTAAGCTCCCTTTTCCTGCACACCAGCTGTGAAAAAGAGGCCGCTGCCGCCGCTCCCCTGGTGGTGGCAGCGCCGGAGAAAGAATATTATGTGTCGTCGGAGTTGCTGACGAGTGTGCCGCAGCAGATGCTGCAGTCTATTGCCACCTCGCAGGGCTACGCCATCTATAGCAACCAGATCAAATATGGCGTTTCGGTATATAAAGTTATCTACAACACCACTTACCAGGGCAAGGCCATCATAGCCTCAGGGTTGATCTGTGTGCCGCAGAACATGACCACGCCGGCTCCCATCCTGAGCGCGCAGCATGGCACCATCTTCAAGGACGCCGAGGCGCCGACTAACTTTACCAACCTCTCCGGGTTCGAGCTTTTCGCCGCAGCCGGTTACATCACGCTAATCCCGGATTACATCGGTTTTGGGGAGTCAAAGGACATTTTTCACCCTTACTACGACCAAAAGCACTCTGCATTGGCCGTGGTAGACATGATTAAAGCCGCAAAGGCCTTTGCCGGGGAGCAGGAGGTGCCTGTGAGCGGGAAGCTGTTCCTGGTCGGGTACTCGGAGGGGGGCTATGTAACACTGGCTGCACAGAAGGAAATTGAGACGAATCCTGCGCACGGCCTGGAGGTGACGGCCGCTGCTGCCGGCGCAGGCGGCTACGATCTGACGGCCATGCTGGCGGGTGTGGCGTCTGGCAAGGCATATGCGTACCCGTCTTACCTGGCCTATGTGCTGCAGTCCTATATACACACCAACAATTGGAACCGTCCGTTGGCAGATTTCTTCCGGGAGCCTTACGCGAGCAAGCTGCCGGCCCTTTTTAACGGGGAGAACAGTGGGAGCGCCATCAACCGGAACCTGACCACAGAGCCGGAGAAACTGTTCGCGCCCGTTTTTTTCAACGGGCTCAGAGATGCCGGCAAAGAGACGGAACTGAAGCAGGCGCTGCAGACGAACAGCTTTCTGGATTGGGCGCCTAAGAGCCCGACCCGCCTTTACCACGGCACGGCTGATCACATTGTGCCTTTTGAGAACTCCAAAATCACCTACGATCGTTTTATAGCCCAAGGCGCCACACAAACCGAGCTCATCCCGATAGAAGGCGGCACCCACGGCAGCACTTTTATTCCGATGCTGCAGACGCTGATCCCGTGGATTCAGTCGTTTGAGCAGGGAAACTAAGGCTATAGCTTATCCAACCACCCCTACCCCTCCTTGTCCAAGGAGGGGAGCTTTTCTTACTGCTCCTTCTCCCTTCCACACCGCGGGCGCCTTGCCATATATAGTTATGTATGCTGAGTTTGTTTTAAAGCTATATCTCCAGCTATAGTCATCAAAAGTTTGAGGGAGCAGCAACAGACTCCCCTCCTGGGGGTAGGGCCACTCGAAAAGGACAAGGAGGGGCAGGGGTGGTTGGACCCGGCATTGCAGCTATATATGTCATATACTCTATCAGAACCTCCCGCCCACTACCACATTCTGCTTATACTCCCGTTTCTGCCCGTTCAGGTCGAACAGCTCGATGTAGAACAGGTAGTAGCCTATGGAGGCTTTGGCGCCATCCTCCCGCAGGCCGTCCCACTGGAAAAAGCCGTTGGCGGCCAGCAGCTCATTGCGCGCAAGCCTGCGGATTTCACGCCCCTGGGCATCGAAGATGGTGATACTCGCCACAAAGCCAGTTTGCTCGGTACTGTAGTTGATGGTGGTGAAGTCTTCGTAGCCATCGCCGTCCGGGGAGAAGACCAGGGGCTGCACCTGGAACAGCTGCGGCGACACTAACGCCTCCTGCGCCTGCGAGTTTATATATCCCGGCGTCGCGAAAACCTGGGTAGCCGCCGAATGGAAATTACCCGGCTGCGTCGGGCCTTCCAGCCTTACCCGCTCCAAAGAAAACCCTTTCACGTCATCGATCAGCTCAAAATGCATGGCCTCGTCATAGCTGAAGCGGTCGGCCACACGGCCATCCGGCTGCAGCACAACTACGGTGCCAGCCTCGTTTGTATAAGACGGCATCGCACTCATCTGCAGAAACGCATTTTCCGGGGCGGCAGGATAGTTTCCCCTGATGTTGTCCCGGTCGGTGGTGAGGATGAGGTATTGCCCCGGCTCCAGTATATGGTGGTCAGGAGTGACGAGGCGGCGGTTCGCAATGCTGTCGTTGCTGGTGTTGGCCAGTTGCCAGTTCCAGAGGTCGATGTATTTTTCGCTGCGGTTCACCAGTTCCACAAAATCTACCCCATTGGGCCGTGGGTTAAACAGGATTTCGTTGATCACCACATCCCCCGGCTCCGGTGCGGAAGGCAGCGCGAATGCGAGTTGCTGCGGGCCGCCGAGGTTGCCGGAGCAGTCCGTAAGGCCGGAAGCGGTGAAGGTGTATAACCGCTGTTCCTGCAGCGGCTCCGACAGTTGCAGCGTCACCTCCGAAAAAAGCGGACCTGCCACCTCCACACCGGTAATCGGGACAACTGGGCTGAGGCTGTAGTTGGCAATACCGGCAGCCTGCGCACTGTCGAGCCGCTCGTTGAAGCGCAACAGCAGTTGCGTGGGCGCCACGGCCGTTACAGCCGTGAGCACCGGCGGCGTGTGATCCGGATTGGCGGCGGCAACGGAATTGGCCTTTCCGGGGGTGCCGCCAAGGGCATCGCTGGAGGCTGCCCAGTTGCTGCTGCCGGCGCAGGGGTTGGTTACGTCGATCATCTCCAGGCTCCAGCCCCCGCTCTGCTTGTTGCTGTCTTTGTACCAGGTGTCGCTGTAGCTCAGGGCATATATAAGAGTGCCGTTTGGCTGCCGCAGTTGCAGCACCTCCCCGCTGTTGTTCAGGCTTGGGAAGTTGCTGATCCCGATCGCCTTGCCATATCCCCTGAAGTTCTCGGCCTGCGTGCCTGGCACCACCACCGCGTACTCCTGCGGCAGCAGCTGCACATCCGGCAAGGTGGCCGTGGAGGTGGCGTCGGAAAAGCGGATGCCCTGCAGCGAAAGCGGCTGGTCTGTGGGGTTATACAGCTCGATGTACTCCTGTGCCGGCAGCCCCAGTGCTGGTGTTTCGTCTGCCATAATTTCGGTGATGAGGAGTTGGTTATACCCCGGCAGCACGGCAGGGGACACAAAATCAAAAGGCATCTCAACGGGCGCCTTCAGCATATTGCCATATAGGTCAGACAGGCCCGCTATGTTCAGAATATTAGTGCCGCCACTGAAATTCTGGCTGAAAACCAGCCGCACCGTGTTTGCCTCCGTCAGCTCCGCACTAAGGGGCTTCAGGCTGCTGTTCAGCGTAAAGTTTGCTTCCTCCCCAGCCTGCGCCGGCTGCAGCGGCTCGTTAAAACGCAGCGTCAGTTCCCGTGGGCTTATCAATTGAAGCGCTTCCGGCAGCGGCGGCTCTGTGTCGGTGATGGTGAAATCGTCGAAAAAGAAGCCTTGGCTGTTGGCGGAGGAGTAGCGCAACAGCACCCCGAAAAAGGCGGAGCATTTATAAGTGGCATCGCTGGCGGAGCCCTGCCGAGCGTAATGCTGCCCGCTGCCGGAAAGGTCGATGTCCAATTGCCATATATCCTCCACGCTTCTGCTGACGCGCACCCGCACCACATTCCCGGTACTGCTGCCGAGGGTCTTGTCCTCGCCGTCAATGATAGCTACCGGACTTTTGCCGGCATCTTTCCGGAAAAGGCTGACCTCATCTGCCGTGCCGCCCAGCCGCACGAAATAGCCGCTGCTGCTGCCTAAGTCCTGCCCATCGGAAAGGAGGTAGACATCAGCGTAGTTGCCGGAGGAAGTGGCGAGTTTCAGGTTCGCCCAGAACTCCCACACGGTGCCCGTTACAGCCAGGGAGGACGTAGCAAGCTGCAGCGTGGTGCCGGTTATAGCCGGCCCGCTGCTTTGCAGCTGCCCCTGCTCCGTAACCATGAAACTGCCTGCATCGCCTGACCAGGCAGGGTCTTGCGTGAAATCGCCGTCAGCGAAGCTTTCCCGCAGTTGTGCGTGCGCAAAAAGCGGGATCATCAGTAATATTGCGAGTAACCGGAGATGCATAGGCTGCCGTGCTGTGTTGGCTATATATTATTAGCTATATATAAAAGGACTGGTACCGACTCCTGGTGAGACGCGTTTTATTTTGTGGCTGCCAGCTTTTCCCGTCGCTCTTTTACCTCACGCCAGGTTGTTAGGATAATGCCCTCCTGTTGCAGCGTTTCCCGCAGCGCGGGGTCCAGCATGGCCAGTAAGTCCCCTTGCCGGGTAGCGCCCGAGTCCGATATTTTCTCAAACACCTCGGTGGGGTCTGTGCAGTGCATGATTACCATCGTCAGCCCCGGCTTCATATTCCGCAGGGCTTCTATATAGAGTTGGGTTTTCATTTTTTGCAGGTTTTCGGGCGTGGCGGGCGTGCCGGCTGGCAGCTTCCAGCCATAAGAGGTGTTGTGCAGATCATCAAGCACAGGCAAACCGGCCTCCCATATCATTTGCCCAACCGCCTGCGCCTGCGCCAGCATGGGAGGAGTGGGGAGCGCCTGCCCGGCAGTGTAGTTACCTTCGCGGATCAGTTGGTCTCTGGCCTCCTCCTGGTATTGCCTGGATAGGAAGCTGTTGTGCCCGCCTGGGAACATCACCGGTATTTTTTCCTCCACGCCCACCTTAATATAGCGCTCCAAAAACTCCGGCGTGGCGAAAAGCGTGCCCATGTGCGAGTCGAGGTGCGACGGCTCAAAACCCATTGTTCTGGCCCGCTCCAGCTGCGCCCGTATCTCCCGCTCCACTTCATCAGCCGAGGCGCTTTCCACGACCTGCTTCACCGACGGCCAGAGCGCTCCCTCCGGGTCTACCAGCCCAGGCGCGGCAGGTTTCCCAACCAGCGGCCCCCAACGGTAATCGCGCCACTCCGAGGTGAGTGTCAGGTGCAGGCCGGCGTCTACAGCTGGGTTCTCCTTCAGGTAGCGCACAAAACCCGGCACCCAGGGGCAGGTCATCATCACGCTGACAGAGTTCGCAACGCCGTCTTCCAGCGCCCGCATGGTGCCGAGGTTGGAGTCATAGGACATGCCTGCGTCGTCGATGTGCAGCATCACCACCCGGTCACCTTTCTTCCACCCCAGTTTCTCGGCGTACGTCTGCGCTGCCGGTGCCGCAGGCGTTGGCTGCGGCTTTTTTCGCTGGGCAATGGTGTTGCCAGGCAAGAGGAGAATGAAACTGAGCAGGAGCAGAGCTATTTTCATAAGGTCAGATTTTTTGCAAATTGACAGATGATGCCTTAACAGCCTCACTAACTTAAAAATGCAATTTTTAGTTATAAAGTTGATGGAATTGATTTAAAACGAGCCGTTTTGATGCCGTCTGCCATGCACTACGCCATATACCCTTACCCTTGCCCAGCCTGAGAGAAGCAGCGCCCGCCACAGTACAGGGCTGTTTGAAATGCAGCGCGTTGTGCAGGCTGCTCCGTCACAACCGTCTCCTATATAAATGGCCCCACAGGCCGGTGTTGTAGGGTGATTACCCGAAAAAGAGCGGGATAATTAGAAATATTGCGGGGAAAGTCAGTTTGATTTGCATTATTCTGAATAAAACTTAGTTACTTTGCGAATAATACAAAACATTTATCTATACCTAAAAACAATGAAAGTAGCAGTTGTAGGCGCCACAGGATTGGTTGGCGGCGAAATTTTGAAAGTGCTGGAAGAGCGTAATTTTCCGGTGGATGAGCTGTTGTTGGTTGCTTCAGAGAAGTCTGTTGGGAAACAGATGGAGTTTAAGGGTAAACAGATAAAGGTTATCGGGATGCAGGACGCGATTGCGGCCGCCCCGCAAATTGCGATTTTCTCGGCTGGCGGCGGCACTTCCACGGAGTGGGCCCCAAAGTTCGCAGCCGCAGGCATCACGGTGGTAGATAACTCCTCGGCCTGGCGCATGGACCCCAGCAAGAAATTGGTGGTGCCCGAGATAAACGCGGACGAGCTGACGCGGGAAGACAAGATTATTGCAAACCCGAACTGCTCGACCATCCAGATGGTGGTGGCCCTGAACAAGCTGCACGAGGAACTGAAGGCGACGCGCATTGTGGTGAGCACCTACCAGTCGGTGACGGGCACGGGCAAGGCGGCAGTGGATCAGCTGATGAACGAGCGCGCCGGCAGAGACGGTGAGAAAGCATATCCGTACCAGATCGACCTCAACGTGCTGCCGCACATCGATGTGTTCCAGGACAACGGCTATACCAAAGAGGAAATGAAAATGATCCTCGAGACGAAGAAAATCATGGGCGACGACTCGATCCGGGTAACGGCCACCGCAGTGCGCATCCCGGTAATGGGCGGCCACTCCGAGTCGGTGAACGTGGAGTTTGAGAAGGATTTCTCGCTGGAGGATATATACCGCATCCTGAACGAAACAGAAGGCGTGCTGGTGGTGGACGACGTAAAAAACCTGCAGTACCCGATGCCGAAAGACGCGCACGGCAAAGACGAGGTGCTGGTAGGCCGCGTACGCCTCGACGAAACGCAGCCCCGCACCGTGAACATGTGGATTGTGGCCGATAACCTGCGCAAGGGCGCGGCCACCAATGCCGTGCAGATTGCGGAGTACCTGATGAAGCACGAGCTGGTCTAGTCCTTTTTGCTTCACAAGCTCAGGCTATCATACACAAGAGAGCATCTATTCCGGATCATCGTATCCGCAAACAATTTAATGGGGGCCATATAGCCCCCATTTTTTATATATGGATTTATATATAGCTTTGAAAAAGCCATATCCCTGCAGGCAAGAAACCGCAGGCGGCCGGGAACCAGAAGCCCATTTTTTTGTTAATCCAAATTAAGGCGCCTAAAACAAGGTTTAAGAAAAAAAATTTTTTATATTTTAGCAGCTTTATTGCACTGAAGTAAAAGCACTTCTACTGTCGTGTCGCCCTTACCTTAACCCTGCTTTCCCATGAAAATCATTACACGCTTCGTACTTTCTGCCGCTCTTTTAAGCACCGTGGCCTGTTCCCAGAAACAAGAGAAGGACACCATCACCACCACGCCCCTGAACCTGCCGACGGCAGCACCGGCAACAGATACGGCATCGCCAGGCGCAGTAGCAGCCCTGAACCCGGAGCACGGCCAGCCAAACCACCGCTGCGATATCCCGGTTGGGGCCTCCTTGAGCCTGCCCGTACAGCCTAACCTGAACGCACAGCCAACGATCACGCCGCCGGTAACGCAAGGCGCGGTAGCAGCCGGAACAAACCCGCCGCACGGCCAGCCAGGCCACAGCTGCGCGATCCCGGTGGGGGCGCCGCTCAACTAAACAGCATATATCAACGCAAATAAATCAGGCCATATATACCGGAGCTTCCTATGCAGTCCGGTATATATGGCCGTTATATGGCCGTTGTTGGTTTAAACCTGTTGAAAAGCGTTGGGTAACCTGAACTATATAAAGCCCGCTGGTGAGCGCTTGCAGGGGAGGAATGTCTCTGTTTAGTTTACCGCTGCGGTGGCCTCCGTTTCCTCCGGGCAACCGGCTTTTACCATCTCTTTCAGGTTACTGATGCATTCCACGGGGATGAAGGGATATATGGATTCGTCGTTGGCGCAGTACTTGAAGGTGGCGAACCGGGAGCGGCTGCGGGGGTATACCCACCTGTCGGTGTTGCAGCCATAGACGAACAGCGGGAACTCGGTGTAGTCATAATCCATATATGACACCACCTTCCCCTCGTTCACGAAGAGCAGCCGACGGTTAAGCTCCGGCACCGTGGCCCCCTCCCACTTAAAACCGATGGCATCGCTGATGGCTTTCTTGTCCTCCGAGGCCTGGAAGAAGTACATCGTTTCCCATTCAAAATCCGTCAGGCTGTCCATCGCGATCACCTGGTAGCCATCCGTGCCCACCTCTTCCTGCTCCACGGATTCCTGCAGTTTTTCCAGCAGGTCGTCGTTGCTGTCGGAGCAGCCCATCAGGAACATCAGGGCGGTGAATGGCAGGAGTAGCTTTCGTAGCATATACTGTTGTTTTAGCGCACTGAAACGTGCAATCTCTAATTTAAAGGCTATTTTTTTGCGGAAGCGGCCCAATCCCGAATTTAGCGCTTTTCACGTTAAAAATCCACCTGGTACAGCCACTCCATCTGCCTTTGTGTGATCCCCTGCGGCATCATCCGGAAAAGGCTGTTGCGGAAGCTCCCCAAAAACGGCTGCTGCCATTGCGCCACCTGCCCCAGCAGCCGCGACAGCCGGATAACCTTGGCAGTGCGCGCCAGCCTCCTTTGCTCATACTGCTTTAAGGCGATTTCCAGAACAGGCTCCTGCCGCAGGCACTGGCCCAGCACCACGGCGTCTTCGATGGCCTGGCAGGCGCCCTGCCCCATGTTGGGCGTGGTGGCGTGGGCTGCATCGCCTAACAAAACCACCCGGTTATATACAAACTGCCTGAGCGGCTTCAGATCGGCAATGTCATTCCAGAGGAGCTGCCCGGGTTTTGCGGCGGCCAGCACCTGGGCTACCGGCGGATGCACACCGGCGAAGTGCCGGGATAACTGCTCCGGCGTCATCTGCCGCATGTGCGTGTCGTTCTCGGGGGCATTGATGCAGGCATACCAGTAGATGCTGCCGTGGGGCAGCGGCGCGATGCCCACCCGCCCCTGCGGCGCCCACGTTTCCGCCGAGACCATGCTGTTTAGGTCTACCCCCGGATTTTGGATGACCGCACGCCAGCAGGTATAGCCGGCATAACGCGGCTTGCTCTGCGGCAACAGTTGCTGCCGCACCACAGAATTGATTCCGTCAGATGCCAGAAGCAGGTCAGCGGAGGCCTGTGTGCCATCGGTAAACTTCGCCTTTGCCTGATGCGCTTGCTGGTATATATGGTCGCAGCGCTTGCCTAAAACAAGCGTGCCCGGCTGCAGGTGGTTTTGCAGCACCTCGTGGAGGTCGGCCCGGTGTATCACGAAGTTGCTGATGCCGTACTTGCGGCTCAGGGGCCGGGTGTCGAGGTTCCGGATCACCCTGCCTTTCCCGTCATACATCACCAGGGCTTCGAGCTGCTTGCCGCGCGCCACCACTTCCTCCGCCACGCCCAAACGCGCCAGCCCCTGCATGGCATTGGCCGCCAGGCCCACGCCCGCGCCCACCGCCCTCAGCTCGGGCGCGGCCTCATAGACGGTGGCGGATATGCCGTTTTGCTGCAGGGCGATGGCGGCACACAGCCCCCCGATTCCCCCTCCGATGATAATGACGTTCATATAGCGGACTTGCAGGGAAAGATTTTATATACCTTGGAACACAGTAGCAGCGACGCAAACCCTGGCGTCTCTATACCCGCACTTCGCTCTTTTTCGGATGGTGACCGAATACCTTTGAGATCCATTTGGGCAGGAAAACAGAACCCAGGATAAGGTAAGGATAGTAGGTGATGAGGCGGTAAAGGACCACCACAATGCTGCTGAAGCCCCCCAGAAACAAGCCGAAGAAGCTCGGGAAGGCCATCTCCACAATACCGGCGCCGCCCGGCGTGATGGCGATCAGCATCACGATCCAGAAAATCAGGTTGCGCGAGATAATCAGCATATGTTCGCCGAAATCCACATCCACGAAAGCGGCGATGAGGCAGTTGAGCAGGAAATAGCGGGCACACCACACAAAGACGGTGGAGATGATGGCGCGGGCCCAGTAATTGAAGTCTTTGCCTTTCAGCTGCTCCGATGCCCACACAATCTCGTTGCCATGCTGGAACGCCTTGACGCGCCACTTGCGCAGAAACCCGATAGAAGTCACTTTCAGCAGCAGCCATTTAAACGCCCTCGGCTTCACGAACAGCGCATAGATCATCGCGAAGGTGTAGACCGCAATCAGGCTGTAGCTGATGTAAAACGCAGACTTCAGCTTCGCCACATCCGACGCATCCAGGTTAAAAGTCGGGAACACCTCCCCCTGCGTGAGCAGCAGGGCAATGGGCGCGGCCACGATGAAAAACATGTTGTCCAGCACCGCCGTCAGCATGACGTACGCCAGCGACTTGCCCAGCGGGATGCCCTCTTTGTTGAGGATAATGGTGGCGATGGTGGTGCCGCCCACCACGGAGGGCGTAATGGCAGAGGCGAATTCCCAGAGCATGATCACATCAATGCTGTTGCGCCACGTCAGGAACTTGTCGGTGAGGCTGCGGATACGGTACATATAGCCGGCGTCGCGCACCACCAGCACCAGCAGGGCCGCCGCCAGCCACCACACGTTCGCCTGGGCAATGCCTTTGAGCTCACTGACCTTATCGTCACGTATGAAAAGCCACGCCGTGGCAGCCAGCCCCAACAACACAGGTATCAGGATTTTGACCGGGCTAAAACTTTTAAGTATTGTCTTCTTGTTTTGATCCATGTGGGTGTTAAGGCGCTTAAGCCGCGCACGGCAATGCTACACAGCGGCACGTAAAGCTATTAACTATTATCAGGCCAAACGGTTGGCCTGATCCGCAAATTTGTGCCGCGACACCTGTTATTCTTCCAGCAGCAACTGCATCACCTGCGCCGCTTGGCCCTCGGCCACGGTGATGGTAAAATCATTAAAGCCCTCGCCCACTTCCACTCCGATGAGGTTGAGCTGAAGCATGTCCAGGATGGCGAGAAAGTTGAAGATCATCCCGATCTTATCCGGGAACTCGGCGATCAGCTGCGAGAAGGCCAGCTGGCTGCGTTCCGTCACCATGCGCATGATCAGGTCGCGCTGGTCTTCGATGGTATAGGGGTAGGTGATGACGGTGTGCTTCGGGCGGCTCTGCTCTTCTTCGTAGCGCACCATCACCCGCTCGAACACGCGCATCATCTTATACAGGCTCAGGTCCTGCAGCTCAAACTCGAAGTGGTTGGCGTTGGCGATCTGCTGCAGTTCCTCGTGTATGTTGCCCCGGCTCTCCTGCGCCAGGCGCTGCTCTTCCATGGCGGTCAGGTCCGGGATGGCGCTCTTGTACTTCTTGTACTCCAGCAAGTGCTGCACCAGCTCCTCACGCGGGTCAATCTCGTTGCCCTCGGCGTCTTTCTCCACCCGGGGCAGCAGCATTTTAGCCTTGATGCGCATCAGCGTGGCAGCCGTCAGGATAAAATCGCTGGCCACCTCGATGTTCAGCTGCTCCAACTGCTGCAGGTAGCCCAGGAACTCGTTCGTGATCTGGAAGATCGGGATATCGTGTATATCCAGCTCGTCGCGCTCAATAAAGAAGAGCAGCAGGTCGAAGGGCCCTTCAAACAGCGGTAATTTAATTTCGAAACTCACCTGTTCTCATCTATGGTTTAGCCGCACGGGGCAGGCTGTTTGACAAAATTAATGATTTTTCGGCAGATGCCGGGCATGCCGGTTCCTGCTACAACCAAATCGGCGGCGGGCAAGGTTCAGAACCTCCGGCACAAATCACCAGTATACCCCCTTTTGCCAGCCCCTGCGGCGCGGGGCAGGCAAAGCCGTCTTTGCCCCTTGCCTCCTTTTATATATAGACAGCTATATATAAAAGAGCCTTTTCTTTTACTGCTCCGTATGCAACAGCAGGGCCGGAGAGACAGCTTGTGTTGCATAAATTTGTTAACTTTGCCCGTTGGCCGGAAGTGTACACCTTAGCCCTATATAAACTTTCGGTAAATTATTTTGTTAGAGGTCTATAAAGGCAATTCTATGATGATTCAACCCGGAGAGCTACTGGCCTCTATCAACACCCCTGCCGACCTTCGGAAGCTGAAGGAGGCCCAACTGTTGCAGGCATGCCAGGAGCTGAGGCAGTACATCATCGATGTCGTGTCGATACACGGCGGCCACTTTGGCGCCAGCCTCGGCGTGGTGGAGCTCACGGTGGCGCTGCATTACGTCTTCAACACACCCTACGACCAACTGGTGTGGGATGTAGGCCACCAGGCCTACGGGCACAAAATACTCACAGGCCGCCGCGACATTTTCCACACCAACCGCAAGTACGGCGGCATCTCCGGTTTCCCGAAAAGAAAAGAAAGCGAATATGATACCTTCGGCGTAGGCCACTCCAGCACCTCCATCTCGGCGGCGCTCGGCATGGCGGTGGCCTCCAAATACAAGCACGAAGACAAGCGCCAGCACATTGCCGTGATCGGCGACGGTGCCATGACGGGCGGCATGGCTTTCGAGGCCCTGAACCATGCGGGCGTGGCCAACGCCAACCTGCTGGTGGTGCTCAACGACAACTGCATGAGCATCGACCCGAACGTGGGCGCGCTGAAAGAATACCTCACCGACATCACCACTTCCCGCACCTACAACAAGATGCGCGACGAAGTGTGGAAAATACTGGGCAAGATCAGCAAGTTTGGCCCGGATGCCCGCGCCATCGTTTCGAAAATAGAAAGCGGCGTGAAAGCGGCCATCCTGAAGCAGAGCAACCTGTTTGAGGGGCTGAACTTCCGCTACTTCGGCCCGATCGACGGCCACGACATCGACCACCTGGTGTCGGTGATGGAAGACCTGAAGCATATACCGGGGCCGAAGATCCTGCATTGCCTCACCACCAAAGGCAAAGGCTTTGCGCTCGCCGAAAAAGACCAGACCAAGTGGCACGCGCCGGGTTTGTTTGACAAGATCACGGGCGAGATATATAAAAAGCACTACGACACGCCGCAGCCGCCGAAGTACCAGGATGTGTTTGGCCACACCATGGTGGAGCTGGCTGAGCAGAATCCGAAGATCATGGGCGTAACGCCCGCCATGCCCTCCGGCTGCTCGCTCAACATCATGATGCAAGCCATGCCCGATCGCGCCTTTGACGTGGGTATTGCCGAGCAGCACGCGGTCACTTTCTCAGCCGGGCTGGCCACGCAGGGTTTGATTCCGTTCTGCAACATCTACAGCACGTTTATGCAGCGCGGCTACGATCAGGTGGTACACGATGTGTGCCTGCAGAACCTGCCGGTGGTTTTCTGCCTCGACCGCGCCGGTTTCGCAGGTGCGGACGGCCCCACGCACCACGGCGCCTACGACATTGCCTATATGCGCTGCATCCCGAACATGGTGGTGTCGGCCCCGATGAACGAACGGGAACTGCGCAACCTGATGTACACTGCTTCACAGGATGGCGCCGGGCCGTTTACGATCCGTTACCCGCGCGGCGAAGGCGTAATGCCGAACTGGCGGACCAAGTTGGAACTCATCGAAATCGGCAAGGGGCGTACCGTGCAGGAAGGCGAGGAAGTGGCACTGCTGACCTTCGGCCATATAGGCAACTATGCGGTGGAGGTGTGTAAGAAGCTAAAATATGACGGTATTACCCCCGGCCACTACGATATGCGCTTTGCAAAGCCGCTGGATGCCGAACTGCTGCACCACATCTTCAGCAAGTATGATAAAGTGATTACTGTAGAAGACGGCTGCCTGCAGGGCGGTTTTGGCAGCGCCGTGCTGGAGTTTATGGTGGACCATGGCTATGCCTCGCAGGTAAAGCGCCTCGGTATCCCGGACCAGATCTTCGAGCACGGCTCACAGTTGGAGCTGCACAAAGAGGCGGGCTTTGACCCGGAAGCCATTGAGCTCGCTGCGCGCGAGATGATCGGGACACCGGTAAAAGTCAGGATTTAGAATACAAAACTCATATATAAAACCTCACAGCGTTTCTTTAACCTGTGAGGTTTTTTTGTTTCTACTGTTTTGTCTTGAGCACTCGGTATCCAACCACCCCTGCCCCTCCTTGTCCTTTCGAGGGCCCCTACCCCCAGGAGGGGAGTCGGCTTCTGTTTCCTTAAACCTTAAGGAATATAGTTAAAGGTATAGCTGTAAAGTAAACTCATCCTATGTAACCATATATAGCCTGCGCTTGCGGTACGGAAGAGAGAAGAAGGAGTAGGAAAGCTCCCCTCCTTGGACAAGGAGGGACAGGGGTGGTTTGACCTTCAGATACAAAAATCATATAAACTATAATTCCGTTTAAGATTCAGGGAACGACAGACATCTTGTGCCCACTACTTAACATCTATCAACATGGGAAACATATATACTGACGCGGGTTCCGGCGATACCCTGGTCTTCCTGCACGGCTTCTGTGAGAGCAAGCAGGTGTGGGCTGATTTTGTGAAGCCGCTTGCGAATCAATTCAGAACAATAGCGCTGGACCTGCCCGGCCACGGAGGTAATACTGGCAACAGCGGCAATCTCAGCATAGAAAACCAGGCAGAGGACGTGAGGCGCCAGTTGGATGAACTGGAAGTGAAGCGCTGCATCCTGGTAGGCCATTCGATGGGAGGCTATGTGGGGATGGCCTTTGCAGAGAAATACGGCCATATGCTCGGTGGCCTGTGCCTCTTCCACTCCTCCGCCCTCCCCGACACGGACGAGAAGAAGGAGAACCGGAATAAAACGATAGACTTTGTGGAACGCAACGGGGTTACGGCATTTATCAACCCCTTCATAGAACCATTGTTCTACGCCGGGAACCGGGACCGACTGAAGCAGGAGATCGAGCTGATGAAAGAGATCGGCCGCCGCACCCCGAAAGAGGCCGTGGTGGGTGCCCTGACCGCCATGCGCGACCGCCCCGACCGTACAGCTGTACTGAAGCAGGCAAGGTTTCCGGTGCTGTTCATCTTCGGGAAAGAAGACGGTGCCGTGCCACTGGAAAAAGCCCTGGAGCAATGCCACCTACCTGACAACAGCACAGTGCTTTTTCTGGGCAACACCGGCCATATGGGCATGTTTGAGCGCAAGAACGAAACACAGAAGGCACTGCAGAACTTTGCCAGAACGGTATATGAATAAGTAGCGCGTTAGAAAGTTGAAGGTTTAAAGGGTTTAAATTGCACCTTGCTATTTTGATAATTACCTAACTCAAAACTACCAATGCCGCCCGCCCCAGCGCCCTCCAGAATTCTGCCTGTTATCGTGTTCTCCCAATTTGCGGGCACCTCGCTGTGGTTTGCAGGCAATGCGGTGCTACCCGAGTTGCAGGCTTCGCTGCAGTTGCAGGAGGGGGCGCTTAGCTTGCTGACATCGGCGGTGCAGTTGGGTTTTATCATCGGTACCCTTTGCTTCGCCTTCTTCTCGCTGGCCGACCGCATGTCGCCGCGGCTGCTGTTCCTGCTTTGCGCCCTGTTAGGTGCCGCTGCCAATGCGTTGGTGCTTTTTTCAGCTACCAGCGTGGCGGGCGTATTGTTGCTGCGCGGCATCACGGGCTTTTTGCTGGCGGGCATTTATCCGGTGGGCATGAAAATAGCCGCCAGTTGGTACAGCGGCAGGTTGGGCAAGGCCATCGGTTACCTGGTGGGGGCGCTGGTGCTGGGCACCGCTTTCCCCCACCTGCTGCGCGGCCTCGGCGCCTCGCTGCCCTTGCAAAGCATGCTGCTGGGCATAAGCTCGCTGTCGGCGCTGGGGGGTGTGCTGATGTACCTGCTGGTGCCCGACGGCCCCTATCACAGCAAAGGCACCCGGTTTGACCTAACGAACATGCTGAAGGTATTCAGAGTGCGGGAGTTCCGGGCGGCAGCCTTTGGTTATTTCGGGCACATGTGGGAGCTATATGCTTTTTGGGCCTTTGTGCCCTATATACTCGCTCACAGTTTTCCGCACCTGCCCCAGGGGCAGCTTTCTATATATAGCTTCTGGGTGATAGGGGCCGGGGCCTTGGGTTGTGTCGGGGGCGGCTATTTGTCGCAGCGGCAGGGCAGCGGCCGGGTGGCTTTTGGGCAGTTGCTGCTGTCGGGGCTTTGCTGTCTGCTGTCGGCGTGGGTGCTGCAGTTACCTGCCCTGCTGTTGCCATTTCTGCTGTTCTGGGGGATGGTGGTGGCTGGCGACTCACCCCAGTTCTCGGCGCTGGCGGCCAAAACGGCCCCGCCACAGTTGGTAGGGACGGCGCTGACGGTGGTGACCTCCATCGGCTTTGCCATCACCATCGGCAGCATCCAGTTAACAGGTTTCCTGCTTACGTTGCTGCCGCCCCACCTGGTGTTCGTGCCGCTGGCCATCGGGCCTGTAATTGGTTTGCGCGCGATGCGGCTCCTGCTTAAAAAAGAAAGCGGCAGCCTGCTGTGACGCAGGCTGCCGCTAAAAAATCGAAACTTCTCCTATTATGTACTCTAAATAGCTGAAAGAGTTGCTGTTTTACTTGGCTTTCAGCTTCATCTCAGAGCCATCGGGCACCTTCAGGTTCATTTCATCATCCGTTAGCTTCGTCACCTCAAAGTTTTCGGTTGTGTTTTCGTTCTCAAACTGCAGTGTCAGGCGCTTCGCGGCCTGGTCAAAAGACCAGGTGCCGGTGCGGAGCTGCCCGCTTTCGCCGAGCGCAAAGCGGCCGTCGGAATAGAACTGCATACCTCCCTGCTGATCTTTGTCTACCTGCTCCACTTCGTCTCCGGCTGCGTTCATTTCCTCATCGGCTACCCAGGTTTTGCTGCTCGGCCCGGAAATCATGTTCTCCGTACCCACCTTGTCTTCCCCGCCGCAGCTTACCAGCACCACTGCCAGCAGCATGGCCAGCAACGTGTGCAGCGTGCTTCTTCCGATATACTTTTTTTCTGTTCTGATCATAGTTTTAAAGTTTATATAGTACATTTCTAATACCGCCCCTGCCGGGCAAGGGCATGCATGCAAGTTGCTTACGGCCTCCGGCAACTTGCCGTTGCAATTAGTGCGGCACAACTAACTCACACAGCAAGCGTATTTTACTTGAATCGGCTTGTGTTGAATACCATATGCCGCCTTATAATTTATAACCGACTTAAATTTTTTATTGATATGGGATTAATGGATTTTTTTAAAAAAGGGAAAGAGGAGCCAGCCAAGCCGGCTGCAGTCCCTAAAAGCACGCAGCGCGCAGCTACCCCACCGGTTAGCCCCACGCACGCAGCTGCCGGCAACGACAACCTGAAAAAGCCAGCTGCCCCGGCCCAGGATACCTATACGGTGCAGAGCGGCGACTCGCTTTCGAAAATTGCCAAGAACCATTACGGCGACGCCAATGCCTGGAAACGCATTTATGAGGCCAATAAGGCGCTTATAGGAGCCAACCCGGATCTTATACACCCAGGCCAACGGCTTGTGATTCCGAGAGACTAAACAGAGCAGGCTATATATAAAAACAGTGGCGGCGGGCATCTAAATGCCCGCCGCCACTGTTTTTATATATAGCCCCGACATTCACGCTGCAATTGCGCTGTCATATATAAGGGTAAACAATTGAGGTGACAGATGCTTTTGAAGCGGACTCCTTGATCATATACTTAACTTGTAAATAAAAGCAGCTACTGGCAATGCCCTTACCATGGCAGAATTCCAAAGGATAAATAAGTTGCTTTCTATGAAACCATATATAATATCCCACCTCTATTAACTGAATAATCCGCAGACAGGTTAAATGCAAGGCGTATGAACCCACGGATATGGGTATAAGATTCACCTATTCGAAACAGCTGTAAAACAAAAGCCGCCCAACCTTTACGGCTGGGCGGCTTTACATCAATAAGTGAGGTCGCTGGCTTAGAAACGCTCGTCGGCAGCGAAGAAGAAATCACCTTCGATCTGCGCGTTCTCGTCAGAGTCAGAGCCGTGCACGGCGTTGGCTTCGATGGATTTCGCGTACTTCCTGCGGATCGTGCCTTCCTCCGCCTGCGCCGGGTTTGTGGCCCCGATCAGTTTGCGGAAGTCTTCCACTGCGTTGTCTTTCTCCAGGATCATCGCCACGATCGGGCCGGAAGACATGTACTTCACGAGGTCGCCGTAGAACGGGCGCTCTTTGTGCACTTCGTAGAATTTGCCGGCTCGCTCGGCTGTCAGCTTTGTTTTTTTCATCGCCACAACACGGAACCCGCCTTGCTCAATCATCTGGGTAATGCCGCCAATGTGGTTTTCAGCCACAGCATCAGGCTTAATCATAGTGAATGTGATGTTTCCGGCCATCTCTTTTAAATCTTTATGGGTTATAGGTCTGTTTCTGGACTGCAAAAGTAGGGCATTTTGCGAAAAATCAGCACACTTTCCCCTTATACTTTCACAGGCTGGCTGGTTCGCTGCAGGCGTTTCCGGCGGCTTTGGCCCACAGCCGGAGCCTATTTTATTGCTTAAGAAGTATTTTATGCTGAAATTCGCGCCTTATATCCTTATCTATCAGAGGATTTAAAACGATGGTATGCACAATATTAATGCTCTGAAAGAGCTTCTTCAGGAGCCTAAAGAGGTGATGATCACCACTCACCACAAACCGGACGCGGATGCCCTTGGCTCCTCGCTGGGTCTGGCAGGCTATCTCAAAAAGAAGGGCCACCGGGTAACGGTTATCACACCCTCCGACTACCCGGACTTCCTGAACTGGATGGAAGGCAACAACGAGGTGATCGTGTACACCGAGAAGAACGATGCCCTGGTGCAGCGGATCATCGCCGAGTCGCAGGTAATCTTCTGCCTCGACTTCAACACGCTCTCCCGCATCCACGAGATGGGCGAGTACATCCGGCAGGCCAATGGCACCAAGGTGCTGATAGACCACCACCTGCAGCCCGAGGATTTCGCGGACCTTAGCTTCTCCAACACCAGCGCCGCCGCCACAGCCGAGATCGTATATGACCTGATCAAGGAAATGGGCGACGCCGCACTCATCGACACCAGCATCGGGGAGTGCCTGTATGCGGGCATCATGACGGACACCGGCTCTTTCCGGCACCCGAACACCTCCCAGAACGTGCACCTGATCATCGCGGACCTGCTGCAGATCGGGGTGAAGACCTCCGACATACACCGCCTCATATATGACAGCTCCACGGAACTGCGTCTGCGTTTTCTGGGTTATGCCCTGAAAGAAAAGCTGGTGGTGCTGCCGGAGTACAAAACCGCCTACTTCGCCATCACGGCAGACGAACTGAAGGCCTACAACTCTAAAACAGGTGACACTGAGGGGCTTGTGAATTATGCGCTTTCTATTGAAGGCATAGTTTTTGCAGCCCTGATCATCGACCGCACGCAGGCGGTGAAAATGTCGTTCCGTTCGGTGGGTGAGTTCTCTGCCAATGAGTTCGCGCGGGCTCATTTTAACGGCGGAGGCCATAAAAACGCAGCCGGCGGCATCTCGATGGACACGCTGGAGGCCACCGTTCAGAAATTCGAAAGCCTGCTGCCGCAGTACAAAGACCAGCTGCAGCAAGCCACAACCAAGTAAAATCTATCACAAATTATATTCATGCTATCTAAAACTAAATTTTTGCTGCCGGTAGTAGCTGGCGCGCTGTTGTTGCAAGGATGCGACAAAAACAAAGATCAATTTTATACGACAGCCGATGGCCTGACCTATAAAATATATGAGCAAACAGAGGACGGTGAGTACGAGAACAAGGGCGAAGTTGCCCCTGCGGATTCTACCGGCGCCAAGATCGGGCAGGTGGTCACCATGCAGATGTCTTACCAGAACGCGGAAGACTCCGTGCTCTTCGACTCGCGCACCCAGAAGCAGCCGGTGATGATCCCAGTGATGGAGCCCACCTTCAAAGGAAGCCTGGAGCAGGCCCTGATGATGCTCTCCCCCGGCGACAGCGGCGTGTTTAAAGTAAACGCCGACTCGCTTTTCGCGAAAACATTCGCCCAGCCGATGCCTCCTTTCATCAAGCCAGGCTCCCAGCTGACCTTCTTCATCAAAGCTGAGAAAGTACAGTCGAAAGAAGAGGCGATGGTGGACCAGCAGAAGATGATGGAGCAGCAGATGAAAGATGCCCAGGCGCACGCGGCCGAGCAGATTAAGATCGACGATCAGAAAATACAGGAATACATCAAGGAAAACAACCTGGAGAACGTGCAGAAGACGGAGTCAGGCGTGTATTACGTGGTACAGGAGCCGGGCAAAGGGCCGCAGGCCGCCACCGGCGACCTGGTTTCGGTGCATTACAAGCTGTCTTTCCTGGACGGCAAGGAAGTGGAGAACTCCCGCAGCAACCCGATGGGCAACGGCGAGCCGTTCCAGTTCCCGCTGGGCCAGGGCCGTGTGATCAAAGGATGGGATGATGCCATTCAGCAGCTGAAAGAAGGCAGCAAGGCTACCCTGCTTGTGCCTTCCACGCTGGCGTACGGCGAGCAGGACCGTGGACCGGACATGCCTGCCAACTCCATCCTCCGCTTCGACGTGGAGCTGGTGGATGTGGAGAAACAGCAATAAATTTTATATAGCGTATGAGATATTTTCAATCATATATAAAGAAGCGGAGCGGCCTGCTTCAGGCGCTTCTCTTCTTTGTAGCGCTCGGGGCCTTTACCTCCTGCGAAGAGGAGTACAAGCCGTTTGACCCAGTAAAACAGCGCGAGACGGATGAACAGCTGATTCAGGAATACCTGAAGAACAACAACGTGGATATGGCCGCCGTGACACGCACAAACTCCGGGTTATATTACCTGAAGCTGGAGGAAGGCACAGGCGCCAAGGTTGAATCCGGCGACAATGTGGAGGTGAAATACAAAGGCTGGCTGCTGAACGGCACCGAATTCGACTCAAACTACGACAGCACCAAGCCTTTTGAGTTTATGGTGGGTGCGCAGCAGGTTATTGCGGGCTGGGACGAAGGCTTGCAACTGATGCACGAAGGCGAAAACGCGCGGTTATATATCCCGTCCCGTCTTGGCTATGGCCAGAGACCGGCAGGCACCATCCCCGCAAACTCCGTATTGGTTTTTGATGTGGAAATAGTGGACATCAAGTAAATTTTGAGAATACCTGAAAAGGCCGGGGCTATATATAGCCCCGGCCTTTTTTTTGCCCTTGGGCTTTGTTGAGGCCCGCTTATTCCGAGAGCACCTCCGACAGGATCGCCAGGGATTTTATCTCGCCCAGTTTGTCCACGTGCAGCTGGTAGTAGCGGATGAGGACGTCCAGCAGCTCGCGCCGCACGCGGCCATTGGGCACAATGCCCGGCGCCGGCTCGCCCAGCAGCTTATCAAAATACTGCTCGTGCGCCTGCAGCGCCAGCACCGTGGGCGCCGACGTGGCCGACTGCGCATTGGCTGAAAAAGCGACCTGCTCCACTATCTCCGCCCCGGAGCCCGGTCCGAACCCCAGGTGGTAGCTGAGCTGCAGCAGAAACACCAGGTGAAAGTTTTCGAAGCCCCGCTCCTGCGCATCAAAGTAAATAATCGCGTTGTAGAGGAAATGAAACAGCACCGGGTTCTCCTCCTCCTCCTTTATGGTGCGCGACACCATCTCGGAGAGGAACAGCAAAATGCTGCTCTTTCGGATATCAAACGGGATGGAGGAAAAGGGGTGCGCTATTTTGAATTCGGAGATGCGCGTCAGGCCGCCTTTGTGCGAGGTGTACACCACCATCTCCAGCAGCGTGAAGGGCTGGAACAGGGCCACGCGGGAGCCGGGCCCTTTCTTGCGCACGCCGTTCACAATATAAGACTGCACCCCCAGCGCCTCGGTATAGATCCGGGCAATAACCGACGACTCGCGGTACTTGATGTGGTTGAGTACGATACCCCGCGTTTTAACTAACATATAGAGGACTTTCGCAAGAAGGATAACGCTTTGCTATATAGCATATTAACTGGCTGTATGATTGAACCACATGAGTTTTACGTATCGGCTTGCAAATAAATAACCACTAAAAATTATCAGCAGCTAACAATCAGCTCCTTTGGCGGCGGGCCCTCCCCTATTCCAGTACGGCGATTTTGCTGATGCAGGTTTGCTTCCCGCTTTCGTCCGAGCTCATCACCAGGTACACGCCCGCCCTGACGCGTTTGCCGTTGTAGTCGCGGGCGTTCCAGGCGAGGGTGCCGCCCGTGGCCCTGGTTTTATATACCAGCGTGCCCGCGATGTCGGTGATGCGCACGTGGGCGTTGTTCGGCAGGCCCGACACGCCCACCAGGCCGGTATAGTCGCGGCGCACGGGGTTCGGGAACACGGTGGCACACTCCGGCTCCCCCTCAGTAACGGTGGCGCCTGCGCGGTAAGAGGCAAGGCCGGCCGTAGTTGCCACGAACACCTCGCCCGTCTGGTGCTCCACCGCCACCGACAGCACACTATCGGAAGGCAGCGGGCTGTTCTGGGCGGTGTAATGCCGTAGCAGCTCATCGCCGTCCGGGCCGAAGTGCCAGAGGCCACTGTCGGTGCCCACCCACTTGCGGTTGGCACCGTCTACGGCAATCGCACGCACCGTCTGCCCGTTCAGCAGGGGGCGCCCGTCAATAATGGGCAGGTGGGCATCATATGGCTGCGTCTCAAAAACGAAGTCAGTATTGTAGTAGATGCCCACGCCATTGGCGGTGCCTACCCATATATCCCCGTTCAGGTCTTTGGCCATGCTGTGCACGGAGCCGTCCGGCAAACCGCCTTTCCCCTCGCCCAC
This sequence comes from Pontibacter saemangeumensis, assembly GCF_039541895.1. Lineage (NCBI taxonomy): Bacteria > Pseudomonadati > Bacteroidota > Cytophagia > Cytophagales > Hymenobacteraceae > Pontibacter > Pontibacter saemangeumensis. The sequence goes on from NZ_BAABHC010000014.1 coordinate 400,545, forward strand.
AGAAAGAGAAAGCACCCGTTTCTGCACGTCGTCATACACCAGCAGGCCGCCGTTGCTTTTGCGGCGCGAGACGGACAGCCACTTCTGCCCGACATCGTCAATCAGTATATGGCTCAGGTTGTTTCCGTCAGCCACTCCCGGCAGCACAGATGATTCCCAGGTGCCGTCCGGGTGTAGCGTGTGCAGCCCCGGCGCGCCAGCCTGCTGGCTGGGGTTTACCACCCACAGGTTGCCCGCCGCATCCACCGCCATATCTGTCACGCGCACGCTCTCCCGGTCTTCCGGTGACAGCGCGCTCACCAGGGTGCTGTTGCTGTTGTTGTGGCGCACGGCGCTGCCTACGCCGCCCCATTCCAGCACGCCATTGCCGTAGCTCCCGAAATACATTTTTCCGGTGACCGGGTTATATACCGCCGTCACAAGATCCCGGGTGGGTATATACGCCTGCGGGTCGGGGTACAGAAACTGGTTGTAGTTCGACCACCTGCCGTTCTCATGCACAAAAAAGCCGTCGCGGATATGGGCGGGCAGGTAACTTTCAGAATAGCCTCCGCTCAGCACATAGGTTTTGCCCCTGTGGGTGTATAGCTGGAAACTATTGATCGAGTAAGGGCCATTCGGGGCGAAAGCGGCGGCGGCAGTGCCATCCGTATTTAGCCGCACCAGCCCATTTACGCGATCCGCCACCCACACCTTGCCGTCAGCACCCACAAGGGCGTCCTGCGGCGCGGGGAGCAGCTCGTGCGCCAATGCCTGCACCTGCCGCCGCTGGTCCAGCAGCGTAACGCCGGAGGCTGTCGCGATGGTCAGGTAGCCGTTGGCGGCAGCCAGGCTGTTGATAACTGTGGTAGAATCCACTGCGGTGCGGTGCCAGCTTCCGCCGCGCAGGGTATATAAACCGCCGGACGCGGTGCCGGCATAGAGCTTTTCGTGGAAGGCCGCGAGGCTGGCAGCGGCACCAGCGGCAGGCAAACCGGCATTCAGGCTTGCCCAATGGCGGAAGTCCTGCAGATTTGCCCCGGACCGCTGCGCCGCCAGCACGCCCAGGTTGGTGGCGATATAGATGCTGTCGCGCAGGATGGCGGCTGCCTGCACATCCACGGCCGCACCCTGCGGGCCAAGGTTGCCATAGGTGTCTTTTATTTCCAGCTTCTGGAGGTCCACCACCACCACCCCGAAGGAGCTGGAAAGGTAAGCCAGCTTGTCCGCTATATGGATGTGGTTGATCTTTTTTTCGCCGGGGAGGGCCTTCCGGAAGATGTCACGGATGGTGTAGATGGTGTTGTCGCGCAGCAGATCGACCTGCGTGCTGGCGTAAGCGATCACAAGCGTGCCGGTAGCGGCATCATAGCCAATGGCGCTGATCTGCTGCTCCTGCAGGCCATCCACCTTCGAAATGGGTTGCGTCGTGTTGAACTCCTTGTCGTAATAAAAGAGCCCGTTGGCGGTCGCCACATACACCCTGTCTCCGGCATCGGCCACCGCCATGGCCTGCTGGTACGGCACGTGCACCTGCCAGTTGCCGAGTGCCAGGTTGCGCTGCCCATATACCTGCCCGCTAATTAGCACCAGCACTGCGATCAGAAAGATGCAGGTCATATATAGCTGCTGACGGAAGATGGGCGCTGGGCTCATGGATTTATATAGGCTGCTTTTGGCGTTGCGCGAAACGGCGGCACGCTGCAAACTGTAACGCTTATTTCTTGTTTTTCATGCCTTCGACGAAGCAGTGGCGGCAGCGGGCCTCGTAGGAGTCGGTCTCGCCCAAAAGCACCTGTTGCGCTGAGGCGGCGCTGCGGTAAGAGTAGGTGGCAATATCGCCGCACTGTACGCACACGGCGTGTACCTTGGTGACGTACTCGGCCACGGCCATCAGCGCCGGCATCGGGCCAAATGGCTTGCCCAGGTAGTCCATGTCGAGGCCGGCGGCGATCACACGCACGCCGCTGTTAGCGAGTTTTACGCATACTTCGGCCAGCCCCTCATCGAAGAACTGGGCCTCGTCCACGCCTATCACATCGCAGCTGCCGCCCAGCAGCAGCATGTCCTGGGCAAAGTCGATGGGCGTGGAGCGGATCGAGTTGGCGTTGTGCGACACCACGTCCTCCTCGTGGTAGCGCTTGTCGATGATCGGTTTGAATATCTCGATACGCTGCTTCGCGATCTTCGCCCGGTTCAGCCTCCGGATCAGCTCCTCTGTCTTCCCCGAAAACATTGATCCGCAGATCACCTCAATCCATCCTCTTCTGGCAGCCCGGTTAATGTTGCCTACGCGTGGTTCAATAAACATTTCGGATGATGTGTTCTTATATATGGTTGAATGGATATATGGCTAAATGGTTGATTGCTGCCTCCCTGAAGCATTTTCATTTTAACTTTCAGTGCTCTGAGTATAGCGCAGGTGCGGCAGCTTGGTTTGCTCTGGCACTTTCCCGGTGGCATCGCCGCCTTCCAATGTACATTGGCAGGCCAACCGTTCGTTATCTTTCAGGCGGCCGCGGCTGCGGTAGCGCAATTCGGCCTCCGTCAGCGGCCCGAAATGCGCCAGCCCCTGCAGCACAATAATGCGGCAGGTAGTGCAGCGGCCCTTGCCCCCACAGGCGTGCATCCAGTCCTGGCCCTGGGCCTGCAGGGCGGCGAGCAGGGTTTGCCCCGGTGCAATTTTTACTTGAAGCTGCGCGAGGTTTTGCACCGTCAACTTCGGCATAATTTTATAACTTTACAGGAGATAGCATACCCATGGAAGACAAATATAATCAATTACACCTGGAGCGTTACAGCAAACAGCTGGCAAATCTGCTTTGCGACCGCCACTTTGCCACCTACGACACCCTGAACGGCCCTCAGTTGCTTCACTTTACGCCCATTAAGCAGGTAAACCTCTTCGTGATAAAAGAGCTGCTGCTGAAGTGGCACCAGGAGATGGCCAATCTCCGCAGCCCCTACTTCGACTATGAGCATGAGGACGTGAAAGAGGCGCTGCTGAACTTTATGAATGTGATCTCGCGCAAGATCCTGATGAAGCGCAATGCGTTTGAACCGCTGCTGCAGAAAGCCATATATGACACCTTTCTGGTGGTGCTGGCCCCTGTCACCACGTTTGAGGAGAAGTTTCTGCGCATTCAGGAGGAGATCGCCCTGCCCAAGCTGCAAGAGAACCTGAAGTACATCGACATCGACAAGCCGCTCTTTGCCGGTTTCATCGACACCCTCTCGCCCAGCAGCCGTGACCGGGAGTATATCCTGAGCCGGTTTAAACTCTACATCAACGCCAACCAGGACAAGCGCACCCCGCTGCACGAGCTGCTGCAGAAGTTCAGCAGCCTGCTGCCGATCACGGAGCAGGAGGCCGCCGGGCAAGGCGCCCCCGCTGTGGAGGCTACCCCGCTGCCCAAGCCGACGCCGGCCGCCCCGGTGCGGGAGCAGGAAGTCGTTTCGCCCATCCACACGGCGCAGCGCGAGGCCTCTGCCCCGACGGCACGGCCGGCCTACCGCCACGACGATGACGATGCTGAGGAGGTTGCGCCCGCCAATGTGCGCCCGACCCTGAACGACAACTTCCGGAAAGCCCCTGCCGCCTCGCTCGCCGACTCGCACAGCAACCAGAAGATCGAGTCGCTGAAGAACTCAATTTCCATCAACCAGCGCTTCAGTTTCATCAACGAGCTTTTCAACGGCGACAACATGACGTACTACCACACCATCAAGGCCCTGGACGAGTACACAGACCCGGAGGAAGCCAAGCGTTACATCACGCGCGAGGTAGCCGGTAAGTATGACTGGAGCAAAAAGCAAGAGCACGTAAACAAGCTGCTGCGCCTCATCGAGCGCAAGTACTCCTGACAGCGCCTGAAAAATACAGTGCAATTAGCGCCGCTGCAGAAACAGCGGCGCTATTCGTTTATATCCATTGGGACAGCCTTTTGGACCTTTGGCAAGATAAAATAAGCCCCTGCCCGAAAAATAGGCAACAACCTTAAAAGAGCGGCGTAGGCATGTTGCAAATGCGCTTATGAAACGTTAATTATGCAGCGGCTGCGAACAACGGCCGCTCCGGAACTTAAAAATCGGCACGGCTTGTTAACCCGGAAAATCAGCCGAACCTGACACAAACAGAAAGTATACCCGTAATTCACAAAAGAGAACCTTATTATCAGCCATGAGAGAAGATTTTGACTACGACGACGACTTCGCCAACAACGACTTTGACGACGAGGAAGAGGATGATGACTTCGGAATGACCTTTGAGGAAGACTTGTACCTGATGATACGGGAAAAGCTCCGCGACACCATTCAGCAGTTTAAAGCCAAGTACCCGGCTGCCATGAAAAAGCTGGAGAACGCCGTTAGCTCCTTCAAAGTAAACGTGAAAAACACGGACGACGCCAAGTTCTACCCGTTGGCAGCCAAGCTGTTAAGCGAGCATATAAAACCACTCGCCCAGGAGTACGAGGAGGTGCAGGAGATATACGACAACATGCAGACCGATATTACGCGCTTCAAAAACCAGCGCGCGCACGGTTTTGAGGGCGACCTGTATTTATCAGAGTAACCCTGCCTGAGCATATACCCCGAAAGCCCGTTCTGACGCGTCAGAACGGGCTTTTTCATGCCGCTGCTATACAATACCCATATTGCGATGCAATTTTCCCCGGAACTATTGCGTTATCAGAATTAGTTGTTGCTTTGAGTTGGTTTTACGCTTACTTTCGGCCCTGCAATTAAAATTCAGGTTTTTTTCAGAATGTGCTTGCAACCCTTTGTCAGCTTTCGGAATCTCTGTTACAAGAAGGTTTCAGCAGGCTGTGATAATAAAATACTGCGCTATAACAAACACTTTACACAAACTTAATACGTCATTACTTATGGCTGCGAAAAAGCTATTCGAAGGAGAACAGTGCCTTATCCAGACGGTCGATAAGAAAATCATCCTCACAACGCACCGCCTCATGAAATCCGGTTTCTCCTGGGCTAAACCCAGGAAGAACTCCATTATGCTGGAGGACATCGTTACCTGGGAGATCAAGCAAACGGGCACTCCCCTGTACCTGGGTCTGAGCATAGCGATGGCGCTGACTGCCTATTTCGATAATTCCTTTGCACTTTTCAGCGGCTTTTTCCTGATCCTTTACCTTATGACGCGCTACCGCAAAATCCATATCAGGACCCACGACTCGGTGATGGTGCTGCCCATGGATGTGGTGGAAGAGAGCAGCGGCATAAATGTGCTCATCGACACGGTGCGCGTGGCGCAGCGGGACCGCCTGGAGCAGCTGAAGAAACAAATGCCTGTCGCGGCTTAGGTTAACATATAGAAGTATCCGGTAAAAGGCCTTCGGGCCGTGCAGCTGCAAGATAGCTGCACGGCCCGAAGGCCTTTTCGTTCGCACAATATTCCCGCACAAATCTCGTATTATGACTATATTGAGGCGGTTTAAGGAACAAGAGCAGCATGCCAGTAGAAGAACTGATATACCCGGACAGAGTAAAGGCGCACCAGCAGAAGATAAAACAGGTGCTGAGTGAGGTCAGCAAAGTGGTGGTGGGCCAGAACTATATGGTAAACCGCCTCCTGATCGGCCTGTTTACCGGCGGCCATATCCTGCTGGAGGGAGTGCCCGGGCTGGCAAAAACGCTCACCATCAACTCCCTGTCCAAAGCCCTTCACCTCGATTTCCAGCGCATCCAGTTCACCCCGGACCTGCTGCCCTCCGACCTGATCGGGACAATGATCTATAACCAGAACGCCTCTGTTTTTGAAGTGAAGAAAGGCCCGATCTTCGCGAACCTGATTCTGGCCGACGAGGTAAACCGCTCCCCAGCCAAGGTGCAGTCGGCGCTGCTGGAGGCGATGCAGGAGAAGCAGGTAACCATTGGCGAGACCACCTACCGGCTGGACCTGCCGTTCCTGGTGCTGGCCACGCAGAACCCCGTGGAGCACGAAGGCACTTACCCACTGCCCGAAGCCCAGGTAGACCGCTTTATGATGAAGGTATATATAGATTACCCGAAAAAAGAGGACGAGCTGGAGATTATGCGCCGCATGTCGAACATGAGCTACTCGGATACGGTCTCGAAAGTGCTGTCGAAGGAGGACATCTTCTCTATCCGAAGCGAGATAAACCAGGTGCAGATATCCGAGACCCTGGAGAAGTACATCATCGAGCTGGTGTTCGCGACGCGACGCGCAGCCGAGTACGACCTGGGCGACTTCGCTCCTTATATCCAGTTTGGCGTTTCGCCGCGGGCCAGCATCGCTATGAACCGCGCGGCCAAGGCGGTGGCTTATTTTGATGAGCGCGACTACGTGCTGCCCGAGGATATAAAAGAGGTGGCGCACGACGTGATGAACCACCGCATCATTCTAAACTACGAGGCCGAGGCAGACGGCGTCCGGTCCAAAGACTTCATTGAAGCCGTTCTGCGGAAGGTCCCGATTAGTTAAGCCCCTGATCACCCTTCATTAGCACCTGCAGCTATATATACCTATATAAGCGCAGGGAGCAACAAGGCTGCGCATCAGGCACTTCTATATATACACTTACAAAACACCCTATATATAAAAAGCGAAGGCGGTTGTTCTAAGGAACAGCCGCCTTCGCTTTTTATATATACTGCAAATCAGCTTGAACAGTAGTAACGACACTAACTATCCCAGGTCATGATCTGGCCGCGCTCCTCGTTTTTGAGGCACTCCGCCAGCGTTTTCTCGTCGTAGGCCAGCCCGTACTGCTTCAGCACGTCCTCCGGAACGCCGTCCCAGGCATTGGGTTTGTTGCCCATATAGTTCATATCTTCAATGCCTATTTTACTCGAGAAGAAGCCGGTGGCGGTCAGGTTGCGCATCTGGTTGAAAAAGGCGACCCCCTGCCTGTTCTCGGGGGCGGCATTCTCCGGGTAAGCAATCATATCCACCAACTCGATCTGTTGGGCCTTGCTCGCGTCCACGAAAGACTTACCGAAAAGCTTGTTCGATTTGATATCCAGCCAACGCAAGCCACCCCGCATCGGCGTCTGGTTCTCAGGCCGGTCCTTTACGATAAACTCGATAAAATCCGGAACGCCGGCGTCCGAAGCACTGCCGGAGCGGCTGTCAGCCGGGATGATGATGTTGCTCAGCACCGTGATCGTGGCCATTTCCGCCTCGGTAAAGAACTGTTCCTCCATCAGGCGGGCATCGCGCTCTTTCTCTTCCTCTGTCCGGCCATATCCTTCAGCCGCTGCGTTTTTCCTGACGTCCTTGGCGCTTTTCTGGTCAGTTTTGGTATCGCTGTCGCAACCTATGAGCAGGGTGCCGGCACCCAGCGATCCAATGGCCAGCGCTTTCAGGGATTCTCTTCTATCCATACTATTAAATTTTACACTATGCTATATTTTGCTTCTTGAGCTGATCCATCATATACTCGGAGGACCGCATGGACAAAGCCATGATCGTCCAGGTCGGGTTTTTATCGGCCTGCGACACGAAAGGCCCGCCGTCCACCACAAACAGGTTCTTTACCTCATGCGCCTGGCAGAACTTGTTCAGCACCGAGCGCTTCGGGTCATTCCCCATGCGGGTAGTGCCCACTTCATGAATAATGCGGCCAGGGTTCGCTAAACCATACATTTCATCCTTTCCCGGTTTGTTACCGAGCGCCACGCCACCCATCGCATCGATGATGTTCTCGAAGGTATCCTGCATGTGCTTGGCCTGGTTGATTTCGTGGTCGCTCCAGGTGTAGTTGAAGCGCAGCACCGGGATGCCGTATTTATCCACCACGTTAGGGTCTATCTCGCAGTAATTGTCTTCGCGGGCAATGCACTCGCCGCGACCCGCAAACCCCACGTTGGCCCCATAAAAGCGGCGGTAATCATTTTTGAGCGACTCGCCGTAGCCACCGGCCGGTTTCGTTTTACCATCGGCCCCGGCATATTTCCCGTTCAGGTTCTCAATGCCCGAGCCGAAGCCATAGCCCGGCATGCCCATGCCGCCGCCATATTCGATATGATAGCCCCGGGCGAAGTCCAGCTTGCTGTTATCGAGCCACCACGGCGAATACACGTGCATGCCGCCCACGCCGTCTTCGTTGTAGCGCTTGCGGTCCATGAGGTGGGGAATGAAGGCGCTGCGCGAGGCGCCGGTCGAATCGTGCAGGTACTTGCCGACCATGCCGCTGGAGTTGGCCAGCCCGTCGGGGTGCTGCGCCGATTTGGAATTGAGCAGCAGCCTGGCGGACTCGCAGGCGCTGGCGGCCAGCACAATCACTTTGCCGTTTACCTGGTACTCCTGCAGGTCGGTTTTGTCGGTATATAAAATGCCGGTGGCCTTCCCGGTCTTGTCAGTCAGCACCTCGCGGGCCATGGCGTTGGTATATACCTCTACATTGCCCGTATTGCGGGCCGGCTTCACAAGGCAGGTGGAGGCAGAAAAGTCGGCGTGCACCGAACAGCCCCGGCCGCACTGCCCGCAGAAGAAACAGGAGCCGCGGTCTTTGTTGATGGGCCGGGTCAGCATCGACTTGCGCGCCGGGATAACCGGAACGCCAATGCCCATCGCCGCTTTCTTGATCATCAGCTCGTGCAGGCGGGGCTTCGGCGGCGGCAGGAAATAACCGTCGGGGTCGTTTACCAGCCCTTCGTTAGTCCCGAACACCCCCACCATCTTATCCACGCGGTCGTAATACGGCTTCACGTCTTCATAAGAGATCGGCCAGTCGTCGCCCAGTCCGTCCAGGCTTTTATGCTTGAAATCATGCGGGCCGAAGCGCAGGGAGATACGGCCCCAGTGGTTGGTGCGGCCACCCAGCATCCGGGCGCGGAACCAGTCAAACTCAGTGCCCCCGTTACGGGTATAGGGTTCGCCGTCAATTTCCCAGCCGCCATAGGCCGCATCAAAGTCGCCGAAAGCCCGGGTGGTGCCTGCCCCGCGGCGCGGCGACTGGTAAGACCACATCAGCTGTGTCTGCTGATCCGGGTTGGCCGGGTCGTAATCAGGGCCAGCCTCGAGCAGGGCAACTTTAACACCCGCTTCCGAAAGTATTTTTGCCGCCATACCGCCTCCTGCCCCGGAGCCTACAATCACTACATCGTATACTTCGCCCTTCTTTTTAATTTGAAATGCCATAAAGTTGGTTTGATTTATCTAAGCGCTTCTAAAAGGTAAATAATTTTATTTATAATTTGGCAAATAACCTGCGCCGGACCTGCCTCAAACAGCAGGTGTAGGGTGCAGGGCAGTAGGCGCCTTCAGATCAGCCGTAAGCTAAACGCCTAAGCTCCAGCCTTCGCGGTAAGTGCGTTTCACAAACTGGTTCACCTCATCGAAATTGGTAACCCGCATGTTCTGGTTATCCCAGAGCATTTTCATGTTGCTGCCGGGGTAGTCGAAGCCGTTGCCCGAAGCCCTTGGTTTCGCGATGTCCGCGCCTCTGATGCCAAGGTTTGCCATCAAGATGGCCTCGGTCAGCGGGCCCGCCAAATCAAACGGCGAGCTCATTTCCTTTTTACCGTACCCCGCGATAGCTCCTTCCACCCACTGCGCATAATGGCCGTCGGCGCTGCCGGGAACGCGGGCATACGTTTGCTTCACCTTCACTTCCTCCATGCGGGAGAGGGGCAGCAGACGGGGGTTGGCAGCGTATTCGCTGGCCATCATCTTGCCTTTGGTACCGACAAACAGGATGCCGCTGTTGCCATCCCCAAACAGCTCGTTCGCCCCAAGCTCCTCCGGGCGCTCGGGCTTAATGCCGCCGTCCATCCAATGCAGGGTGACGGGCCCCTTGGTTTTGCTGGTTTTGGGGAAGGTGAGCGTGGCATGGCTGGACGGCGGACAGCTATCCGGGAAAATACCCCGCTTTCCCCAACCCACAAACACGCTGCCCACGCTTGCCTGCACATCGGTGGCATATTTAAGGTTCAGTACCCGGAAAGGTGCCTCCATCAGATGGCAACCTAAGTCGCCGAGGGCACCGGTGCCGTAATCCCACCAGCCCCGCCAGCTGCGCGGCACCACCTCATCCACGTACTCTTTATAGGGCGCGGTGCCCAGCCATAAATTCCAGTCCAGTTCTTTCGGAACAGTTGCTTTGGTGGTCGGCCAGGGAATGCCCTGCGGCCATATAGGGCGGTTGGTCCAGCAGTACACAGTTTCCACATCGCCGATTACCCCGGCATCGAACCACTCGTGTAACTGCCTCACGCCGTCGCCCGAAGCGCCCTGGTTTCCCATTTGGGTTACTACTTTGTAACGGGCCGCGGCTTCAGTTAACTTACGGGCTTCGTATATATCGTGCGCCATGGGCTTTTGCACATACACATGCTTGCCTAGCTGCATCGCGGCCATCGCCACCACGGCATGCGTATGGTCTGGGGTTGATACTGAAACGGCATCAAAGTTCTTCGCTTCTTTGTCGAACATCTCCCTCCAGTCCTTGTAATATTTGGCTTTGGGGAAGTTCTGAATTGAAGTAGCGGCCTGTCGGTCGTCTACATCGCACAGGTAGGCGATGTCGGCTTTCCCGCTTTTGTGAAACGAGTCTATATCGGAGCGTCCTTTGCCACCAACGCCGACCCCGGCAACCACCAGGCGGTCACTGGGAGCCAGAAAGCCCTTGCCGCCCAACACGTGGCGGGGGACGATCATAAATCCGGCTGCCGTTACCGCCGCCGCTTTTATAAACCCTCTCCGGTTGGTGGCCGGTTGCCCCTGGTTTGTAATTTCCTTCTTCATGGCTGTTCCTTTGAAATATTGCTCTCTAAAATCAAAACAGTAAAGCCCCTTGCGGATCAGCATTGGTTAGCCGTTGCGCATGGTTTCCTGGCAGCTTAAACCGGCCATATCCTGCCGTCGTCGCTTTATTACCGGGCGGGGGCTTTTGAAAAAATGACAATAAAAAGCCTGGCACAAGGCGTACCAGGCTTTCAGAAGCTGTTTATATCTCAGGGTAACCCGGATTCTGAGGCCTCAGGTTCGGGTTGTTTCTCATCTCCGGAGTAGGCAGCGGGAACAGCAGGTGCTTCTCCTCCAGGGCCTTGTTCGAGTTGAGGTTCACGTGCCCTACAAAATCATCAAAGCCGTTCGTGTTTTCGTTGTAGACTTTGCGTAGCCGCACCATGTCATACCAGGTAATGCCCTCGTATGCGAGTTCGTGCCAGCGCTCCCGCCACACATCCTCCCGGAAGGAGGCCTGGTCGTAGGTGCCCAGCGGAGGGGTCGTTAACTGTGCCCTGTCGCGGACACGCTTCAGCGCATCATAAGCCTCTTGCGTAGGGCCGGTCAGCTCGTTTTGCGCCTCGGCATATATCAGCAGTACCTCCGCATAGCGGATAATGGGCACGTTCAGGTTGTTGTTGCGCGTCGGCGTAAGCCCGGGCGCACCGGCGGAGGTGGTATTGAAGTGCTTGAAGATATATGGAGCGCCTAATTCAAAGGGCTCTCCCGTGCCGTTCGTGTAATAACTGGTATAGAAATAGCCCTCCTGGTTTTTGGCCCGCAGGTCGCCGTCTTCATAAGATTCGTAAAACGACGTGGTAGGCACTGTGCTTCCGGTTCCGGACGGACCGGCATATGTAACCGGCTTAAAGTTCGGGTACATGTTCTCCATCGGGTTGCCCGCCACCAGGTTGTTATACTGCACCATAAAAATGTGCTCCAGCGTGTTCTCCGTGCTCTCGCTGTGCACATCCGCATAGGTATCGAACAGGTTAATCATGCCGGGGTTGGCGTTCGCGTAGGATATCACCTCATAGGCCTTATCAGCGGCTAACTGGTAATGAGAGGCGCCCTTCTGGAGCGGGTAACCCGCCATCGTCAGGTACACTTTCGCCAGCATGGATTTGACTGCCGCCTGGGATACCCGCCCGGTGGCGTCCATCCAGGGCAGGCCGGCCTCTTCCGCTTCGGTCAGGTCGGCGATAATGAGCTGGTAAATCTCCTCCTTCGAGGCCCGGGCAGGCATAAAGTCTTCCGAGGTAAGGCTTTGCGGCGTGGTGATCAACGGGATATCCCCCCACAACTGCACTGCCCGGAAATAAGCCCATGCCCGCAGGAACTTGGCCTCACCCATGATTTTCTTTTTATGGGCCTCATCCATCGGCGTGATAGCCGGAACCCTGTCAAGCAGGAGGTTCGTCTGTGCTATCAGCCGGTAAAGGCCGTTCCAATAGTTGGCGACATGGCCGGTCGTGCCATCATATATCAATCCGTAGAGGTTGTTCAGGTCCGAGTTCTGGCCGGTTTCGGTCGTGGCGGTGCCGGTGGGCGCCTCCAGCATCTGCCAGGTCGACGAAAAGATACCAGACCCGTCATACACCAGGCGGGTATCGGCGTACGCAGCGGCCAAGGCGGCCTCTGCATGATCCGGTATGGTATAGAAGTTATCCGGGGTCAGGTTGGAAGGCGGCGTCTCCTCCAGGAAATCGTTACATCCCGCAGCGCCCAGCAGGAGCGTGCCGCATAGGAAAACACCCGCTAAATTTCTTAATTTATATCTCTTCATGATGAATGTCTTTTTAAATAGATACATGAATTACAAGCCGATCTGCAGACCTACCAGGAAGGTTCTTGGCTTCGGGTAGCCATGCCAGTTCTGGCCCTGCGAGAACACGTTCTGCGCATCTGAATCCCTGATGCCCACTGTTTCCGGGTCTCCGATGAGCTCGTCATCAACAAGCAAGAACAGATTCTGGGCAGAGGTATAGACCCTGAGGCGGCTCAGCTTGATCTTTTCGGCAACAGTAGGGGAAAAAGTATAGCCCAACAGGATGTTCCTGCCCCGGATAAAGGAACCGTCCTTGATCCAGTGGGTGTCGACGTTGGTGATATAGCCGGCCCGGGTATTGCGCACTTCGGCGATCATGGTGTTCTGGTTTTGCGGCGTCCAGGCGTTCAGTACGGTTTTGTAACTGTTCGCCAGGGCCTGGCGGTCCTCGCTGGAGTGCAGGGTCATGTCCAGCACATCGTTGCCGTAGGAGTACTGCAGGTCCACAAGCAAGTCAAAATTACGGAAGCGGAAGGTGTTGGTGAGCGCACCCCAGGCCTTCGGGCTTCCGTTGCCGATGATGCTGCGGTCGGCGTCAGTAATGGCATTGTCGCCGTTCACGTCCAGGTACTTGATGTCACCGGGCATGAGCGTCTGGCCGGGGCGGTAGCTCGTAAACTGGGCCGCTTCGTCTCTTTCGGCCTCACTCCAGATGCCCACGCGGGTCAGACCCCAGAAGGAGCCCACCGGCTCGCCGATGCGGATAATGTTCGTCTGGTTGGTGAAGTTAGGCCCGCCCACTCCGAAGATATCGGCCGGGGAGGCCAGCGTCAGCACCTTGTTCCGGTTCATGGACACGTTGAAGCCCGTGCTCCAGGAGAAATCACCCCCTTCGATGTTCACGCTGTTAATAGAGAATTCTATGCCCTTGTTTTCCATGGAACCCACGTTCTTCCGGATAGTGGCATAGCCGGTAGTACGCGGCACGGGAGCGTCCAGCAGCATGTCGGTGGTTTTGCGGTAGTAGACATCCGCCTCCAGGGTAATGCGGTTGTTCAGCAATCCAAGCTCAACCCCAACATCAGTCTGAGCTGTTTTTTCCCACTTCAATTCCGGGTTTGCCAGGCGCGTAAGGCCGGTTCCGCCCACTCGTATATCCCCTATAACTGCGGCATAGTTAGAGCTCAAGAGCGCTAAAGAAGAATAAGCCGGAATCTCAGAGTTACCCGTCAGGCCATAGCTTGCGCGCAGCTTCAGGTTTGATATCACACTGCTCGATTTCAGGAAATCCTCTTCTGATACCCGCCAGGCCAGGGCGGCCGAAGGGAATAACGCGAACTTGTGGTTTTCCCCGAAGCGGGAGGAGCCATCGGCCCGCGCGGTCAGGGTAAACAGGTACTTGTCCATCAAGCTGTAATTTACCCGGCCGAAATACGAGTTATAGGCCGTTCGGGAAGCACCTGAGCCCACGGACGGCGACGTGCTGCCGGCACCCAGGTTGTTGTACAGGAAGTAGTCGGTCGAGAAGTTTCGAACGGAAGCGTTCATGTCGAAATTATTGGTCTCCTGCCAGGATATACCCAATAAGCCGGTAAAAGCATGTATGTCGCCGAACGTCTTGTTATAGGTCAGGTAATTCTCCAAAGACCAGAAGCTTTCCTTGCGGTTCCGGGCAGCGGCGTTTCCGCGGTTACCGATGTCCAGCGTCCGGGTCGTGGACTCGTTGTTTTCCTGGGTAAGGATATTGGCCCCCAGTACGGTGCGCATTTCCAGCCCCTCCGCGAACCGGATGTTGGAATAGAGGCTACCAATCGTTGTCTGGGTATTGAGCAGGTACTTTCGGCCATGCAAACGGTGCATCGAACTCATGGTACCTTCCGCCAGTGGGTAATCCCGGTTGTTGGCAAACGTACCATCCGGGTATTTTACCGGCAGGAAAGGGAAGTCCTCTACAATCTGCCGGGCCACCTGGTCCGATATATCCACCAGGTTTTCTGTTTGGTTGTTGTAGCTGAGCGTTCCGCCCACTTTCAGCCATTTTTTGATCTGGTCATCCACTGTAAACCGGCCGGAGTAGCGTTTCATATAGGAATTCTTCAGAAATCCCTGGTCATCGCGGTAGCCCATGGAGAGGGAGTACGTGGTGCGGTCGTTACCGCCGCTAAAACCTAATTGGTGGTTCTGGGAAAGCTTGGACTGCGTGGTTTCTTTCAGCCAGTCGGTGTCGTGCACAGGATTACCGTTGGCATCGAAAACGCCTTGCGCAACCAGGAAGGGGTTAGACCGCTTCAGGGCCGGATTCAGGGATTCCCACTTGCCCGAGGCCCAGCCCTCCGGATCGTACTTCTCCATATTCCGCCAGGCCAGCTCCTCTACTGCCAGGTATTCCGCTGTGTTAAGCACTTCCGGCCGGTTCGGACCAATGGCAGTCGTGCTGAAATCTACGTTGTAGCTGATCTGTCCTTCCCCGGAGCGTCCTTTTTTGGTCGTCACCAGGATTACCCCGTTAGCGCCCCTTGCGCCATATATGGCCGTAGAGGAAGCATCTTTCAACACCTCGACGGACACGATGTCGTTGGGGTTGATATAATCGATCGGTGAGCTTGACTGCGCCAGGTTACTCTGCGGCATCATCACCCCATCAATTACATACAAGGGGTTGTTGGAGGAGTTAATCGAGCTGAAACCCCGGATGCGGATATTGGTTCTGCCGCCCGGGCGGCCTGAGTTGGTGTTCACCTGCACGCCGGGCATTTTACCGGCCAGGGCCTGGTTCAAAGAAGGGGTCGGGCGCTCCCGAAGCTCTGCTTCCTTTACCGAGGCAACCGCCCCGGTCACATCTGACCTGCGCTGGGTGCCGTAGCCGATCACAACCACCTCCTCAAGCGCCTTCACATCAGCCTGAAGCTGCACATTGATCACGGATTTGTTCCCGATTGGCACCTCCTGGTTTAAGAAACCGATATAAGAAAACACCAGCGCCCCGTTCTCCTGCCCGTCCGGAACATTCAGGCTATAGGTGCCGTCCACGCTTGTGCTGGCCCCGATTGTTGTTCCTTTCAGCACTACAGAAACCCCGGGAAGCGCCTCTCCCTTCGTGTCCGTCACCTTACCTGTTACCTGGATGGCATAAGCCACCGGGGCATTCATGGGAATTCCCCTTACAAAGGAATCAATAGATCTGTCTGGCATGGCCGCTGCATGGCTTTGCGGGGCGGTTAGTCCTGCACATAATGCAACAGAGAGAATGCCGGCGCTGAAGAACCGTCCCCTTACTTTTGCATGATCACGATCAAACAAATTTGTAAATCGGTGTTTCATATAATTACAGTTTTAGTGAATAGACAACTTAGGTGGTAATCAAGGGCACTCGGTAAGCGTATGCGCAAAAGGAATAGGCAAATTTTAAAGAGGCGTCCAAGCAGTATAGCCGCTTGAAAGGATTCTGAGATGACAGGCTCCGTCTCTCTGAGCAAGGCCTGCGCCGTTTCGCGGCGGCTGCTTAACGTATATGGCAGGACAGTCCCTGTCTGGTATGCAGTCGCAATGAAATACATGGCCTGCCTGCTACCCCTTCAGATAAAGGGATGCGGGCAGGTAGTGGGTACAGGCACTGCCACTGTGGGGTACACATGTGGCTTGCAGTACTTGTATATATTCTTAAAGCTGATGAAGTATTTTAGATGTCATCACTCGCTAGCTGGTTCGGTTGCAACCAACCCCTCTCCTTCTCCTGACCTTTGTCAGTACTGGCGCACGACAAAGGCCCATGCCTGCATCTAAAGGATTTGAGTGATTGAGCACTTATGTCCCATAAATATAGCAACCTATTTAGTTTCCGCAATACTTTACCTTACTTTATTTCCGGCCCCTGCGCTATATAGCTGTTTTTGAATCAGATATGTATTGTGCAACAACCCCAAACCGCCGGTCGAACGCCAGCACATCGCGCTAAAACAGGCGGATTGCTGCACAAGGCAGGTTTCCGGAAGGCGGTATATATAGAACAGCACGGGAAGACGGGATTATAAACCGATTTAGCAGCGGCTTGACGAAGCCGGCCCATCTTATGCTTGTGTTTTCCCTCCCAGGGGCAAATAACAACCATCTTGCTTTTTGTTTTCCTCAAGCCATATATAAAAAGTTATATATACTCAAGCCGAAGGAGAGCTGATTCCTGCCGGGTTGCGGCAACAGCGGCGGGTACAGCGCCGGGGCTATTGCCTCCTGCGATCCGGTCCGCTGGGTATACATCCTATATAAATAAAGAAGCCCGCCAAAAGGCGGGCTTCTCGCAGGGCGGGAGACTAAGCCGTCCTGCTCCTGATTGCCACGATGCTTCTCACCCATACATGTGCAACCAATCTATTTAAAGTCTTAGTAGGCGGTGTTCTGCGGGTTGAAGCTTGCCCAGCCAGCCGTCCAGTCCGTAGCGCCGAAGGCTCCCACGTAGTCCGCAGCTGTAAAGAAGCTGTCCATCCCCGTAAAGCTGGGTACAACCGTTGTTGTAGCCTGCGTGAAGGCAGGGGTAGCGCTGTAAGCCCCGCCCACACCCAGTGTAGAGGCGTCGTCTACCACGGCGTTGCCTTTTTCGGCGGCGTTGAACCAGGTTGCCAGGTCAAAGGTGCTGCCGTCGACCACAGCCAGTGCCTTGCCCGAAGGAATACCCGCAATCACCGTGTTTTGAACCATCATCGCGCCGCTGGCAGCGTTTTGCTCGGTGGGAGTGCCATCCAGCAGCAGGCCGGTAGGCCAGCCCAGCACGATAGAGTTGTGCAGCTTCGTCTGGTTGTTGCGGCGGATGTGCAGGCCGCGCTTAAAGTTGGCGTTGATGTTGGAAGTGGCGCCCAGCGGGCCGAACAGGGTAACGTTGGAGTAAGTCGGCGCGGTGATCGGGGTAGCCGCAGAGCCCTGCGAGTCGTTGTCAGACTCAAAGCCGTTGGAGCCGGAGGCATCGGCCACGTTCGGGTCCGCGATCCCCAGCAGGAACTGCAGTTTGCCGGCGTAGCCGTTGTCGGTGTCGAACATGTCGTCCACAGTCTTGTAAGCGATCAGGTGCTTGGCATTCACGGTGCCGCCGAACCACTCAAAAGAGTCGTCGCCGCTGTAAGACACCTGCACATAGTCGATGGTAGTGCCTGACCCGACACCGCCAAGCGTAAGGCCGTTGATCTCGTTGTCTGGCTGGAAGGCGATGCCCGGGTACTCGATGCGCACATACTGCAGCGTGCCGGAGTTGTCAGCAGCATCAGAGCCACCGTACTCCCGGTCCACACCGCCTTCTATCTTTGCAGCAGCGCCCAGGTTCACCGGGGCATTGCCCAGGATGATGAGGCCACCCCAGTCGCCGGCGGCACGGGAGCCCGCTGGCTGCGCAGAGGTGAACACGATAGGCTTCGAGGCTGTGCCCTGTGCCATGATCATGCCGCCACGCTCCACGATGAGCGTTCCTTTCGTGCTTTTCTCCCCCATGATCACCGTGCCCGGCTCAATGGAAAGCTTCGCGCCGTCTTTCACATATACAAAGCCCCTCAGCAGGTACTTGGTGTTCGCGTTCATCGTAAAGTCTTCTTCTGTGGAGCCGGAAATAACGGTCATGCCGTTTACTTGCTCAGTCGTAAACTCCTCGCCTGCTACGACCGGTGTATCGGTATCGTCGTCGTCGCAGGCAACGAATGACACGGCGAGCAAGGCAACCATTAACAGGTTAAATAACTTTTTCATAAGTGATGGTTAATAAGTGTTTGGTTTGTGTTGTTTCGGTTTGTTAAAATTTATAGGTCACGCCCAAGGTAGAGTATTGGCCTTTCCGGAACTCCCGGAAGGACTCGTCCACAGAGGTGATCTTGTCATCGTTGTCAGAGTCCTGGATCAGGCGGGTTTTCTGGTTCAGCAGGTCCTGGATACCGGCCTTCAGCTCGAAGTGCTCCCCGATGCCTTTGGTTAGGGACAGGTCGATCTGGTGGCGGGGCATTTCATATACCGTCTGGCGAAGGTTGCTGCCGGCGGCGAAAATGCGCGTCCCGATCACGTTGTAGAGCACGTTTACCTGCAGCTTGCGGTCGTCGTCCTGGTAATATACCCCGGTGTTGATCACATAAGGCGACTGGCCCACCATCTGGCGCTTGCCTTGCTGATAAGAGGCATATTCGTCCGTTAGCGCCACCTCGCTCTGCACCAGGGCCGCGTTCAGCACCAGCGTCAGGTTCTGCACGAAGCGCGACTCCGACAGGTCGAGCAGCGACTTCCTGACTTCAGCCTCCAGACCATAACTGTAAGCGTTCTGCGCATTGGCGAAGGTGATGGTATTCGCGCCGCTGGTGTTCTGGAAAACGGTTTCTATAGGCTTGTTGAAGTATTTGTAGAAGGCCCCGATGGAGAGGATCTCCGTTGGGTTGGGGTAAAATTCGTAGCGCAGGTCCCCGTTATATATGGTAGCCACCTCCAGGCTTGGGTTGCCGATCACCTCCAGCAGGTTTACGAAGTCGAAGTAAGGCGCCGGGGCGATCTCTCGGAACTCAGGCCGGTTTACACTCATACTACCCCCCGCCCGCAGCATGGCGCGTCGGGTGAGGTTGTAAGTGAAGTTAGCCGACGGCAGCACGCTCAGCACCGGGTTGTCCCTGTTCAGCGGGCGGCCATCAAAACCCAGCGACTCCAGCTCCTGGTTGTTGTACTCGACGCGCACACCGCCTGCGACAGAGAGCGCCCTTGTGAGCGGTGTGGCCCCTCCTATAAACCCAGCGAGGTAGGTGTTATAGGCCTGGTAGTTGTTCTGCGGGTTAGAGTCTTCCAGCAGTTTCCAGCCGGTGGTGTTGTTGATGTTACGGGAGGCAAACACCTGGTCGATCGGCAGCAGCGGGATGGCCTGGTCAAACATGGAGGTATTGGCCGGGGCAAACGAGAAGAAACGGGAGGTATAGTCGCGGCTCTTGCGCTCCGCGTAGAAACCCGCCCTGATCTTAGGCGCGTTCTCGGCGGCAGAATCCGCCGTTGCGAAGCGGTGCTCAATCTGCCCGTTGGCCATCACCCCGTGCTCGTTCAGGTCGGAGTAGAAACGGCCGGCGTCGCGCAGGGTGGGGATGGGCTGGTACAGCAGCCTGTACGTTCCGTCGCCGCTGTCGTCGGCGGTGCGGAAGCGGCGGTAGTCCGGCTCGTTGCGGTTGGTGTAGTTGTAGCCGCCGGTCCAGGTGACGGTGGTGTTGTTATCGTTGAAGTCGTGGGTACCCTGCAGCTGTCCGGAGTAGATCATGCGGCTTTCGTAGCGCAGCGAGTAGTTCTGCTGCCGCTGCCCACCGTTCGTGTAGTCTATCCCCTCACGCTCCAGCACCTCGTTGCTGCCCAGCTGGTTAAACAGGTTCCGGAACTCAATCTTGTTGTCGTTGTTCAGCCGGGCTGACCAGTTGCTGATCACGCCCAGGCGCACATTGTTGGTATATACCTTGTCGTTGTAGCTCAGCTGGCGCTCGCTCTGGCCCAGGGCCTCGTTAAAGGAGCCGTACGTGTCCCGCGTTCCCTCGGTGTTGGACTGCGTGTTGCTGTAGGAGGCGGCGGAAACGGTGCTGATCCTGAGCAAGCCTACATCGAAGCGGCGGTTCAGGCCCAGCGACAGGCGCAGATCGGGCGCGGCCGTTACGGATTGCGGCGCCCAGCTATTCGGGAACAGCTGCCCTTTCTGCGGCACCTCGCCTTGGGCGGGTCTGGCGGAGGCATTCAGCGCCCCCGGTATCTGTCGCTTGCCGTTGTCATAGCCCAGGAAGTCGGTGCTGCTCTTGCTGTCGGTCAGGAATTTCTGGAATGTGGTGCCCACGCGGTAAGAGCCGGATACGCCGATGCTGGTGCTGTTCTCGTCCACCACGTTTTTGGTGTAGATCTTCACGACCCCGCCGCCAAACTCGCCCGGCAGCTCCGGCGACCCGTTCTTATATATAAGGATGCGGTCGATGACGCTGGTCGGCAGGATGTCGAAGGAGAACGCCTTCATGTCCGGCTCCGTGCTCGGGGTCAGGGCATCGTTCAGCAGCACCGTGTTGTAGCGCTGGCCCATCCCCCGGATCACCACGTAACGGTCGTTGAGAATGGTAACGCCCGGGATGCGCTTCACGGTTTCGGCGGCGTCGCGGTCCATAGACTTGGCGATCTGCTCACCGGCCACGCCGCTCACCACCACCTCGCTTTCGCGCATGGTCGCCAGCACCGCCGCCTCCGTGTTCGTCTGCCTGGTGCCTACTATCTCCACCGTCTGTATCTGCGTGGTGTTCTCCTCCAACTGCACATTCACCTCGGTTGGCTGCCCGGCGCTTACCTGCACCCCCTGCTCAAAAGGCTTATAAGAGATGAATGTCACCGACACGGTGTGCGCGCCCGGCTCGAGCGGGAGCATATAGTTGCCTTCGTAGTCGGTGGTGGTGCCTTTGGGCGTGCCTTTAATAAAGACCACGGCGCCGATAACCGCCTCACCGGTAGTTTTGTCTGTCACCTTGCCCTTCAGGGCTCCCTGCTGGGCAAAGCCATATACGCTAGTGGTGAGAAGTGCGAGAAGTGTTAATAGGAATTTCATGGTTTACTGTTGTTTAGTCTCGATGCAAAACTACAGCGCCCAGGTTATGCCAGTTTTAAGACCCGGTTATGAGATGGTTAAGAATGCTTCGCCTTTGTTAAGGCATGGTTACGCACAGGTTACGGCGGGATTATGCATAAATTAACGGTATGTTATGCAGTAGTTCTACAGCCTGGCAAGCCCCCTGCACTAATCCGGAAAATCACCATTTGCATGCGCTGCTGGATGATTCAGGCCTTGCCGCTGCACCGCCCGGGGCTTCTGGCGGCCACAGAAGCTTAACATTACCTTAACATAGCGGTAACTGCAGAGTAACATGAAGTCCGTTACTTTGCACCGCAGCTGAGGGAAGCGCTGCGGCAGCCTGACTAAACTGCCGCGCCCGCAGAAGAACCGACAGTTGCTGATAAAACAGCTTATGTATTTCAGGGGTGACTCCCTTAGGAATTTTTGCTTATTTCTCACCAAAAAAACAACATTGTGCATTACACCTACAAAGGAGCATTGCTTCTGCTCTTTTCGCTCCTCGCCTCGAGCAAACACGCCAACAGCCAGAGCTTTATCAAAAGCAAATTCGGCAAGGGCATTGAAATATCAGCCCCCGACTCCTCTTTCAGCCTGAAGTTTGGCACCAGGTTTCAAACGCTGTACGAGGGCAGCACCAACTCCGAATCGAAAGAATGGGACGACCGCTTCCTGATCCGGCGGGCGCGCCTGAAGTTCGAGGGGTTTGCCTTCTCCCCAAACCTGGAATATAAAATAGAGTTGGGCCTCAGCAACAGCGACATTGGCAGCGACACCCCCGACCGGACAAACGACGCTGATAACGTGATACTGGACGCGGTGGCAAAATGGCAGTTTGCTCCAAACTGGCAACTCTGGGTTGGTCAGACCAAGCTGCCGGGTAACCGCGAGCGCGTCATCTCCTCCCAGAAAATGCAGTTCGTGGACCGCAGCCTGCTCAATTCCCGCTTTAACATCGACCGCGACGCAGGCCTGCAACTGCACCATGTGCATGCGCTCGGGCAGGTGGTCGTGCGCGAGATTGGCTCCATCTCGATGGGCGAGGGGCGCGACATCACCACAGACAACGCCGGCGGCTACGACTATACCGCGCGCGTGGAAGTGCTGCCGTTCGGTGAGTTTGAAGGCGAAGGCGAATACGTGGGCAGCGACCTTGCCCGTGAAGAAACCCCCAAACTTGCGTTGGCCGCCTCCTACGATTTTAACGACAATGCCTCCCGCGCCCGCGGCCAGCTGGGCAGTTTCCTGGGCGGCGAGCGCGACCTGCAAACCGTGTTTGTGGATGCGATGTTCAAATACAGGGGCTTCTCGGCCATGGCAGAATTCGCGAACAAGGAAGCACCCAAAGGCCCTGTGGTGACTTCTGAAGAAGGTGTCCCGCTGGGTACGTTCGTGACCGGCAGCGCCTTAAACTTACAGGGCGGTTACCTTTTCGATACGAACTGGGAAGTCGCCGGCCGCTACACCACCTACAACCCCGCACAGGCGACCGGGCTCCGGGAACAGCAGCAGTACACCGTCGGCTTATCGAAGTATATAGTGGGGCACAGCCTGAAGGTGCAAACCGATGTCTCGCTGATCGAGGAAGCAGGCCGGGATGAGGTATATCAGTTCCGGATGCAACTGGAGGTAGCCCTGTAAGAAACCCTGAAAGCTTAATAATTCCTTAACACGGCTAACGGTGTGGGATGCGTGCCGGCATAGCAACTTTGCATCAGCAAACAGCCTTTGGCAGAAACGTGGCAGCCCTGCAGCCGCACAACACAACCACTTGATTCACATTACAGTATATTCTCTATAATTCATATACTGCCCTATATAGCTAATCTATCTTACAACCAACCTAAAAACATACCTACATGTTGAACTTCGGGCACACATATAATAAACTACACGCCACGCTACTTATAGGAGGTACGCTGCTGTTAGGCGCCTGCGGCGGCGGCAGCGAAAGTGCGGAGAGCGACCTCTCGGGCACCATCCAGGTAGACGGCTCCTCTACGGTTTACCCCATCACAGAGGCAGTGGCGGAGGAGTTCCGCGCCGAGGCCCCCGATGTAAGGGTGACGGTCGGTGTATCGGGCACGGGTGGCGGCTTCAAAAAATTCACGCGCGGCGACATCGACATCGTGGATGCCTCCCGGGCAATAAGTGAGTCCGAGGCCGAACTAGCGAAGACAAACGGGATCACTTATGTTGAGTTGTCGGTGGCCTACGACGGACTGACAGTTGTGGTGCACCCCGAAAATGACTGGGCGAAGGACATCACAGTGGCGGAACTGAAGAAGATATGGGAGCCTGCCGCCCAGGGCACCATCAAGACCTGGAACCAGATACGCCCGGAGTGGCCTGACAGGCCGCTGCGCCTATATGGCGCGGGCGTGGAGTCGGGCACTTACGATTACTTTACGGAGGCGATTGTAGGCGAAAGCCACTCCAGCCGCGGAGACTACACGGCCAGCGAAGACGACAACGTGCTGGTGCAGGGCGTATCGACCGACCCGAACGCCCTCGGCTTCTTTGGCTACGCGTACTTTGAGGAGAACAGGGATAAGCTGAAAGCAATACCGGTGAACGATGAGGACGACAGCAACGGCACCGGCGCGATCCTTCCGTCTATCGAAACAGTGAAGGACGGAACCTATGCCCCGCTTTCCCGCCCGCTGTTCATCTACGTAAGCTCTAAAATTGCCGATAACCCGGCGGGCGTGGAGTTTGTGAACTTCTACCTGGACAATGCGGCTACGCTGAGCGAAGAGGTGGGCTATATACCGATGCCCACAGAAATGTACCAGGAGCAGAAAGCGAAGTTCAGTGATTTCGTCGGAAGCGCAGCACCTGCCGAGACCGCGGCGCAACAGTAACCCGCTACCACTTAACCGGTGCTGCTGCAGCCCTACAGTCAGGGGCTGCAGCGGCATTTAAATAAAAAGCACCTTGAGAGTATCAGAGAAAATTATCGAGGGTTTGTTGTGGTTGTCCGCCGTCATCACCATTCTCATCACGATCGGCATCATCTGGGTTCTCCTTTCTGAGGCCATTGGCTTTTTCCGGGTCGTTTCGCTTGTCGATTTCCTGACAGAGAAGGAGTGGACGCCGCTTTTTGCCGATAAGAAATTTGGCATTGCGCCGCTTGTGGCCGGTACGCTGCTGACGACCGCCATCGCCATTGCCGTCGCGCTGCCGATCGGGCTAACCATTGCCATCTACCTGAACGAGTACGCGCACGCCGGTATGCGACAGGTAGTGAAACCGATGCTGGAGGTGCTGGCCACCATCCCGACGGTGGTATATGGTTTCTTCGCCTTAACCGTGGTGACGCCTTTCCTGCAGACGCTTATCCCCCGGCTCGCCGGGTTCAACGCCCTTTCGGCGGGCATGGTGATGGGCATCATGATTATCCCGATGATCTCCTCTTTAAGCGAAGACGCCATCAGCGCCGTGCCGCGTTCGCTGCGCGAGGCGGCCTACGGCATGGGCTCCACCCGCCTGCAGACAGCATTCGGGGTGATGGTGCCGGCCGCCTCCTCAGGCATTGTGGTGTCGGTGATCCTGGCCATCTCCCGGGCCGTGGGCGAGACGATGATCGTGGCCGTTGCCGCCGGGCAGCAACCCCGCCTTACCCTCAACCCGCTGGTGCCCATCGAAACCATCACCACCTATATCGTGCAGGTAAGCCTGGGGGACGTGCCGCAGGGCTCGCTGGAGTACAAGACCATTTTCGCGGCCGGCATCACGCTCTTCATCTTTACGTTCGCGCTGAACAACCTCAGCTTCTGGATCAAGAAGAAATACCAGGAAAAGTATGACTAACTCTGACATCAACAGGCTCAAAGACAAAGCCTTCCAGGCTTTCGGCATCTTTTGCACCTTCATCGGGCTGGTGGTGCTGGGGATTTTTCTCTTTGACATTATCCTGGAGGGGGTGCAGCGCATCGACTGGGACTTTCTCACCACCCTGCCCTCGCGCAGGGCCAGCCGCGCCGGCATCCTGACCGCCTGGGTCGGCACCGTCTGGATACTGGTCCTCACCACCCTCATCGCGTTCCCGCTGGGCGTTTCGGCGGGAGTTTACCTGGAGGAGTACAGCCGGAAGAACAAACTGAATAATTTCCTGGAGATAAACATTGCCAACCTGGCCGGGGTGCCCTCCATTATATATGGTTTGCTGGGCCTGGAGATTTTCGTGCGCCAGATGCGCCTCGGCAACAGTCTGCTGGCCGGTGCGCTCACGCTCTCGCTCCTGATCCTCCCCATTATCATCGTTACCACCCGGGAGGCGATCAAGGCCGTGCCGCGCAGCATTCGGGATGGCTCTTACGCCCTTGGCGCCTCGCAGTGGCAGACCATCTGGAACCAGGTGCTGCCGGCTTCGTTCGGGGGCATCCTGACGGGCATCATCCTGGCGCTGTCCCGGGCAGTGGGCGAGGCGGCGCCGCTCATCGTGATCGGGGCGCTGGCGTACGTGCCCTTTACCCCGGCCTCGCCCCTGGACGAGTTCACCGTGCTGCCGATCCAGATCTTTAACTGGACATCACGCCCACAGGGGGCTTTCCAGACAAACGCCGCGGCGGCCATCATCATCCTTTTGATCATCACCTTCCTGCTGAACGGCATTGCCGTATACCTGCGTAACAGGCAGCAGAAAAAAATCAAGTGGTAAGATACCCATGAGTAAAAGAACGAATAAACTGGAGGCAATTAACCTCGATGCCTATTACGGCGACTTTCAGGCGCTGAAAGGCATCAACATCGCCATGGAAGAAAAGAACGTGACAGCCTTCATCGGGCCTTCGGGCTGTGGCAAATCCACGTTTCTCCGAACATTTAACCGCATGAACGATTATATAGAGGGGTTCCGGACTGAAGGGGAGATCCTGATGGATGGCCGCGACATATATGCGAAGGAGGTGCGCGTGGATGAGCTGCGCAAAGAGGTGGGCATGGTGTTCCAGAAGCCGAATCCCTTCCCGAAGAGCATTTTCGAGAACGTGGTATATGGCCTAAAAATACAGGGCATCAAGAAAAAAGCTATCTTAGAGGAGGCGGCGGAGAAATCGCTGAAGCGGGCCGCCCTCTGGAACGAGGTGAAGGACAACCTGAACAAATCAGCGCTGGCCCTGTCGGGTGGGCAGCAGCAAAGGCTGTGCATTGCCCGGGCGCTGGCCATCTCGCCTTCCGTGCTGCTGATGGACGAGCCGGCCTCCGCCCTCGACCCGCTCTCCACGGCCAAAATAGAGGAGCTGATCTATGAGCTGAAGAACGACTACACCATCGTGATCGTGACGCACAACATGCAGCAGGCGGGCCGCGTGAGCGACAACACGGCATTCTTTTACATGGGGGAGCTGGTGGAGTACGCCAAGACAAAGACCATGTTCACGAGTCCGCAGGATAACCGCACCCAGAACTATATCACCGGCCGTTTCGGTTGAGCCGCCGCGCGCGCCTCTGCCGTATACTGTTAGATTCTGCCATATATAATCAGCCATATATAAATAGATAAGATGCCTCATATTGATGTAGAGTTAGATAAACTGAAAGTAAAACTGCTGGAGATGTGGGACCTGGTGGAGTACCAGCTGCAGAGCGGGCGCGAGGCTATGCTGAACGCCGACCAGGAACTGGCCAAGCAAATCGTGAAGCGCGACCGGAAGGTGAACCAGTTCGACGTCAAGATCGACCGGATGTGCGAGAACTTCTTTGCCCTGTTCACACCCGTGGCCGTGGATTTGCGCCTGGTGCTGGCTGTCCTCAAAATAAACGCCAACCTGGAGCGCATCGGCGACACCGCGTCGGGCATCGCGCGGTTTGCCCAAAAGCTCAGTAGCCCCGTAAGCATGGAGCTGCTGGAACTGACAAACCTGATGCCCATGTACGACGAGGCCATCTCCATGTTCGCCGACTGCCGCGTGGCATTCAAGAACAACGACCCGGTGCTGGCAAAACCCATCATCAAGCGCGACAAGGCGCTGGACAAGATCTACCGCAAATCAGATGGCATCGTGACGAAGTATATGGCCAACAACCCCGACAAGATTTCGGAGGCCCTCGTTATTCTCTCTATTATTAAAAAGGTAGAGCGCGTCGGCGACCAGGTAACGAACATTGCGGAGGAGATCATCTTCTACCGCGAAGCCAAAGTGGTGAAGCACAAGGCCGACAGGAAGAAAAAGAAGGATTAGGCTGTTGGCGGTATGTGGCTGATCGTTGAAATCAGCAAGGTTATATATAGAGCACGGGCCGATAAGGCCCGTGCTTTTTTACTTTTTATCGGTTATATGATACTCTATTGGAATATTTCAAGCCGCAAGTTTTCAACTTGTGGTTTTCCTGATCGCTGGTTTGCAACTTGCGTTGCCCCTCTAAACGCACAAGTTGAAAACTTGACGCCATGCCCTGCCGCAAGTTACCGCTTCGCTCAAACTTGCGGCATAAATGAGCCATTTAACAATTAAACCATTCAACCATATAGCCATATAACAATTAACAACCATCTATCAGCATCTAACAAAAGCCACCCGAAATTACCTTCCCATTCATTTGCGCCTTACCTTTGCAGCAAAACCCAGAAAGTGCTGTTTAAAGAGATCATTTACCTGATTCGCAAAGACCTGGTGCTGGAGTGGCGGCAGAAATACGCCTTTAACGGCATGCTGCTGTATGTCAGCAGCACGGTGTTTGTCTGCTACCTCAGCTTTGGCCTGCGCTCCGGCGCGCTTACGGTCCCGGTCTGGAACGCGGTGCTCTGGATCATCCTGCTGTTTACCTCCGTAAATGCCATTGCCAAAAGCTTTATGCAGGAGAACCGGGGGCGGCTGCTCTACTTCTACTCCATCGTGAGTCCGCAGGGCGTCATCCTGTCCAAGATCATCTACAACGCCCTGCTGATGCTGGTGCTGGCCTTGATCTGCGCGTTGTTTTACGGGCTGGTGCTGGGCAACCCGGTGCAGGATGTGCCCATGTTCCTGCTCTCGATCCTGCTTGGGGCCCTTGGCTTCGCCACCTCCCTCACCATGATTTCGGGCATTGCCTCCAAGGCCGCCAACAGCAGCACGCTGATGGCCGTGCTCAGCTTCCCGGTGATCGTGCCCATGCTGCTGATGCTGATTAAAATGTCGAAAAACGCCCTGGACGGCCTGGACCGTAGCGCCAGCCTCGACGAACTGCTCACCCTGCTTGCCATAAACATGATCGTCGTCACTGTTTCTTACATTTTGTTCCCGTACCTTTGGCGTTCGTAAGGGAGCGGCGATTACCAGAGAAATTCATATATTTTTCAGGCGCTTTGGTGACGAATGGCAAAAGAAAATGTTATAGTTAAAAAAGCGGGAACCGCTTTGTTAATATATTAGAAATGAAGAACAATTGGTGGAAAGTGCTGGCCGTGTTGCTCCTGGTATTTACCGTGGTGGCTGGCATGCTGACAGAAGTTCCCCGGCTGGCGATCCTGAATGAAACCATCCGCAATCTCTACTTCCATGTGCCGATGTGGTTCGGCATGATCCTGATCCTGCTGGTGTCCGTTGTCTACTCCTTCAAATACCTCCGCAACCCCATCGTCCGAAACGACATCATTGCCGCTGAGGCAGCCAAAGTGGGCATCCTGTTCGGCGTGCTGGGCATTGTCACCGGCATGGAGTGGGCGAAGTTCACCTGGGGCGAGTACTGGAGCAACGACCCGAAGCAGAACGGAGCCGCCATCGGCCTGCTGATCTACTTCGCCTACCTCGTGCTGCGCAGTTCCTTCAACGAGCAGCAGCAGCGGGCCCGGATCAGCGCCGTGTATAACATTTTCGCCTTTGCCGCGCTCATTCCCCTGCTGTTCATCTTGCCGCGCCTCACGGACTCGCTCCACCCGGGCAACGGCGGCAACCCCGGCTTCAACACCTACGACCTGGACAGCCGCTTGCGGATGGTGTTTTACCCGGCTGTGGTGGGCTGGACGCTGCTCGGCATCTGGATGGTGAACGTAAAATCAAGATTGGAATTACTCAGACAACGCTTATATGAAACTGTTTAGAATACTGGCTGTCTGGTGCTTCGTGCTGGGCGCCACACTTGGCCTAACACCCGGCCTGCTGGCACAGCCCGAGCAAACGGAGGTAGCGTTTTCGGCCCCTCAGCAGGATGTGGAGATGGCCGACGCCCTGCGCCAGGACGGGAAGATTTACGTGGTGGTGGTGGTGCTGCTCACCGTGATGGTGGGCGTGGTGGTATACCTCATCACGATAGACCGCAAGGTGAGCAAGCTGGAAAAGCAGCTGAAAGACGATTTAGTGAAGAGGTAATAACAACAGTACCTGACAGGGCTTCATCAGGATGTAGGGCAGCTGGCTTTTCATACCTGAAACCGGGGCGGCCGCCGAGGGATTATTTGCGTAGATACGCTCATCCACTTTTAATATTCTGAAGATGAGCATCACCCTGAATCCCCGCCTATACGTTTCGCTTAGCCCGCTGGACCACGTAAAGCCGCACCCGGTAAACGACGGTCGGTTTGACCCCGCCTTTGCCTACAAGGTGCTTGGCGTGTACAGTGCCAGCGAGACATCGGAGTGTTTCTTTATATTGGGCAACACCCACGGCGAAATGTGGTTTATTTCGCAGCGACACCTGCGCACTTACAAGCTACTGGACTCAGACGAGTTTTTTGTAGAACTGGAAGCACGGCACAGCGGTTTGGAAGACGGAAGCACTGCTGTAGCCCGAGTACTGCCTCTTGCAGGCAATGACAACCACTGACAGGGATAAACCCGATGGTGTCTGGCGCTGCTTTGTAGGCAAAAAATGATAAATATCCCTAACTGCGATGGATTTAAAACCTCCAAACGCGTGTTAGGCTATCAGAATAAGGAATCAGATCACTCATTATTCATATATAGATGAAAAAGTCACACATCATCGGCATTATCGTCATCGCGCTCGCCATCGGTATCATCATGTCTTCTGCGGGCGACGCCAGCACCTATGTGTCGTTCGGCGAGGCCATTGAGCGGGCCGAAGACGGCAACGAAACCAAAGTGCACGTGGTGGGCCGCCTGAAGAAAGACGCGCAGGGCCACATCGTGGGCATGAACTACGACCCGCTGAAAGACCCGAACTACTTTTCCTTTACCCTCGTGGACACCAACCGCGTGGAGCAGCAGGTCGTGTACTTCAACCCGAAACCACAGGATTTTGAGCGCTCGGAGCAGGTGGTGATTACCGGCAACATGCAGAACAACGTGTTTGTGGCCGACAAGATCCTGCTCAAGTGCCCGTCTAAGTACGTGGAAAAAGAAGTGCAGCAAAACACGGCAAGCCTTTGATTTAGTTAAAAGTTAAGAGTTATGAGTTAAAAGTTGACTACTCTCATAACTCTTAACTCATAACTTTTAACTCTTAACTATACAAAATGATTAATACGCTGATCGGGGATATTGGCCATGCAAGTGTGATTGTGGCTTTTGTGGCGGCCATTGTATCCTCTTACGCATATTTCATGGCCTCGCGCAACAAGGTGGAGGCTACCGGCGACAACAGCTGGCGCAACCTGGCACGGGGCGCGTTTTACGTGCACGCGGCGGCGGTGCTGATGGTGGTGTTCGCGCTGTTCAACATTATATATGAGCACCGCTACGAGTACTACTACGCCTGGAGCCACTCCTCTAACCACCTGCCGGTGTACTATATGATCTCCTGCTTCTGGGAGGGCCAGGAAGGCTCTTTCCTGCTGTGGATCTTCTGGCACGTGATGCTGGGCCTGGCCCTGATCAAAGGCGGCAAGCGAAACAAAGAGTGGGAAGCCCCTGTGATGGCGATGTTCTCGTTCGTGCAGCTCTTCCTGACCTCGATGATACTGGGTATCGTAATCGGTGACCTGAAGATAGGCTCCTCTCCTTTCATCCTGATGCGCGATTTCATGACAGACGCCCCGGTGTTTGCCATGGACCCTAACTTTGTACCGCAGGATGGCACCGGCCTCAACCCGCTGCTGCAGAACTACTGGATGGTGATTCACCCGCCCACGCTGTTCCTGGGCTTTGCGGCCACATTGGTGCCGTTCGCCTTCGCGATGGCCGGCCTCTGGAAGGGCAAGTTTGTGGAGTGGGTGAAGCCTGCGCTGCCATGGGCGCTCTTTGCGGCGGTGGTTTTGGGCGTGGGCACCGTGATGGGCGCTTACTGGGCCTATGAAACACTGAACTTCGGTGGTTACTGGAACTGGGACCCGGTGGAGAACGCCGTTTATATCCCTTGGCTCGTGCTGGTGGGCGCTATCCATACCATGATCGCCTACCGCCGTGGCAAGCAGGGCCTGAAGGCTTCTTTTATCCTCGTCATCTCCTCTTTCATCCTCATTTTATATGCCACCTTCCTGACAAGAAGCGGCATCCTAGGCAACGCCTCGGTGCACTCTTTCACCGACCTGGGCCTGTCTGGCCAGTTGTTCGCCTATTTAGCGGTATTTGCTGCGCTGGCGGTTGGGTTGCTGGTATATAGATGGAAAAGCATCCCGACGACAGAGAAGGAGCTTTCGACTTACAACGGCGAGTTCTGGGTTTTCATCGGCGCTGCCGTGCTTTGCCTGGCCGGTTTCCAGGTGCTGGTAACCACCTCCATCCCGGTATATAACTCCTTCCTGGGCTTTATCGGCATCGAGTCAAACGCCGCGTTGCCTGCTGACCAGATCGAGCACTATACCAAGTTCCAGTTGTGGGCCGGTGTGGGCATCGCCATCCTGTCCGGTATCGGCCAGCTGCTGTGGTGGAGAAAAGGCGAGCAGACTAAAAACTCGTTCATCGACGCCATCATGCTGCCGGGCATGCTGACGCTGCTGTTCGCCAGCCTGATCATTGTGCTGTCGAAGATGGGCATGCTTTCCGAAACCATTGATAACCCGGTCTATATCACGCTGCTGGTGGCGGCCCTGTTTGCGGTGTTCGCCAACCTAAGCATCATCCTGAACCTGCTGCACAAGAAAGTGACGCTTTCGGGCGGCGCGGTCTCCCATATAGGCATTGCCCTGATGCTGATCGGCATCCTGTTCTCTTCGGGCTACTCTAACATTATCTCGCAGAACACCTCCGGCATGGTGTACTCGCGCGAGTTCCCGGATGATATAAACCGCGATAACGTGCTGCTGTGGCGCAACACCCCCGTGGAAATGGACAAGTACACCGTAAGTTACCACGGGCAGTTCCAGGAAGTGAAGGGCGTACCGGAGTACGTGAACCGGGAGCTGCTTTTCCCGACGGCGGATGAATACAAAGCCATTGCGCGCGGCGACATCAAAGTAGGTGACAAGGTCTATTTCAAGACAGGCGACACGCTGGATCTAGAGGCCCCGGAGAATACGTTTTACCAGGTGCAGTACAAGGAGCGCGAGGGCGATGATTCGTTCACCCTCTACCCGCGCGCGCAGGTGAACCCGAACATGGGCCTGCTGGCCTCCCCGGACATTAAGCACTTCGCTGACAAAGACTTGTACTCCCACGTTTCGTCTGTGCCAGACCCGAACGAGGAGAAAGACTGGGGCGACCTGCAGGAGTTTGAGGTGGCCGTTGGCGACACTATCATCATAAACGATTACGTGGCCGTATTCAATGGCATCGAACGCATCGAACAGGTGCCGGGCGTGGCCATGGCAGAAGGCGATGTGGCCGTGCAGGCGGATATGAAAATCATGGGCGAGCGCAAGGAATACCACGCGCACCCTGTCCTGATGATCAAAGACCAGATGATGGGCCGCGTGCCGGAAGAGGTCGCTGACCTGGGCCTGCGCATCACGTTCCTGAACATCGACACGGAGAATAACAAGTTTAAGATCGGGGTGAACGCCTCGCAGAAGGATTATATCATCCTGAAGGCGATGGAGAAACCGTTTGTGAACGTGCTCTGGATCGGGACGATTGTGATGAGCATCGGGTTTGTGATGGCGATTGTGCGCCGCAACCAGGAAGGTGGCACGCCGAAGCAAGCCGCCACCCCGAAGAAATCGAGAAAGGCGCAGACAGCCTAAGTGTTGCCAACGCACCGGTTAAAAAGCCTTTGCTCCTACAGCGAAGGCTTTTTAATTTTGCGGCACGCAGGGCTCAACAGCCTATACCAACGAAACCCCGCCCTATATGAAATCGGCTGAAAAGAAACGCATTGCGCTGATTGGTGCAGGCAACGTGGCCTGGCACCTGGCGCCGGGGCTCGCCGCCGCGGGCCACGCCATTACCGCCATATATAGCCGCAGCCCCGCCCCGCGCGAGGCGCTGGCCAGGCAGCTGCCACAGGCCCGGCCGGTTGCTTCGCTGGATCTGGAGCATATAGCCGCAGAGGTGGTGCTGCTGGCGGTGCCGGACGCGGCCCTGGCCGACGTAGCGGCTGCGTTGAAAGTAAGCCTGGGCACCATTGTGGCGCATACCTCCGGCTCGCAGCCGCTTGCCGTGCTTCAGCCAGTGCGAGGGGCATCGATAGGCGTCTTTTACCCGCTGCAGACCTTCTCCAAATCGAAACCTGTGGACCTTTCCAACACGCCGCTCCTGGTGGAGGCGCAGGAGGAAGAAACGCTGCTGCAATTAGAGCAACTGGCCTTTAGCATCAGCAGCAAGGTATACCGGGTATCTTCCGAAGCGAGGAGCCGGCTGCACCTGGCGGCGGTGTTTGCCTGCAACTTCACCAACCACCTGCTGGGCATCAGCCAGCAACTGCTGCGCGAGGCAAATCTGCCCAAAGAGCTCCTGCAGCCGCTGATAGAAGAGACAATGGAGAAGGCGGCACAGCAAAACCCTTTTGCGGTGCAGACCGGACCGGCGGTGCGCGGAGACGGGAATGTGCTGCAGGCGCACCTGCAGATGCTGCGCCAACACCCCCGCTACCAGGCCATATATAGCCAGCTTTCCCAAAGCATCCGGGAACAGGCTTCGGACGGCCCCAACCAGGCAGATCAAAGCTAACCTTAAGGCCTGTTCTGTTGTTTAAGTATGTAGCCCATTGGGGCAGCTGTTTTGATTCGGCAGCAGGCCTTTGTAAATTGCGGCCCTAACACTGATACAGAAGAAATGAAAGTCGTAAATATAACCTTTAAGTTTGCCGATGGCTCACCGGACGAGACGCACCCCGCGGTAGAGGGGGAGTCGGTGCTGGACGTGGCCCTCAACAATGACATAAGACTGCAGCATAACTGCGGCGGCGTGTGCGGCTGCAGCACGTGCCACGTATATATAGAGGCCGGCATGGACGACCTGCCCGAGATCTCGGACAAGGAGGAAGACTACATCGACCGCGCCGTGGACCCGCGCATCAACTCCCGCCTGGGCTGCCAGTGCGTGGTGCAGGGCAACGAAGACGTGGTGGTGACTATTCCGGAGCAGGACTTCCTGGGACACTAATTTTAAATTGCTGCATGGCTGCATGGTTAAATTGTTGGTCTTCCTATGCCGGGGCCTCAACCTTTAAAAACCATTCAGCCATTTAACCATAAAACCATTTATAAGATGAACAAGAGCTACGAGCCACCCATCCACTGGAACGATTACGAAGACATCGCGATGGCGCTGTACGAGAAGTTCGGTGACGACTTCACGGAGTCCAAGATATACCGCATCCGCTTCACTGAACTGCTGGACTGGGTCCTGTCGTTGCCGAACTTTGAGGGCACGCGCGAGCAGGCCAACGAAGGCCACCTGGAGCAGATCCAGGCTGCCTGGGTATATGAGTGGCGCGACAACCAGGATTAAGTTTATCGGACAGCTATATATGCCGTGTCCCGATCCTTTCAAAGGTTCTTCCCGAGGGAAGAACCTTTTCCTGTTTTAAGCATATATACGGCAGCGCCGAAGCGGCTGAGGCTGCGCTGTGTTTTATTTTATTGTCTGATATTTCTTTGTTTTAAAACCTATGGCTATTACTCAAACCGACCTTACCCGCATCAACACCTTTATATTTGATGTAGACGGCGTGCTCACCGACGGGCTGCTTTACTGCTTTGCCGACGGGGAGCAGGTGCGGGCCTTCAACATCAAAGACGGCTTTGCCATCAAGCACGCCATCCGGCAGGGCTACCGCGTGGCGGTTATATCTGGCAAAGACGAGACGGGCGTGCGCAAGCGCCTCAAGCAGCTGGGCATTGAGGACATATACCTGGGGGTGGAGGAAAAGGTGGATACCTTCGAGGACTACATCTACATGCAGGGCATACACCCGGCCACGGTAGCCTATATGGGCGACGACATGCCGGATTTTGAGGTGATGGAGCGCTGCGGGCTCCGGGCCTGCCCGGCTGATGCCGCCGAGGACATCCGGGAGATCAGCACCTTCATCTCCACGAAAAAAGGGGGCCGTGGTGCGGTGCGGGAGCTGATTGAGCAGATCATGAAAGCACAGGATAAGTGGTAGGCATCCGTATATATACTTTTTATTCAAACTAATAGAAGATTTCTCTTAATATAACATTGCATATATAAAAATAAATCTTTAGTTTACGATCAGTTAATTACCTAATAAATTATTCATCTTTATGAAGACAGGAAAAGTAAAGTTTTTTATTGAGTCAAAGGGTTTTGGTTTTATAACTGAAGACGAGACAAACGAGGATTTCTTTGTGCATGCAAGCGGCCTGAACGGTGTGGACATCCAGCAGCACGACCGCGTGGCATTTGACACGCAGGAAGGCAAGAAAGGGATCAATGCTGTGAATGTGAAAAGAATCTAGCACAGTCTACTCCACCGTTACTGGAAAAGCCCCTTGCAAGGGGCTTTTTTTATTGCTGTTCCCGGTTGCTCCCCTACCTTTGCACCGTTATATCCCCCTGCCACATGAAGCCTTTTTTAAGCCTTATACGCGCCCAGAACCTGCTGATGGTTGTGCTGAGCCAGGCGCTGGTACAGGCTTGCCTGCTGTCGGCGGGGGTGCAATGGGCCAAGGTGCTGGAGCCGGGCTTCCTGGCCCTCACCTTTTCCACGGTGTGCATTGCGGCCGCCGGCTATATCATCAACGACTATTACGACGTGAAGATAGACGCCATCAACAAGCCGGAGCGGCTGCTGGTGGGGCGTATTATCCGCAGGCGCCGGGCCATGTTCGCGCACCTGGTGCTGTCCTTTGCTGGCGTCCTGATCGGGGGGCTCCTGATGGTGCGGGTGGGGCTGATCAACCTGGGGGCGGTGCTGCTGCTGTGGGGTTACTCGGCGCGGCTGAAAAAGCTCCCGCTCATCGGGAATGTGGCCATTGCGCTGTTGTCGGCGTCTATGCTGCTGGTGGTGGCGGTATATGACGCCATGCTGAACAAGACCACGCTGGGCTATGCCCTGTTCGCCTTCCTCATCTCGCTCATCCGGGAAATCATCAAAGACATAGAGGATATGAAAGGCGACTCCTCCTTCGACTGCCGCACGCTGCCCATCGTGCTGGGAATGCGGGGTGCCAAATACATCCTGTATCCGCTCATTGCAGCTTTCATGGCCCTGCTGATCGCCAGCGTGCTGCACCCTTCCACTCCGCTGCTTTTCGATGGCTATATGCTGGCCCTGGTGCTGGCCCCCAGCGTGTGGATGGTGGTGAAACTGGCGCGGGCCGACCGAAAGGCTGACTTCACCTATCTGAGTAACCTGAACAAACTGATCATGCTGCTGGGCATCCTGTCGATGCTACTGGTATAAGAAAAGCCCGAGCCAACCGGTCCGGGCTTTTGTGCTAATAGGGTATAAAGGCGGATAGATTTGTTTTTGTATGATCAGCCGGCAGCTGGTGTCAGTTTGGCAGGCAGGCACTTGTACATACTCAGAGGCCTTTCGAAGCAACATGCGGCCTAACGCTGCACCTATTGACGGTGCCGTTTTTGGCGCCTCCTGCTGCACCAGGCTTGTCCTGCAGCGCCCTCTCCTCCTGATCGGCTCTTGAATAGCAGTGATCCGCAGCTGCTGTAGGATTGTCTGCAAATAAGCTAAAAATCCCCACAGCTATATATACGGGTTTTGCTATTTAAGGATGAAAAATCGCTGGAAAATAGCATGATCAATTCTCATGTTCACGATCAGGCAAACAGAAGCCACGGGAATAATGATGTTTAACCGTGGGTTTATGTGGTTTTTATGGACAGGAGCGATTAAAACTGTATATTTACCAACGCTATGGAAAACCAACACAGCAATGTATCGCGAAAGACACAGGAATTGCTGCAGCAGTACATGCTCCGCAAAACCAACTGCCGGTTAGAGGTACTGGCGCTCCTGCTGAAAAACAACTACGCGCTGGCCCACTCCGACATTGAGAAGCAACTCGGAGCCAGATACGACCGCGTGACCCTCTACAGAACGCTGCACTCGTTTGAGGAGAAGGGCCTGGTGCACAGCATCAACGACGTGAGCGGGGCAGTGAAGTATGCGCTCTGCCAGGAGGCCTGCAACCAGCACCAGCACCACGACAACCATATTCACTTTAACTGCACGTCCTGCGGCCAGACATTCTGCCTGAACGAGGTGGACGTGCCAGCCCCTGCATTGCCCGCCGGGTACAGGGTGCACAGCCTGCATTTTTCGGCGCAGGGGGTTTGCGGCGCCTGCGGAGACGCGCGGTAGCGCCTTCCCTCCCGCCCTATTTGCGCAAGCCAAACCATTTGCTTTACTCCCCTGCCATGCCCCGCCAAACAGACAATGCCGCCACCTTCCGCGCCCTGGTGCTATCCCCGGTGAAGTTCCGCCTGTTTATGCTGTCCCGGCTGCCGATGGCCTATATGGCCGGGCTCCGGGTATCGGCCATCACGCCGGCGCTGGCCACGGTGCGCGTGCCCTACAAGTACCTTAACAAAAACCCGTTCCGGTCTATCTACTTCGCCTGCCTCAGCATGGCCGCAGAGCTATCGACGGGGGTGCTTTGCATGATGCAGGTATATAAATCGGTTCCTGCCATATCGATGCTGGTGGTGCGCATGGAAGCCGACTTCACAAAAAAGTCCGTCGGCACTATCGCCTTCACCTGCCACGACGGGGCGGCCATCGCTGCGGCCGCTGAGAGAACAAAGGCAACCGGGGAAGGGGTCACGGTAACTGCCACCAGCATAGGCGTGGACGAAAGCGGCGATCAGGTCGCCACCTTTCGCTTTACCTGGTCGCTCAAGGCAAAACGGAAGTAGGGAGTTTCTTTTGTTACCTCAGGGTCTATATAAGTGTTAGTTGTCTTTATTTATATATTGAAAATAGCTTCGATTTCTCCTATTTTAGGTGGCTATTCGGAATTAATCCCGTGTAACCTATGGTAAAACGAGATTTTAATTACAGAAATTTATGAAGGTAGTTGCTTTGGGTATGGCACTTCTGTTTTGTCTCACAAGCTTTCAGCCCTACGATGAAACCGAAGGTCTTTGTAAGAAGAATGAAGAAGTGATTTACACCTTCAAGTTGATTGACAGCTTAAAGGCTATTTATATATGTAAGAACAAAAAAAACCAGTATCTGGTTTACAGGTTCGGTACCGATAAAAGAATCGAATTTGAATATCCTGGAAAGCTTGACTCATCTTCATGGAAAGCATTTGAGCTTTACGGAGTAAAACGCTTTGGCGGAAAGGCTAACGCTGGCTTCGGAGACTATTCTCTCTCCTTCCATAATGATGGAGTAAAATATGAAGTCTACGAAAGATGGAGTGATGAAGAAGAAAGCCAGGAAACAGGAGTTAGAGTTACGGCCAATGGCAAAGAGACTATATTGAAGGGTAATCTGAAGTCGCAAAAAGGAAGCTTACTCAGACTGGACGATGAGAGTGACAGAGTAGAAAACAGGGCTGGTGAAGAAGAATAATTCCGTATAATCGAGTGCATAATGTAAGTTTTGGCTCCGCCTCATCCACATCATGCACAAGCAGTTAATTTCGGGATAAGTATCAAATTGACTGAATAATTCGTTGCATTAGGGAAAGGAGAAGGAATATAAGACAAGGCAAACTTTGATACATTGGACAACAAAAAACCTTTACAAGCTTCCTGACCAAAAATTGAAAGAAGTATCCGACTTTGCTGAATTCCTATTGAGCAAATTAGAAAACAGGCTCCTGACAGAGGGAATCCAGAAGTTGCCATCAGATTCCGAATCGTTCCGGTTCCAAAAATGAGTCAAACTCATACGGCGGCAGTTACAGGTAATTATCAGCCCGCCGCAGCGCAGAGCCGTTAGGCAAAACATCCGCAGATACAGCCCGATGAATAAATGAGACAGGTGCTTAACGAGAGCCAGATTCAGCAGTTCATACAGCACGGCTATGTCAGGCTGGAGGGCGCTTTTCCCCGCAGTCTGGCGGAGGAAGGGCGCCGCATTCTGTGGAAAGACACCGGCTGCGGACCTAAAGATCCTACAACCTGGACGCAGCCTGTTGTGCGGCTTGGTGATTATGCCCAGGAGCCCTTCGACAAAGCCGTGAACACGCCCATGCTTCACGCTGCTTTCGACCAGTTGGTTGGCGCAGGCAGGTGGCTCTCCCGTCATAGTCTCGGCACGTTTCCGGTACGCTTTCCGGGTACAGCTGACCCCGGCGATGCCGGCTGGCATGTGGACGCAAGTTTTCCGGGAGAAGATCCGGCTGATATTTTCTCTTGGCGGGTGAATGTAACCTCGAAGGGAAGAGCCCTGCTGATGCTGTTCCTTTTCTCTGATGTGGCGGAGCGGGATGCCCCCACCCGTATCCGGGCAGGC
Organism: Pontibacter saemangeumensis; assembly: GCF_039541895.1. Taxonomy (NCBI): domain Bacteria; kingdom Pseudomonadati; phylum Bacteroidota; class Cytophagia; order Cytophagales; family Hymenobacteraceae; genus Pontibacter; species Pontibacter saemangeumensis. Next base: position 440,244 of record NZ_BAABHC010000014.1, read on the forward strand.
TCGCATTTGGATGTGGCGCGCCTCCTGGCCCCGCACGGAGCCGTAGGCCTCTCGTTTATGGAACTGGCAGACAAGCTATATATAACCGCTGGCAGGCAGGAAGTACTGGCCACTGGCGAGGCAGGAACCGTTTACCTTTGTCACCCCTTTCTGGCGCATGCAGCCCAGGCGCACCACGGCGAAACACCCCGGTTCATGGCCCAGCCCCCGCTTTGTGCAGCAGAAGAATTCGAGCTTCATCGGGCAGACGCCGCTTACGCACCAGTGGAAACTGCCATCCGGAAGGGGATTGGTTTAGATAATTAAAAGCCTGCCCTTGGTGCCACCCAGTATTATTTAAAAATGAGTATGTATTTAATGAGCAATGGCTGCCGCATCTATATATAAAGTAAGCTTTATATAAAGTAAGCTTTGAAATTGGCATATCTCAATTTGTTGTGAACTAACAAACTATCTCCCTATATAAACCTCCGGCAGTCAGTTCAGGGCGAAACTGTTTCCAGTTTTCCCTTGAGGCGCCGGGGGTAGGGTCCCCCTGTTCCGAGAGCTTCCGGTGCCGCGGGAGCGGCAGTCGTAAGACAGGAAACGAAATAGAGGGTTCCTACCCCCAGCAGCGCCGAAGGGGAAAACGAGGCCTCTCAGCCTGAGAGCACCACACCCAGCTATAGAACTTGAAAGTAGTGAAGCCGGAGGGGTAGGCAGCGGATAGCAGCATAGGCAGAATATTTTCTAAGTTCACGTTATATTACGAAGGTCACAGGCGGTAGCTTTCGGCCTTTTCCAGCACCGCTGTATACCCGAGCTTCCTGCCCGATGAAGAAGCAGGTTCGGTAAAGACTACTCCCTTAGTGTATGAAATCACAAGCATCACCAAGTAAAAACCCATGCCTGACGTACCCGACTCACCCGAAGCCTATATAAACCTCCTTCCCGGCGACAGGAGAGACGCCCTGGCTGCGCTGAGGAGGGTGCTGAAAGAAAACCTGCCGGCTGGCTTCGCCGAGACCATGGGCTACGGCATGATCGGCTATGTGGTGCCGCACGCCCTCTACCCCGCCGGCTACCACTGCGACCCTCAACTGCCCTTGCCATTCATCAGCATCGCCTCGCAGAAGAACTTCATCGCGGTGTACCATATGGGCCTGTATGCGGATCAGGAGTTGCTGGGATGGTTTGTGCAGGAGTACCCGAAGCACTGCCAATCCAGGCTGTATATGGGCAAAAGCTGCATCCGCTTCAGGAAACCAGCTCATATACCCTACAAACTCATCGGTGAGCTTGCCGCGAAAATGACGCCGCGGGCCTGGATGGCACTATATGAGCGCCAGCTGAAAAAGTAGCGCGAAAAGAGCATCTATATATACTTTGGTTTCCATCGCCCCGATATACCCTATATAATAAGGCGTACCCGCTGGCTTCTACGGCCAAACCCCTTATATTTGCGGTTTCATTAGAAGTGCATACTTTTGGAACGACCAGCTAAGAAAAATATAGTCATATTCGCTTCGGGATCGGGAAGCAACGCCCAGCGCCTGCTGGAGCACTTCGAGCACCACCCTGCCATTCGTGTGGCCGCCCTTTTCTCCAACAACCCGAACGCCTATGCCCTCCAAAGAGCCGAGACTTACCACGTCCCGGCTTTTTTATTTAACCGGGAGGAGTTTTACAAATCCGACAAGGTGCTGCAGCAGATACAGCAGTTCAACACCGACCTGATCGTGCTGGCGGGCTTCCTGTGGCTGGTGCCGCAGAACCTGCTCCAGGCGTTCCCCAACCAGATCATCAACATACACCCGGCCCTGCTGCCCCGGTACGGCGGCAAAGGCATGCACGGCAGGCACGTACATACGGCTGTGGTGCAGTCCGGTGACGCAGAGTCCGGCATCACCATCCATTATATAAACGAGGAGTACGACAAAGGCGCATTCATCCTGCAGGAGCGCTGCCCGGTGCTGCCCACTGATACACCGGAAGACCTGGCCGCCCGCGTGCTGCAACTGGAGCACAAGCACCTGCCGCTGGTGGTAGAGCAGTTGCTATCAGCGCAGGATCAACCAAAAACAGACCTTTAACCCAAACAAGCCATATCCATGCAATCCGTTAAAATCAAATCCGCACTCATATCAGTTTATTACAAAGACCGCCTCGAGCCGCTGGTGGAGCTTCTGAAGCAGCACAACGTGACTATATACTCCACGGGTGGCACACAGACCTTTTTAGAGGAGCAGGGCGCCCAGGTGGTGGCCGTGGAAGACCTGACGGCTTACCCCTCCATATTCGGTGGAAGGGTGAAAACGCTGCACCCGAAGGTATTCGGCGGCATCCTGCACCGCCGCGACAACGAGAGCGACCTTGCGGAGCGAGAGAAGTTCGAGATTCCGCCCATCGACCTGGTGGTGGTGGATTTATATCCCTTTGAGGAAACAGTAGCCTCTGGCGCTTCGGAGGCAGAGGTGATCGAGAAGATCGACATCGGCGGCATCTCCCTGATCCGGGCGGCAGCCAAGAATTTTAAGGATGTGCTGATTGTTTCGTCGCGTGACCAGTACGGGGAGGTAGTGGAACTGCTGCAGGCCAAGGACGGCGCCACCGACATCGGGGACCGCAAGCGTTTTGCCGCAAAGGCCTTTGATGTGTCCTCGCATTACGACACGCACATCTTCAACTATATGCATGCAGACGAAGAGACGCCCGTGTTCAAGCAGAGCCTGCGCGAGAGCACGCCGCTGCGCTATGGCGAAAACCCGCATCAGAAAGGCACTTTCTACGGAAAGCTGGAAGACCTGTTTGAGCAACTGAACGGCAAGCAACTGTCTTACAACAACCTCGTGGACGTGGACGCCGCCGTGGCCCTGGGCGCTGAGTTCGAGGAGCCGACCGTCGCCATCCTGAAGCACACCAATGCCTGCGGCTGCGCCTCTGCCGATACGATCAAGGAAGCCTATTTGCTGGCGCTTTCGTCTGACCCGGTGTCTGCCTTCGGCGGCGTCATCATCGCGAACAGAACCATTGACCTGGGCACCGCCGAAGAGCTGAACAAGCTGTTTTTCGAGGTGTTGATCGCACCCGCGTATGATGCCGACGCACTGGAACTGCTGCGCTCCAAGAAAAACCGTATCCTGCTGAAGCAGAAGGACGTGGAGCTTCCGAAAAAACTGTTCAAGACATTGCTGAACGGCGTGATTGAGCAGGACAAGGACCTGGCCACGGAGACAGAGGCCGATTTCAAAACAGCGACAGAGCGCGAGCCGACAGCCGAGGAGAAAAAGGCCCTGGTGTTCGCCGCCAAGGTGTGCAAGCACACCAAGTCCAACACCATTGTGCTGGCCACCGACAAGATGATGTACGCCAGCGGCGTGGGCCAGACCTCCCGCGTGGATGCCCTGCGCCAGGCCATCGAGAAGGCCCGCAGCTTCGGCTTCGACCTGAGCCAGACGGTGATGGCCTCCGACGCCTTCTTCCCCTTCCCGGACTGCGTGGAGATCGCAGACCAGGCCGGCATCAAAGCCGTGGTGCAGCCCGGCGGCTCCATCAAGGACAAGGATTCTGTCGCCTACTGCGACGCGCATAATATGGCCATGGTGATGACGGGCGTGCGCCATTTCAAGCACTAACGGGTATATATCGTTTCTCCTGAAAATCCCTGGACCGGTACAAGGCCAGGGATTTTTTTATGCCTTTCCGGAGAGGCTGTGCGTCACCGCTTTAGGGGATAAACAGGGGAATATTCAATTTTATCGTAGCGCAAGCCGTTATAACAATCCATATATAAATTAAGTAGCTGTGCAAAAAAACTTTATATTTCTACGGCTTTGGGTACCGCGTTATTAATTCCGCTGAAATTCACTAATTTTGCTGCAAGTTTCTGATTAGAAATATTGTATATCTAAAATATAATTGGGCACAGTGTAGCCTGAACCGCCAAAATGGGACTATTCAACTTCTTAACCAGTGATATAGCGATTGACCTTGGTACTGCCAATACCCTGATCATACATAACGATAAAATAGTTGTAGACGAGCCTTCCATCATCGCTGTAGACCGCACCACGGGCAAAGTACTGGCTATTGGCCGTCAGGCGATGCAGATGCATGAAAAGACACACGAGAACATCAAGACCATCCGCCCGCTGAAAGACGGGGTGATTGCTGACTTCCACGCGGCCGAGGAAATGATACGCGGCATGATCAAGATGATTGACACGGGCCGGCGCCTGTTCCAGCCGTCGCACCGCATGGTCATTTGCATTCCGTCTGGCATCACCGAGGTGGAGAAGCGCGCGGTGCGCGACTCGGCCCAGCATGCCGGCGCCAAGGAGGTCTGGATGATACAGGAGCCGATGGCCGCCGCCATTGGCATTGGCATTGACGTGGAGCAGCCCATTGGCTCCATGATTGTGGACATTGGCGGCGGCACGACTGAGATTGCGGTGGTTGCCCTCTCCGGCATTGTCTGCGACCAGTCTATCCGCATCGCCGGAGACGTTTTCACCAAAGACATCCTGGACTATATGCGCCGCCAGCACAACCTGCTGATCGGGGAGCGCTCCGCCGAGAAGATCAAGATTGAGGTCGGCGCGGCCCTCACCGAGATCGAGAACCCACCGGCCGATTACGAGATCCGTGGCCGCGACCTGATGACGGGCATCCCGAAGGTGATCAAGGTAACCTATCAGGAAATCGCCATCGCGCTGGATAAGTCCGTCTCCAAGATAGAGGAGGCGGTGCTGAAGGCCCTGGAGATCGCGCCGCCGGAGCTATCGGCTGACATATATGACAACGGCATCCACCTGACGGGCGGCGGTGCGCTGCTGCGTGGCTTGGACAAGCGCCTGGCCGCCAAAACGAAGCTGCCGATCCACATCGCCGAGGACCCGCTAAGGGCAGTGGTGCGTGGCACGGGGGCCGCCATTAAGAATATTGAAGGATTTAAGAACGTCCTGCTGACGTAACAGGGCTCCATGCGGAATCTTTTTGCATTTATATACCGGTTCCGTGCGTTCCTCGTGTTCGTTTTGCTGGAGGTGCTGTGCGTGTACCTGATCGTGCGATACAATACGTACCAGGGAGCCGCCTTCTTCAACTCCGCCAACAAGTATGTGGGGCAGGTGCTGGAGTACCAGAGCGGCATCACAGACTATTTCCGGTTAACGTCCATCAACAACACGCTGGCCCACGAGAATGCTGCGCTGCGCAGGGAGCTGATGCAGTACCGCGTACAGCAGGAGTCGGATACCACCGCCGCACTGGACACCACGCTTTACCTGGCCTCCGACACTAGCCATGCGGCGCCTTACGTCCTGCACGCGGGCCGGGTGATCAACAACTCCGTGCGCCGCATGAACAACTACCTGACGCTGGCCATCGGCACCGCCGACGGCGTGAAGCCGGGCATGGGCGTGATATCGCCGGACGGCGTGGTGGGCCGTGTGAAAACAGTGTCAGCGGACTATGCGACCGTTACCTCTGTGCTGCACTCCCAGATGCTGGTCTCGGCCAAAATCAAGAAAGACAACACCTTCGGCACCATCAAATGGACCGGGGGGGACTACCGCACCGCCATGCTGGACTACATCCCGCTGCATGTGCAGCCCGAAAAAGGCGACACCGTGGTGACGAGCGGCTATAACACTGTTTTCCCGGAGGGCATTATGGTGGGCACCATCACCTCGGTGGAGAAAGAGCAGGACAAAAGCTTTTACACCATCAAAGTACGGCTGGCGGTTGACTTTGCGCAGCTTTCCTACGTGTATGTGGTGGAGAACACGACCATGTATGAGCGGGAGGATTTAGAACAACAAGCAGGTATCGTGACGGATGATCAATAGCTTTGGCATAAAATATATCATACAGTTTTTTCTGTTCGTGGCGCTGCAGATTCTGCTGCTGGACAACCTCGTGCTTTTCGGCACCGGCTTTTGCTTTATATATATCGCGTTCCTCCTGTTTTTGCCGTTGGCAATCAATAGGTTGTGGCTGTTATTCCTTGGTTTCCTGGTGGGCTTCACGGTGGATATGTTCTACGATACCGTGGGTATACACGCCGCCGCCAGCGTGCTGCTGGCCTTTTTAAGGCCGCATATATTGAACCTTCTGACGCCCCGCGATGGTTACGACTCCAGTGATTCCGTTAACATTCACGTGATGGGATGGCGCTGGTTTCTGGCCTATTCGTTTACACTGATCCTGTTCCACCATGCGGCAGTGTTCTTCCTGGAGACAATAAATTTCCAAGCGGCTTTGTACACCCTAGGCAAGATCCTTCTCAGCACTTTCTTCACGGCCATTGTAATGGTGATCCTGCAGCTCCTGTTCTTTTCGCCTAAACGAGAGCGCGTAAATTACCGATGAACTACTTAGAAAACCGCAAATACGTTATCCAGGGCATCTTCATTCTTGTGGGTGCCGTTTTCGCCCTCCGGCTGTTCTACATCCAGGTGGTGGACAGCAGCTACAAGCAGGCGGCTGAAACCAATGCCATTAAGCCGGTTATCCAATATCCTTTCCGTGGCCTGATCTATGACCGGAACGGGGAGCTGCTGGTGCAGAACACCCCGGTGTATGACCTGATGGTGGTGCCGAAGGAAGTGAAGGCCCTCGACACCCTGCACCTCTGCGCGCTCCTCGAGTTACCGCTGGAGGATGTGCGGGACCGCCTGAAAAAAGCCCGCGCCTTCTCATACGTGCAGCCATCCGCTTTTTACCAGAAGCTGAGCACGCAGGAGTTCGCCCGCATCCAGGGCAACCTCATCGACTTTCCCGGCTTCTATATAAACGCCCGCACGGCCCGCGGCTATCCGCACCAGAGCCTGGCGCATGCGCTGGGGTATATCGCCGAGATAAGCCCGAGGCAGCTCGAGGACTCGGCCTACAACGGCTACCGTCCCGGCGATTACATCGGCAAGAGCGGCATCGAGCTGGAGTATGAAAAGTACCTGATGGGCAGCCGGGGCGTGAAGTATAAGATGGTGAACGTGCGCGGCGTGGAGAAGGGCTCGTTTAAGGACGGGGCTTATGATACCCTTTCCGTTGCCGGCAAGAACCTCATCAGCACCATCGACCTGGACCTTCAGAAATACGGAGAGTTCCTGATGAACGGTACCAAGGGAAGCGTGGTGGCCATCGAGCCGAAAACAGGCGAAGTGCTGGCTTATATCTCGGCCCCCTTTTACGACCCGAACCTGTTTACGGGCAAGGACTACGGCAAGAACTATATGGCGCTGCTGAGCGAGCCGAACAAAACCATGTTCAACCGCCCGGTAATGGCGAGCAGCAACCCGCCGGGCTCTATCTTTAAGCTGGCGCAGGCGCTCGTGGCCCTGCAGGAAGGCGTGATTACCCCTAATACCGGTTACCCCTGCAACCAGAGCCTCGTGAAGTGCTCACACGCCCATGCAGCTCCCTCCAACCTGAGCATCGCCATTCAGACCTCCTGCAACCCCTACTTTTACCAGGTGTTCCGCGCTATTGTGAACCAGGGGAAGTCGAAGAATACCTTCAAGGACACGGCTATTGGCCTCTCAAGCTGGCGCGAACAGATCACCACCTTTGGCTTCGGGCAGGAGCTTGGCATCGATCTGCCCAACGAGAAAGAAGGCATCGTAGCATCCACCGCCATGTACGACCGTGTCTATGGCCAGAACCGGTGGAAGTTCTCCACCATTTACTCCCTCAGCATCGGGCAGGGGGAGTTAGGCGTTACGCCTTTGCAAATGGCCAATTTTATGGCGACTATTGCAAACAGGGGCTACTATATAACGCCGCACATCATCCGCTCTATCGGTGAAAAAGGCGAGCCGCTGCCAGAATACCAGGAGCGCCATTACACCGCCGTGGAGGAGCGTCATTTTGCCCCTGTGGTGGAAGGCATGGCGGCGGTGGTGAAGTCCGGTACAGGCCGGAACGCGTCGCTCGAGAAGCTGGGCATCGAGGTGTGCGGCAAAACAGGTACAGCGGAGAACCCGCAGGGCAAGGACCATGCGGTGTTCGTGGCGTTTGCGCCGAAGGATGACCCTAAAATAGCCATTGCGGTATATGTGGAGAATGCAGGGTTCGGCGCACAGTCGGCAGCGCCTATTGCGGGCCTGATGATAGAGCAGTATCTGACCGACTCCGTCACCCAGAAGAAAAAAGAAGAATGGGTGCTGAGCAGGGAGTACCTAAACATTGACTAAGAAAGTGGGAGGAGAGCAGAAAGTACTTGGCAGCAGCAGAACGGTCATGTCGCCTGTAACGAGCAGGCGCACATCCGGCAGCCGCATGCTCCAGAACATGGACTGGGTAACGGTACTGCTGTATTTCCTTTTGGTGGCGCTGGGCTGGATGAACATTTACGCTGCCGTGTACAGCCCCGACAACGTGGTGAACATCATGAGCTTCGACATTAACTCCGGCAAGCAGTTGGTGTGGATCGCGGCCTCGCTGCTGCTCATCGTCGTGCTGCTGGTGGTGGATTACAAAGTATACGAGCACCTCGCCTACCCTATATATGGCGCTATTATCCTGCTTCTGCTCGTTACGCTGGCGGTGGCCCAGCCCATTGCCGGCTCCCGGTCGTGGCTGGATCTGGGCGGGGGAATCCGGCTGCAGCCGGCAGAGTTAGCCAAGTTTGCCACAGCCCTCGCCGCCTCCAGGTTTTTGAGCACCATCAGCCTGCGGCAGCAGAACTTCAAAGACCAGATGAAACTGGCCGCTATTACGCTGTTGCCCCCTGCTATCATCATCCTGCAGAACGAAACGGGCTCTGCCCTTGTATTCGCCGCTTTCGTGCTGGCATATTTCCGCGAGGGCATATCGCCGCTGATCCTCATTATCGGAGGCTCTGTAGCGGCTATCTTCATCCTCACGCTCCTCATCCCGAAGCTGTACCTGATTCTGGCGCTCACAGTGGTGCTGGCGCTCGTTACCTGGCTGGACTACCGCCTGCTGCGACGTTATAAAACCATGATTGCCTTATGGGCCGTTATTGTTGGGATGATCTTCAGTGTGGATTTTTTTGTGAACAATGTGCTGCAGCCGCACCAGCAGAACCGCATCAAAGCGCTCATCAATCCAGAGGCTGACCCACTCGGCTTTGGCTGGAACGTGACGCAGTCCAAAATCGCGATCGGGTCCGGCGGCTTCTGGGGCAAAGGCTTTTTGGAAGGCACTCAGACAAAGTTCGACTTTGTGCCGGAGCAAAGCACCGACTTTATTTTCTGCACCATCGGCGAAGAGCAGGGCTGGGTTGGCAGCACCGTGCTGATCGGCCTTTTCGTTTTCCTGCTGATCCGGATTGTGATGGTGGCGGAGCGGCAGAAGTCGGTGTTCGGGCGCACTTACGGCTATTGCGTGGCCTCCATCATCTTCTTTCACTTTTTGGTGAACGTGGGCATGACGATCGGATTGGCTCCGGTAGTGGGCATCCCGCTGCCCTTCTTTAGCTATGGAGGATCCTCGCTCTGGTCCTTTACCATCCTGCTGTTCATCCTCATCGCCATCGACGCAAACCGCAGCCAGGACCTGGCGCGGTAGCGCAGCGGCTGGTGTTAAGGTACCCCTCCGGGGGTTTACCTGTAGCCTTCCCCAGAAAGTAATTGCAAACGACTCCGGTGGCATGTATGCTTTTAAAATAAGAGGGGGGGCTGGATCCAGCCCCCCCTCTTATTTTAAAAGCGTATTCAGGCTGCTCCTATCTACACTACATCATCAGCGACTTTGACTAAGAAGCCTTGATAAGTAGACAGCGGCAGGAAACAAAGCATACGGTACCTTTCATTTGTTCTTGTCCCACTCCTCGTAAGCCCCTGAAGGTACATCATGGCTAAAAGTCTTTTTAAGCTGCAAATTCTCACCTTCCTTAATCTCAAAGTACGTGTGGGAATAAGCCAAGCTTCCGCTACTTGATGATTTCTTCAAAAGAACATAGATAAAATACTTCCCAGGTTCTACAGGCTCTTTCATACGGCTACCAACAGAACCATATATCGCGGTCTTAAATTCTCCTGAGTTCTTATCATATGCGGATCCAACATAGATATCAGTTCCAGAAGCCTCCACATCAAAATCTGCATCTTCAGCGGACCATATATGAATAATGGCAGAAGCTGGCTTTGTTTCAATTGCACCTGATGAATATTTTACTTGTTTTTTTATATCTGCATCAACGGCGCTTGGCAGTGGCTCTGGCTCTGGCTCGTCTTCATCTTTGCATCCAGTCATGAACAAGCACAGGAATAAGGGGAACAGGAACAATAAGAATTTTTTCATGGGCGAATATTTTAATGGATAATTATGATAATTAGAGAAGCGGGTATATTGACTTAAGCCAAACATGACTAATTACGATTTTTTATTTACATAGTTATAGATAACATCTCTAATAATCAGATTTCTATATATTTTTATTCTATTACGATAACCGTGAAACTAAATATCCTATAAAAAAACATGTTATAAGAAGAAACTTTATCAGGCAGAGCATGTTGTCAAACCTCGAAAATATGCGCATAGTGTCAGCTTCTGATGCGAAAAGGAACAGGCATTCAAGCCGCAGATTAATCAGTAAGCCTTCTTGCTTATGAAATACCATTATGCCAAAATCCTTCACCAACCCTGTTTGATGAGGTGCTGGCTGTTTCTATATTAATGCTCGGACAGTAGGGGTATTTAAAGCCAAACAAGAAGAGAAGCGGAACACTTCCCTGCCGCAGCAACAGCATGACAGCCGACACACGCTATGATTGTCCCCTCTTTAGCATTGAACTATACACATAAAGACAAGCCAGTGAACTACACCGTTGGTTGACTTAGCGCCTCCAACATTGGCAAAGGCGTGGGGTGACACTTCCGATGCCCTCACGCCGGCAAGCGGAGCATGAAGATCTATCTATAGTGGCAAAGCACCTGCACCGAGATGCAAATAATGAACGCATGTAGGTATCCAAAAACTACAGCCCAAAATAATAAAGCTGCTGACGCTATATGAGGGGGCATTTGATTGCAATAAGCTATATGAGCAGCTTTACAGCAAGCATTTTAAAACCACCTGTGCAGGCAAGCTCACAAAAAGATATCTGAAGCGGATGCAGAAGGTTAAATAAAGTTGGGTCATCGACCAAGAAGGAGTTGCTGTTAATGGTGTAATCATAATGAATATTACATCAATTATTTACCTTTTGATTATTTATTTAACTTTATAGGCTAATAAATAAGGCTTATATAAGCCACATCCTATCCTATGTACAAGGAAGTCAAAAATGTCTTTGGAAGGACATTTTATAGAATAGAATATAAAGCAGCTGTCAATATTGTGGAAGCCACGTGGTTTGGCACTGCCTCAAAGCAGGATTTGAAGCAAGCGATTATTGCCGGTCTAGAGTTACACGAGCATACCCATTGTGCTTACAGGTTAAATAATAACACAGACCTTACGGGCCCGTGGGCTGATGCGGTGGCTTGGATCGCGGATGAGTGGCTACCACGAGCCTATGAGTCAGGAATTCGGTATTTAGCACATGTGGCTCGTCCAGGCTCATTTGGAGAATCAGCAGGAGAGGCAATGCTGTACGGCAGAATTGGGGCTCAGATAGAAGTTAAACTTTTTACGAGCAGAGCGGATGCCATGCATTGGCTGAATGCAAAACAAAGAGAAGCCTCTTCATTATAAGGTGTAGTATGTTGCTATCTCCTCCAACACGGGCAAATGGTGCAGAAAGCTATTTCCAGTAGGTGAAGAGTTCTGCACAGCGAGGCCTACAGGCTGTAGGTATGAGTCTATAAATACCAATCCTGATGAATCAGGGCATCATTCAGTTTTATTCTCCTTTTAAACTTGCAGATAATGGTCTGAAAGGAAAAAGTGTGACAGTAGAGTGAAGGGTCCTTAATCAGTAAGTTAGATTTATTAAGCAATTTTAATATCTGCTCAAAAAATAAAGCCCTGTAAATATCTAATTTACAGGGCTTTATATCACTTATGTAGTACCAGGAGCGGGTATATCACCCTTTGCATAAACTGCTATTTTTCAGTGTTTTATAGCTTAATCGTAAGCAGCGAGTAACAAACTGGTAACAATTATTCAGATAATAAAGAAATAAATAAACTGAATACCAGTTTTTGAAGTTCTGTTGTGCAGCCCTATTTTTACTCTTAGGCCTTTACAAATTCATAGAGCTAATCAATTAGTGGATTCCTCTATACAAGGTTATAGTCACTTTTAAGACAACTATATGTAACGCAGCTATATCAACCATTGCATAATTATGCTTTTACCCTTTACAAGATGGACGCATTGCTTAAGTATTGATTTCTATTTCTATTTAGTAAATAACTTTTATATAGTAACATTGCATCCTTTATCAGTCTAATGAAAGTAAGTCGCTTACACAATCTTGATTACCTCAGAGGTCTTGCCGCCTTCGGTATCATGGCCTACCATTATATCCTCTTCGGCTACGGTGACCCCTCCACAGACCTGTTCATTAAACGTCTGGGCTTCTACGGGGTGTCTGTCTTTTACGTGCTCTCGGGCCTGACCCTGTTCCACGTCTACCGAAACTCCATGCAGCCTAACAGGGAGGACATGACCGACTTCTTCCTGAAAAGAGGCTTCCGGATCCTGCCCCTGCTGTGGGTGGTGACCTTCGCCACGCTTCTGGTCAGGTGGAGCTATCCAGGGGAAATCAAGCTGCTGCTCAACCTGACGGGTTTGTTTGGGCTGGTGGCCCCCTCAGAGTACATCGGCACTGGGGTGTGGTCAATCGGCAATGAACTGGTGTTCTACCTGTTCTTCCCGCTCTTTATGTTCCTCTTACGCAAGCACCGAGGCCTGCTTGCACTAGTAACTGCCCTGCTGATAGGAATTTATATATACTTCGCCTATGCCGTGCTGCTTTCCTTTGGGGAGTATGGCACAGGTGCCTGGCACGCTTACATCAACCCACTCAACCAGGTGTTCCTGTTCCTTGCAGGCTTCTTGGTAGGCGCGTTCTTTGTGAGCAGGGAGATAGGCAACAGGAAGGCCCTGCTGCTGCTGGCCAGCTCATTGGCAGCCTTTGCCTTTTATCCCGTGGGCGGGGTGCTGGACCTGATTTCGGGTAACACGCGGATGGTGTTCTCCCTGCTCTGTATTCTTGTCTGTATTGCCGCCTATAAGATAACCTACCGTCTGCCCTCCTTTATGGAAAGGGGGTTTGGGTTGTTAGGGGAAATCAGCTATTCGCTCTACCTGTTGCACCCCATCGTGTGGTTCACTGTTGAGAAACTTGTCAGGGAGGTACTATTTGCTCCCTCTGGAGGCAAAGGTGGTGCTGTGCACGGTGCTCTCCCTGCTGCTTAGTTTTGTGAGCTTCCAATACTTTGAAAGGCCCTTCATCAGGTTAGGCAGGAAGGTGTCTGCAAAACTGTTCTATAAGCCTGAAATGGCCGTGGTGAAATAATATTGTTAGCCACTTCTAAATAAGGTGACGTGTAGAGAATGAAAGGCATCAGCTTCCATATTGCAGCCTTATCCATGTAAAAGTAAATATGTATTCTATAATGGGCACCTCGGGTATTATTGTCATCCTCTCAGGGTTGGTTGTGGTGGGTTGTCAAGTGCCATAATAAATAGTTTAAGATATGTTATAAAAGGATAGCATCTCCTTTTCCCTATAGCTCATTCGCTCACTTTCTTTAATCTTCTGCATCAGTTTTACAAATTTCTTGGTAGGCTTGCCAGCATAGCTGCTTTTAAAATGCTTGCTGTATAGCTGCTCATAGAGCTTATCACTGTGCTTTGTCATAGAGTCTGAATAGTTGCCTGTTCTTGGACTACAGTTCTATGATATATTAAAGGCTCTACAGGCTCCCTAGTGCAGGAGCATAGGAAATATCCCTTAGTCAAAGCACCTGTGTTAGAACAAATAATGTCACCATTTTCAATTTAACACTTTGAATTCAAGATAGGATAACACAATTTTGCAGTTGCTTAATTATTTATCAGCATGCTCTTCAACTCGTTTGAGTTCCTCGTCTTCTTCCCGACGGTCGCTCTCCTGTACTTTCTTTTCCCCTACCGCTTCAGGTGGGTGCTGCTGCTCATTGCCTCCTACACTTTCTACATGTTTTGGCGTGTGGATTATGCCATCATCCTTGTCATCTCTACCCTGATTGACTATGGGTGCAGCAGGATGATGGACAAATACCCTGAGGAGGAAAGGGATAAACGCAAGCCGTGGCTGTGGGTGAGCATGTTGTCTAACCTGGGCATCCTGTTCACCTTCAAGTACTACAACTTCTTCAACACAGCGGCTAAAGATCTGGCAGAGGTTTTAGGAGTAGGATATGCGGCCCCGGCCTTTGAGTTGCTGCTGCCGATGGGCATCTCCTTCTACACTTTCCAGACGATGAGCTACACCATCGACGTGTACTATGGCAGGATAAAGGCTGAAAAGCACTTAGGAATATTTGCTCTATTCGTTATCTTCTTCCCGCAACTGGTGGCGGGTCCGATTGAACGGGCCGGGAACCTGCTGGACCAACTCAGGAAGAAGCACGACTTCAACTACCAGCGCGTGACTGATGGCCTGAAGCTCATGGCCTGGGGCCTGTTCAAGAAAGTGGTTATCGCAGACCGCCTGGCTGTGATGGTGAATCAGGTGTACAACAATCCCACAGACTATGAAGGCATCCCTTTAATTATCGCCACCGTCTTCTTTGCCTTCCAGATTTACTGCGACTTCTCGGGCTACTCTGACATTGCCATCGGCTCTGCCCAGGTGATGGGCTTCCGGCTGATGGAGAACTTCAGGAGGCCTTATTTCTCCAAGTCCATCCGGGAGTTCTGGGGCCGCTGGCACATCTCCCTCTCCACTTGGTTCAGGGACTATCTGTACATCCCGCTGGGCGGTAACCGGGTGCTGAAGTGGCGTTGGTACTACAACATCTTCATCGTCTTCCTGGTGAGCGGGCTGTGGCACGGGGCCAACTGGACCTTCATCGTGTGGGGTGCCCTGCATGGGTTCTACCAGGTGTTCGGCTTCCTGACGTCCAAGAGAAGGGATATGCTGGTCCGGAAAATTGGGCTTGACAGGCACGAGGACTTCTACAGGGTTGTTCAGGTGGGGACAACTTTCGCGCTCGTTTGTTTTGCTTGGATTTACTTTCGAGCCAATTCCATTGGTGATGCCTGGTACATCACCACCCATATATTCAGCGGACTGGCTGAAAGCGCCAAAGCTATTGTATCAAATGTTGACTTCGCGAGATTAAAGCTTCTATATATAGGGCAACAGATTGAACATTATGCGCTAGCCATCTGCTTTATACTAATATTGGTCTTAGCTGAGCTATTTCAAAGAAAGAAAAGCTTAAGATCAGCGATGTCTAATGCATCTATCATATATAGATGGGGTTTAACTTATGCGTTAATAATAACTATTATTTTATTTGGAGTCTATGAAAGCAACGCATTTATATATTTTCAATTCTAACAAGATTAGAATCATAGCACGAGTATTATTATTTAATATTTTACTCATAGTAATTCTCAAACTGATAGGTTACGGATTAGATAATTTGATAAATGCTAAATATGCACTAAGGCATAAAGCAAAAATAGATGGCGTGATGGATCATACATTGGATAGTGATATCGCTATATTTGGCTCTTCAGTAGCATATACTCATTTCAACCCTTCAATCATTTCCAGTAAAGTAAATAAGACTTGTTACAACTTTGGATTAGATGGCACTCCTTTAAATGAATACAAAGGCATATTGAATGAGTTTTTAAGTTATTCAACCGCTGAAGTAATCGTTTTGGCAGGAACCTATTCTGAGCTTGCTGAAAGGACACAGATTTATGAATTCAAAAAATATGAACCATATTTAGGAAATGAAAATTTATACAACGCCCTATCTGATATAGACTCTGAGCTTGCGTGGAAGTCAAGGTATGTGCCTTTTTATAATTTAATTCAGTATAACAAGGACTTTTATGATATATTGGTCGAAACCAAATTTGATTTTAAATTATTAGATCACAACATAGCAGATGCAAAGGATTATAAGGGTTTCCATCCTGTTACTATAGATTGGAGTAATCAAAAATACGATACAATCAAAGTTGAAATAAGTGAGAAGACGATAATTAACTATCAAGAGATTTTAAGAAAAGCCAATAGCAAAGGCATAAAAGTAATTCTTGTACTTTCTCCAATATACATTCAAGGACAGCGTCATATTGTTAATTTGAATCAGATAAAAGATGTTTATAAGAATTTAGCTGGGGAAGAAAACATATTTATGGATTTTACGCAAAGTGATATTTGCAACAGAAAAGAGCTCTTTCGCAACAATACTCATCTCAATGCAAAAGGTGCAAACATTTTCTCTGCAGAATTCTCAGCGAAGTTAAACAAGGCAGACTTGATAGGAAGTTAATTAATTTCAAGCCTACGCTAATATTCACTCCTCATTAAGAATTCTTCTTGCATTAGCATCAGCTCTTACATTGAATCTCTACCTTGTGTGGATATTGCAGCTACTTAAATGAGCTTGAAAACCAGTATTTTTTATTTGTAACCTCTGTAGATATAACTTAAGCCATCAACAGCAGCTGTTTTTCCCTATAGGTAATCCGCTCGCTCTCCTTTATCTTCTGCATCAGCTTTACAAACCGTTTAGTAGGCTTGCCCGCATAGCTACTTCTAAAATGCTTGCTGTATAGCTGCTCATATAGCTTATCAGAACTGAATACTTTTTCATATAGCTTGAACAGCTTCCTGTTCTTTTGGCTGTGAGTCTGGGATTCGTACATGCAGCCGGTGTAGGCTTCCCGGTGCAGGAACCTTTCCCCAATGGAATAGAGCTTTCTGCAGCGTTTGCCGGTGTGGGGGCACTGGAAGTACCACACCACCCCTTTGCCAATGTTGGAGGGTACTGAGACAAGGTCAACGGTGTAGTTCACGGGCTTGTCTCTGTGTTTGTAGTTCAATTCTACATGGGACCAATCATAGCGGGTATCAACTACAATACTGATGCTGCCTATTGTATGGCCGTTGCTGCTCCAGTTAAGGGTGCCGCTTCTCCTCTGGTTGGGCTTTAGATAGCCCCACTCTCTGAGCTTCATTATTGAAACGGCTATTACCTCATCATATAAGGTCGGGAATGTTGGGAATTTTGGCATTTTGAATGAGATTTGCTGAAAAATGAAACCTAAATCCTTAGGGAACTTTGACAATAATTCACTGTTATTTCACTGTTCTATATAGGCGTGCATAAGTGCATATACTGGCTATTAAAGCTGATATATGAAGCTTTATGTAGTCTCTACAGCATCTATAGCACCTCAAATTATCAGGTTTTATCAGGTTCTTCTACCTATACAAAATACCCTGAAACCTTAACATTTCTTAACATGCTTAGCTTGAATTTATTAGGGAACCAGCGTCTCAGCCTACCTGTAGCTTTGCTTTGCCCTGGCTACTTTTTTATTCAGTTCCTGAATCAGTTCAGGCTGTTCTGTGGAGGTTTGGCCGGCACGTTTAATTAGCTCATCCTTGATCCGGTAGTAGTTCCTGTCGGTGCTGAAGCCATTTTCAGCTTTCATCTCTTCCAGCAGGCTCAGCAGGTTCTCCTGCCCTAAGAGCGGTATGGCCAGAGTGCTCACTTGCTCCCAAAAGCCTTTGGGTGTTCTCATTTTCATTTTGTCCATTTTAGGTATACCTATCTTTTTTATTGATTCATATTCTTTCACAAAACGGTCAATCAGGCTCATATAGAACGCCTCATCAATCAGGGTGCCTGGTGTTATGAGCGCCCGGTTAAACTGCTTGCATAGCCTTTGTGTATAGCACACCTCATACCTAAGCACGTGCTTGCCCTGGTATATGGCAGGAATGGCGGTGCCTGTACTTTTGCTTTCTGCTATCTTGTTATAAAACTTCTTGCTCCTGAGGTTATTCTGATAGCTGATGCTTTTAGGCTGTGTCAGCCGGTTGTAGTAGCTGCTTTGCCCTAAGTAAGGATAGTACAGCTCTGGCTTGCAGTTAGTCAGCAGGTTCATGCCTATATCCACTCTGGACACGGTTGCTTTCTGTACAGGCAGGTGCAGGGTGTCGGCCATCATCTCAAAGGCCCGCCTGCTATCTGACCGGTTTAAGGTGTACAGGTTAGTGCCTAAGTAGAATTTTGGCAGACTGCCTGCAATGCTTATTCCATGCTCAAAAACACCTATTCTTAAATTACCTATGTGGCCAGCAACATAGGTTTGCCCGGTGTCCTGCCTGTAGGTTTCTGAGAGGTTGGTGAGGAATGGCAGGCAGTCCCATACAGAACTGCCCGCTTGCTCCTGGCTGAGGTATAGCTTTGTAGTATCTATCATGTGCTATGACAAAAGCTGTCAGAAGATACCACTTACTATAAAGCAATTCTATAATCAAAGAACGGCTTGGCCTGCATTCTTAGGCTTTGCAATTCCCTGTCTATATCCCCATTAATCAGGCACTGGTAGTAACCTGGTACTAGGTTCCTGCCATTCATGATAACAAGTATCTCTACTTGTGTTATATCTGCATTGGTAATAAACAGGTAGCAGTCGTTTCTATAGGGGAACAGCGGGTTATTGCTGCCGTTGCCTAGCAGCCTGTTTGCATTTGGGTAGCCATAGCCATACTCTGGGTAATCTATATCCTCAAAGTAAATGCTGGACAGGTTTAGCTTTCCATTGGACAAGGCCCATTCTGCTAGCCTTTTGCTGTTGGCTCTTACAAACTCCCTGGCAGGAATTTTGAACAGGTATATCTGCCCTTTTAGGCTGACAAAATCTGTCAATCCTGTGTACCCTGTTAAATTGGTGTAGGCTGTACAGTCCAGCCTGGCTTTGCTCCTGATGCCGTGCTGTGCCTTTACAACATCAGGCAGGGTTTCATACTTGTAGTAGGCCGCTATTAACCCGCTTTCAGATTTGTAGGATGCTGCACTTAACATTTTGCACCTCCCATCTTCTTTAGCGTGATGTAAGTAGCCGCCTGTTCTTCTATGGCAGCCTCATCTACAGGCGTTACTGGCTTTCTTTGCAGCCATTGGTCTATATCTACTTTGTTGAAATAGATGTGCTTCCCCTGTGGCTTGAAGTGGGGTATTTGGGCGGTGTGGGTTAGCTTGTACAGATAGCTCTTAGATAGCCCTGTATAGGCTGCCACCTCATCAAAATTGAATACTACTTTCTGGCTAAGGAGTAAAGTTTTGATACTCTTTAGTTCCTGCTCTACTTGTTGTAAATCCATTCCTAAACTGTTAAAAGTTAGTGAAATGGAAAGGCCTTTCCTTTGTCTGTTATAACAGTACAAACATAGGCAAGCAAGTAAAGAATGAGTATTTACATCAGGCTTAGGTAATGGTAAAGGTAAAGATGTAAAGGCTTGTTAGAATTGCTGAATGATAATATCTATAATTTGCTTTTTGGCTGGAGCTAAGCCATAATTCTTAAGGTTCTGCTTAGCCTGTCTAAGTTTCTCTGTAAACTGTGTTCCATTGGGTTTTACAAAGCAGCCTTTAAGGCGTTGGTAATTTGCTCGCTCTCCTTTTTCTATAAGCCAGCCATCTGAGCCCTCTAACTGCAGGATAAAGTATAAAAGCTCGCTTGCGTTGTCATCATGCCATTTAATACGCTCTTTTATTTCCTGCAATGCCTTAGCTTCAAATACTGCCTTGAAGTTTTCTTCTGTCGTGCTTGTGTGTATTAGTTTATTCTCTTTCAGTAGTTTGTATAGTTTGGGCAACTCATCATCATTGCCTAACCAAGTATAGCTCTTATTATTGCCAATAAGATTTGCTATCTCTTTTGGCATCACACTAGGGTTAATCTTTAAGTTTGGTTCATTATTCTTTGATTTTTGCTGCCCTTTAAACCAAACGAGCCAGTTGTAGAAATTAGACCTTAAAATATATCTAAAAGGAGCTTTTTCTTCTTCTTCAAACTCTATACCTGCATCTTCAATATCTGTCATGAAATGATGAACAAAAATTTCTATTGATCTACTATCAGCTGTTACTGATAAGTAGGTATCTACTTCTGATTTTGTCAACTCATATCTACCTTCATCTCCAGGATTTAAAGCTTTTGTAACTATAAGTTCATGTTCAGACCTTATAGTATCCAGCATAAGTTTAAAACCGCTAATTTTATCGTCTAATAATTCCTCTTTTAATAGGCTGTTATTATACTCATCAAGGAAGAGGTGTTTTAAGGCCTCAAAGGTTGTATCTACATAATGTAAAAAGGCTTTATTCTGTTCGGCGCCAATTCTACCTAAATCCTCACCGCTCATTTCTTTAGAAAGCAATAACCTGAAAAAATTGAAAGGCTCAATATTTCCATCTACCCAATCCTGATAGGTGTGTTTGTATTCCTTCATAATTTAGAAATTAAGGTCAGGCAAGGCGTTTACAGCTTGTGCTTTGCGCTCGTCTGCAATGCTGAGGTACTTCTGAGTATGTTGTATGGAAGTGTGCCCTAAGAGCTGTGAGAGCGTTTTAATGTCATAACCTAACAGCAGGATGTTGGTAGCAAAGGAATGGCGGGCGCTGTGCCAGGTGATGCGCTTGTCGATAGCGGCCCGGGCTACCCAGTTCTTTATCGTTTTGGCTGAGCCGTTGAAGGAAGGCAGGGAAAACACTAACTCATCTCCCTTGCCCCGATCACCTACCAGCTTCAGGGCGTTCTGGTTCAGCCTGAGGCGGTGCACCTCCTGTGTCTTGCTTTGCTTGATGGCCAGCTCCACACCGCTTATATCCTGCCACTTCAGGGCTTTTATATCCCCAAACCTCAGACCCGTGTTGCAGGCAAAGAGAAAGGCGCGTTTGATGGTGCCGCTGCCACAATGGGTTTTAGCCAGCAGGCTCACTTCTTCCAGGCTCAGCAGCCCTTTGTTCATGCCCCCGCCTTTAAACTTCACGTTCTCAGGCAGCGGGTGCTGCGGGAACAGGCTTTCTCTGATGCCATGCTTCACCACTTTTTTAAAGCGGCTGAAATAGGTTTGTGGCCCTTCTCCTACCTGCTTTGCCTCTAAGTAATCTTTGAAGCCTAATACAAGGTTTGGTGTAAGGTCTTTGAAGGCCAGGCGCTCTTTGCCGTGTGCCTCCTGCAGGTAATCCTTAAACTTATTGAAACTGGCAGAAAGCACCCTGTGGTCTTTCTTGGTGTAGGTAGTAATGTAAGCCTGATAGTAGCTCACAAAATTAGCCGTTCCCTTGTTCTTTGATTTAAGGTCAAAAGAATCTGTCAGTACCGCCTCTGTCCGTTTGGCCTTAATCCTGAGGGCAAGCTCCAGTGTGGCCTGATTCGATTGCTTCTCTAATGCGGTCTTGGGTTTGTCTATCAGGTAGAGCTTCAGGAACTCATACTGCCTTTCCCCTGCATCATAGTAATCCAGGTACAGGCTCAGGTTGCCGTTGCTCAGTTTCTTCTCCCTGAGTCGGACAGGCTCTTTTTGGGCTTTCTTTTTCACATGGTTAGCTTTTGTATTCCTTTGTTATCCAATATAATAAAAAGAAATAAAGCGAGTACCAAACGAGTAACAAACCAGTAACAAAAGTCAGCTAAACAAGGGAAAAGAAGCAGTATATTAGAGAAGGGCTATAAAAGCAAAAACCCGCTTAAACAGTGTTTAGAGCGGGTTTTTCAGTTGATTATGTTTCCCCTATATAGGAAGTGCTGTACCAGGAGCGGGAATCGAACCCGCACGGACTTGCGTCCACAAGATTTTAAGTCTTGCGTGTCTACCAATTCCACCATCCCGGCAACCTCCAGGGGCTGGCCCTGAAGTGTAGACTTTAAAAAGCAAAGACGTTGTGGTCTACAACGTCTTTGCTTTTTATGTGCTGAGCGGGAGACGGGATTCGAACCCGCGGCCTCGACCTTGGCAAGGTCGCGCTCTACCAACTGAGCTACTCCCGCATTTGTTAATCCCTAAACCGCCGTAGTGATTTAGTGTTGCAAAGATATAGACAAAATCTTACTTGTCAATAGCCCCCCATAAAAAAATCGTCACCTCACTGCTTTATCCCTGACTTTCAGGCAAAAACTTTTCAAGGAAGCTGCCTGTAGCAATTGCGCACGACGGAAACGCTCCCGCTCCTGCGCAACGCCAGCCGCCTATCCGTACCACCAATTTTGAAACCTTGCACTATTCCATATATAAACAACGGTGGTCACGCTGGCAGTTATAGATATCAGCGGCTCACCGGCTTCTCCTGCAGGAGCAATTTCAGCTCGTTCAGCTTCAGGAGCGCCTCTACCGGCGTAATGGTGTTGATGTCCAGGTGCTCCATCAGTTCCTTCAGGCGCACCAGTTGCGGGTCGTGCAGCTCGAACATGCTGAGCTGGTAGTTGCTCTTCGGCACGTCCTTCATCTTCTGCTGCGGCGCCTGCTCCGACACTTTCTCCTTCTCAAGGTGGTGCATGATCTCGTCGGCGCGCAGCACCACGTTGTTGGGCATGCCCGCCATCTGCGCCACGTGTATCCCGAAACTGTGCTCGCTGCCGCCCTCCACCAACTTGCGCATGAACAGGATCTTGCCGCCTGTCTCCTTCACCGACACGTTAAAGTTCTTCACGCGGGGCAGGTCCTCGGCCAGTTGGTTGAGTTCGTGGTAGTGGGTGGCGAAAAGCGTCTTGGCCTTAAACTTCGGGTGGTTGTGCAGGTGCTCCACAATGGCCCAGGCAATGGAAATACCGTCGTAGGTGCTGGTGCCGCGGCCAATCTCGTCCATCAGCACCAGGCTGCGGTCCGAGAGGTTGTTCAGGATGCTGGCCGTCTCCGTCATCTCCACCATAAATGTCGACTCGCCTTTGGACAGATTATCAGAGGCGCCCACGCGGGTAAAGATCTTGTCGATGATGCCGAGGCTGGCAGCGGCTGCCGGCACAAAGGAGCCGATCTGCGCCATCAGCACGATGAGGGCCGTCTGCCGGAGCAGCGCACTTTTACCCGCCATGTTGGGGCCGGTGATGATGATGATCTGCTGCTCCTCGTTGTCCAGGAAAATATCGTTCGGCACATACGCCTCGCCCAGCGGCAGCTGCTTTTCGATGACCGGGTGACGCCCTTCTTTTATCTCCAGCACATGGCTTTCGCTCACGTCGGGCTTCACATAGTTGCTGCTCAGGGCAATGCCGGCAAAGGAGCTGAGGCAGTCGATGATGCCGATGACCCGGGCGTTCTGCTGCACCTGCGCCACGTAATCGAGGGCGTGCAGCACCAGGTCGTTGAACAGGCCAAACTCGATGGTGAAAATGCGCTCCTCGGCGTTAAGGATTTTCTCCTCGTAGGTTTTCAGTTCCTCGGTTATATACCGCTCCGCGTTCACCAGCGTCTGCTTGCGTATCCAGGAGGCGGGCACTTTGTCTTTGTGGGCGTTGCTCACCTCCAGGTAATAGCCGAACACTTTGTTATAGGCGATTTTGAGAGAGCTGATGCCCGTGTTCTTCACCTCGCGCTGCTGCAACTGCGCCAGGTAGTCCTTGCCCGAGAAAGCAATAGCACGCAACTCATCCAGCTCCGCGTTCACCCCCTCGTTGATCATATTGCCCTGGTTGGTGAGCATCGGCGGCTCCGGCTTCAGCACGTTCCGGATCTCTTCCCGCAATCCATCGCAGGGGGCCAGCTGCGCCGCCAGGCGCTGCAGGGCGGGTATATCGCTTAAGGCCAGGGCTTTTTGGATGGGCAAAATGGCTTCCAAAGCCTTTGCCAGTTGCACCAATTCGCGTGGGTTCACGCGGCGCACCGCCACTTTCGAGATCAGCCGCTCCAGGTCGTTTATCTGTTTGAGGTGCAGCGTGAGCTCTGCCAGCAGTTCGCTGTGCTTTGTCAGGTCTTCCACGGTGTCCAGGCGGCGGCGGATCTGCGCCACGTCCTTCAGCGGCAGCACCACCCACTTCTTGAGCAGGCGGGCACCCATCGGCGTCACGGTCTGGTCCAGCACCTGAATCAGCGGCACGCCCTCCGGGTGCTGCGGGAACAGCAGCTCGAGGTTGCGCACCGTAAAGCGGTCGAGCCACACGTATTTATCCTCTTCGAGGCGCGAGATGGTGGCGATGTGGCTGATCTCGTGGTGCTGCGTTTCGGAGAGGTAATGCAGGATGGCACCCGCCGAGATGATGCCCTCCGCGATGCCCTCGATGCCAAAGCCTTTAAGCGTGGCGGTGCTGAACTGCCGGGTCAGCGATTCATAGGCCGTGTCGTAGTTAAACACCCAGGGCTCCAGCGCATAATACCGGAAATCGGGGCCGTAGCGCTCCATGAAGGTTTCTTTTTCGCGCTTGCAGAACAGCACCTCGGCCGGGGCCAGGCTCTGCAGCAGCTTGCCTATATAGCTCTTGTCGCCCTGCGCCGTGATGAACTCGCCCGTGGATATATCCAGGAAAGACACGCCGGTTTCCGTCTTTCCGAAGTGCAGAGCAGCTAAATAATTGTTGCTGCGCCGCTCCAGCACCTGATCGTTGAAGGAAACACCCGGCGTCACAAGTTCCGTCACGCCACGCTTCACGATGCCTTTCACCGATTTCGGGTCTTCCAGCTGGTCGCAGATGGCCACGCGCTCCCCGGCCCGCACCAGTTTGGGCAGGTACGTGTCGAGGGAGTGATGCGGGAACCCGGCCAGGGCCACCTCCGAGGAGGAGCCCGCGCCGCGCTTGGTCAGCACAATGTCGAGGATTCGGCTGGCTTTGACGGCATCCTCCCCAAAAGTCTCGTAAAAATCGCCTACCCTGAACAGCAGCAGCGCCCCCGGGTGCTTCACCTTGATAGCATTGTATTGCTTCATAAGGGGGGTGACGGTGCCATTATCTGCTTTCATACGTTCTATACTTTGATGCCTTCGCAGATGCGAGAGCCATAATAATTGCTAAATTAAAACATGGGGTGAGACTGATATACCTCCTTTCCCCTTAAAGGTGATTGAGGCACACCTGCTGTTTTGGATATATAAATCCGATCCGCTTATCCGCAACAGCAACAACCACCCACTTAATCTTATCACGGATCAAACCAATCAGCTCAAAACAACTCCTTAGCAAAATTCGGTTTGATTTCTGCCCTCTCCGCCGGACCTTTACACGGGCAAAGCTTCGTTAGGTATGTTTAACCTGTCTTCTCTAAAGCCCTGTAACCCCATTCTTATATATAAACGCTGTATAAATGCGAAAGCTCTCGATGGAGGACCTGAACCGTGACTCGGTGGAGGACTTCAAAAATAAGAAAAAAATACCGTTAGTCTTGGTGCTCGACAATGTGCGCAGCCTGAATAATGTGGGCTCTGTGTTCCGGACGGCCGATGCGTTTATGGTGGAGAAAGTGTACCTCTGCGGCATCACCGGCACGCCCCCGCACCGCGACATCGAGAAGACGGCGCTGGGAGCCACCGAGTCGGTGGCGTGGGAGCATGTGCCCGATACGCTGGAACTGGTGAAGCAGCTGCAGGCCAACGGATATATCATCTGCGCCGTGGAGCAGGCCGAGAACAGCACCCTGCTGAATAGTTTTCAGCCGGAAGCGGGGAAAAAGTACGCGTTTGTGCTGGGAAACGAGGTGATGGGGGTGGAGCAGGAGGTGGTGACCCTCGCGGAGGTGGTGCTGGAGATTCCGCAGTTCGGCACCAAGCACTCCCTGAACATTTCGGTGGCGACTGGCGTGGTGGTATGGGATTTCCTGAGCAAAACAATGGCGCAGCAAGTGTAGCCTGCCTTGCTTCTTTCCTGTCAATCAACCTATATAAGCGCTGGCCTGGCTGGCGCTTTTTCTTTTATAATCTATATAAACACCCGCTGGGTACTCCGTTATGCCTGCCGCTTTATCGCTGCTGCGGCGGCTCCGTACAAAAAAGTGCCCCTTGTGATTAAACCTTCGCCCTGCTACTTTGTCATATAAGCGGAATCTCCCAAAGGCTATATGCCCAAGGAAAAATTACATCACCGTTGGGCACAGCCACATACGCTTTGCCAGCCTATTCCCCAGGCCGCCTGCCACGGTGAAGCCAAACGTCCCGATTATACACTAACGAGCACCACAAACTATGAAAACATATCAACAACCCATCTTCTTTTTACTCCTCCTCTTGCCACTGGCCCTGCAGGCGCAAAACCCTTCGGACGGTACACTGGGCCGCGTCAGCGGCACCCTGGTGCAAGGCGAAACGAAAAAGCCCGTAGGGTTTGCCAATGTCGTGCTGCTGTCCCTCCCCGACTCCAGCCTCACGACGGGCGCTACCTCCGGTATGGACGGCGCATTTATGCTGGACCGCATACCGGCCGGCCGGTATGTGCTGCGGGTGTCGATGGTGGGCTACGCGACCCGCTACGTGCCGGATATCCGGGTGACGCAGGCGCAGCCCCAGGTGGCGCTAGGCAGTGTCGCGCTGCGCACCGGCGCCACCCAACTGAGCGAGGTGGAGGTGACGGCGGAGCAGGCGCTGGTAGAGTACGCACTGGATAAGCGGGTTGTGAACGTGAGCCAGGATATAAACGCGCAAAGCGGGTCGGTGGCAGAGGTGATGCAGAACCTGCCGTCGGTGACAGTGGACATAGACGGCAACGTGGCCATGCGCGGCAGCTCCAACGTCACGATCCTGATTGACGGCAAGCGCTCCTCCCTTTCCAGCATCCCCCTGGACCAGATTCCGGCCAACCTTATCGAGAGCATTGAGCTGATCACCAACCCGTCGTCAAAATACAACCCTGAAGGCACCTCCGGCATCATCAACCTGGTGCTTAAGAAAGAGAAAAAGCCCGGCTTTAACGGCTCCGCCTCTGTAACGGCCGGCACCTACGACAACTACAACGGCTCCCTGAACCTGAACTACCGCTACAACAAGTGGTCGCTGAACGGTGGGTACGATTTCAGGCAGCGCACCCGGCCCGGCAGCAGCGACAGCTTTACCGAGAACTACTACCTCGACAGCCTGACCAACCGCATCGACAGCACCAGTTACCGCCTGCAGGAGGGAGACCGCAACAGCCTGGACCTGTCGAACAATTTCCGCCTCGGCGCCGACTATTACCTCACCCCGAAGCACACCCTGTCAGCCTCTGCCCTGTACCGTGTCGGCCGCGACGAGGACTCCAACAACATCCTGTACCGCTTTGAAGACGAGAACCGCATGCTGCACAGCATGAGCCGCCGCCTGACCGAGGAGACCGAAGACGAGCAGGCCATGGACCTGACGTTGGGCTACCGCCAGACCTTCGGCCGCAAAGGGCAGGAACTGACGGCGGACGCGGTATACACCACCAACGTGGATGAGGAGGAGAGCATATTCCGGCAGACGCAGGAGAACAACGGCCCATCGGAGGCGCTGCCCGACGTGCAGCAGACATTTGTGGATGACAGCAATACCCGCCTCATCACAAAGGCCGACTACGTGCACCCGATCTCAGAGGACAGCCGCCTCGAAACCGGCTTCCGCACCTCCTACGAGCAGCTGGACGAGGACTCCCGTTTCTTTGACCTGGACAATGCCACCGGCGCACTGGTGTACAACCCGCTGCAAAGCAACCGTTTTGTATATGATGAGCAGGTGTACTCGGTATATGGCAACTACAGCAACAAATTCAAGTCTGTGAGCGTGCAGCTGGGGCTGCGGGCCGAGCAGACGTATACCAAGGCGGACCAGCGCACCGCAGACGAGGTTTTCCACAACGACTATTTCAGCCTGTTCCCGAGCCTCTTCATCACCAACGACTTCGACGACAACCACAAGCTGCAGTTCAGCTACAGCCGCCGCATCAACAGGCCGAGGAGCCGTTTCCTCAACCCCTTTGTTGACAGATCTGATCAGTACAACACCCGGTTCGGGAATCCTGAGCTACGGCCGGAGTTCATTAACTCGCTCGAGCTGGGGTTCCTGCGGTACTGGGGTGATATCTCTTTTAACTCAAGCGTCTTCTTCCGCCACACCACTGATGAGATAGATTGGTTTCGCACCATCACCACAGTAGTCGTGGACGGGGTGGAGGTGCCCGGTACGCAAACCACGTTTCTGAACCTGTCGAGCAACGTTTCCTATGGCGTGGAGCTCGGTGTAAATTACCCGATTGCGAAGTGGTGGCAGGTTAACGCCAACGCCTCCGGCTTCCGGACGCAGTTGAATACCACACAGGGCGACACGGAGCTGAGCAGCAGCCAGTTGAGCTGGGACGCGAAAGTCAACTCCAACATGACCGTCTGGAAAGACCTCGACATCCAGCTCTCCGCCTTCTACCGCGCCCCGACCGCCGACATACAGGGCCGCAGGGAGCAGATGTTCAGCACGGACCTAGGGATGAAGAAGGACGTGCTGAACAAGAAAGGCACTGTGTCGCTGCGCGTATCTGACATCTTTAACACCCGACAGTTCAATTTCCTGAGCTTCGGCCCCGAGTTCAGGACCCAGAGCGAGAACAGGCGCCAGTCCCGCATCATATACCTGGGCTTCACCTACCGCATCAACAGCGACGACAATCAGAACGAACGCCGTCGCCGTAACGGGAATAACCAGGAGCAGGGCGGCGGCGATATGGACGAGGGGTTTGAGTAAAGACCTCACCCAGACTCTCTCCTAAAAACAGGAAAGGCAGGCAAAGTATATAATCAGGAGCACTTACTACTTCAACGTGGACAGGGGAATTGTTCTGCCTAAGCTTCTAACAATTGTCCACCCCTCCGGCTTCACAACTTTCATGTTCTATAGCAGGCTGTGGTGCTCTCAGGCCGAGAGCACCACAGCCTGCTATAGAACTCATGGATAGTAGGTCCCGCAGGGGTAGCAAAGTGTTTCCTTTTCATCCCTTTTAGAGGTGCACGGGAAGCACAACTTGTTCGCAACAAAACTAACAGCCCTTTGCCCTCTCCCGTATCTAACAGCAACCAACACCACACCACATGCACCCAAGCAAACCGAACCGCCTCCCCATCATAGACATGCACTGCGACCTGCTGGTTTACCTGACGGACGTTCCGGGCTCGGCCCCCGAAAAAACGGAGGAGATTGGCTGCAGCCTGCCGGCCTTGACGGAGGGCAACGTGAAGCTGCAGGTTATGGCCCTCTACTGTGCGTCGGCACCGGGCAGCAGTAACTATGCTGCCCTGCAGCGCGACATGTTTCAGCAGCTGGCCGAGGATGAGAACAACTGCCTGACAGCCGTAACCGATCTAGACGGCCTGCACCAGGCACTGCAGAGCGAAAACGGGGTGGGCATGGTGGCGGCCATCGAGAACGCCGCCGGCTTCTGTGAGGCAGACGAGCCGCTGGAAGACGGGTTTAAGAAACTGGAGAAAATCATCACCGCCTGTGGCCGCGTGCTCTATATAAGTTTCACGCACCACACCCCCAACCGCTTTGGCGGGGGCAACATGAGCCACCTGGGCATCACCCGCGACGGGAAGATGCTGCTCGACTACCTGCACGGCCGCCGCATCGCCGTGGACCTTTCCCACACCAGCGATGCTCTTGCACACGGCATCCTCACCCATATAGACCGGGAGCGGCTCGATATCCCCGTTATCGCCAGCCACTCCAACTTCAGGCCGGTGTGGGAGCACAACCGCAACCTGCCCGATGAGCTGACCCAGGAGATCATCCACCGCAGGGGGCTGATCGGGGTAAATTTTGTGCGGGCTTTTGTGCACACCGACGATCCTGAGGCACTGCTGCACCACATCCGTTACGGCCTCAGCCAGGGCGCGCAGGAGGCCCTCTGCTTTGGGGCAGATTATTTCTACTTTGCTGACTTCCCTGACTCCAGCCGTTTCCCGTTTTACCACAAGGCGCACGAGCAGGCAGGCACCAGCTATCACTATATCCTGCAGCGGCTACAGGAGGAGCTGCCGCAGGAGCAGCTGGCAAGGCTGTCGTACCAAAACGCGCAGCGGTTCATCGAGCGCATCTGGAGCTAAGCCTGTCCTGCTTTGCGATCAGGCGGTTATATATAAATATGCCCGCATTTTTGCTAATCTCCGGATAGGCATAGGTTTTTATATACAAACCATTATATTTATCAGAAACTATATAAAGTCTGCCTATATGCTGCGGCAGAATGCGTGTGGCTTTTGCTCAACGAAAAACTGTATCTATGAAATTCTTCGGGCTGCTCCTGCTACTGGCAGGTATCGTGTCGCTTTTTCTGGAATTTACCGGGGCTAATCTTGTCGTGCTGAACTGGCTGAGCCAGTTTGGAGAAACAGGCAGTTGGGCCATCCGTATTGGTGTTACGCTGCTTGGCGGCATTATATACTACCTGCGCCGCCACGACGATTAGGAAAATTCAAGATTGGCGCGGTTCCCGTATACTACGTGCTGGGTTTGTAACGCCGGGGCCGCTTAGCATATGCACTAAGCTTAACTCCTCCACCCTCTGCTTTTTTCTGCGGCCTGCCGCACCCGTTTGGAAAAATCACCTCATTGCCCCGTAGGCCCTTATCGCCTCTTCGCAAGGTATCCAAGATACCTGCAAACGAAACTTATGCGCGCCTACTGCAATCCGTTGGTTGTAATGCATAGATTTCCACCCTTAAAATTTATACTTTCACAAATTTTCGCCCTTTATATAATTCCTGCTACCCTCATCGTTATACCAGGAAAGGAAATGATGCAAAAGATTCATAATCAAAGCACTAAATTGCAGGAACACCGTAAATAATAAGACGAATCGGGCAACAAACCTTCTATTACTCAGCAAAACAGTTATTCCCACTGCTGCTACTGATATAAAAGTTTATATATATTGTTTGCCAAACAAAAGAAAAACCCGTATACGCAAAAAAAGTACCTGCACTGCCACCAACAGGTTAAATTTATCTTAAACTGCCATAACCAGGACGGCCCCATGGATGCTCAGGAATACTCGCCGCGCTACATACAGATAAACGAGCTATACATCGATACGGTGGTAATCGATGACACGGAGTTTATTACGCTCTGGTGTTTTACTGTGCTCGACGATGAGTATAAGTTTGTGTACCTGGGCTGCGACTTCAGCCAGTTTAACCAGATCCTGATTGCGGCAGGCGACAAGGGGAAAGAGATTGCCCTGCACATCGCCAACGTGCTTAACCAGCCTTACGACGTACCGACGCTCATCCCGATAAAAGAGCAGTTTGACGAGTACCTTGAACTCACCGGCCATGACATCATCGTATATGAGCCCCTGGCCGTGGAAGACGATTTTGAGGAGTACGACGAAGAGGACGAGGACCTGCCGATAGAGCAGCTGTTCGGTGGCAAGCCCAATAAAACGCAGCAGAAGTACCTGATCTACCAGCTCGACAAGCTTTACCCTTCAATGGTGTTCGAGCCGGAGAAGATCATACACGAAGAACTGGTGGATTGCTTTGAAGACGACTCGCTGGAGCTTGCCCAACTGTACTACGACTATATGAATGCCGTCGAAAACGGTTACTCCGAAGGAGAGGCCCGCCAGGTAGCCGGCTTAGACAAAGAACTCTTCTTCCGGATGGCGCGCAAGGCCGCCGATCTCTGGAAGTAAACCCGCCCATCATTCCGGGCTGCATATAACAAAGCCCTGCTCAGTAGACGCTCCCGGCGCTGTGGCTAGGACTACCTTAACCATCCTTGTTGCCTGATCCAGGCGCTATACTTTTGCGGCTAACGCCATCCTCCCTACCTCTACTCCTGCTTTCAAGAAGAGCTTAAATCAATCATACGCCGTCCTTTGCGCTGATGCCTATATAGGTGCATTCAGTACGTCGTTCACTGCTCGGCCACTACCACCGAATCAGGGTGCGCCAGCAGGTCTATTTCTTTCTTTAGATGCGTCCGCATGCCCATCAGCCAGTCACGGGTTGCCTGGTTATCGGCTTTGCTGAGCGCCTCTTCGTACCTGTCCAGCTGAGCCAGGTGCGTGCTAATGATGAAGCTGCGGTAACGGGCGTCAAACTCCTCCCCCTCGAGCAGCATAAACTCCTGCACCAGGCCTTTAT
Organism: Pontibacter saemangeumensis; assembly: GCF_039541895.1. Taxonomy (NCBI): domain Bacteria; kingdom Pseudomonadati; phylum Bacteroidota; class Cytophagia; order Cytophagales; family Hymenobacteraceae; genus Pontibacter; species Pontibacter saemangeumensis. Next base: position 472,182 of record NZ_BAABHC010000014.1, read on the forward strand.
CGGCATCGCCGAGGCTGTCGGGCAACTGTATCCACGCGTGCTTGGCTACCAGCACCTTCAACCGCTCGAGCGCCTTCCTGTGGAACTCAGCTGACTGCCTGCCTAGGCGCTTTACGTTTTCATCGGTCCCTTTCTTCATCGCCAGCTGGCTGATCTCTGTTTGCAGAAGGTTACTGCTCGCGGCATAGTCCCAGAAGGCGGGATCATCCTGCAGGTTCTGGGTAACGGCAATGGTCGTTGTCTCCCCCTCCGAGGATGATCCGCTGCAGGCCTGCAGCAGCAGAAACAAAAGGGCGACAGCGATGTGGCGTGGTTTATCAGCAAACATATAAAGGGGTTCAGGTGATGTTGTCTTAAACTATACTACGCACGCGGCGGGTTTGGTTGGGGACTAGCAGCATTTCGGTTAAAAATACAGTCCTGCTTGCCCGTGGTGCGGCGCATCGTCAGAATACATAGGATTTTCGCACCACTGTCAGGTTACTCTCCCGCCCCTGCTCGGCGATAACATGGGCCGGCTTTGGCTGTTTCACAAGTTCCTGCGGCAGCCCGATGCGCTGGTCATAGAGGTGAAGCGTAAGCGCCGTACCGGCTTTCAGGCGCAGCTCCAGTTCCACCTCCTTGCTGATCGGCAACCCGTGCAGGCGCGCGAAATACACCGGCCCCTCATCCGTCTCCAGCGGCTGCAGTTGCAACGGCTCCCCAGCCAGTGCTGCACCCAGCAAGGCATCCGGCGCCTGCGGCTGCAGCACCAGCTCGAGGTGCGCGGCCTGCCGCGGGGAGGAAAGGCGCAGGCGCAAGAGCCGTTCCTCCCCTGCCACCGAGTCCTGCACCACAGCCGCTGCCGGGGCTGGCAGCGGCAACACCTCTGCCCTGCTTTTCAGGTACTGGATGCCGGCATGGGGGTATATCTCTGTCAAGGGGCCAGTGGTGGGCGCATGGAAGAACTGCCTGTTCCAGTCGTCGGTGGCCTGGAAGGCGGAAGCCCAGTAAGCCTTGCCCGTGTCAGCGTTCAGGAAGTAGCTGACGTGGCTGTGCAGGGGGCGTTCAGGGGACGGCTTTTCGTAATTTATGGCGCGTGCCACCTCCAGTCCTCCCGCCAGCAGCAGCACGAGTGGCAGCAGCGGAGCGTCGCGCCAGCTGAAGCTGCGTTCGATGATGTGGAGCAGGGGCAGCAGCAGGCCCAGCAGCAGCACAAAAAGCGCCACCATTGCCATGGGCAACTGCAGCGCAAACGCCACAAACACCACCTGCACAATCGGCATCATCAAAAAAACAGCGGGCACAGCCGCCAGCAGCAGGATCAGCGCAAACCGAAAGCTTACCTTCGGCCCCTCATACAGCCCCGTCAGGAAAATGCCCAGCACACCCGCCAGCGAGAATAGCAACGGAAAAAGAAGCAGGTACGCGGCGTTGGGCACCAGCACGTAAAGCACCACCACCAGCACAAACTGAAACACCAGCACGCCCACCACCAGCGAGAACAGGCGCAGCCAGCGCAAGGCCAGCCAACTCAGCAACAGGAACAGCCCCAGTGCCAGCAAGACGTAGGCGATAAAAAAATAATCGGCGCTATACAGGCCGTTGAAGGGATGCGAGAGCGGCAGCAAGCGAAGCACCAGGCTGTTGATCGGGAAAAACAGGGCCACTGTGACAACTAGCAGCAACAGGTACAGCAAGAAGCCACCCGCCACCTGCCCCACCGAGACTGCCTTCTTCCGCAAACCAACCCGCACCGTCACCACCAGCAGCAGCGTGGTCAGCGCCACCCAGAGCAGGTTGAGGTTTGCATTATACCTGATTACCCAGCCATCGATGAAATTAAAGAACACAGCATCAGGCGCCTTGGTGGCGGAAAGGGATATATGGCCGAAATGCCGCGTCAGGGCCAGCAGGTTGCTGCCGTGGTGCTGCAAGCTGCGCCGGCTCAGGTTTTCGGGCGCATCGGTGGCCTTGTGGTAGTGCACAAAGCCACCGATAAAAGCCGAGTTCAGGCCGGTGTAACCCGCCTCTTTGAAAACGGTGAAATCGGTGTTGTTGGGCATGCGGCTATAGATCTCGTACGCCAGGGAACTCACAAACGGATAAGGCGCCGCCGCGATGTACTGCTTCACCACCCACCCGTTCTCCGGGCTCACCTCAAACGTCATGCTGGGGCCATCATTGCCACGGGCTTCCACATTCAGCACCAGCGCCACCTCCTGCGCCCACGGGTGCTTCAGAAAGGCCTTGGCACCGTAGAGACCGTACTCCTCCCCGTCCGTCAGCAGCACGATCAAGTCATGCTCCAGCGGCTCCGCCTGCTGCAGGGCGCGCACCGTTTCCAGTATGGCGGCTACGCCTGCCGCATCGTCTCCGGCGCCGCGTGCGTTGGGCTGCGAGTCGTAGTGCGCCATCAGCAGGATGGCGCTGTTGCCGGCGCCTGTGCCCTCCAGCCGGCCGAGCAGGTTGTATACGTACCCCACATATGCCGCTTTGCCAGCCTCGTTTACGGCTGTTGCCTCCTGCACCTGCGGCTTGAGCCCGAGTTGCCGCATCTCCCGGAGCAGGTACGCCCTCGCCTCCGCGTGTGCTTGGGTGCCCATGGCGTGCGGCTCCTGCGCCAGCTCGCGCACGTGCCGCATGGCCCTTTCCGCCGAAAACTCCGTTGCAGGTGCAGTAGCAGGCACCGGGCGGGGCGGCTGCAGCAGGTAAATGCTAAGCAAGGCAAAACCGGTGAGCGCCAGCAGCAGGAAAGCGGCGACGGCATAATGGCGGTACTGCATATGGGAAATGGTTTAGCGGGGTATATAAATACTTTCTAATATAAAAATTAATTCGCATTAAGCAGTGCTGCTTTCTTTCAGCTCCGGCGCCTGATGAAAAGTAAAGCGGCACCGCCTGCTGTAGGCGGTGCCGCTTATATATAGAACGCTTCTGAAAACGCTACACAACCCGCTCTTCCTCGGGGTCCAGCACCTCGTTCTGGCGCAGGTGCACGGGCTCCGTCTTTTTGCGCAGCCGCATGTTCAGCATCTCCACCATCAGCGAGAAGAACATGGCAAAGTAGATATAGCCTTTCGGGATGTGCTGGTGCAGCGACTCCACCACCAGCATAAAGCCGATCAGGAGCAGGAACGACAGGGCCAGCATCTTCACCGTCGGGTGCTTGTTCACGAAGTCGCTCACGTACTTGGCGAAGATCAGCATAATACCCATGGCCAGGATCACGGCGATGATCATGATGATCACCTCCTGCGCCAGCCCGACCGCCGTCAGGATGGAGTCGAAGGAGAACACGATATCGATGAGGATGATCTGCACCAGCACCTTCGACATGGTAGCGTAGGTTTTCTGTGCCCCGGTGAGTTCCTCTTCCTCGCCCTCCAGCTTGTTGTGGATCTCGGTGGTGCTCTTAGCCAGAAGGAACAACCCGCCGGCAAACAGGATGATGTCGCGCCAGGAGACGGCAAAATCCTCGTTCGTGAAAGGCAGGTTGATGTTGAACAGAGGCGCGCTGGCCCCCACGATCCAGGAGATGAACATCAGCAGGATCACGCGGAAAACCAGGGCCAGGGACAGGCCAATGGTACGCCCCTTGGCCTGCTGGTCGTGCGGCAGCCTCCCGACAATGATTGAGATAAATACGATGTTATCAATGCCGAGCACCACCTCCATAAAGGTCAGCGTCAGCAGGCTTATCCAGGTATCAGGATTAGCGAAAATTTCCATATAGGTACGTGTTAGTTGTTAGTTGCCGCCTGTTAAACGGCCTGATGGTAAAATGCCGCGCGGCTATAAGCCCGGGATATGTGCCACACAGCGATGCCCTGGCATTCCATCGGTTATATATACTGGTTACGATAGGAATCTAACGATCAGCAATCGGGTGGACTACGACTTCATGTTGATGAACTGCAGCGGCATGCCAATCGTCTCGCTGTTGCCGCGCATCACCGCGATCACCTCCTGCAGGTCGTCGATTTTCTTGCCCGTCACCCGGATCTGCTCGTCCATGATGGCGGCCGACACCTTGGCTTTGCTGTCCTTGATCAGCTTCATGATCTTCTTGGAGGTCTCTTTGTCGATGCCGGCTTTCACCTTGATGTCCTTTTTCACCATGGCCCCCGACTGGTACGCCTCCTTGGAGAAATCGAGCGCGGTGCCGTCCATTCCCTGTTTCACCATTTTGCTGAGCAGCACGTCTTCGGCGTGCTGCAGGCGCATGTCGTTCTCCATGGCGATGTGCACCTCGTTGCTCTTTTTGTCGTACTCGAGGCTGCCTTTGGTGTCGCGGAAGTCATAGCGGTTCATGATCTCCTTGCGGGCGGTATTCACGGCGTTGTCCATGGACTGCGGATCTACCTTGCTCACGATGTCGAAAGATGCCATAGTTTTAGTGTTAATTAGTTTCTGAATTTAGATTTACACGCTATAAAGCCAACAAAGTTATTTTTTTTTAGCTACCCGTTGCAAGATAAAAGGCGCGTGGCTTCCTGCTATATGGTTTGGTTGTTAGTTGTTGATTGCTGATTGTTGAATGGCTTCATTGTTAAATGGTTGAAAAGCCATGCCAGGCACAGGTGCAGCAGATCTCCGGCTGCATCAAACATTTCACAATCAAACCAACTCTGCTGCTGCTTGTAAGCCAGTACACGTATTTATATAGGGCACAGGTTTTTTTCAACTCTATAGCCCAAACTGAAATTTACTTAAGCTGTTGAAGCATGGCCCAACCCCTCGAAAGGGCTGGGGTGGGTTTAGGAGGTATAGGAATTTGAGTAGGCATATAGCACAACTGAGTTCTATAGAACATATAATTTAACTTTGCCCATCAACACCCAAGCATCTAATTCTTTTGACAATAAACAAGTAGCAATCAACAACTAACAAATGGAAGTGATAGAGCCCGCCACACCCGAAGAATTCGAGAAGTACTACCGCCTGCGCTACGAAACGCTGCGGCAGCCCTGGGGGGAGCCCGAGGGAAGTGAGCGCGCAGCAGACGATGCCACGGCCATACACGCCATGCTGGTAGACGATGACGGCGAAGCCGTGGGCGTCTGCCGTCTGCACCTGAACACGCCGCAGGAGGGGCAACTGCGCTTCATGGGCATCCGGAAAGACAAGCAGGGCCAGCAACTGGGATTCCGGCTGATGGAGTATATGGAGGCGCGCGCCAAAGCCCTGGGTGCCATCAGCCTGATGCTGCACGCCCGCGAGAACGCCGTTAACTTTTACCGCCGCAACGGGTATGAGGTAGTAAAGGAATCGTACGTGTTGTTTGGCACCATACAGCATTACCTCATGACCAAGCAACTGAGCTAACCCACAACACGATGAAAAAGAAAACAAAAATCTGGCTGAGCGCCGGGGCTCTGGTCGCCGCTACCGCCGCCGTCCGTAAATACAGCGCCACCTATCCCCCGCTCGACACAGTGCCGGAAGTGGACCTGGACCATTACCAGGGCCGCTGGTACGAGATCGCGCGCTTGCCGCAGCGTTTTGAGAAAGGCTGCCACTGCGTGTTTGCGGAGTATACGAAACATCCCAAAGGGCATGTGGAGGTATATAACTACTGCCGCAAAGGCGGTCCGGGAGGCAAGGAAAAGACAGCGAAAGGCAAGGCCTTCCCGGTGGAGGGCAGCCACAACAGCAAGCTGAAGGTGCAGTTTTTCTGGCCCTTCCGGGGCGATTACTGGGTGCTGGAGCTGGCCCCGGACTACCGGCACGTGCTCGTCGGCTCCCCCGACCGTGAGAGCCTCTGGGTTCTCTCCCGCACCCCCAAACTGGACGAGGCCATATATAAGCGGCTGGTGCAGGCGGCGTTGCAAAGGGGTTTCGCGGTAGAGAAGCTGCTGCTCACAGACCAGAGCTGTTATATATAAACGCTATATATCAGCAGAAGTCCTGGTCTTGAGCTGTGCTGCGCACGAATCAGCCACAGCCTCCCCGGCAGACATGGCTGCAACTGCCACCGCAGAAATCCCCCGCTTCGGACCCGCGGAGGCATCGTTAGCGGAAAGATGCACGCTTGCGCGAACGCGACAAACAGCGTCAACCGTATATAGGATAAGCACAATGAAACGGCATCCCGATGAGCTACAAGTACCATATATACTACCCGAAGGCCTACCAGGCGCAGCCACAGAAGGAATGGCCGCTGCTCTTGTTTCTGCACGGCGCAGGCGAGCGGGGCGACGACCTGGAAACGGTGAAGCGACAGGGGCTGCCGAAATACCTGCAGGGCAAAGACGACTTCCCGTTTGTGGTGGCTTACCCGCAGTGCCCGCACCAGTCTTACTGGCAGGTCCCGCTGCTGAACGAATGGCTGGGGGAGGTGTTGCAGAAGGTGCGGGCAGACAGAAACCGCATTTACCTGACAGGCATCAGCATGGGCGGCTACGGCACCTGGAACTGGGCGGCGGCCAACCCGGAGCTTTTTGCCGCCATACTGCCCATATGCGGCGGCGGTGAACACACGCAGGCGCTCCACCTCGCCCATATGCCAATCTGGGCTTTTCATGGGGAGCAGGACGACATTGTGCCTGTTGAGGAAACGCAGCGCATGGCCACAGCCGTGAAAGAGGCAGGCGGCCACGTAAAGCTCACCATCTACCCCGACCTCAGGCACGACTCCTGGACCGAAACCTACAACAACCCCGCCATATATGACTGGTTCCTGCAGCACCGGAAGGAACCGCAGGAGCCATAATCACCCCTTTATCCGCCTTGCTATATACACAGCTGTATATGGCGAAGGCGCTGTGTGAAAGGCATTGCCGGTCAGAGCCTCTATAAGTGGGGCAAGCCCGGCAAGCGGGCTGTTTGTATTGAGTTTGCTTTCGCCTGATCAGTTGTCGTTTCCGCGCATCTCCTGCCGGCGCATCGGCATCTGGTCGATCCTGCCGAATATCTCTTCCAGGGCAACGGGCGCGGTGTTCCTGCTTTTCTCTGTGCCATCCTTGCCTATCAGCAGCACCGCAAAAGAATCCGGCGACACCCGGAAACGCTTCCGCAGCGCCTCTCCCCTTTGTCGCCGCTGCAGCGTGCCGCCTATATATACTTTGTCCGGCCCCACCAGCTCGATCACCACCATATCCCGCTCCTCGATCGCCTGCGCGTCGGCCTTCACCATCTCTTTCTGGCGGATATATGCGGGGGAGTCTTCTGACGGCGCGAAAAGCAGCAGCGGGCGCTTCTTCCATTTGTACTTCTCCAGGCCCGCCTCTGTGGGCTTTATCTGTGCGTCGGCCCGCAGCCCGACGAGCAGGAGGCCAGCTACAATAAGTGTTGTTACTATCTTTTTCATCTTACTGCATACGAGGGCAGTCTGTGGCTTGGTTTGCCTCCGGCATCGCTTCTGCCCCTGCTCCTTTGGGGCTGCACATATAGGCGCCGGAAGGGTTGCGCCGCTTCTAAATTTTATGTAACTCGGTTGTCTCTTAACCAGATATAGCCATGCTACTAACCGAAGATTTAGACGAGCTGCGTTACCCGATCGGTAAGTTCAGCCTTGCCCTGCCGCTAACCGATGAGCAGGTGGAGCAACACATCCTTTCCATCGCCGGGCTCCCCGCCCGCCTGCAGGAGGCAGTGGAGAAGATGACGCCCGAGCAACTCGACACGCCTTACCGCGATGGCGGCTGGACCGTCCGACAGGTTATCCATCACCTCCCCGACAGCCACATGAACGGCTACATCCGCCAGAAACTCGCCCTGACGGAAGACCTGCCGAAAATCAGGGTATACCATGAGGACATATGGGCCATGCTGCCGGACAGCCTGCAGGGCGCGCCGGAAATCTCGATCGCCTTGCTGGCTGCCTTGCACCAGCGCTGGGTGCTGTTGCTCAAGAGCCTGCCGCCGGAGCAACTGGAGCGGAAACTGATTCACCCAGAAAGCGGGGAGCAGCGCATCCGGGAGCACATCGGGCTGTACGCCTGGCACGGCGAGCACCACCTGGCGCATATCACGGCGCTAAAGAGACGGGAGGGCTGGTGAGTTTGCTGTGTCACGGATGTTCTTCCCTGAGTATCAGGAGCATGTACGCCTATATACCTCTTTTATATATTCGTAAATTAAGTTTACAACAGAACGGCATGTTGCATAACAAAAACACTCAAAGAAACCAATGTCGTTATCGATAATATATTTTTTTACTTTTTTTGTTGCCAAATTTTGAAAGCATAAAATCTTGCCCTACATTTGAAACATCAAACACAATGTAGGGTGTTGAAACTGGCAGACAAGCCCTCCTATCTCGGGGGTGGAGGCCTTAGTACAAAGCAGCTCCTGCCTAACTACTCCGTGAAGGTTCGACTCCTTCCCCTACAGCAGATAAAGCTCCTCTATCCACCATAGAGGAGCTTTTTTTTGCACTTACACTCATATCGATTGAGTGATACTACTCGGTGTGCAAATAGACTCGGACCACCCCTCCAAGAGCTTCTCTTGCATCCGCTGCTGGCTGCTATGTTGCAAGCGGATTTTATCGATGCTATTTAACCCGTTTACCCAGGCGTCTTTAAAGTCAGATATAGACTCAGAGGATAAAGGAAGCAGCAAGCGATGAAGCAATACGAATGCGGAGAGTCAAAGGATGATTCTTTAGAGGGCTGGCAGACGATCCAATCATGTACTTTGACTCACCCTGAAAGGTATGAAGGTGACGCTGATATAAGCCGTGATATTATAGGCGTTCGGGAAAAAGGCGGGCACAAAAAAACTGCCCTGCAAACTCTAAGGCTTGCAGGGCAGTTTTTTTGTGCTGTTTATATATAACTGTTACTTCGCAGGAGCCATGGCAACAGGCAGTTCCATGTTTTCCCAGCGCAGCACGATGCCGTTGTCTGTCACCTCATAGGCGAGGCGCTCGTTCATGGAAGCCGATTTCTGTGGCTTAGCCATCACGCGCAGCGCATCCTGCTTCTCGTCGTACTGCGTGCCCCACTGCTTGGCAGTTTTGTTGAAGATCACCGTCCACTCGTCTTCACCCGGGATGGTGTAAAAGCTGTAAGTACCGGCTGGCAGGGCCTTGCCTTCTACCATCACGTCCTTATCCACGGTTACAGTAGTAGCCTCATTGGCCCCGGCGCGCCACACTTTGCCATAGGGCACCAGGCCTCCCCATATCTCGCGCCCTTTCACGGCAGGGCTGCTGTAATTAATTGTAACGGTTGCATCCCCTACCTTGCCCGTTGCCTCGGCAGGTGGGCTTGGTTTTGCTGCGTTCTCATTCTGTGCCCAGGAAACGGTGGTTACCAGCAGGCAGACAAACAATAAGGCCAGCGAATTCAAAAAACGTGTGTGCTTCATAAGTATATAGCTTTGGTTGTTTTAAAGATTAACGTAAGAAAGGACTTGATGCGTATGGCCCATTTGCCACAGCTACTTGTTTCAGCCCTTAGTATACGGATGCTATATAATTTAGCTAACCCGAGGCTGCATTATTTTTATCGGAAATAAGATACGTTGTGTTTTGCACACGCTGTGCGCGAGCCTTTACCTGGCGCTACCCTTTCGTTTTATGAGCTTTCGCTCGTCTGTGTATAGGCCGACCAGTATGCTGTTGCCCTGCTCGTCTACCTTCAGGCCGCCAAACGCCGCCCCGGCAAACAGCTCGCCCTGCCCTTCCTCAAAGAAGTAGGACTCGGCCCCGATGTGCACCGCCCAGTCCGCCTTGTTGTACCTGATCAGTTGCTCCCCGGCCGCCAGCGGCGTCTTCCCTTGCTGGTACCGCACCAGGTGCGCCACCCTGTTGGCGTCCACCCGCACCACCACATAGCCCCTTGCCGCCAGTTTGTCGGGCTCCGGCACCTGGCTGATAGCATAGTTCAGGCGCATGTAATCGCCCTGCAGCAGCGAGCGCGGGTCTACCGGGGCCAGTTCCAGCAACACCAGCCTGCCGCTGGCCAGCGTCTTCTCCTTCTCCAGCACCGACCAGTTGAAGAAGCCCAGCAGCAGTACCAGGTTCAGCAGGATGACAAGGCCTTTTTTAGTTCGCATCGTTTTTCAGGTGTTTCTGCAGGAGCAGGTAGCCCCCTATAAAAAGCGCGCCGGTGAGCACGAGCACTCCCGACTTCTGGAGCAGCGTGAGTTGCAGGTCGTAGTAGTACAGGATCACAAAATATACCAGCGACAGCACCCCGGCAGCAAAGCTTGTTTTGTGCCCGATGTAGAAGCTGGTCAGCAACACCAGCAGCGCCCCCGGCACTGCTGGCGACAGCACCGTAGGGGCCAGCACCAGGCCGCAGCAGGCATATACCAGCAACTGCTGTTTCCGGTTTGCCAGCCCCGCCTGCCGCATCACCTTCGATAGCACGAACAGCACCGCCGCGATCAGCAGAACACCCGACAGCCAGTAGTGCGTGATGCCGCCAGCGGGCAGCGGCGGTTGGTGCATCAGCAGCGCCAGCGCCGCAACAAGCGTCACCACCAGCCCCATCCGCACGGGCCCGTAGACGCGGCTAAACCAGCTCCCCAAGCTGATGAGCGTCGCCTCCCGCAGGCTTAGATAGGTCAGCAGGCCCGCCACCGCGCCGATGTAGCCGTGCATCAGGTTTAGCGCCTGGTGGTTGAGGATGATGGCGGCCAGGCTACCGCTGAAAACAAGCACCGCCAGGAAGGTGAGGATGCTGTTGGCGGCGGCAAACAGCACCCCCAGCGCCATAAGCGCCAGCAAGCTGTACAAAGCATCCTCGCTTTGGAACAACCCGGAGAAGCCGATGCCGAAAAGCAGGTAGCCGATGATGTGAAAAGACACGCAGGAAGTCTCTGCCAGCGTGTCTTTCCTGATGCGGATCACCGCCACCGACCCTGCCAGCAGCAGCAGCCCCGCAACGAGCATCCCTGTAGGCGAGTCGTAGAGGCCGGTGGCAAACAGGAAACCCAGCAGAAAAAGGCTGGCGAGTATGCCGCCCAGGATCGTCAGCAGCTTAACAGGCAGGTTGGCGAGCAGCGGCGTGCTCTGCTCTAATTCCGCATTAATCTCCGCCCGGTCATATACAAAACCCTCCCCTTCCTGCTCCCTGATCTGGCGCAGCAGCAGGTCCAGGGCTTGTTGCTCAGTATTTTCCATGCCATTTATGGTTTATGCGGATAATGTTGCGGACCAGCAGCGTGGTGCTGCCTATCACGAAGAGGCTGGCGAGCAGCAGGAGCAGCTCCGGGGTTTTATCTGCCATCCGGACAATGAGCGAGGCCACCACCACAATACCGCTGAAAGGGATAACCGACAGGTAGAACAGGTCGCGGACGCGCTGCCCGTGCCAGATGCCGGCCCCGTAGCCAAGGGCCGCCAGCAGCACGCAAAGTCCCCAGTCCTCCTCCATATTCGCATAGATGCCTACCACCAGGCTGATGGTGATCGCGGTGACAGCCGCCAGCCCCAGCACCCGCTGCAGCCACCTGCTGCGCGTGCGGTTTTTTGTCTTATGCGCCACCAACTCCCACACCAGCACGGCAGTGCCGTTCAGGACAAAGAGCAGGTCCAGCAGCACGGCAAAGGGCCAGTGCGTGGCCACCTGCTGCACATATAGGAAAAGCGTGGTATTGACGAGCGCCATAAAAAGGAGCCACAGCGGCGGGTACTTCGCCACCGCCACCCACAGCGCCACGCAGCACGTCCAGCCCAGGAAAAAGTCGTAGGCGTTGGCCCCGGTCTGGTATACCTGCCCGAACACCGCAAACAGCACCCCCACCAGCATGGCATTGCCCGTGAGCAGCAGATTCCTGGTGGTCTCACTGCGCTTCGAGAGCAGGACATAGGCCGTGACGATGACAATGAGCGCCTGCAGCAGGCCGAGCTTCAGGAACTTGTGCATCGCGTCCCAGTTGTAGGCGAAGAAGAAGACAACGCCCGCCACTATAAAACTGACGCCGGCCCCCAGCAGGAGCAGCCGCAGCAGAGAGGCCCAGTTGCGGGGGCCGGCGTAAATGCCGGAGCTCCGGAGCATAGCCTCGATGCCGCCTGGCCGCCAGTTGCTGTGCCGGGCAATGCTGTAGAGCAAATCACGCGTAATGTGGGGCTTCATATCGGCTTCTTTGGTTTAATGTACGCGTACCCTGGTACACCTGCTGCAGAGAGCAGTTGCACAGAGTTAAGGTACTAAAGCAGCGGGCCGTAAGCAACAGAAAGGCGCTAAATATTAACATTATCCCTATATAGCAAAAGCGGCACTATGTGGCACTTTGAGCGCTTTCGCTGGGCAACACGATACCTACATGCGCAGCTTACACCACCGGGTTATACAGCAGTATCTCCACCATCTTCTGGTGGTACAGCTTGGCCACCTGCTCAAACCCTTCCTTCCGGAGGTGGATCTCGTTGTGCCACTGTGCCTCGTTTGGGAAGCGCCCGCGCAAGTCGATGTGGTGGAAGTTCGGGTAAACGTGCCCCAGGCTGATGAGCAGTTCATTGTATATGTCCACGAGCTGCCGGATAATCTTATTCTGCTCGCTGCGGGCGGTAATGGCTTTGCGGGCAAAGGCCGGCAGCACCCAGGGGCCGGAGAACCGGATGCCCGCCAGCTCGTACTGCGTGCCGTTGGGGATGGCGTAGTCGTAGCCGTGCATGAGGATATGAATCTCCGGGTCTACCTGCCACACCTGCTCCAGGAAACTGACGATGGCGCTTCGGATGTACCCATTCACGCTGTCCCTGAAAAAGGCTTCCCTGAAAAGCGGCAGCCCCGACCTTTTGTGGTTCAGGTACTGCACCAGCTCCGAACCCACCACGTCGTTGCCGCCTGCGCTAAAGAGCACGAACTTCGGCTTCAGGTTCCGGACGGAGCGCAGTGTCTCCCGCAGGCTCACGGGGCCGTAGTTGTTGGCCCGCTGCACCTGTGTGGCAATCGCGTAGTCGGTGCCGAACACCATATTCTCCAGCGTGTCGCCGGGCTTGCTGTGCCGCTTGATGGCGTAGCCCATCTGCCGGAGATGGTCGATGACGTCTTTCACAACGGGATAGGAAAACCAGGAATCGCCCTCCGCCACAATTTTACTGTCTTTGCTGGTGCGGGCGTCCAGGAGCGAGCGCATCGATTTCTCCTCCAGGTCTATTTTTATTTCTTGGATAGTGGCCATACAGGAAGCTGGTTTGGGTTCGGGTTCTATATCCCTTACGCATAAAAGTCCGCGGCTGCAGCCAAAGCCCGCATATGCCCCGGCTGTATCCCTGAAAATCATATAGATAGCGCTGGAAACCCTTTTAAAAAAGAACCAACACAGCAGAGGCCGGGTTAAACTGCCGATTAAGGAATACTAAATAATTGCTGCGATTTTACAACCTGTCAAACACAATGGCGTATTGGTTATTATAATCGCATAGAAAAATTATTTTTATTAAAATATTTGCAATTTAAAAAAAGACCTTCTATATTTGAATCATCAAACACAATGTAGGGTGTTGAAACTGGCAGACAAGCCCTCCGATCTCGGGGGTGGAGGTTCTGGGATAAAGCAACTTTTGACCTAACACTAGTACAAAGATATTTGCCTAACTACTCCGTGGAGGTTCGATTCCTTCCCCTACAGCGAAAAAGCCTCTCCATCAACATTGGAGAGGCTTTCTTTTTTAACAGTATATAGGCGCTACCCGCCCAACAGGCACCGCCAAGCCCTTAGCACCGCTCGCTATACAGCAAACTGGCCGCTGAACAAATAAAAAATTTATATATACTACATCATATATAAAGAAGCGGGCAGTTTATAACAGGTTGCCTGAACCTACTCCCATATATAGCTTCGTTGTTTTGAAATAATGGGCAGTAATATTTTTACTAGAGAAGGATGTAGAGATGATTTGGCATTAGTTGGTACAGGATATAAGCTGCTGCCGTTTCAGGGAGGCGGCGGGGCAGGGAAACGAGGTCTCCGGGCCGGAGGGATGAGTTGCGATTAGGAGCATTCGCAATGCAATGCTGGCGAAGCCCTGAGTTTATGCCGTAGCGAACCCAGTAGCTATAGGCAGCCCTCTGCCGTCTCTTCAAAGCGTATAACAACAATGAAGCTCAAGGTCGCGCGGCTGGCCCACAAGATTGTTTTCAGGATGACAGTGTGAGGCATCAGCCCTTCTGCTTATACTGCTGCTGCGTAGCAGGCCTTTGCTCCGGCTGCCTGACCAGCCTGTCAAGCGTCTCACCGTACTCTGGGTGCGTGGTGTGCAGCAACTCGTCCCAGAACCGGAAGTACAGCCCGTAGTTGCCCCTGAAGTACCGGTGGTGCATGTTGTGGTTGGTGGAGGTGTTCAGCCACCGGCCCACGCGGCTGCGCACCAGCCAGGCAGGGTAAACCTCGTAACCGAGGTGGCCATATACGTTGTACACCGTCATGAACAGCAGGAAGAGCAGGATGCCGAGCGAGTGGATGGGAATGAGGAACGCGATCACCAGGATGACGCTGGCTTCCACCACGGCCTCCGGCGGACTGAACGCAAACGCCGCCCACGGCGAGGGGTTAACGGAGCGGTGGTGCGTGAGGTGAAACAGCCTGAACAGGCGCGGGTGGTGCATCAGGCGGTGCGTCCAGTAAAAATACGTGTCGTGGATCAGCAGGGCCAGCACCACGCTCAGCGCCAGGTAGCCCCAGCCGTAGTCGGCTATGCGGTGGTAGATGCGGGTGTGCGGCAGCACGGCAGGCGAGGCCAGCACCACGCCCACCAGCGCAAACGTGAAGAAGGTAAGAAACGAGTAGCCCACCTCCCGCACATAGTCCTTCCGCTTCGGGAAGAGCACCTGGATCTTGCGCCCGGAGAAGCGGGAGGCGAAGAGCATATAAAACACCAGGAAGGCCAGCCCCGCAATCACCATGTAGCGGACGGCCAGCAACGCATAAAATCCCCAGAACTGACTGTTTTCCATTTATATACAGTATAACGAATCAACAAGGCCGCCTTGCTATAGCAGCCACAAGGTAGAACAAGCTGTACCGGAAAATAAGTTTTGCCTGCTGAAAAAGATTTCAGCCACGCAAGCTGACAGCGCAGGCCAACCCTCAAACGGCAGCAGACGGCATAAAAACAGAAAAGGCCAGCGCTCCCGCTGGCCTTTTCTGTTTTTATGCCGTAAAGCAAACCCGCGCTGAAACACGCAGCAGGCGAAAGCGCTGCCGCAGTTGTACCGGCTTAGGCCATGGCCTCTTCTCTTCGGTTTGGCGCCGCTGTGGCTGGCACTGCCGCCTGCTGCCTCTCCAGTTCCTGCTGCATCTGCCTGGCGGTTTTGGTGCTGCCGTCGGGGCTCCAGCCCGGTGGGTAAAAGACGTACTTGAACTTGTGCTCCCACGTCTTCGCCCGCTTCACGTCTTTCCATATATCGCTGAACTCATGAAAGTTAAGCTTGATCGGGTTGTGGGAATGCGGCGGGTGCAGCACCCCGAACTTCGGGGCAATGTGGTGCTCCCTGTTCTGGTACGTGCCGAACAGCCTGTCCCAGATAATGAAAATGCCCCCGTGGTTGCGGTCCAGGTACTCTACGTTGCAGGCGTGGTGCACCTGGTGCACCCACGGCGTGTTAAAGACTTTGTTGAACCCCTTTATATCCGGCACCAGCGTGGAGTGCAGAAAGAACTGATAGATGGAGTTAAAGGACATGCACAGGGCCAGCATCACCGGGTTGAAGCCCAACGCAGGAAGCCATATCCAGTAAATCGGCTTGTAAAGGAAAATAGTCCAGCCGTTGCGGAAGGCCGTGCCGAGGTTAAACTTGTCGGAGGAGTGGTGCACCACGTGCGCCGCCCAGAACAGGCGGACGGTGTGGCAGAACCGGTGGTGCCAGTAAAAGTTAAAGTCGTCGCCGACCAGGCACAGCACCCACACCCACCAGGCCCACCCGAGGCTTTCGTAGCCCAGGAACTCCACACGGAGCGGCTCAAACAGTTTATAGATCAGGAAGAAAAAGCCGATCTGGTACACTTTGGTCAGGCTGTTCAGGATGGCGGCCCCGATGCCCACCCAGGTACTGGCCACGGTGTCTTTTGCCTCGTACAGTTCTTTGTCTTCGCGGTAGCTGATATAAAGCTCTGCCAGGATGAGCACGACAAACAAGGGGAAAAAATAAGCGAAGGGGTTTGGCAGGTTTTCAAAAAGGATTTCCATAAAAGCACTAGACGGTGAAGGACAACAGAGAGCCAGATGCAGGCTCCTCATTTTTCCGAAGTTAAGAATTCTGACCGACGATTCCTAAGCCGCGGCGGCAGGCACCCCCCGCCGGCTGGTCCTGTATGCGGCCTGCCGGCAGACGAAACCCTGCCCGATAAAAACTTCCTCATTTACGTTATAACTATTACTGCTGAGGCGCTTACCGACAAAAAACACGGGGATAAGGAGAGGAGAAAATCCAGATGAAAAGGTTAGCATACAAGGCTGGCGCGCTGCTGCTGGCGCTGCTGCCGCTTGTTAGTTTTGGGCAAGGCAGGACGTGGGAGATTGGGGTAGCAGGCGGGGCCGTGCATAATTTCCGGACGCCTTTGCACCTGCACCAAAGCAAGCATGAGGATATAAGCCTGGATGCCCGCTACCGCACCGAGCCTTTCGAACCGCCGGTTTACTACGATGTGCGGGTAAGCGCCTGGGCCGGGAACAGCGGCTGGGGGCTGAAGTTCACGCACCACAAACTTATCCTTGAGAACCTTCCCCCGGAGGTGCAGCGCTTCTCCATCACCGATGGATTTAACCTGCTCACCCTCAACCGCCTCTGGCAAGCCAGGGGCTTCGCGTGGTCTGTGGGCGGCGGCCTGGTTATCACGCACCCGGAGTCCACGATCCGGAACATGACTTACCCCGAGAACAAAGGGATCCTGCGGAAAGGCTACTATATATCCGGGCCTACGGTGGAGGCCGCCGTGGCCAAACGCTATTATTTTGCGGACAGGTGGTTTGTGCTCGGCGAAGGCCGGGCCACCGCCTCCTGGGTGCAGGTGCCCGTGGTGGATGGCCATGCCAACGTCACAAGCGCAGCCCTGCATTTCCTGTTCGGCATAGGGTTCAGGCTGAACAACAGCCCCTCAGAATGAGCAGTTTTATATATAGCACCCGATGCCCTCGCCACGTGCGCGGCTCCTGCGGGCGTTTGAAACTGCAGGCTGTTTTCAGGCCCTACCAGTTCTTGCGGAATATCTCCGGCCTTGGCAGGTACTCACCCATATCATAGTGCGCTTTGGGGGCCGTGCCGTTGCCTACCACACAGATCCCCTTGTAGAACAGATCGACTGTTTCGGAGAACTGCGGGTCCTGCACCATCTTTTGCCACCCCGCGTGCATGTCATCCGACCAGTAAATATCGTCGTGCACGATAAGTGCGCCGGGCTTCAGCATAGGCAATACGCGCTGCGTGTAGTGCAGGGTGGCCTTCTGCTCGTGCTGCCCGTCGATAAACACACAGTCGAAGGAGGCTTTCTCCGCCAGCAGCACATCGATGGCCTCATCAAAAAGCATGTTCATGATGCGGTGCTTGTCCGAGAAGCGGTCCATGTTGATTTTGGCGATCTCGCACAGCGTGTCCGAGCCTTCGATGGTGACCAGCTCTGTACCGGGCACTGACAAAAAATAGCAACCGGAGAAACCGGTGTTGGTGCCCAGTTCCAGGATTCTTTTCACGCCGGCTCCGGCCACGATGCGGCGCAACAGGATGCCGTTAAACTTGGAAGAGCCCGTTTTCATATGGCCTTCTACAGAGCTGCCTATATATTCGCCGGGCAGGGCTTTGCCTTTTTCGTCGGTCTTAAAAGTATTGGAGTGCGGCGAGGTATAGCTGTAGACTTCCTTGGCAGTGCTCAGCGCCGGGATTTTGGAGCGGAAACTTTCAATCTCGCTTGCCAGCTTCTTTTCCTCTGCCGTGAAGGTGAAGTAGAAAAGGAGTTTGGCCGCACCGTGAAATCGCTGCGGCAACCGCCCCAGAAATTCGTTCCTGAACTTGCCGTAGTTCAGCACCCGCTGCACCAGGTTGGAAACATAAAAGCCGACCTTTTTCATATAGCTATCCCTTGTAAGGCGTATCGTTAAAGCACCAAAATATTATAACCCGCCTCAGCAGGCGCGTGCAGGCTGCTATTTCTTAAAATTTAACAGCCATTGCAAATCTCCTGTCACTTTTAACACCGCCCTGCGCCCAACTACCAGATTTCCTTCAGATTCGGGATCTACTTTTACACCTGTTAATCAATCGTAGTACTTAAATTTTACAGATGATGAAGACGATCTTATTTGCCTTTCTTTTTTCAGGTAGCGTCATTTTAGGCGCCCACGCACAGGATATAAAAGAGAAAGAAGTGCCACAGGCCGTAACGAGTGCCCTGGCTCAGAAGTATGCGGGCGCTACAAATGCTGAATGGGAAAAAGAAGGCGACAATTATGAGGCGGAGTTTCGTGTAGAACGCACAGAGCACACCGTGCTGCTGAACCCTTCGGGGGAGGTACTGGTGGCTAAAAGCGACGTGCCGCTGAACGACCTGCCACAGCCCATCAAGAGCGCCCTCGACCAGAAATACAAAGGCATGCCCGTGGATGACACGGAGCAGTTAGAAAAAGAAGGGAAGACCTTTTACCAACTGGAAGTGGAAGAGAATGGCACCGACCGCCGCCTTGTTTTCTCAGCAGATGGCCAGGAAGTAACCGTGCCTGCCTATTGGGACTAACGAGCAACGCTTTATATATAAATCGCCCGGAGTTACGGCTTCGGGCGATTTCTTATATGTGCGTGGAAGCCTGCAGTTGCTTACCAGGCCTTGAGCCACCCTTCGGCGGCAGACTCCGTGTCGAAGCCTTTCACGATCCCCTTTTCCACCATCCGGATGGCCTGGTCCGCTGAGAGGCGGCTATAGATGTCTCTGGAGTACACGCAGGCATGGTACTGGAGGCCGATTGCTTCCGCCCTTGGGTGCCAGTCGCGGGCCATCCAGGCGGCTTGCTCCACCCACATGCCCTGCACTTCCAAATGGTTGTCGAGCAGCTTGTGGCAGAATTGCTTTTTCAGAAAGAGGCTGATCTGCTCATACCCGTCCACGATGTCTTCCTTTGTTAACGGGCCTGCCCAGTTGCCCACCAGAAAATCATCGACGAGGTTGTACTCTATCGCCAGAAAATCAGTAGTGAGAAGTTTGATGTGCCTCATAGCTGGTTTATAGAATTTGCTTTACGCCCGAAGGCGCCGCCCCCTGCGCAGGCGGTAATACCTGAATTTTAGCGTGTCGTAGGCCAGGGCCACGGCAAGTAGCCCCGCCGCTGCCGCCAGTGTGCCTAAAGTTAGGGTATTGTAAAGAAAACCGCCAACAATGCAGCCCGCAAAGAAAGAGAAAATGATGACAAGCTTCAGGTTCACACTGCGCATCAGCTTCTCCTGCTGCTCCTTCTTCTTGTAAAAGAGCAACTGCGACAGCTCCATGCCCAGATCCGTGAACAGCCCCGTCAGGTGCGTTGTCCGGACAACTGATTTGGACACCCGCGTCACCAGCGCATTCTGCAAACCCATCGCGAACAGCAGCAGCAGGGCAATCACCATGCCGCTTACCCCCGCCAATAACATATCGTCTGCCGCCAGGCCAAGGGCCAGCAGTATCGCAATTTCGCTTGCCATGGGCCCTATATGCGCTCCTTTGTAGCCCCTGCTCAGCGACAGCTCTGTTGTGAAACTCGATAGAAATGAGCCTAGGAAGAAAGCGAGGATATAGAGCAGGAACGTGAGCGCCTGGTTATAGGCACTATGTTGCAACTGCTCCGCGAAAAAGGCAAAGTGGCCGGTCACATTGGTGGTCAGGGTGCCCACCGACAGCACGCCGCAGATGTTCACCATGCCCGCAATAAACGACAGCAAACCGGCCAGCTTGATATTGTGCCTATACGTTCTGCCTCTTTCTACGTGCCGAAACATGGGTGTTTTCTTTTGCGTTATATATAAACTTAACCTGAACTAAAGATATACTATTATCTCCGGCAATGGCAGGAAAGGCTGCGGTATATAGAGGGCGAATTTATATATGGGGTTGGAGACTTTGCTTTTTGAAGCGTACGTTATTGCTTCATCTCCGTCAGGTCCCGCAGTTCGGTATTTAACTCCTGTGCTATTGCCGCCAGTTGCTGCAGGGCAGGCGCCTTGCTTTTCGTCTGCAGCAGGTGCAGCTTTGTGCCGTCCGCCAGTTTTATATACCCGTCAAACATCTCCGAACGGAACTGGGTCATCGTCGCCCTGGACTCTGCCAGCTGGCTGTAATTGTTATTTTTCAGAAACAAAAAATCGAAGCCCGGCAGAGGCAGCCTCTTCCCGAATTTCATACCCAGCAACTGCACGCCTTCCCGGTAGGTCTGGCGCTGCAGGTCGAACTCCACCATATGATAGGTCAGCTGCACCGCTATCGCCACCGGCACCATCACCCACCCGACACTTGCCCCGTTCAGCACC
Source organism: Pontibacter saemangeumensis (assembly GCF_039541895.1). Lineage (NCBI taxonomy): Bacteria > Pseudomonadati > Bacteroidota > Cytophagia > Cytophagales > Hymenobacteraceae > Pontibacter > Pontibacter saemangeumensis. Next base: position 492,551 of record NZ_BAABHC010000014.1, read on the forward strand.
GCCATCAACCCGATTGCCAGCCCGACCCAGCTGATCGCTCTGCCTGCCGCGGAGAAATATTTTCCTGTTTTGTAAGTATGGCTATCGTGGCGCATAAAGGTGGTGTGGCGGTTTAGTTTAACTGTGTGATAGTCGAGGTGGTGCGAACGGCGCTTTGTTTGAATGATTTTTCAACCTGAGCCGGAATTTTCTTCTCCGTAACCGGGCCTGCCATATATGCCTGGGAACTATTAACACGCTGCCTTTCCCTTTCACAGACAACCTTCCGTGAAGGTGACTGGTATGCAAAGGTAAACTGCCTGCTTACCTAAACCTGAAAGATATGAAAACATATTGTCTGCTATTCGCCGCCCTGCTGGTCCTTGCCTCCTGCGGCTCCGACTCCGCCGACGGCAACTACAACCGCGCCGCCGATGACGAACTGATAGACGAGCAGGTAGACTCCGGCACCAAGGCGGCCATAGACAGCGTGGCACGGGCTACCGACGAGGGCAAAATCCTGTACCCGATCCCCGACACCTTGCTGGATCTGCTGGATAAAAGGCAGCCGCAGGCCCGCGTCGCCACCCTCACCGACCAGGCGATGGCAAACAAGCGCTTTCGGGTGAATAACCCGCTCTACCTGAGCGGCAACTTTAACGGCAACAGCGCCCCGGACTATGCCGTGCAGGTGCTGCAAAACGATTCCATTCACATCCTGGCGTTTCTGGACTACACTGGGCAGCCGCGTGAAACGAAGGTCGCCACTTATCCGGCCCAGCAACTGAAGGAGGAGTGGTACAGCACCTACCAGCTAAAGCTTGCCCCCCAGGATTCGGTGGTGACGGACAACCGCAGCCAGAAGCGGGTGCCGCTGCCAACCGACGGTATCTCTGTGATCGAGGAGAACCGCACCACGCTCTTTATGCTGCAGAACGGGCGCTTTATCCCGTTCGATGCCCGGGAGTAAGGCACTGCGCGAAGGCGCTCCTCTGCCATTTTCGATACAAGCCCGGAACGGCAAAAACACCTTGTATATATGGCAGTTTCGGTAAAGACCTGTCTCAGCTCATAAGGTTTCTGTGGCTAATTGGAGTGGTCATGCACGATTTTCCACCCGTCTTCTGCGTGCGCCAGAACCAGCGAATAGCGGCCGCTCTGCCGGGAAGAGTCCTTTGCCGTCAGAATGTAGCGCCCTGTCACCAGCGCATGGCGGGTTCCCAGCGGCCGCATTTCCAGGCTGTCGAACTGTAAGGTAGAGGAGGGCGTGCCGTCTGCGGTGAAAGCCTCTTGGTAGTAACTCTTCATCTCGCCTACGCCAACAGGCCCGCCTGGCAACATGAAGGTGGCCGAGCTGTCATATATGGTCACAAACGCATCCAGGTCGCCCCTGTTCCAGTCGGCGGTGATGGCCTGCAGCGCAGGGATTACCTGCGTAAAGTCTGCCTTTTCGTTTTCCGTCAGCGGGGCCTCCGGCTGGGTGCAGCCCGCCAGCAGCACGGCCGCCGCAAAGCAGGTATATAGGGTGGTGCGGATTGTTCTTCTCATCAGGTGAGGGATATCAGATACGGTGTGGATACGGCTTTAAATATAGGCTTTACAATATACCGGTGCAAGGGGAACCGCCGCGTTTTCGCCCGCCGGCGCCGACCTGTAGCACGTGCTTCTCATATATGACCCTCCATTCCTGCTTCTCCGCAGCACCGCCAGCCATAACATAGCGGCAAAGGGGGCACATCATGGCAGCGGGTTTATATACCGGCCTCGCTTCAGATTATGCACAGATTGTCTCCAGATTACGAACAGATTCACGCTGTAAGCTTGTGGAAATTATTTGTTTAATCTAACACACTTACCATGAAATTTTCAGTCAACCTTATGTTGCTGCTGGGCTTGCTTCAGTTCTCCTGCGACGATGACAAAGACAACGACGTAAAACCTGACAGTGTACCGGAAACCGTGAAAACGACCCTTGCCGCCAATTTTCCGAATACAGTGGGCCTGGAATGGGAAAAAGTCGGCGCTGACTATGAAGCAGACTTCGATGTGGACACCGTGGACCATGAAGCTCTTTTCAGCGCGAACGGGGAGATGCTGAAGTACAAGCACGATATCCCGGAGGCTGCGCTCCCGGAGGCAGTTAAAGCCGCCATCAGTCAGAACTACAGCGACATGCGCTTGGACGATGTCGAGAAACTGCTGCAGGGCAACACCGAATTCTACCAGGTGGAGCTGGACAACAGCGGCGCGGACAAGAAGCTCGTCTTCTCTGCAGACGGCCAGGAGCAAACACAGCCCGCTTACTGGGACTAAGGCTATATACCCAAATCATATATAAACGCCCGGTGCTGCCTGCACCGGGCGTTTGTTGTTATATATAGATCCTGAAGCGATGCCGCAGGTTTAGCACCAGCGTAACTTGTGGCTGTCTATGAAGCAAGTTTGCAACTTGCGTTGAAGGTTCGGGTATAGGTTCTATACCATGAGCCGGAACTACAAAATCAGCCACGACAGTCAGCTTCACTTTATCTCATTCGCCACTGTGAACTGGATCGATGTTTTTACCAGGCCAGCTTACAAGGCCATTGTAGTGGATAGCCTGAACTACTGCATCTTTAACAAAGGGCTGGAGGTATATGCCTGGTGCATCATGTCCAACCACGTGCACCTGATCATCGGATCACAAACAGGAAAGCAATCTGACATCATCCGCGACCTGAAAAAGCACACGGCTAAAACCATACTCAAAGCCATTGCCAATAACCCACAGGAAAGCCGCAAAGAATGGATGCTGTGGATGTTTGAACGGGCCGGGAAGCGGAACAACAATAACACCACCTACCAGTTCTGGCAGCAGCACAACCAGCCGATCGAGCTAAACTCCAACTTCCTGATGGAGCAAAAGCTGGATTATATCCACCATAACCCGGTAGAGGCTGGGTTTGTACGGGAGCCACAGGAGTATATCTATAGCAGCGCCATCGATTATGCAGGCGGCAAAGGCATGGTCCGAATCGCGCCCATCAACTAACCATACCGCCAGTTTGAGCGAAGCGGTAACTGGTGGAATATATGGCCGCCAGTTTATAACTGGCGAAACGGGAACTTGAGGCACGCCAGTTACAAACTGGCATAGACAGCCACAAGTTGCGCTGGCGCTAAACCTGTAGCTTGGGAATGCAGAAGCTATTCTACGAATAAGATTATTGTATCCAAGTAAAATTATCTTATCTTGATGTAATGTATCACAACTAGCAAATCATATATGGAGGCCAAATTTTCTAAAAGAGTGAAAGAAGTCATTTCGCTCAGCCGCGAGGAAGCATTACGATATGGTCATGACCATATCGGCACCGAACACTTGCTACTGAGCATGATCTGGGAAGGAAAAGGGAGTGCCGTCTCCCTGTTCAAAAACCTGGGAGTTTCGGTAAATGAGCTAAAGCATGCTTTAGAGGACGCCACACGTAGTGCCTATACGCAGCGCCAAAATATGAACGGCGGTATGCCGCTCACCACACAGGCAGAGCAGGTGATGAAAACAACTTATCTGGAAGCCAAATTCGATGATAGCAAAGACATCGGCACTGTACACCTTTTACTTGCCATACTTAGAGACAGAGACGATCCGTCTTCAAAAATCTTATCCAGGTTTAACGTCACTTACGAAGCAGTAAGAGATTTTGCCTCCTGAAATCTAAGCATTTCAGACACAGCCGAATATTGAGCAGGAGGTTATAACTTTACCTGATAATGCTGCTCTTAACCTATAATTTGGGTTTACCCATCCCGCCAGTTTGAGCGCAACGGTAACTGGCGGTTGAAATGGAAGCCAGTTTGTAACTGGCGAAACGGGAGTTTGAGGAACGCCAGTTACAAACTGGCATCATCGTAAGCCACAAGTTACGCTGGCGCTAAACTCGCTGCAGGGGGAATCTATAGTTGCAACAACTGATTCCCTACTAAATCTTTGGCCAATTCTTTAAAAACACCATCTTTAACTTCATAATCTTCAGGTATATTCTTCATATTATATCTGTCATTTTTATATTTAACTATCAATATGATTGGGTTCTGTTTTGAGGTACTATCATCTTTAACAATTATGCTAAACGCATCTTTAGTGTTAAGTATGGAGGAATTGTTCTCAAAAGCTATAGATTCTTTATCAAGTATCGAAATTTTTATATTAGGCATATGTTTATCAGCAAGAGCAGATGCGGGAGCTACATTTATAAGCCATATTACATCTGACCTAAATTTAATTTTCGCCTCATAATCTTCAACTGAAGGATCAAATATATTCTCTGGCAGCTTAACGATATCATATGTGATAGTTGTGCCTGCTTGCTTATTATAGACATCTATAATTTTTCTTATACTGGAGAAAAAAGTTTCAAACTGAGGTTTCCACTTAGCGCTTAAAGCAACTCTGTTTCCTTTGATATCTAAATCTTTCTTTTCTAATTCAAGCTTCCTTCTTTCTCTATTATTTATAAACTCGCTAGCCCATTCATTAAACTCATTTTCAATTTGTTCTATTTCTTCTTTACCCTTATCGGAGTCTGTTGAGCCTTTCGCTTTTTCTATTTTCTGTTGAGTCTCTTCAAACTTATCAAGAATCTCTTTTTGAGATTCTGCACTACTTTTATTAGAGCCGAAAGTCATTACCAATGTGCCTAAAGCAATAAGTACAATCCCGGCTATTACATATGCATTCATTTCCATGTTCTTAATTCTACAACAATCTATAAAGGGAGTATGTACAAATATAATATAACAGATAGCAACTCCTGCTCCTCCCCCGCAACCTTCTCCCCCTCCTCCCAGTTCTGATAAAACATTAAGTTGTAGTATCTTTGTAGAAGAAGAAACAGCAGAACACGGCTTATTCGAAAAGCCTGGTGTTCTGCCTTTGCTGTTTTGTTATAGAATTGAATGAAAGTTAAAGATTTCTTAGAGCTGTACCGCCTCGACAGTGTGGTGCAAACCATCGCCGAGCGGCTGAAGGCCAACAAGGCGTACCGCCTGCAACTCAAAGGCCTCACCGGCAGCCTGGACGCCGTGCTGGCCTCGGCCATATATACCCTGCAGCCGCAGCACCAACTCTTCGTGCTGCACGACAAAGAGGAGGCGGCCTATTTCTACACCGACCTTAAAAACCTGCTCGGCGAGACAAAGGAGGTCATGCTTTTCCCGACCTCCTACAAGCGCCCCTACAGCTTCGACGACACAGAGAACGCCAACATACTCATGCGGGCCGAAGTGCTCAACCGCCTCAACCAGAAAACAGGCAAAGGCGAGCTGATCGTGACGTACCCGGAGGCGCTGACGGAGAAGGTGATCAACAAAAAATCGCTGGTCGAGAACACGCTGGGCGCCAAGGTGGGCGAGAAACTGGACACGGTTTTCCTGAGCGAGATGCTGGCCGAATATGGCTTTGAGCGCACCGAGTTTGTATATGAGGCGGGCCAGTACGCCGTGCGCGGCGGCATCGTGGACGTGTACTCCTACGCCAACGACCTGCCCTACCGCATCGAGCTTTTCGGCGACGAGATCGAAAGCATCCGCACCTTCGACCCGGACACGCAGCTGTCGGTGGAGACGAAGAAAGCGATTTCGATTATCCCCAACGTGCAGACGAAGCTGCTGCAGGAAACGCGCGAGGCATTCCTCGACTTCATCCCTGCCAACACCACGCTCTGGTTTAAGGATGTGCGCCTGACCCTGGACGTGATAGAGGAGTATTTCGACAAGGCATCGCACAACTTCGAGAAGATGCTGGCGGGCAGCGGCGGCACCAAGGTGGTGTCGGACCCGGAGCAGCTGTTCCAGACGCAGAAGCAGTTCAAAAAGCTGCTGGATAATTTTAACGTGGTGGAAATCGGAAAGCGCTTCTATTTTAAAGCAGCCGAAACCATACAACTGCAGGCCAAGCCGCAGCCCTCGTTCAACAAGGATTTCAAGCGGCTGGTAAAGGACCTGCACGAGCAGCAGGGCGACGGCTTCGTGAACCTGATCGCCACCGATTCGCCGCGCCAGATCAACCGCCTCACCATGATTTTCGATGAGCTGGACCACGACGTGCGCTTCCAGCACCTGCCCATCTCACTGCGCGAAGGCTTCATCGACCAGACCCTGAAAATCACCTGCTACACCGACCACCAGCTGTTCGACCGCTTTTACCAGCACAAGGCCAAAGAGGGGCACTCTAAATCCAAGGCCATGACACTGAAGGAGCTGCGCTCGCTGCAGCCCGGCGACTACGTGACCCACATCGACTACGGCATCGGCCGCTTTGCCGGGCTGGAGAAAGTAGAAGTGGGCGGACGTTTGCAGGAAGCGATTCGCCTGGTGTACCGCGACGATGATTTGCTGTATGTGAGCATCCACGCGCTGCATAAGATCAGCAAGTACAGCGGCAAGGAGGGCGGCCCGCCGAGCATGAGCAAGCTGGGCTCGCCGGAGTGGGAGAACAAGAAGAAAAAAGTTAAGAGCAAGGTCAAGGACATTGCCCACGAGCTCATCAGCCTCTACGCCAAGCGCAAGGCCGCGCCGGGCTATTCCTATACCCGTGACGGCTTTCTGCAGGCGGAGCTGGAGTCGTCGTTCATATATGAGGACACCCCGGACCAGGGCAAAGCCACCGAGGACGTGAAAGCCGATATGGAGCAGCCGCACCCGATGGACCGCCTCGTGTGCGGCGACGTGGGCTTCGGCAAAACCGAGATCGCCATCCGGGCCGCCTTCAAAGCCGCCTGCGATGGCAAGCAGGTGGCCGTGCTCGTGCCCACCACCATTCTGGCCATGCAGCACTTCCGCACCTTCCGCGACCGGCTGGAGCAGTTCCCGGTGACGGTGGATTATGTCAACCGCTTCAAGACCAGCAAGGACACCAAAGACACGCTCAAGCGCCTGGCAGAAGGCAAGATCGATATCCTGATCGGCACGCACCGCATCGTGAGCAAGGACGTGAAGTTCAAAGACCTCGGCCTGATGATCATCGACGAGGAGCAGAAGTTTGGGGTGAAGACCAAAGAGAAGCTGCGCGAAATGAAAATAAACGTGGATACGCTTACGCTCACGGCCACGCCAATTCCGCGCACGCTGCACTTCTCGCTGATGGGCGCCCGCGACCTGAGCGTGATCGCCACGCCGCCGCCGAACCGCCAGCCCGTGAAAACAGAGCTGCACGTGTTCGACGAAACGCTCATCCGCGATGCGATTGTATATGAGATGAAACGCGGCGGGCAGGTGTTCTTCGTGCACAACCGCATCAAGGATATAGAGGAGATGGCTGCCATGATCCTGCGCCACGTGCCCGACTGCAAAGTCACCTACGCCCACGGGCAGATGGAGCCGGAGAAGCTGGAGAAGCGCATGATGAAGTTCGTGAACGGCGAGTACGACGTGCTGGTGAGCACCAACATCATTGAGTCGGGGCTGGATATCGAGAATGCCAACACCATCATCATCAACCGGGCCCATATGTTCGGCCTCTCGGACCTGCACCAGATGCGGGGCCGCGTGGGGCGCTCGAATAAAAAAGCCTACTGCTATTTACTCACGCCGCCTGTGGCCGGACTGCCTTCGGATGCCCGCAAGCGCCTGAGCACGCTGGAGGAGTTCTCTGACCTGGGCGAGGGCTTCAAGATTGCCATGCGCGACCTGGATATACGCGGAGCAGGCAACCTGCTGGGCGGCGAGCAAACCGGTTTTATCACCGACCTTGGCTTTGAGATGTACCACCAGGTGCTCGACGATGCCATCAAGGAGCTGAAGGAAACCGAGTTCCGCGAACTGTTCCTGGGCGACAACCTGGAGCAGTTTATAGAGCCGGTGCGGGAATGTAACATTGAGACGGATATGGAGGTGCTGATCCCGGACTGGTATGTGAGCAACATCTCCGAACGCCTGAGCCTCTACAGCAAGCTCGACAGCGTGAAAAGCATGGAAGAACTGGAGAAGCTGCGCGCCAGCATCGTAGACCGCTTCGGGCCGCTGCCGGAGCAGGTGCAGCAGTTGGTGGAGATCGTGAAGCTGCGCTGGCAGGCCCAGCAGCTCGGCTTTGAGAAGCTCACCATCAAAAAAGAGGTGATGAAAGGCTACCTGCCCTCCGACAACAACGACGCCTATTTCCAGTCCGATATCTTTGGCAACATTCTGAAGTATGTGCAGCAGCACCCGCGCCGTTCGCGTCTGAAAGAGGCCAAGCACAAGCTCATCGTGATTGTGGAGGATATCCGGAACCTGAAAGAGGCGAAGGAGGTATTTGAGGGCTTTGGGGTGAAGGAAGCTGTTTCTACACAAAGCATTTAGGTCAGACGGGAGCAGGTCAGGCACTTAAACCCGCGCAAAGCAGGCTTTTTTCCGTAAAATAGCAAGAAGGGCCTTTTTAGAATGGTGCTGTCAGGCTTTTTTTACTATATTACTGCTTACGCAGATTCGCAATATCACCTATAAGTGATGTACCTACATTCTTATGTCTCATAGTAAGCCCACATCCTCCGCTGTCTGCTTCGATGCTGTTTTCCGTGCGTTGCCCGGGCTTTACCTGGTAATGGCACCTGACCTGACCATACTAGATGCCACAGACGCTTACCTGCAGGCCTTGCTGTTAGCGCGTGATGCCATTGTGAACAAAAACGTGTTGGCCACTTTCCCCGACAGCGCCAATGTCTCCCATGCAAGCGCAAAGCAGAACCTGGAGCAATCCCTAAACCACGTGCTCCGGCATAAAGAGCCGCACACCATGCCAGTGCTGCGCTACGACCTCCCGCTCGCCCCGGAGAAGGGCGGCGGTTTTGAGCCTCGCTACTGGAGCACGACCCACACACCTGTGCTCTCGGGCGAAGGCGAAATTACATATATCCTGCAGCAAACCCATGACATCACAGGCCAGGTACGGCAGGAGCAGAACGCCCGCTACAACCAGGCCCAGCTGAGCATGCTGACCAGCGCCACGCATGCGGTTGCCTGGGAATACGACATGGCACAGGACCGCCTGTACTGGGGAACCGGCCTGGAAGAAGTGCTGGGCTACACCTCCGAGGAGATGGGCACAGGCAGTGATTCCTGGGACAGTCGTGTGCACCCGGAAGACTTCCCCGCCATGAGGGCCAGCATCGCGAAAGCCAAGGAATCAGGAGAGAAAACATGGGCAGGTGAATACCGGTTTCTGAAGGCCAACGGCTCCTATGCCCACGTGCTGGACCAGGGGTATATCATCTATGATGAGGAGCAGCGCCCCATCCGCACCGTGGGTTCTATCATTGATGTGACGCGCAGCAAGCTGGCAGAGCAGAAACTGCAGGAAAGCAACAGCCGGTTCCGACACCTGCTGGAAGTGTTGCCGCACATGGCCTGGACAGCCGATGCCCAGGGCGGGTCTCTGTACTTCAACGACAACTGGTACAGCTACACCGGCATGCGGCAGGGCCAGACCGATGGCTGGATCAGTGTGGTGCACCCCGAGGACTCAGCCGAGGTGCTGACGGTGTGGCACCAGGCCATTCAGTCGGGGCAGATGTTTGAGATGGAGTACCGCATCCGCCACGCTCACGACGGCAGTTACCGCTGGTTTCTGGAGCGCGGCCTGCCCATGCACGGCCCCGACGGCAGGGCAACGATGTGGATGGGCACGCTCACCGACATAGAGGAGCAAAAGCAGGCGCTGCAGGCCTTGCAGCAAAAGGACACGCAGATGGAGAATATCCTGCGCCTCTCGCCGGCGCACCTGTGCCTCCTCAGCGGACCCAACCATGTTTGCCGCTATATAACGCCGGGCGTGTATGAAGTTTACGGCAACCGGCACTACCTGGGCCGCACCGCCCGCGAGATATGGCCCGAGCTGCAGCACCTCGGCTTCCCGGACCTCCTGGACCAGGTGTACCAGAAGGGCGACAGCGTGCAGATCAGTGAATTTAAAGCAGAAGTTGACCGTTTCCGGAACGGAAAGCCGCAGGAAGCGTACTTCAACTTTAAGTACCAGCCACTGCTGAACAACGGCGAAGTAGAGGGCATCCTGATATCCGCCGTGGAGGTGACGGAGTTGGTGGAGGCGAAAAGAAAGGCAGAGGCGCTTGCCCAGGCGCTGCAGCACCGGTAGCGCATCGCTGCCAGGCCCGCACGGCGGCAAACCGCAGCCCCTGCCACAAATTAGCCCGGTTACAGTAATCCCCCAACGCAATGCTGGTATATTTACTTTCAGCACCATGCGGATACACCTCCGCCCGGTAAACCTTTTTTATGGAAAATGCGCCTGCAAGGCCTATCGAACTCGACTTTAAGCACCTTTTCCAGGTATTGCCGGGTCTATATATCATCTTGTCGCCTGCGTTGCATGTGCTGTCCGTCAGCGACGCGTACCTGCAGGCGACCCACTCCTCCCGCGAAAAGCTGATAGGCCATTATGTTTTCGACGCGTTTCCGGAAAACCCCGATGCGCAGGAGACGATGTCCATGGCAACGGTAGAGGCCTCGCTGCGGCATGTGCTCACGCACCGGGAACCGCACCTGCTGCCCGCGCAGCGCTACGATGTCATCAGCGAGCGCGGTAACTACGAAACGCGCTACTGGCGCTTGAGCAGCTCCCCGGTTTTCGGAGAAGACGGGGAGATCCTTTACATCATTCACGAGGTGCGCGATGTGACTGGGCAGGTCCTGGCTGAGCAGGAGCGAAAGGAGAGTACCGAGCGCTTCCAGCGCATTGCCATGGCCACCAGCGATGTGATCTGGGACTGGAACCTGCGCAACGACACCATCTGGTGGAATGATGGCTATGAGGCGCTTTTCGGCTTCCCGAACAGCGCAAACCTGACCATCGCGTCCTGGACACAGCATATACACCCGGAGGACGCCCAGCGCGTCAGGGCCTCTATACACCAGGCCATCGACAGCGGGGCATCAGACTGGGAGGACGAATACCGCTTCCAATGCGCCGATGGGTCCTACAAGATCGTGCAGGACAAAGGCAACGTGCTGCGCGACGATGCGGGAGCGCCCGTGCGGATGGTCGGCGCCATGCTCGACATAACGGCCCGCTGGCAGCACGAACAGCAGCTGCAGGCAAGCCTGGCCTGGTCGCGGGCGCTGCTGGAGTCGCTCCCCCTCATGACCTGGACCGCCCTGCCCGACGGCACCCTGGACTACGGCAACCAACGCTGGCACGACTACACCGGCATACCGATCGAGGGGCTGCACCGCGAGGATATCCTGCGCCTGCTGCACCCTGACGACACTGCAGAGACGCTCAGTACGTGGGAGAAGGCCATCGATTCCGGCAGCACTTTCGTGTCGGAATGCCGCTGGAGATCAGCGGCAGACGGAACCTACCGCTGGTTTCTGCTGCGCGCTGTACCGATATATGATGAGGTCGGGAAAATTTCAAGGTGGATCGGCACGCAAACAGACATTGAGGACCAGAAGCAGATGCTGCTGGCGCTGCGGGAGAGTAACCAGAAATTCCAGTTCCTGGCCGGGTCTATCCCGCAGATCGTCTGGAGCGCCCTGCCAAACGGCGCCACCGACTATATAAACCAGCGCTGGTACGACTACAGTGGCATGTCTGTGCAACAGACCGAGGATATGGGCTGGCTGCCCGCTATCCACCCGGACCAGCGCCAGGCCTTTGTCGAGTCATGGCGCAACAGCATCACCGCCGGAGAGCCCTACTATATGGAGGTGCTGCTGCGCAACATCTATACCGACAACTACCGCTGGCACCTGGCGCGCGCGCTGCCTATGCGCGATGCCGAGGGCGCCATCATCAAGTGGTTCGGCACCTGCACCGACATCGAAGACCATAAGAGGGCCGAAGAAGAACTGGTAGAGAAAAACCTGGAGTTGGAGCGCATCAACCACGACCTGGACAGCTTTGTGTATGCCGCCTCCCACGATCTGAAGCTACCCATTGTCAACATGGCCGGAATATTTGCCGAGCTGATGCGCATCGCCGTGTTCCGGGATCCGGAGGCGCCGAAGATGATGGAAATGTTCGACAGGTCGCTGCAGCAGATCCACAACACCATCCAGGACCTGTCAGACGTGGTGAAGGTGCAGCGGGTGCGGGCTCACAAGCTGGAGATGGTTGACCTGAAGCCCCTGACGGAGGATGTGCAGCTCAGCCTGCAGGATCTGCTGCAGGAGACGGAGGCCCGGATCGTAACGGACTTTTCGCTGGTGCCTGCGCTGCCCTTCACCAAGGCCAGCCTGAAAAGCATTTTCTTCAACCTCATCAGCAACGCCCTTAAATACCGCTCCGCTAACCGGGTGCCCGAGATCAGCCTCCGTACACGGCTGAAAGGCGACTACATTGAGCTGGAGGTAAAAGACAATGGCCTGGGCATCGACCTGAACAAACACCAGAACAAACTGTTCCAGATGTTTAAACGTTTTCATAACCACGTAAACGGGTCCGGCCTCGGGCTATATATCGTAAACAGGCTCCTGACAAACCACGGCGGCTATATAAACATTGAAAGCACGCTGGACGAAGGCACTACCTTTTACCTGTACTTTAAGCCGAAAAAGAGTTAGTTTTACCTGCACGCAAACGATGAAACCATGAAAAAACTAAATACGGTGCTCCTGATCGACGACGATGAGACGACGAATTACCTGAATCACCGTCTGCTGTCGCGCATGGAGATTGCCTCGGACATTCGTGTGGTGACAGACGGTGAGGAGGCCATCAAGTATCTGCACAAGGCTTTTACCGGCACACCTGATTACCCGCGCCCCGACCTGATCTTCGTAGATATCAAAATGTCCGGCATGGATGGCTTTGAGTTTCTGGAGGAATACCAGAAAGTGGCGGAAAGGGAGAGAGAAGGCACCGTGATGCTCATGCTTACCTCCTCGGCCAGCTTCTACGACCTTGAGAAGCTGAAGCAGTTCCCGGACGTGCGCAGGCACTACTCCAAACCCCTGACGGAGTCTGACGTGCGCGAAATCATACAGACGTACTTTTAACGCCGCCCGTTCAGGGCGTTTTCGCAGCGGCACCCCTCCAGGAAGGGTGCCGCTTTTTTATGCCGTGCCGCCCCCTTCCTAACTATCGCCACAGCAATACCGTAACTATATAGGAGCCCGCCTTTTAAAAGGGCTTTTATATCAGGAATATTTTAACAGGAGATAAAACTATGGCAAACAAACCAATGAACCCTAACGGCAGCGAAGGTGAAAACCACGAGATAGGCCGGGAGTTATATAACAAGGACAGGCAACAGCACCAAAGCAGCGGCCAGCGCTACGGCTACCGCGGCGACAACGACCGCAAGTGGGACGAAGGCAACTTCTTCCATACAGGCCCCAATCCCCGCGGCGCGCAGGACCGTGAGCGGCCTAACCGCAACGAAAGCGATTACCGCAGGGGAGGCAGCAGCCACAGCTCGTACAACCAGGGGCGGAACGCGCACCTCAGCGACCACTACGGCAGCCGCTCTGACAGCACGTACCGAAACGAGCGCTCTTTTATAGACCACGGCAACCACGGCAGCGGCCATTACCAGCAGGATGAAAGACACAGCATGCGCAGGCCCCAAACCCCTGGCGGCCCGCTGGAGAGCAGCCACGACGATGTGAGCAGGCATCATAGCGACCCCTGGCGGGACAGCCCGGGGGGCGAAAGCCGCTACAAAGACACGGACTTCCGCTACGGCAGCGGCTCGCACAACTGGTATCGTGAAAACCGGTATACCCCGGACGATGACAACGATCGCCGCAACAACCGCCAACACGACGACCGTGGCATTGTGGACCGTGTGAAGGATACCTGGAATGACATATGGCACTCGGACGAAAAGGACTACCAGCCCCGCAACCGCTACCAGTCCAACGAAGACCGACTCGACACACACAGGCGCTACGGCTCCAATGCGTACCGTGACCGCAACTTCGACAGAGGGTACGAGGGCGGCCCCCGCTGGGCAGATGAGTCCGACAAAGGGCATGACGACAACGACCGCGACCGCTCAGGCCGCTATCGCCGCTAAAGCAGGCACTGACCGGACAAATCCGGCGACAGCCCCGCTCTATCAACCAAATGGCAAAGCCAGCTCTTGTAGCTGGCTTTGTTTTTTTGTAAATTCGGTTTAGCCCCCGGGCAAACATACTCATTACCACCCCGTACACCTTTATAAAGGCCAAAAGCGTAATTTATTCACACTAAAGATATTGACTATGCAGCACGACGAAAACGATCCACGCCACCCCCACCACCGGGACCCGCGCCACCGACGGGAGCAGCATCCGGAGGAGTTTAGGCGTGACCAGAACTTCAACGATTTTAAGAGCCGCTGGGGCGAGCCGTCCCCTCCATTAAACCTGCACCAAAACGAATGGCCACCCCGTGGTTCCGACCGTTTTGAGCAGCAGGGGCACTTTCAGCAGCAACGGGAGGAGTGGCTCCCGAACGAGCGCCGGCAACAGCATCCGCGCCACGAGCAGCAGCAAAGCGACATCTCGTGGCGCCAGCGCGACGTGAACTTCGACAGAAACAACCAACGGGCAGAAAACCGCTGGCAGCACAATGAAACCATACCGGACCCGGACGACATGCGCCGCCGCAGGCGGGGCCTGCCTGACCATGAAAGGTATTGGGAGGAGAGGGACAGGGACAACAGAAACCAACGATAGCGTACAGTCTCTCCTATCATACAACAGAAGCCGGGTAATTCCGGCTTTCGCTGTTTTGGGAGGCTCCTTAGAACCGTTTCCGCAGCCCGATGCCGAACGAGACAAGCTCCGGAATTCCCGGCACCAGGTTCACCGACAGGTCTGTTCTTCCCTTCAGCCTGTAGTTATACTCCAGTTCGCCGGCGTACCAGTAAAACTTGTACTGCCATTCACCGTGGCGCTTAAAGTATCCGTCGTCCACGTATGCGTCATTCTCGTTCCAGTCGCGCCGGTACACTAGCGTGGGGCCAATGCCGCCGTTAAGCGAATGCCTGCCCTTGCGAAAGATAAGGCCCCGCCAGCCTATATGGGTAAAGCCCGCCAGTTTGGCGGCACAATCGGCATACAGGCCCTGCTCTACTCGCACGCTGATCACGTCACGCACCACGAACCGGTCATACCCCACAATGGCCCCATAGTTAAACGTGATGTACCCTTTATCATCTAGGCGGTTAGGGAACATCTCCGGGTAAGGGCTCTCCCTCAGGTGCACCGATACCCCAAACAGTTTAGCGGTGACCGCATTTTTATAGATAGCCGGCTCCTGTGCCTGTGCCGGCGAGGGCGGCAGGCAAAGCAGGAGAATGCACAACAGCGCCTGCAGCAGCCGGGGTATATCAACATGCGGAAGCATCCCCCTTCTTTACTAAATTTCAGCACTGAAGTTTCTGAAAAGCGCTGGCGCTGTCCTGTTACCGCTATACTTTGTATCTTTGCCGCACCATGTCGGTTTTAGAAGATTTACTGCAGCAGGTCAGGGCCTGCCGCCTCTGCGAAGAGCACCTGCCGCTGGGCCCGCGCCCTGTGCTGCACGCCGGAGCCACCGCCAGGCTGCTGATTGTGGGGCAGGCGCCCGGCACCAAAGTGCACGCCAGCGGCATTCCCTGGGACGACCAGAGCGGCAAGCGGCTGCGGCAGTGGCTCGGACTGGAGCCAGGCGCGTTTTACGATGCCTCGCAGATTGCCATCGTGCCGATGGGCTTCTGCTACCCGGGCAAAGGCAAAAGCGGCGACCTGCCCCCGCGCCCGGAGTGCGCCCAGCACTGGCACCGGCAACTCCTGGGCCTGCTGCCGGATATACAGCTCACGCTGCTTGTCGGGAAGTACGCGCAGGACCACTTTCTGGGGAGCGCTGCCAGGCCCACGCTCACCGAAACAGTCGCCAGCTGGCATGCCTACCTACCACAGTATATGCCCCTGCCGCACCCCTCACCCCGTAACCAGTTCTGGCTCCGGCGCAACCCGTGGTTCGAGGCGGATGCAGTGCCGACGCTGCAGCACCTGGTGCAGCAGCTGGTGTCAAAAACCTAATACAGAGATTCCCGTTGCAAATTAGTATGCTTTGAACAAGCCATTCACCTCATGATCAACTACCCCTCCAGCAAGCTGCCGGATATAGGCACGAGCATTTTCACGGTAATGTCGGCTTTGGCCAACGCGCACAAGGCGATTAACCTGTCCCAGGGTTTCCCGGACTTCAACTGCCCTGCGCCCCTGATCGAGCTGGTGCATGCCTATATGCTCCAGGGCTTTAACCAGTATGCGCCCATGGCCGGTGTGCCGAAGCTGCGTGAGAACATCAGCCTTAAAACAGAAAAGCTGTATGGCTACCTGCCCGATGCGGATACGGAGGTGACGGTAACGTCCGGGGCAACAGAGGCCCTGAACGCTGCCATCACCGCGGTGGTGAAAACCGGGGATGAGGTGTTGCTGCTGGAGCCCTGCTACGATTCCTACGCGCCCGTTATCCGGTTGTGCGGCGGTGTGCCGGTGTATGTGCCGTTGGCGCTGCCGGATTTTAGTGTGGACTGGGACCTGGTGAAACGCCGCATCTCTACCCGCACGCGCCTTATTCTCATCAACACGCCCCACAACCCGACTGGCGCCGTGATGACGAAGCAGGATATGGACATGCTGGCGAACCTGCTGGAGGGTACCGACACCCTGGTGATCAGCGACGAGGTATATGAGCACATGGTGTTCGACGGGCAGCAGCACTACAGCGCCCTGCAGCACCCGCAACTCCGCAAACGCAGCATCGTGATCTCCTCGTTCGGAAAGACATACCATACCACCGGCTGGAAAATCGGCTATGCCGTGGCGCCGGCCCCGCTTACCGCCGAGCTGCGCAAGATGCACCAGTTCATCACCTTCAGCACGCCCACGCCCCTCCAGATGGCCCTCGCCGACTTCCTGGAAGAGGAGGCGCATTACCTGCAGCTGCCGGATTTTTACCAGGCCAAGCGCGACTTCTTCCTGGAGCAGATGAAAGGCTCCAGGTTTGAATTGATTCCCTCGGCAGGCACGTATTTTCAACTGGCGAAGTACAATAATATCTCGGACGAGTATGATCTGGACTTCGCAAAACGCATGACGAAGGAAACGGGCGTCGCCGCTATACCCGTGTCTGCTTTCTACCACGACAAGACCGACCACAAGTACCTGCGTTTCTGCTTTGCCAAAGGAGAGGAAACCTTGCAGGCTGCTGCTGAAAAGCTGGTTCGGTTATGAATTATATATAACCATGCCTGCGGCACAGCAGACGCATCTCTGCTGAATAAGCTGTACAGACAATTTAGCCTGGGCTCATCTCAGGAAACCATCAACGAAAACGAACAACAATCAAAAATGGACTTACGCGTCACCATCGTTCAGACACCGCTGCACTGGCAGGACAGGGAAGCCAACTGCGCCGTGTTTTCGGAGAAGCTGGCGGCCGCCGCGCCGCAGACAGACCTAGTCGTGCTGCCCGAGATGTTCACAACCGGCTTTAGCATGGAGGCCGCCGCACTGGCAGAGGAAGCAGCAGGACCGACGCTGGACTGGATGCGGCGGGAAGCGCAGCAGCACCAGGCGGTGATAACCGGCAGCGTGATGGTGAAGGAGCAGCAACAGTATTTTAACCGCTTGTATTGGGTGCGCCCCGATGGCAGCTATGCCATATACGACAAGCGCCACCTTTTCCGGATGGCGAAAGAGCACCACACCTACACCGCTGGCAAAGAGCACTTGCTGGTGGAGCTGAAAAGCTGGAACATATGCCCCCTGGTGTGCTACGACCTGCGTTTCCCGGTGTGGAGCCGCAATGTAGCCAGCAGGTACGACCTGCTACTCTATGTAGCAAACTGGCCGCAGGCCCGCAGCCTGGCCTGGCGCACCCTGCTGCAGGCGCGCGCCATCGAGAATATAAGTTATGTGGTTGGCGTGAACCGCGTCGGCACCGACGGCAACAACCATCCTTACTCCGGCGACTCCGCAATCATCCACCCCAAAGGCTACCACCTCCTTGACACCAGCCAGGCGGAAGGCATCCATACCCTCACACTTAGCAAGCGCGAACTGTCTGATTTTAGGGAGGCTTTCCCGGCACATAGAGATGCAGATGGGTTTCAGCTGTTTTAATGTGAGAGCGGAAGTTGTTTATATCAGGTTAAACTGCGGCTCCTGATTCAGGAATGGGGGCTGCAATGGCTAAGCCTCTTTATATAGGAACTGCCTCACCTCTCCCAGCGCGTTTTCCTCTTCTATTTGTGCAAACTGTACCTGCGGGCGCGCCTGCAGCATGCGCAGGAGGCGCGGGTGTTCGCCTTCCAGTAAAATCAAGCTGTTTCCCGGGCTTTGAAAAAGCTCCTCCAGAAGCGGCAGTATGGCACCGATGCCTGTAACGGCAGCATCGGCTTTTATATATACCACGGCCTTCTCGCTTTCGCGGAGCAGGCGCAGGGCGTAGTGCAGCACCAACTCACCCGAGGTTGCGTCGATGTCAAGCACTGCCACCGCCGGATGCTGTTGCTGCACCTGCTCCGGCAGCGCCTTCCGGTAAGCAACGGCAGCCGTCAGGTCCAGGTAAAGAAATGCCTCCATCACCTCACCACGAATTTTGACGAGACATGCTTCCCGCTTTCGGAAGTGGCCCGGATGATATACATGCCCGCCCGCAGGTGCTGTAGCGGCACTGCATGGCTGCGGCTGTAGCCGCCGGGGGTGCGGTACACCCGTCTGCCGATGGCATCATATACCTGCAAGGCAACCGGCTCCGAGGCTTTTACCTGCACGCCCTCTGCGGCGCTTCTGTCAGCGGGGTTGGGGTACACCTCCAGGGCCAGGCCAGCATCGGGCGTGGTCGGCGCTTCGCTGTTGCCACTTACCTGTTCCAGCATATATAACCCGCCGCCCTGCGTGCCGATGAGGAGGTACAGCGTGTTCTCTCCGCCCAGCGGTGCCGCAGTAATGCTCAGGCCCTTGCCGAAGCGTGTCGCCTGAAGCCCCTCCAGCAGCTCGTTCTCCAGCAACTCGGTTTCAGCGGTTAAATCATTGTTACCCTGTAAGGTGGCCGTAAGGTTACGGTACACGCGCAACGTGCCGCTCTCGTCAGTCGTGAGCAAATCAGGGGCGCCGTCGCCGTCCAGGTCTGCGGTGGCTGGATGCAGGAAGCGGCGGGTAAAATCCTGCCCAAGGCTGTCGAGAGGGGTGCTTTCTTCTGTGTAGGCAGGCGCGGCCTGGCTTCCTGTATTACGGAAAAACACGAGGCTTCCGTCGCTCCTGCCCAGCAGCAGGTCCAGTCTGCCGTCTGCGTCTGCATCCACAAAAGCAGGCGAGGCATTCTCCGGGATAGCCTGCACCAACCGCGCTTCCTCAAAATCATATTGCGCAGCCTGGCCTTTGGCGGCTTTGTTCGGGATATAACTGATGCGGCTGGTGTTAGCCTGTGCCGTTTTATAGCTGAGCACCAAATCAGAGGCACCGTCTCCGTTCAGATCGGCAAAAGCGGGTTTCATGTTGAAAAGCAGTTTCTGCTGCAGGCCCAGGTAATCATTTGTCACCAGCTCGAAGGCGGGTGCCGAGGCAGTGCCGGTGTTGCGATACAGATGGAGCGCGGCACTGTGGGTTCCGCCCCGGGCAGCGGCGGCATTGCCGATCAGCATGTCAAGGTCGCCGTCGCCGTCCAGGTCGCCAAAAGCAGGAAAGGCCCCCTCGCCCACATCCACCGTCTGCCCCTGCAGGAAATCGTTCTGCACAAACTGGAAATCAGGCTGATCAACTGCCCCCGCGTTCCAGTACAGCCATGTGGAATGCTCCAGGTCAATAGCCGTCAGGCGATGGCTTGCCTGCGGGGCCACCAGCATATCTGGCATGCCATCGAAGGTGACGTCCTCATAGTAAGCCGCCGGGAAAATGGGAAAGGAGGCCGGTTGCGCCGCCGGGAAAGCGGGCGAGAAGCCCCGCATCTCGGCGTTTTCGGAAGTGCCCTCGTTTTCCATCAGCACCAGGTTCTCACACTGTACACCGCTCATCACCAGGTCCTTGTCGCCGTCAGCGTCCGTATCCAACAGCAACAGCGCAGAGCCGTCGTGGCCTGTGTGCTGCGGCGCCGCCACACGGCAGAAGGCCCCGAACACAAAGTTGTCGCAGCCGTCGCACTCGGTGATGCCGCCCCACCAGTTCGTCTGCTGCTCGAACCGCAGGGTGCCGCACGCCAGGCCCAGCTCTGCCTGCTGGTTACGGTAAAGCTCCAGCGTAAGCCCCCTGGAAAACTCCGAAATCAGGATATCCAGGTCACCGTCGCCGTCTGCGTCGGCAATAGCGGGGATGTCAGCGCTCTGCATCTGCATGTTTATCCTGTTGTCCTTGTAGAAAAGCGCTTCTTCGGCCAGCGAGAATTTCAGCTGGCCCGCCATATCCGTCTCCTGCTTATAGACCTTCAGGCCAAGCGGACTGCTGGTAAAGATGTCCTTCAGGCCATCGCAGTTATAGTCGCGCAGCAGCACCCAGTTCTCCAGCTCAGCCGGGAAAAACACCTCGTAGGCAGGCGCGTACTGCCAATGCCACTGCCCGTTCTTTTGCACGGCCAGCCACGTGTACGCCTTCCGCAGCTGCCTGTCGAAAATAAAAAGATCCTCCTGCCCGTCCCGGTTCAGGTCGATGGTGGAGAACTGCGGGGTGTTGAGGCCGCCGCTCCAGGGAGTGGCGAGCTGCCTGCCCGACACAGCCACAGGCACATCGTGCCGGAAGCGGAACTGCAGCGGCTCCTGCTCCTGGGCTATGGCCAGTGCCATAGAGCAAAGCGTAAAGCATATAAGAATCAGGTACTTCTTCATGGGGAGGAGGCGGTTGGCGTCTGTCTGCCCGCTGCTTTATTTCGGCAGCGGCGCTGGCGGGTGCTATCGCTTTTAAGGTTTTGAATGTATATTGCCACAGCGGAAGACTGTTGCTACCACGAACGGGACAGCAGCCCGGAACGCATTAATAACGCTAAAAATACGGATTTCATGCAGAACAGCATTGCCTTTATATATCAAAAGTACCTGGAGTGCCGCCATGTGAGCACCGACTCCCGGGCGGCGCAGGACCAGAGCCTGTTCTTCGCCCTGAACGGCCCCAGTTTCAAAGGAGCGAAGTTCGCTCTGCCCGCCCTGGAGAAAGGAGCGAAATATGCCGTGGTGGATGACCCTGCCCTGGCGGCGGAAAACGTTTTTGTGGTGGAGGACACCCTGCAGACGCTGCAGGAGCTGGCACGCCACCACCGCCGCCAGTTGAGCATTCCGGTGATCGGCATTACGGGCTCTAACGGCAAAACCACCTCCAAGGAGCTGGTGCATGCGGTGCTAAGCCGGAAGTTTAACACGCTCTACACGCAGGGCAACCTGAACAACCACATCGGGGTGCCGCTCACGCTGCTGCGCATCAAACCCGAACATGAGATGGCCATCATTGAGATGGGCGCCAACCATATAGGTGAGATTGAATTGCTCTGCAGCATCGCCCTGCCCACGCATGGCCTGATCACCAACATTGGCAAGGCGCACCTTGAGGGTTTCGGAAGCCTGGAGGGAGTGGCGCGCGGCAAGAGCGAGCTGTATGTGCACCTGCTTCAGTCCGGCGGCACCGTATTCCTGAACACTGGGAACGAGCACCTGGTGCGCATGAGCCGACGCATCGAAGACAAGATCACATACCCCGCCCCCGGCGACTACTACCACAGCGAACTGCTGGAGGCATCGCCCTACGTGGTATATAAAGACGAGGAAGGCAACGTGGTGCAGACGCAGCTGGTGGGCAGCTACAACTACGAGAACATGGCGGCGGCGGCCTGCATCGGCAAGTATTTCGGCGTGCCGTTGCAGCAGGCCAATGAGGCCATCGCCGGCTACAGCCCCGTCAACAACCGCTCGCAGGTACTGCAGAAAGGCACCAACACCATCATCCTGGACGCCTACAACGCCAACCCCACTTCGATGGCCGCCGCCGTGCGCAACTTCGGCACGATGAAAGCGCCGCGCAAAGTCGTGATTCTGGGGGATATGTTTGAGATGGGTGCTGAGAGCGAGGCCGAGCACCGGGCGCTGGGGGAGGCGGTAGCTGCGCAACCGTTCGACACAGTGCTGCTCTGCGGCAAAGACATGCGCTATGCCGCAGCGGCGAAAGGCAGCTTCCTGCACTTCGAAACAAAGGCGGAGCTACAGCAATGGCTGCAGGAGCACCCGGTTACCGACAGTTATGTCCTCGTGAAAGGCTCCCGCGGCATGGGCCTGGAAACGCTCGTGGAGGTGCTGTAGCCTCAGAGGCTTTGTCACAAAGGCTGCGAAGAGAATGAGCATAAAACAGAAGCCGAAGGACCTACCCAGGTATATATAAACGAGGCTCTTCGGCTTCAATCTTTAGCGTTTTCTCCTCGCTGCCGTTTCGCAGCCGTTGTTGGTGTTGCAGCCGGTGTTGGTGTTCTCACCAACAACTTTTTTGCCGGTCTAAAGCCACAGCAAAGGCGGATTATACTTTTGCCCATAGAACCTCAAAACGCAGGGCCTGAGCATATATGCTCAGGCCCTGCGTTTTTTTAATATGCCTCTGATTTATATATGCGTCCTGCCCCTAAAAGGGAGAGACAAAATTCCGCAGCAGCGGCAGCACCTCATCTTTCGGCGACACCAGCGGCGCGGCGATGCCCCAGTCGATGCCCAGCGCGGGGTCGTTCCAGAGAATGCCCCCTTCGGAAGGCTGGTTGTAAAAGTCGGTGCATTTGTAGAGGAAGGTCGTGTTGTCCTCCAGGGCTACAAAACCGTGGGCAAAGCCTTCGGGTATATAAAACAGGTTGTGCTTCTCGGCGTCCAGCACACAGGATACATGCTGCCCGAAGGTCGGGGAGTTTTTGCGCAGGTCTACGGCCACGTCCAATGCCTTGCCCGAGGTTACCCGCACCAGTTTGCCCTGTGCGTGCGGCGGCTTCTGGAAATGCAGCCCGCGCAGCACGCCCTCCTTCGACACCGACTGGTTGTCCTGCACAAAGTTTGGCTGCATGCCAAACGGCTCGAACCACTTCAGGCTGAAGGTTTCTAAAAAATAGCCCCGCTCATCCCTGAAAACGCGCGGCAAAAACTCTATCAGGCCCTCGATGTGGAAAATTCTATGTTCCATTTTATTTCACTTATTCTTTAAAAGCTGTTTATATATACCCTTAGCAAAACTTTGCCTTTGTTGAAAGCCTTCTTCATTCTGAATGACTGAGCTTTGAATAGCAAGGTTTTTTTCCTGTCCAGTAACTCAAAACCCGGTCTTCAAATTCCCTACAAACCGGTTACTTCCTTTATGGCCTGCAGGTACTTCCGGATTACGATGCGGTCGTCGAAGCGAGTGACTGCCAACTGACGGCTGGCCTTCCCCATGCGCTCCAACTCCTCGTCCGGCAACTGCAGCATCTGCGTCATTTTATTCGCCAGATCCTCCGCGCTGCGTACGCGGCAAAGGTAGCCGTTAACGCCTTGCTGCACCACCTCGCGGCAGCCCGGCACGTTGGTCGCGATCAGGGGCTTGGCCATGGCCGCCGCCTCCAGCAGCGTGCGGGGCGTGCCTTCGCGGTAAGAGGGCAGCACCACGCAGTCGGCGTTGCGCACCACGGCGGCCACCTCATCGGTGGTGCCCAGATACTCGATCACACCGGTTGCCAGCCACTCCTCCAGTTGCCGCCGCTTCACTCCGGATCGGCTCCGCTCGTCCACCTGCCCCAGCAACTGGCACTTTACCCCGGGGCATTTCTCCTGTACCTGTTTGCTGGCCTTCACAAACTCCGCCACGCCTTTGTCATAGAGCACGCGCGCCACCATCAGGAACACGAACGGCTCGTGCCGCTTGTACGCCGCTGCCGGCACAAACTCCTGCAGGTTTATGCCGGAGCCCGGCAGCACCTCCGTGATGCCCGTGCGCACGAGGTTGTTGCGCAGGAAAAGCCTGCGGTCGTCCTGGTTCTGGAAAAACACCTTCGCCGGGTACCGGAAAGCAAATTTATACAGGCGCAGGGCGATCCTGGATATATAGTCGCTGGTGATGAACACGGTGCCCAGGCCGGACACGTTGTTGATGGCGGGAATGCCGGCCCAGTGGGCGGCCACGGCCCCATAGATGTTCGGCTTGATGGTGTAATGCAGCACCACGTCCGGCTTCACCTGTTTATATTTCTGATAGAGGCGCCAGGTGAGCTGCAGGTCCTCGAACGGGTTGGTCCCCTGCTCCATCCGCACCGCTACAAACCTGCACCCTGCCGCTACGAGCCGCCCCGAGTACGCATCCTCGGGTGCCATGGCCACCACTTCGTGCCCCTCTGCCAGAAGCGCCTTTATCAGGCTCATGCGGAAGTTATATATATTCCAGGATGTATTGATGACGAGGGCTATCCGCATAAAGGGCAAATCAGCTCGGGAGCAGAATCGGGCTATGGCTAAAAAGTCGTAAGTTAGCCATTTTAGCAGAAGCATCAGAAAATTTAAAGTAAATTGCAGCAAATCTGCATCAACCCTAAAACCAAAATCATATCCCTATGCCTCCTATCGCATTCCTGCATACCCATGTTCTGGTAGTCGTGCTTTTCCTGATCCTGTTTGCCATAAAGGCGGTGCTGCTGCTGCTGAACAAGCGCGCGGCCCTGGACAAGATGAGAAGCAAGACAAAGGTGCTGGACATGATCTTCGGCACGCTGATCCTGCTGACGGGGGGCTACCTGCTGTTCCTATACAACGGCGGCATCCCCACCTGGCTGATTATCAAAGTCGTGCTGGTGCTGGTGGCCATCCCACTGGGTATCGTGGGCATCAAGCGCGAAAACAAGGTACTGACGGTGCTGGCGCTATTCATCTTCCTCTACGTGTACGGCGTGGCAGAGACCAAGAGCCTGGCCATGGACAAGGACGGCGCCTCGGCCGGTAACTCCGCCACGGCCACACCCGAGGCAGATGCCGCGGAGACCGGCGACGCGGGCCTGAGCCAGTCGGAGAGCGCGCAGGAGGGCATCGTGGCCTCTATGAGTGAGGCGCAACTGGCGAACGCCAAGTCCATATATGACCAGCTGTGCGCCAACTGCCACGGCGCGGACGGAGCGAAGGGAA
Organism: Pontibacter saemangeumensis; assembly: GCF_039541895.1. NCBI lineage: Bacteria > Pseudomonadati > Bacteroidota > Cytophagia > Cytophagales > Hymenobacteraceae > Pontibacter > Pontibacter saemangeumensis. The sequence continues at coordinate 517,579 of NZ_BAABHC010000014.1, forward strand.
CGGCCGGCGCTGCTAATTTAACCGGCAGCAATTTGAGCCTAAACGACAGAATTAACGTTATTGAGGAGGGCCGCGGCCTGATGCCCGGCTTCGGAGAACAACTGACGGAGCAGGAGACAGAGGCGCTGGCAGCTTATACCATCACGCTGAAAAAGACTAATTAATGGGGAAACAGCATTTCTACGAGACCGCAAAGCCACAGGAAACCGCTGTGCTGGTGTCCGTACCTAACTACCGCCAAACCGATGCGCAGACCAACGAGTACCTCGATGAGCTTGCCTTTCTGACCGAGACGGCGGGCGCCGCTACCTTAAAGCGCTTTGTGCAGAAGCTCGACAAACCCGATATCCGCACCTTTGTGGGGACCGGTAAACTGGAAGAGATCAGGGCCTATGTGAAAGAGCACGACGTGGACATGGTGATCTTCGACGATGACCTGAGTGCCTCGCAGGTGCGCAACATCGAGCGCGAGCTGCAGGTGAAGATCGTGGACCGCAGCCTGTTGATACTCGATATTTTTGCGCTGCGCGCCAAAACCGCCCAGGCGCACGCCCAGGTGGAGATGGCGCAGTACCAGTACCTGCTGCCCCGCCTCACCAACCTCTGGACGCACCTTTCCAAGCAAAAAGGCGGTATCGGAATGAAAGGACCGGGTGAAACCGAGATCGAGACGGACCGCCGTATCGTGCGCGATAAGATTGCCTTGCTGCGCGACCGCCTGAAGAAATTCGAGAAGCAGAACTTTGAGCAGCGCAAAGCCCGCTCGGGCATCGTGCGCGTGGCGCTGGTGGGGTATACCAACGTGGGCAAATCCACGCTGATGAACCTGCTCTCCAAATCAGAGGTGTTTGCCGAGAACAAGCTGTTTGCCACCGTAGACGCCACCGTGCGGAAGGTCGTGCTGGAGAGCGTCCCGTTCCTGCTTTCCGACACCGTCGGGTTTATCCGGAAGCTCCCGACCAAGCTGATCGAGTCCTTTAAATCCACGCTGGATGAGATACGCGAGGCCGACCTGCTGGTGCACGTGGTGGATGTGTCGCACCCCTCGTTTGAGGACCACATCGCCGTGGTGAACGAGACGCTGAAAGACATCAATTCTGCGGAGAAGCCGGTGCTGCTGGTGTTCAACAAAGTAGACCTTTACCTCCAGCAGCGGGAGCAGGAAATGGCCGAGGATGGTGCCGAAGTGCGCCCGTCTATCGAGGACCTGAAGGCAACCTATATGGCGAAAATGCACGCCCCTGCCCTGTTTATATCCGCCACAAACAAAATCAACATCGATGAGCTGCGCGATGAGCTGCAACGCCGGGTAGCAGAACTCCATTACCAGCGCTACCCAAACAACGTCTAATCGCCGCGCTTTCTGTGTTCCGCTCCACCTGCCGCCGTATAAATCATATACAAAGGCAGGCGGGGCGGAACCGGACGCGCCCCTATACCCATGACAACCCAACACCGCCTTATACTGGGCGCCGCCCAAAAGATGGATGCCCTGGCCAGCGCCTCCGTTGATCTTGTCGTTACGTCCCCACCCTACCCCATGATTGAGATGTGGGATGGGATAATGGCGCAGCAAAGTAATGACATCGCGGCTGCCCTGGCGGATATGAGAGGCGAAGAGGCCTTCGAGCTGATGCACCTGGAACTGGACAAGGTATGGCGCGAAGTGGAGCGGGTCCTGCGACCGGGCGGCTTTGCCTGCATCAACATCGGCGACGCCACCCGCACCCTCGGCGGGAAGTTCGCGCTTTACCCGAACCACGCGCGCATCATTTCCACTTTTCTGCAACTGGGCCTGGCCAACCTGCCCAACATATTGTGGCGCAAGCAGACCAACGCCCCCAACAAGTTTATGGGTTCAGGCATGCTGCCGGCGGGCGCCTATGTCACGCTGGAGCACGAGTGGATCCTGATCTTCCGGAAGGGCGGCAAGCGGGTGTTTAAATCGGCAGAGGAAAAACAGCTGCGCAACCAGAGCGCTTTTTTCTGGGAGGAGCGGAATTGCTGGTTCTCGGACCTGTGGGATCTGAAGGGCACAAAGCAGGGCATCAAAAACGCAGAAACGAGGGCGCGCAGCGCGGCTTACCCGTTTGAAGTGCCATACCGGCTCATCAGCATGTACTCAGTGAAGGGAGACACCGTGCTGGACCCATTCTTAGGAACCGGAACCACCACCGTGGCCGCGCTCGCGGCCGAGCGCAACAGCGTAGGATATGAAATAGACGGCGCTTTTGCCAGCATCATCAGCGGCAATATCCTGGACCAGGATGTGGCGCAGCTAAACGCCTATACCCGCAACCGGGTGGTGCAGCACAGGGAGTTTATCCGGAACCGGCTCGCAGACCCAAAAAAGGACGCAATCAAACATTACAACGAAAGCTTCGGCCTGCCCGTGATCACTTCACAGGAGCGAGGCATGCGCTTCTCGTTCGTCAACGCCATCCGCCGCAGCGAAGAGGAGGAACTGCTGTTCCAGGCGCAATACACCCCCGCCGGCAGCGCAGACTTCAGTGAGGAGCGCCCGGCTCCCGCCCCTGAAAAGAAAGGCAAAAGCAAGCAGGCGGTTATAGGTTTTTAAGCACCTCGGTGTTGAGGATGTTTCCTTTATAATCTGAAATGATGTCGTAAACGGGTGCCCCGAAGCGGGCTTTGTACAGTTGGTTTTTCCGGCTGTTGGCCTGCCGGGCATTCAGCAGGTAGGTGGCATTGCCGGTATAGGACCTGGGCTTTACCTGCAGCGCATAGCGCAACATCCCGCCCTCATAGGCCTCGTAATCCACCGCATAGCTATGGTCTATCACGCCTTCCACTTTGCGGAACTCCACCTGCGGATAGAGCGCCTGTAGCGTCTTGACGGTATTGCGCTCCCGGATGATCACGCCGTTCCAGGTTTCGCATATAACCCGGAAACGTACGCACTCCACGCACTCATCCACCGTCAGGCCATACCCATTCCCCTTCACATGGCTATATAGTATCTCCCCCTTTTCGTGCAGCCTATCCCGCGTTCTGCCGAACTGCGTATTCAGGTTTTTGAGGTTCCAGTTGAGACCGCGGACATAGTTCCTGTCCCTTTTGATGAGCAATGTATCCTGCAGGGCGGCCTGTGTGGCCTCATCCCAGCGCGAGATGATCACCTCCCTCTCCTCACCGCTGCGGTAATAAAAAGCCTCCCACTCCTCCTTTTCAGAGAAAGGCTTAAGTTCGATGAGCGTGGTAACGTAGCCCACCGACCAGGGGTCGTTCAGCATCAGTTCGTTCCATACGCTGTTCGTAGACCTGAACTTCGCCGCATCAAGCGCCAAAGCATACTCTGTTTCCGTGACCATTGAAATCATGATAATCTTTACTTTTAATAAGAGCCGCCCGCCCTGTTATATATACCTGCAGACCTACTGCCTCGTTACTTTAACACAAGCTTCACGCACTATATGTTTTTAAATGTACTATATAAATGTTTATAAGTTTAATAGCAAACACAAACCTTGATTTAATTTTTGGCAATAATCATACCTATATATGAGACTTATTATATAACAACGGCCTGCCTCCGGTGTCCGTGCAGGCGCTGGCACCGGAGGCGGGCGAAGCCGCGCCCGGCAGGGCACAACCATTTGCCAATAGTTGGAGTAAGTAGCAATGCCCCCACTGTCGCTTTTAAGGCAGCCGGCACGTATGCTAGAGAACAGAATATGAAGACGCTATATATAATGAGGCACGCCAAATCGAGCTGGGAGTTTGAGGAACTCAGCGACCACGACCGTCCGCTTAACAAGCGCGGCCGCAGCGACGCACCGCTCATCGGCCAGGAGCTGGCTGCCCGCGGCGTTCAGCCCAACCTGATCATTTCAAGCCCAGCCGTCCGGGCGCTCACCACCGCCACGCTCGTGGGCAAGGAGATCGGCTACGAGCCCGACGACATTGCCGTGGACGAGCGCATGTACGGCGCCGGCAAAGAAGACCTGCTGGAGGTGGTGAAGAACGTGCCCGACGATGTGGCTTTCCTGATGATGGTGGGCCATAACGAGGCCATCACCGAGTTTGCAAACCTGCTGACTCCGGAGCACGTGGCCAGCCTGCCCACCGCGGGTGTCGTGGCACTGGAGTTTAAGTGCAGCAGCTGGAAGGACATCAGCAAGAAGAATGCCTCCATGCTTTTTTATGACTTCCCGAAGAACTATAAATAACATTGCGGCCTGCGACCCTTCACACAGGGGAGGCGGCTGAAAGAAAACCACATGCAAGAAGACAACGATAACACAGCCACGACCCCTTATCCCCTGATCGACAGGGAGCTGAGCTGGCTGGCTTTTAACTACAGAGTACTGCAGGAGGCAAAGGATCCGCGCGTGCCCCTGCTGGAGCGCGTAAAGTTTATGGCCATTTTCTCGTCTAACCTCGACGAGTATTTCAAGGTGCGCGTGGCGACCCTCAAGCGCCTGATCAAACTAAAGGAAAAAACACGCAGGAAACTGCAAAAGGACCCGTCCGACACGTTTGGGCAGGTAATGCAGGAGGTAAAGCGCCAGCAGGAGGAGTTCGGGGAGGTATTCCGGGAGGGGATCCTGAAGGGCCTCCGCGAGCACGACATCCACCTGTTGACGGAGCACGACCTGAACCCGGCCCAGCAGGAGTGGGTACAGGCGTATTTTGATGAGGTACTGGAGCCCCTGCTGCTGCCTATCATCCTCGACGAAACAGAGACACACCTCTTCCTGAAAGACCAGACCGTATACCTCGGTATAAAGATGTGGGGGCCGAAGACGGAGGAGGATTGCAAGCCGGAGCGCTACGCGATGCTGGAAATCCCTACCAAAAAGCACGGCAGCCGCTTTGTGAAGCTGCCAACGGAGGGCAACCAGCGCTACGTGATGTTCATCGACGACGTGATCCGCTTCTGCCTGCCCCTGATGTTCGATAAGTACAAGCAGTTTGACGCCCACGCTGTGAAGGTGTCGCGTGATGCCGAACTGGATATCGAGGAGGAAGTGTCGGGCAACCTGATGGCCAAGATCCGCAAGAGCCTGAAGAAGCGCGAAACCGGCTACCCGGCCCGCCTGCTCTACGACCCGGAAACACCGCAGGACCTGCTGGACATGATGATGGCGCACACCGGCATCACTGAAGACGAGCTGGTGGATGGCAGCAAATACCACAACTTCCGCGATTTCTTCCAGTTCCCGGACTTCGACCTGCCGGCGCTCAAGTACCAGCCGCAGCCCACGCTGGTACACCCGCTCCTGGAGCAGGAGCCAAGCATGCTGGCCGCCATGCAGAAACAGGACTACCTCGTGCACTACCCGTACCAATCGTTCGACTACGTGCTGCGCCTGTTTAACGAGGCCGCCGAGGACCCCAAGGTGACGGCCATGAGCGCCACCCTGTACCGCGTGGCCGACAAATCGGCCATTGCCAAGGCACTGGCCAAAGCCGCTAAAAACGGGAAGCTGGTGACGGTGGTGGTGGAACTGAAGGCGCGCTTTGATGAGGAGTCGAATATATTCTGGGCCGGCAAGCTGCAGAAGGCGGGCGCAAACGTAATTTTCGGCGCCGCCGAACTGAAAGTACACTCCAAGCTGGGCCTGATTACCCGCAACGAGGGCGGCAGGCTGGTGAGTTACGCGTACCTGAGCACCGGAAATTACAACGAGGACACCTCCACCATATATGCCGACCACGCGCTCTTCACTTCTGACAGCCGCCTCACCAAAGACGTGGAGCAGGTATTCAATTTCCTGATTGACGGCCAGCCCGACAAGGAAATCCAGCACCTGCTGATGGCACCCCTGAACATGCGGGAGAAGTTCGTGCGCCTCATCGACCGGGAAATCAGGCATGCGAAGAAAGGCCAGCCCGCCCGGATGATCCTGAAGATGAATGCCCTGCAGGACGAGCGCATGATCAAAAAGCTATATGCCGCCAGCCAGGCCGGGGTGCAGATAGAGCTGCTGGTGCGGGGCATCTGCTGCCTGGTGCCGGGCGTGGAGGGCGTGAGCGAGAACATCCGGTTGCGCAGCATCGTGGACCGCTACCTGGAGCACGCCCGGGTCTACATCTTCCATAACAACGGGGACGAAGAGTACTACGTGGCCTCGGCCGACTGGATGACGCGCAACCTGAACCGGCGTGTGGAGGTGGCTTTCCCGCTGCTGCAGCCGGACCTGGTACAGCAACTGCGCACCATCATCGACCTGCAGCTGGCCGACGACAACAAAGCCCGTGACGTGGACAACAGCTATATACCGGCTTCCCCCCCTACCGACGTGCGCTCGCAATACGCGACCTACGACTACCTGCGCAGCCTGGTGCCTGAGGGCATGGACCCTGTCCGGGAGTAAGCACAGCCGGAACTCAAACCCTATATATAAAAGCGGGGGAGATATATAAAAGCGGGGGAGATATATAAAAGCGGGGGAGATATATAAAAGCGGGGGAGATATAT